>NZ_JBFAQZ010000020.1:0-147603 GCF_040673975.1 Actinosynnema sp. NPDC050801 | reverse complement strand
GGGACGCCGCTGCCGTTCGCCCCATCAGTCCCCGACGATCGAAGAGCGTGATCGCCGGGGAATGAGGACGCGAACGACCGACGCGACCTCGCCGGTGCGGAGCAGCGGCCATCCAACTCAGCCGGGCAGGCTGGAGGTTCGCCAGGCGCCCGGACCGTGTGGCAGTGGGCGCCTGACCTGCCTGGACTTGTCCGACCAGGCCGAGCGGCGCGGTTCGTCGCCCGTGGGACCGCCGGCCGCGGCCAGGCCGACCACGACCGCCGCGACCGCGGCCAGCTCGACGTCGTCCGGGTTGCCGCGCACCACCCGGAGGTGCGGTGCCCCGCTCACAGCGGGATGTTCCCGTGCTTCTTGGGCGGCAGCGCTTCGCGCTTGTCCCGCAGCATCGCCAGCGCCCGGGCGACGTAGGAGCGCGTGAAAGAGGGAGGGATCACACTGTCAACATAGCCGCGTTCCGCCGCGACGTAAGGGTTGCAGAGGGTGTCTTCGTACTCTTGCTGCAAACGGGCCCGAAGCGCGTCGACGTCCTCGCCCGCGGCGACCGCGTTGGCCAACGTCTTGCGGTGCACGATGTTCGCCGCGCCCTGCGCGCCCATGACCGCGATCTGCGCCGTCGGCCACGCCAGGTTGATGTCCGCGCCCAGGTGCTTGGACCCCATCACGTCGTACGCGCCGCCGTAGGCCTTCCGGGTGATCACGGTGACCAGCGGCACGGTCGCCTCGGCGTAGGCGTAGATCAGCTTCGCGCCGCGCCGGATGATGCCGTTCCACTCCTGGTCGGTGCCGGGCAGGAAGCCGGGCACGTCCACGAAGGTCAGCACCGGGATGTTGAACGCGTCGCAGGTGCGCACGAACCGCGCCGCCTTCTCCGAGGCGTCGATGTCCAGGCAACCGGCGAACTGGGTCGGCTGGTTGGCCACCACGCCGACCGAGTGGCCGTCCACCCGGCCGAAGCCGACCAGGATGTTCGGCGCGAACAGCGGCTGGACCTCCAGGAACTCGCCCTCGTCCAGCACGCGGGTGATGACCTCGTGCATGTCGTAGGGCTGGTTCGCCGAGTCCGGGATCAGGGTGTCGAGCTCGCGGTCGGAGTCGGTGATCGAGTCCTCGACCGAGCCGTGAACCAGGTCGTCCGGCGCGTCGAAGACGGGCGGCTCGGACATGTTGTTCGCGGGCAGGAAGGACAGCAGCTCCTTGACGTAGGAGATGGCGTCCTCCTCGTTGTCGCCGAGGTAGTGCGCGTTGCCCGACTTGGTGTTGTGCGTGCGCCCGCCGCCCAGCTCCTCGAAGCCGACGTCCTCGCCCGTGACGGTCTTGATCACGTCCGGGCCGGTGATGAACATGTGCGAGGTCTGGTCGACCATGACCACGAAGTCGGTCAACGCGGGCGAGTAGACGTGGCCGCCCGCGTTCGCGCCCATGATCAGCGAGATCTGCGGCACGACGCCGGACGCGGCGACGTTGCGGCGGAAGATCTCGCCGTAGAGGCCGAGCGAGACGACACCCTCCTGGATGCGCGCGCCGCCGCCCTCGTTGATGCCGACGATCGGCCGACCGGTCTTGATCGCCAGTTCCATGACCTTGACGATCTTCTCGCCGTAGACCTCGCCGAGCGAGCCGCCGAAGACCGTGACGTCCTGGCTGAACACGCACACGGGCCGGCCGTCGACGGTGCCGTAGCCGGTCACCACGCCGTCGCCGTAGGGCCGGTTGCGCTCCTGCCCGAAGTTCGTCGAGCGGTGCCGCGCCAGCTCGTCCAGCTCGACGAACGAGCCGGGGTCGAGCAGCAGCTCGATGCGCTCGCGGGCCGTTTTCTTGCCCTTGGCGTGCTGCTTCTCCACCATGCGCGCGGAGCCTGCGTGCACGGCCTCCTCGTTGCGCCGGTAGAGGTCGGCCAGCTTCCCGGCCGTGGTGTGGACGTCCGGCTCCTCGCCGTCGGCGGCGGTCGCACTGCTCATAGCGCGGCAGCTTAACGGTGTGGGATTGCGCCGCCTCCGGCGTCGCGGGCTCGGTCGCCTGGGCGTCGGTCATCCGTGACCCATTTCCCGGCGGTCGAAGGGCGTGATCGCCGGGAAATGGGTCACGGATGACCGACGCGACCTCGGGAAAGGCGTGAAATGGGTCACGGGTGGGGGTGGAGTGTCGCGGGTGGTCGGCTCGATTCCGAAGGTGTTGACCTCCAGTGCGGTGGAGGTTGCAGGCTGGGGGCACGCGATCCGCCCCACCATCCACACCGCTCCGACGAAGCGGGTGGGGCGGGTCGCTCCTAGTCTGGCGAGCGTGATCCTCGACACCGCCGCACTCCGCGACCAGCTCATCGGCCCCTACGCGGCGCTCGACGTGGTCGCCGAGACCGGTTCCACCAACGACGACCTGCGTGGCGCGGCCGAAAGCGGCGCGCACGACCGGACCGTCCTCATCGCCGAGCGGCAGACCGCGGGCCAGGGACGACGCGGGCGGGGTTGGACGTCGCCCGAGGGAGGCCTCTACCTCAGCGTGCTGTTCCGCCCGTCCGGGGTGGCCCCGGCGCGGCTGCCGTGGTTGACGCTGCTCGCGGGCGTGGCGCTGGTCCGCACGGCGCGCGGCCTCGGCGTCGAGGCGTCCCTGAAGTGGCCGAACGACCTCTTGATCGGTGGTGCCAAGGCGGCGGGCGTGCTGGCCGAGATCACCGCGGGCGTGGCCCAGGCCGTGATCGTCGGCATCGGGCTCAACGTGGCGAAGCTGCCCGACGACGTCGAGCCCGGCGCGGGCGGGCTCCGGCCGACGAGCCTGGAGGACCACGCCGGTCCGCTGGACCGCACCGAGGTGGCGGTCACGCTGCTGCGCGAGTTGGCCGAGCTGGAGCGGCAGTGGCGGCACGCCGGCGGTGACGAGCCGTCGTTGCGCGACGAGTACCGCCGGTACTGCGTCACGCTCGGCAGCCAGGTGCGGGTGGACCTGGCCCGGGGCGAACCGCTGCTCGGCACGGCCCGCTACCTGGAGCCCGACGGCACGCTGGTGGTGCGCGACCACCAGGGCGCCGACCACACCGTTTCCGCCGGGGACGTGGTGCACCTGCGGGTACGGTGAGGCCGGGCCCCCAGAGGGCCGGCGCTGCTTCGAGGCGAGCCCAGCCACCGAAAGGGACCCGTCGTGGCCTATCCGGACGACCTGCTCAGCACCGGCGAGCACGTCGTGACCCACCGGCACCCGCACTGGAAGACGCTGGTGGTCCCCGTGCTCGCGCTGGTCGTCGCGGTCGGTGGCGGCGCCTACCTCGCGGTGCAGGTGGCGGACTTCGGCTGGGCGTCGATCGCCTGGACGGTGCTCGCCGCGGTCGTCGTGGTGCTGGTCGCCTGGTTGACCCTGGCGCCGGTGCTCCGCTGGCGCACCACGCACTTCATCGTCACCAACGAGCGGGTGATGTACCGGATCGGCGTGTTCAAGCGCACCGGCCTGGACATCCGGCTCGACCGCATCGACGGCGTCAGCTTCGAGCGCAACCTGGTGGACCGGCTGTTCGGCTGCGGCACGCTGATCATCGAGTCGGCGTCGGACGAGCCGTGGGAGTTCGACGACATCCCGGACGTGGAGAAGGTGCAGTCGATGGTCTACGGGGGCACCACCCCGGACCAGCGGACGGAGGACAGGGTCACAGATGGGCGCGCGTGAAGTCGGTCTGCCGGACACGGTCGGCGCGGACGGTCTGCCGGACCGCGTGACGATCTGGGAGGTCGGGCCGCGGGACGGCCTGCAGAACGAGTCCGAGGTGGTGTCGGTCGACACCAAGCTGGAGTTCCTGGACCGGCTGGCCGACGCGGGCGGCACGGTGCTGGAGGCCACGAGTTTCGTGCACCCGAAGTGGGTGCCGCAGTTGGCCGACGCCGAGGAGCTGCTGGCCGGCCTGGTCAAGCGCCCCGGCGTGAGCTACCCGGTGCTGGTGCCCAACGAGCGGGGGCTGGAGCGGGCGCTGCGGGCCGGCGTCGAGCACGTCGCGATCTTCGCCAGCGCCACCGAGACCTTCGCGCGACGCAACCTCAACCGGTCGTTGGACGAGCAGTTCGCCATGTTCGACGCGGTCGTGTCGCGCGCCAAGGCCGAGGGGCTGGCGGTCCGCGGGTACGTGTCGATGTGCTTCGGCGACCCGTGGGAGGGCGCCGTGCCGCGCGACCAGGTGGTCGGCGTGGGCAAGCGGTTGTTGGACATGGGCTGCGACCAGCTGTCGCTCGGCGACACGATCGGCGTGGCCACGCCGGGCCAGGTGACCGCGCTGCTGGCCGGTTTCGACGACGTCGACCGGCTCGCGGTGCACTTCCACGACACCTACGGGCAGGCGTTGGCGAACACGTTGGCCGCGTTGCAGGCGGGCGTGCGGACGGTCGACTCGTCGGCGGGCGGGCTGGGCGGTTGCCCGTACGCGGAGTCGGCGACCGGCAACCTGGCCACCGAGGACCTGGTGTGGATGCTCGACGGGCTGGGTGTCGGCCACGGCGTCGACCTGGACAAGCTCGCCGACACCAGCGCGTGGATGGCGGAGCGGCTGGGCCGGCCGAGCCCGTCGCGCGTGGTCCGGGCACTGCGGGGGTAGTGCGGGATTTCCCTGGAACGTGCGGGAACCGGAGCAGGGGTCGTAACGTCCAACGCGCTACCGACGACCATGCCCGGCGACGGCGAAGACCGGAGGTGGCCGTGACGACCGATCACCGCGCCCAGGTGGACGAGCTGCTCGCCGACTACCGGCGCAGCCGCGACCAGCTGGCGTCCGTGCAGCGCGACCTGGCCAGGGTCTCCGGATCCGCCACCAGCCCCGACGGCTCGGTGACCGCCGTGGTCGACGCCAAGGGCACGCTCACCGACCTGGAGCTGGGTGACGGCGCGTACCGGTTGCGGCCGCCGCAGCTCGCCCAGTTGATCCTGCGCACGACGCAGGAGGCGGTGGCCAGTGCCGCCGAGGGCGCCTACCGGACGTTGAGCCCGGTGCTGCCCGCCGGCACGGACCCCGAAGCGTTGTTGCGCGGCACCGCCGACCTCCGACCGGACGAGATCCGGCCGGACGACGCCGAGCAGGCCGGGCCGCCGCGCCGCCGCCGGGCCGTCGATGACGACGACGACCTCGAACAGCGCGAGTGGATGACCAACGTCGACGAGACGGTTCCGAGGACCGCGGCGAGGAGAACGAGATGAACGGCTTCCAGACCGACCTCGCCCGCCTCGCCGAGGGGGCCGACGACTTCACCGCGTTCGCCGAGCGGGCCGGGAAGATCGCGGGCGAGCTCGGCGGCGTGCTCGACTCGCTCGGCGCGTGCTGGGGCGGTGACGCGATCGGGCAGAGCTTCGCGTCGAGCCACGTGCAGCCGTCGGGCGAGGCGTTGAGCGGGTTGACCGGGTTGAGCGGTGGGTTCGGCGGCGTCGGGCAGCGCTTCGCCGAGACGGCCCGCACCTACCGCGAAGTCGAAGAGGGCAACCGCAACGCGCTCGGCGCGATCTGACTCAGGGGGCCGTGATGGGGATCGAGCTGCCGGCCGAACTGGCCGACGTCGCCGCGAAGGCCGGGGTGTCGTGGCCCCAGGCCGACGAGGACAAGTTGCGCGCCTCCGCGACCGCCTGGCGGGACGCGGGCGTGAAGCTGTCCACGTTGGCGGGCGAGTCCGACGGTGCGGCGGGCAAGGCGTTGGCCGCCATGTCCGGGCCGACCGGTGAGGCGGCGCGTGGCCACTGGAACAAGTTCACCGCGCCGGACGGCACGCTGAACTCCGTGGTGCGCGGCTGCAACGCGGCGGCCGACCGGTTGGACCACGCGGCCGAGCAGGTCGGCGCGGCCAAGGTCGAGCTGGTGCGCGAGCTGGTCAACCTGGCGAAGAACAACGACGCGGCCCAGCAGGCCGCGAACGCCGGGCACCCGACGGCGTTGCTCGGGCTGGAGACGGCGGTGCGCGGTGCGGCGGCGAACGTCGCCCACCTGACCGACACCTTGTCCAGCGCGGTGCGGTTGGACAGCGGCGTGCAGATCGGCGGCCAGCAGCCCCCGGTCAACGCCAACCCCGGCGTGCACGCGCCCGGTGACGCCGGGCCGGGTCAGGGTTCCGGCTCGTCGCACGGTGGCGGTCAGCCGGCTGGTGGCGGTCAGCCGCAGGGCGGTGGCCTGCTCGGCGGCGGCGGTCTGCTCGGTGGCGGTCAGGGCGGCGGTCTGCTCGACGGTGT
The DNA here is from genome assembly GCF_040673975.1 of Actinosynnema sp. NPDC050801. Lineage (NCBI taxonomy): Bacteria > Bacillati > Actinomycetota > Actinomycetes > Pseudonocardiales > Pseudonocardiaceae > Actinosynnema > Actinosynnema sp. NPDC050801. The sequence goes on along the minus strand of NZ_JBFAQZ010000020.1, from coordinate 141,423 downwards.
GCTGCCCGGCGGTGTGCTGCCCGGCGGTGTGCTGCCCGGAGGGTCCGAGGGTGGCGGTGGCCCGTCCGGTGGCGGTGCTGCTCCCGGTGGTGCTGCTCCTGGCGCTGCGCCCGGTGCTGCTCCTGGCGGTGGGCAGGCGCCCGGTTTGGTCGGTGGTCTGCTCGGCGGGGTGACCGACACGGTGGGCGCGGTCGTGCAGCCCGTCGTGGAGACGGTCGGCGCGGTCGCTCCACCGGTCGCGGCCGTGGTCGAACCCGTGCTGGACAGGGCGGGCGAGGTCGTCGAGAACGTCGGCGGCGTGGTGGACGACACGGTCGGCCGCACCGTCCAGGGCGCGGCGGACGTCGCCACCGGCGTGGCCGACGCGGTGACGCCCGGACAGGGCCAGGGCCAGGGACCGGGCCAGGGACCGGGCCATGGCCTGGGACAGGGACCGGATCGCGGACCGGACCAGGCGCCCGGCCACGGCAACGCGCCCGGTCGCGGCGGCACTCCGCCAGGGCTGGGCAACGTGGTCGGCGACGTGCTGAACCCGGTGCTCGGCGGTGCGGTCCCGGGCGCCGCGACCCAGGTCGTGGAGTCCGTCACCCGCCCGGAGGGCACGGTCACCCAGTCCGCCGCGGCGGCGGTCATGGAGCGTCCGCTGTTGGCGCACACCGAAGCACCGCACGCCACCGCCCAACCCGCGGCCCCGGCCGCGAACCAGGCCACGCCGCAGGGTCCGGCGTTCGGCGGCCCGTCCGTCGGTGGCGGGCCCGCGGCGGCTCCGACGTCGGCGGTGGCACCGGGCTCGGCCGCCGCGGCCAATGCCGCCGCCAACGCCGCGAACACCCAGGCGCCGGGCCAGCAGTCCGGTCAGCCGGCGGCGCCGAAGGCCGAGGCACGTGCGGCGCAAGCGCAGCCCCAACCCGGCCAGACGCCGACGGGCCAGACGCCGACGGGCCAGACGCCGACGGGCCAGCCGGGTTCGGCGCAGTCCGGTTCGGTGCAGTCCGGCGCGGGCCAGTCGGGTTCCACGCAGTCGGGTCAGGGCCAGTCGGGTCAAGGTCAGGGTCAGGGGCAGGGCGGTCAGGCCAAGGACGCGGGCGCGGGCCAGGCCAAGGGCGAGGCCGCCGCCAAGGCGGAGGGCCAGCCCAAGCCGGAGGGCCAGCCCAAGGGCGACGTCCAGGCGAAGGACATCAAGGACGCCCTGGCCGCGATCGGGCAGCAGGTCAAGGAGGGCGACCTCGCATTCGCGATCGTCCCCGTCCCGGTCGGCGGTCGTGACGCCATCGGCTTGCCGCTCCAGGCCGGCCCCACGTCGGCGATCCTGCCGACCGAGCCGGACGACACCACGCCCGCGCCCCGGGTCAAGGCCGCGCAGACCGCGCAGCCGACCACCGAAGCGGCCGCGTTGTTCCTGCTGCACATGTTCCCCGGCGGCACGCTGCCGCCGCCCAGCGCGAAGCCCGCCCGCCAGCTGCCGGCGCCGTCGGAGGACGAGACGTTCGCCGGTGGCCTGCGCTTCGAACCGCAGGCACACCCGGACGGCCACCTGGTGGACGCCTCCGCCCGGTTCGGCCTCGACCTGCGCGCCGGGGGCCCGGACGGGCTGCGGTCGCGGCTCTCCGGCGAGGAGCCGACCGGTCCGGTGTCGACGGACCCGGTGCCCGCGGGCAACCGGCCGCGCCTGGTCCTCAGGCCGGGTGCCGCGCCGGATCCGGTGCTGCTGGACGGCTACGACCCGCTCGCGGGGATGCACGAGCGCGACTGGGACCGCCGGTTCCTGGTCCGCGCCGACCCGCCCGAGTACGCCTGGCCGCCCGGCGAGCTGTTCCCCGAGGGCGGTTACGAGGCGGGCCAGGCCGGTGTGCTCGCGGTCGGCGTCGAGCTCGACCGGTTCGGTGGACCGGAGGGCCGGGTGCTGTCCCAGCTCGGCACCGCCTACGCCGAGCGCTCGTTGCCACCCGCGCTGGTGGACGCGGGCTACCACCGCTACCGGGTGGTGCAGGTCCTGCCGGTGTGGTTCACCCTGTCCGCCGAGTGGTTCGGCCAGCCCGGTGGCGGCGTCCGCTTCCGGGCCACCTACCCGGTCGCCGACCTGATCGCGCTGGGCTACCTGGAGGAGATGGCATGAACGCGGAGTCGATCCAGGGTTGGCTGCTGGCGGTCGGCGTGCCCGCGGAGGTCGTGTCGATCGGCGCGGAGGCGGACAACACGTGGTGCCTGCTGCCGACCGAGGAGGGCTTCGAGGTCTTCTGGCGCGAGCAGGGCAACCGGTACGACTGGGCTGCGTTCACCAGCGAGGACGTCGCCTGCCACTACCTGTTCGGTCGGCTGGTGTGGGCGCAGGTGGTGCGCGGGGCGGTCGGCGTGCTGCCCCAGCACGAGACCTCCCAGCACGAGACCACCCAGCACGAGACCACCCAGCCCAAGACGACGCCGGCCGAGACCACGCCGGCCGGGACCACGCACGCCTAGGCCACGCGGTCCGCAGCCCCCCGGCCGGAGACGCGCGGCCCGGAGCCGGCCGGAGGCGGCGACTAGCGAGGCGTGAGGTCGGTCCGCCAGGTCACGCCCACCACGTCCTCGGCCTTCGGCACGGGCAGGAACAGCGCGAACGTCGCGGGCCGGGCCGTGGACAGCTCCAGCCGCCCGCCGTCGGCGTCGACCAGGGCGCGGGCCAGCGCCAGGCCCACACCGGTGGACCCGCCGCCGGACACACCGCGTTCGAAGATGTGGTGCGCCAACTCGTCCGGCACGCCCGCCCCGCCGTCGGCGACCTCCACGACCACCGTGCCGTCGTCACGGCGCGCGGAGACCACGACCTGACCCTCACCGTGCCGCAAGGCGTTGTCCAGCAGCACGCCGATCGCCTCGCGCAGCCGTGCGGGCGTGGCACGCGCCAGCAGACCGTCCGGCACCCGGACCCGCAGTGCGCGTCCGACGCGGCGCAGCGGTTCACGCCACTCCTCGGCGATGGCCGTCAACTCGGCGCCGAGGTCGAGCGGTTCCGCGTCGACCGCCCGGGCGGCCCGTGCCGCGGCCAGCATCTCGTTGAGCACCTCCGCCAGCCGCTCGGCCTGCTCCAGCGCGGCCCGCGCCTCGACGGCCATGTCCGGCTCCGGGTGCAACGACAACGCCTCCAGCCGCAGCTGCAAGGCGGTCAGCCTGCTGCGCAGCTGGTGTGAGACGTCGCCGACCAGTTCGCGCTCCCGCTGCACGAGCTGCGCCAGCGCGCCCGCCGACCGGTCCAGCGCCTCCGCCACGAGGTCCAGTTCCGGCACGCCGTGCCGCCGGTCGTCGCGCCGGAAGTCACCCGCGCCCAGCCGGGCCGCACGAGCCGCCACGTGCCGCAACGGTTTGGCGAGCTTGCGCGCCGTCACCGTGGCGACCACCGTGCCGGTGCTCACCGACAGCACGACCAGCAGCACCACCAGCCCCGCCACCTGGTACTGCGCGGTGTGCATGGCCGCCGACGACAGCTCCAGCCGCACGGTGCCCTGCTGCGCGATCGGCACCTCCACCGACAACGGGTTCGGGCCGGGCGTCCGGCCGAACTCGTGCACCCCGCTGGACGACGTCACCACCAGGTGGCCGCCCTCCGGCACGCCGACCTCGACCGGCCCGAGGTCTATCGGCCGGCCGCTCGCGATCTGGTCGTCGATGGACGCCGCGATCCGCTGGGCCCGCGCCGCCAGGTCGGTGCGCGCACCGTCCTCCACGAGCCGCAACGCGGTGTAGCCGAGGGGGATGCCGAGCGCGAACCCGGTGACCGCGACGGCCAGCAGGATGGCGCGCAGGATCCGGCTGCGCATCAGTCGGCGGTGTTGAAGCGGAAACCGACACCGCGCACGGTCGCGATGCGGCGTTCCACCGAGCGCACGTCACCGAGCTTCCGCCGCAGCCACGACATGTGCATGTCGAGGGTCTTGCTGCTCTTGAGCTCCGGGTCGTTCCAGACCTCGGACAGGATCTCGTCGCGGTGCACGACCTGGCCCGCGCGTTGGATCAGCACGCGCAGCAGCTCGAACTCCTTGTTGGCCAGCTGCACCTCCATCCCGTCCACCGTGACGCGGCGGGCGGCGAGGTCCATGCGCACGCCGTTGACCTCCAGCGTGCCGGGCGAGCGGCGGCGCAGCAGGGCGCGGATGCGGGCCATCAGCTCGGCCAGCCGGAACGGCTTGGCCACGTAGTCGTCCGCGCCCGCGTCGAGCCCGACGACGAAGTCGACCTCGTCGGACCGCGCGGTGAGCATCAGCACCGGCAGGCCGCGCCCGCCGGCGCGCAGCCGGCGGCACACCTCCAGCCCGTCCATCCCGGGCAGGCCGAGGTCGAGCACCAGCAGGTCGATGCCGTTGTGCTCGGCGGCGTCCAGCGCACCCGGGCCGTCCGCGACGACCTGCACCTGGTAGCCCTCCCGCTGCAACGCGCGGGACAGCGGTTCGGCGATCGCCGGGTCGTCCTCGGCCAACAAGACCACGCTCACACCACCCAGCGTAGGCGTGGCACGATCCCGTGCGTGCCCGACCTTCGCGCAGATCTGTCCCTGGCCCTCCACCTGGCCGACGAGGCCGACAAGATCACCACCGCGCGGTTCCGCGCCCTCGACCTCGTGGTGGAGCGCAAACCCGACCGCACGCCGGTGACGGACGCGGACGTGGCGGTCGAGGACGCGATCCGCGCGGTGCTGGCGACGCGGACCCCGGACGACCGGATCGCGGGCGAGGAGCGCGGCGGCACGGCGGGCGAAGGCCGGACGTGGGTGCTCGACCCGATCGACGGCACGAAGAACTTCCTGCGCGGCGTGCCCGTGTGGGCGACGCTGATCGCGCTGGTGGCGGACGGCGTGCCGGTGGTCGGCGTGGTCAGCGCGCCCGCCTTGGGCCGTCGTTGGTGGGCTTCGGCGGGCGGCGGCGCGCACACCTCGGACGCGTCGGGCGAGCGGGCCATCTCGGTGTCGGCGGTGCGGGACCTGTCCGATGCCTACCTGTCCACCACGCACCTGGGCACGTGGGGCGAGTACCACTCCCGCGAGGCCTACCTGGCGCTGGTCGACGCGTGCTGGGAGAACCGGGCGTTCGGCGACTTCTGGCAGCACTGCCTGGTCGCGGAGGGTGCGATCGACCTGGCCGCCGAGCCGATCGTGAACCCGTGGGACGTGGCGCCGTTCCAGGTGCTGGTGACCGAGGCCGGTGGCCGGTTCAGCGACCTCGGCGGCGCGGAGCGCTTCGACGGCGGCCACGTGCTCACCAGCAACGGGCACCTGCACGACGCGGCGCTGGAGGTGCTCGCCGAGGGCCGCTGAACGCCGGTCAGGAGTGGCCGAGCGCCTGCTCGTCGTCGTCCGGGCGGTCGTAGGCCCTGGTCACGCGGCGCGGCCGGAAGTCGGCCTCGGGGAAGACCCACTTCTTGTAGCCCCACCAGCGGAACGCCATGGCGATCAGGGTGCCGATGATCTGGGCGCTGATGAAGTCGGCGAACTCCTCGCCGAGCCTGCTCACGTGCGGCTCCTGGAAGTCCAGCAGGTACCGCGAGACCCCCAGCGGCAGCGAGTTGAGCGCGATGCCGATGCCGTTGACGAGGAAGAACAGCGCCGCCTCGTGGTGGCGTTCACGCCCGCCCCTGGTCTTGAACGACCACTCGCGGTTGAGCACGTACGACACGATCGTCGCCACCAGCGTCGCGACGATCTTCGCGGTGACCGGTTTCTCGGTCAGCACGGTCGTCTTGAGGCCGATGAAGATGGCCGTGTCGATCACGAAGCAGGTGCCGCCGACCAAGGCGAACTTCAGCAGCTCCCTGTGCTTGAGGGCGAGCGAGCGCAGGGGTTCGGGCAGGCGCAGGACGACGCTTTCGACAACGGACACCCGGGCAGTCTACGGAAAGCGGGGTGAAAGGCCTGTTCAGGCGACTTCGCGCTGCTCGGTGACGACGTGCAGCGGCTGCACGGACGGCCGCGCGTCCGCCTGGGGGAACACGAACTTCCGCATCGCCCAGAACTTGAAACCGGTGGCCAGGAGCATGCCGATCACCGAGCCCGCGGCGAAGTCGGCGACCTCCGAGTGCAGGTCGAACACGTGCCGCGAGACGTAGAGCGGCAACAGGTTCACGCCGATGCCGATGCCGCTGACCAGGAAGAACAGTGCCGCCTCGTGGTGTCGCTCACGCCCGCCGCGGGTGTGGAAGGACCACTCGCGGCTCAGCACGTACGACGAGATGACCGCCACCAGCACCGCGATGGCCTTCGCCGTGACGACCTTGTCCTGCAGGACGGTCAGCTTCAGCGCGTACCAGACACCGTTGTCGATCACGAACGTCGTGCCGCCGACGGCGGCGAACCGGATCAGCTCGCGGTGCTTGTTGATCAGGAAGCGGACGGGTTCCGGAAGGAGGCCCAAGACCCTGCGCACTAGTGGCAGCACCGGGGCAGGCTACCGACAGCGTGATCGAACGATCACGAAGGGGTGCGACAACGATCGGGCAGCAGGTCGTCCAGCAACGGCGGCAACCACGGCGGTCTGGGCCGGCACGGCTCGCTGCGCGGTGGTGGCGGTGTCGTCGTCGGTGGCGGCTCGGTCTTGGTCGGCGCCGTGGTGGGCGGTGGTTCGGACGTGCCCGGTTGCCCGGCCGGATCCGTCGCCGGCGAGGAGGGCGTCGCCGGACCGGACGGCTCGGTGGTCGTCGTCGGGGTCGGCCGGGTGGTGGTCGTCGGCGGCGTGGTGCGAGTGGTGGTCGGAGTCGGGGTCGGTGTGCCGGTCGGCGGTCCGGGCAGGTGGCCGTCGCCACCGCCGGGGCGCGTCGAGACGGGCACCTCGACGGACTCGGACGCGGTGCCGAGGGTCGCGCTGACCCGCACCACGCCGTCCCGGTGCACCGACCCGAAGACCCACACCGCGAGCCGGAACGACTCGCCGCGCGCCAACGGGACCTCGCACACCACCTTGTGCCACGACCGCTCGCAGCCGTGCCGGAGCGCGACCAGCACGAGGTGCCGGTCGGCCTCCACGACCAGCCGCAGCCGGCCCTCCCTGCCACCGGTGTTGGTGGCGTTGATGTCCAGCCGCGGTTCCCAGAACCCGTGCTGCCAGGTGCGGACCAGCAGTTCCAGGTCGTCGGCCGGGGGCCGCACCTCGACGTCGACGCCGATCGACACGCTCGACGTGCCCGCGCGGACGGTGCCGGTGATCCGGCCGGTGATCGCCTCCAGGTCGGCCTGGACGCGGAACACGAACGTCGCCGTGCCGCCGGGCGCGATGCCCAGCGCGGTGGTGCACGTCACCGTGCCCGTGCCGGCCGGGCAGGTCACGGACTGGTCGGCCGAGCCGTCGAGCCCGACCAGCCGCCCGCCCGCGAACGACGGGGCCGGTCCGGTGGACCGGACACCGGGCGGCAGTTCCAGCACGGCGCTCACCGGGTCCGAGGCCGTCTCGCCGGAGTTGCGCACGGTGAGCGGCAGGTCGACGGGGTCGTCGCCGGGGGTCAGCACGAACCCGCTCGGCACCACCGGCACCAGGTTGGGCGGCGTGGGCTGCGGTTCGGGTTCGGGTTGGGGCTCTGGTCCGGGCTGCGGCTGTGGCTGTGGCTCCGGCGACGGCACCGGCTCGGTCGTCGGTGCGGGCTCGGTGGTCGGCGCCGGTTCCGTGGTCGGTGCGGGGGCGGGTTCGGTCGTCGCCGCGGGCGGCGGTGGTTCCGGCGATCGGGTGGGTTGGGCCGGCTGCGTGGTGGTCGCCGGTGCGACCTGCGCGGCGGGCACCTCCTGCTCACCGCCGGCCGCCAGGCCGATCGCCACGGCCACCACCAGGGCGGCGGCCGAGGCGGCGGTGGCGAGGAGGTTGCGCGGCGTGGACGCGGCGGCACCGGCGGCACCGCCCGTGCCCGCCGCGGCGGCGACCGCGGTGGCCTTGGCGGTGCCCGCGCCGGCGGCGGCCAGGTAGCCGGACGCGCCGACACCCAGCACCAGCGGCGCGATGATCCCGCGCAGCGCGCCGTTGACGTCGGCCAGCTCGGCGGCCAGCGCGCGGCAGTGCGGGCACTCGTCCAGGTGGGCCTCGACCTGCGTGGTCTCCCGCTTGGACAACCCGCCGCGGGTCCACGCGCCGAGCCGGTCGACGGTCGCGCGGCACTGCTCGGTCCGCGACTCCGCCAGGTGCACCTGGAGGTAGGCCTGCTTCAGGCCCTCGCGGGCCCGGTAGGCCAGGGCGGACACGCCGTTCGCGGTCAGGCCGAGCAGCGGCGCGACCTCGGCGGGCGACTGGCCCTCGATCTCGGTGTGCCACAGCACGGTCTGCCAGCGCTCGGGCAGCCGGGCGAACGCCTTCGCCGCCATCGACCGCTCCAGCCCGGCCACGGCGGTGTCCTTGAACGGCACGCTCGTCGCCTCGGGTGCGACCTCGGCCACGTCGTCGGCCAGTTCGAGCTTGCGGTCCCGCCGGGTCTTGTCGTAGGCGGTGTGGCGCAGCGCGGTGAGCAGGTAGGCGCGGAACGCCGTGTCGGGCCCGCGGCCCGCGCGCAGCGCGTCGAGGACCTTCGCGAACGCGTCCGAGACCAGGTCGTCGGCCTCGGCGGACGACCTGGCGAGCTGGCGGGCCAGGTTGTACGCGGCGGTGACGTGGCGTTCGTAGAGCTGCCCGTAGGCGTCGATGTCCCCGGCGCGCACGGAGTCGATCAGCTCCGCGTCGCTCGGTCCCTGGACTTCGGCAGGAACGGTCGCCACGTGTCAGTCCCCTCCTCGCGCGGCGCCAGTCTGACGCACCGGGTCGCGCACCGTCACGTAGAACCGCCCGACTGGGTGGACTTACTGCCGTCATGGATGAGCCGAGGCAACGTCCCGTATCCGGAACCGACGTCGAGGAGGCAACCGGGTGGGTGTTCGGGAAGCGGTCACACGGCGCTCGGGCGCTGGAGGGTCGCGGGCACTGCGGTCGAGGTGGCGCACCGCCACGATAGCCGCCGGCTGGGCGTTCCCGGCGGACTGGCCGTTGGCCGAGGTGGACGACGTCTGCCGGGCCGTACTGGGCGAGGGCGATCCGGACGCCGAGCTGTACCGGCTGGGTTGCGCGCGTGCCGAGGCGGGCGCCGGGCTGGCCGAGACGTTGCTCGACCTGGCGGCGCTGCACGCCGTGCTGGCCGAGCCGCCGGGATCGAGCGGGATCGTGTCGCCGAACGTGGACGCGGTCCCGGCGCGGATGCTGCGGTGCACCGCACTCGGCTGGGGCGACGTGATGAGCAGGCAGGCCGCGAACTGCTCGGCGGACAACCCGCTGACCGGCCTGGCCACGCCGGCGTACCTGCGGACCAGGCTGCGCGAGGTGTACGCGGAGACGCGGGCCGTCGGTCGCCAGGAGCACGTGCTGGTGCTGGTGTCGCTCGACCTGTCCCGGACGTCCGGGTGGTCGCGCGTGGTGGCGATGACCCTGTTGGCCGACGCGGTGAAGGAGGTGTTCGACGCCGGCCAGACGGTGGCCTCGATCGGGCCGGCGGTGGCGTGCGTGCTGCTGCGCCGCGACCGGCACCTGCTGCGCGCGGTGGCGAACCTGCAGGTGCTCACCGCGGACCGGCTCGCCGTCGACCCGCACGTCGCGCCCACCGGACCGGTTCGGGTCTGGCTGGAGGAAATGCCCCCGACCTGCGAGGACGCGCTGGCACTGGTGACGCGGCTCGGTCGCTGAGACCGGTCGCCGACCGCCGTGCGGTGAAGTCCGGGCACCGAGACCCGGACGCCGAACCCCCTGTCCGGCGTCCGACACCTGTTGACAGCCTCCGGAGTGTGATGGTCTTCTAGTGTCTTAGTTGACCAACACAATCCGGAGGCGCCGGGTGGAGTTCCGCATCGACCGGTCCAGCGGCCTCCCCGCCTACCTCCAGCTCGTGCGCCAGGTGCGGGAAGCGTTGCGCCTGGGCTGGCTGGAGCCGGGAGACCGGCTGCCGACCGTCCGCGACGTCGTCGCGAGGAGTGGTGTGAACGCGAACACGGTGCTCAAGGCGTATCGCGAACTGGAGATGTCCGGCCTGGTCGAGGCACGCCAGGGCTCGGGCACGTTCATCAAGGCCGGCCTCGGCTCCACCGAGCCCGAGGTGATGGCCGCGCTGAGAACGCGGCTGGCCGAGTGGGTCCGCGAAGCGCGCGCGGCGGGGTTGGACGACGAGGACGTCGACGCGCTCGTGCGCTCGGTCCTGGCCGCCGACGAAGACGGCAATCGGACGACCGCCGACGGAGACGGCAATCGGACGACCGCCGACGAAGACGGCAATCGGACGACCGCCGACGGAGACGGCAATCGGACGACCGCCGACGGAGACGGCAATCGGACGACCGCCGACGAAGACGGCAATCGGACGACCGCCGATGGTGACGGCAATCGGGCGACAACCGACGGTGACGGCGGTCGGCCGACGGCCGGTGAGGGGGTGGCGGTCCTGTGAGCACCGCGGTCGAGTCCGTCGACGGCACCGCGATCGCGGTGCGGGCACAGGCGCTGGGCAAGCGCTACCGCGGCAGGTGGGCGTTGCGGGAGTGCACGTTCGACCTGCCCGCGGGTCGGGTGGCGGCACTGGTCGGCGCGAACGGCGCCGGCAAGACGACGTTGATGACCGTGCTGGCCGGTCTCCTCGGCGCCGACGAGGGGTCGGCGGGCGCGGTGGGCCGGGTGGCGTTCGTGTCGCAGGACAAGCCGGTGTACCGGCACTTCACCGCGGCCGACATGCTCCGCCTCGGCGCGCGGCTGAACGTCGTGTGGGACGAGTCGCGGGCCCGGCGCTGGTTGGCGCGCTTCGAGATCCCGCTGGACTCCGCCTGCGGCAGGCTGTCCGGCGGCCAGCAGGCCCAGGTGGCGTTCGCGCTGGCCATCGGTTCCCGGCCGGACGTGCTCCTGCTGGACGAGCCGTTGGCCAACCTCGACCCGCTGGCCCGGCGCGAGGTGACCGCCGAACTGCTCGGCGAGGTCGACGAGACCGGCATGACCGTGCTGCTGTCCACGCACATCGTGGCGGAGCTGTCCGGCGTGGCGGACTACCTGCTGCTCCTCGCGCACGGGCGGCTGCTGGCGGGCGGTGACCTGGACGAGCTGCTCACCGGGCACGTCAGCTACACCGGGCCGCGCTCGGACGTGCCGCCCGCGTTGGGCGACATCGTGGAGGCACGGCACTCCGGCGCCCAGTCGACGTTCCTGGTCCGGCTGCCCGAGGGGCAGCCGCGCCCGGTGGTGGCCGGCCCGTGGGTCGAGCGCCCACCGACGTTGGAGGACTACGTGCTCGCGCAGCTCGAAGCCACCCGGAAGGGGCTCGGCGCATGACCGCCACGACGACCGGCGTCGCGACCGCCGCGCCCGTGACCGAGCGCACCCGCGTGGGGTGGGGCGACCTGGCGTGGCTGACCTGGCGGCAGCACCGGTGGACGATCCTCGGCACGACCCTCGTCGTGGTCGGGATCGTCGCCCTGGCGCTCGGCATGGCGTGGCACGTCGACGCGACCGGCCGCACGCACGAGCTGTTCGGGCGGTGGCGCTACCTGAGCGTCGGCCAGGTGCTGGTGCTGACGCCGGCGCTGTTCGGCCTGGTCGTCGGGGCGTTCTGGGGTGCGCCGCTGGTGTCGCGCGAGCACGAGCAGCGCACGCACCTGGTGGCGTGGGGGCAGGACATCACCGCGACCCGCTGGCTGGCGGGCAAGGTGGTGCTGCTCGGCGTGCCCGCCGCGGCGTTGGCCGCGGGCCTGGGCCTGGCCTTGATCACCATGATGAACAGCATCAACGCCGTCACGACCGACTACGCGCCGTTCGTGCCGTTCGACGTGCCCGCGTTCGAGGCGGCGCCGCAGGTGCAGGTCGGCTACGCGGCGTTCGGCTTCGCCCTCGGCCTGGCGTTCAGCGCCACCACCCGGCGCACGGTGCTGTCCATGGGGCTCACGGTCGGCTTGTTCGTCGCCGTGCGCGCCGTCGTGGCGGCCGGGTGGCGGCCGTACTTCCAGGCACCCGTGCGCTTCGTGGAGGAGTACGACGAGTTCGACCGGCCCTGGAGCGGCCACGACGGCACCTGGTCGGTGCACGGCGGTTTCGTCGACGGGGCCGGCAACGAGGTCCCGTTCCCCAGTGCGTGCGACCAGGTCCAGGGCATCGGGGAGTACGCGCGGTGCCTCAAGGAGACCGGCGTGCGGTACTTCGTCGACCACCACCCGGCCGACCGGCTCGTCCCGTTCCAGCTGTTCGAGTCCACGATCTTCACCGCGCTCGCCGCCGGACTGCTCGCGCTGACCTTCCTGTGGGTGCGCCGGGCACGTCGGGTCTGATGGGACCGGGCCTGCCGCCTTCGCACCGCGGCGGCCCTGCTGAGGGTCCCGCGCGCTTCGCCGAAGCGCGCGGGACTTCGCGCGCGGCCGGTCGAGACCCGGTCCTGACCATCACGTTTGTGCAGGTAGAATCACGAAACCGTGGACTCCCGAACCCGCCTCCCCGTCGTCGGCATGATCGGCGGCGGCCAGCTCGCCCGCATGACGCACCAGGCCGCCATCCCGCTTGGCCAGTCCCTGCGGGTGCTCGCCGAGTCGGACTCCGACCCCGCCGCCCTCGTCGCCCGCGAGGTGGAGCTGGGCAGGCACACCGACCTCGACGCGTTGCGGGCGTTCGCCAAGTCGTGCGACGTCGTGACGTTCGACCACGAGCACGTCCCGCAGGAACACCTGCACGCGCTGGTCGCCGAGGGCGTGAAGGTGTTCCCCGGGCCGGACGCCCTGGTGCACGCGCAGGACAAGCTGGTCATGCGCGTGCGGCTGGCCGAGATGGGCGCGCCCGTGCCACCGTTCTCCGCCGTGCTGGAGGCGGCCGACGTGCTCCGGTTCGGCGCGCGGCACGGGTGGCCGTGCGTGCTGAAGGCCGTGCGCGGTGGCTACGACGGTCGAGGCGTGTGGATGCTCAACACGCCGCAGAGCGCGCAGCGGGTCGTGCCCGAGCTGCTGGCGGCCGGCACGCCGTTGATGGTCGAGCAGTGCGTGCCGATGCACCGGGAGCTGTCCGCGCTGGTCGCGCGCTCGCCGTTCGGCCAGGGCGCGTCGTGGCCGCTGGTGCAGACCGTGCAGCAGGACGGGATCTGCGTCGAGGTGCTGGCCCCCGCCCCGGACGGGCCCGCCGAGCAGGCGCAGGAGCTGGCGCTGCACATCGCCGCCGAGCTCGGCGTGGTCGGGCTGCTGGCGGTGGAGCTGTTCGAGACCGCCGACGGGCTGGTCGTCAACGAGCTCGCCATGCGCCCGCACAACTCCGGCCACTGGACCATCGAAGGCGCCCGGACCTCGCAGTTCGAGCAGCACCTGCGGGCCGTGCTGGACTACCCGCTCGGCGCGACGGACCTGGCCGCGCCCGCCGTCGTGATGGCCAACGTCCTGGGCGCCTCGTCGCCGCCCGAGATGGGGCCGGACGAGCGGTTGCACCACCTGTTCGCCCGGTTCCCCGACGCGCACGTGCACCTGTACGGCAAGGCGGAGCGGCCGGGACGCAAGATCGGTCACGTGACGCTGCTCGGTGAGCGGATGGACGAGGTGCGGCAGCGGGCTCGGCTCGCCGCCCACTGGCTGTCCGACGGTGTGTGGCTGGACGGGTACGACATCCACGGAGGGCAGCAGTGACGCAGGTCGGCGTGATCATGGGCAGTGACTCGGACTGGCCGGTGATGAAGGCCGCGGCGGAGGCGCTGGCGGAGTTCGACGTGACCTACGAGGTCGGCGTGTACTCGGCCCACCGCACCCCGCAGCGGATGCTGGACTACGCCTCGACGGCCGCGTCCCGGGGGCTGCGGGTGATCATCGCGGGCGCCGGTGGCGCGGCGCACCTGCCGGGCATGGTGGCGTCGGCGACCGTGCTGCCGGTGATCGGCGTGCCGGTGCCGCTGAAGTACCTGGACGGGATGGACTCGCTGCTGTCGATCGTGCAGATGCCGGCGGGCGTGCCGGTGGCGGCGGTGTCGGTCGGTGGCGCACGCAACGCGGGTCTGCTGGCGGTGCGCGTGCTGGCGGCGTCGGACCCCGAGCTGCAGAAGCGGATGGGGGAGTTCCAGGCGTCGCTGGCGGACCTCGTGCTGGAGAAGGACGCGGCGCTGCGGGGTGTCGTGGACGGCACAGCGGACAAGTGAGTGAACGCGCGCTAACATCCGGGTAGAACGCCCTACCGGGAGGTAACTTAACGTGGACCCGAGCTTCGGTACCTACCAGCTCGCCGAGGAGCACGAGGCGCTGCGCGAGGCGGTCCGGTCGCTGGCCGACAAGGAGATCGCACCGCACGCTGCGGACGTGGACGAGCAGGAGCGCTTCCCGGTCGAGGCGTTGCACGCGCTGGTCAAGTCGGGTTTCGCGGCCGTGCACGTGCCCGAGGCCTACGACGGCCAGGGCGCGGACTCGGTGGCGACGTGCATCGTGATCGAGGAGGTGGCGCGCGTGTGCGCGTCGTCGTCCCTGATCCCGGCCGTGAACAAGCTGGGCACGATGCCGATCCTGCTGTCCGCGTCGGAGTCGCTGAAGCAGCAGGTGCTGCCGTCCATCGCGTCGGGCGAGGCGATGGCGTCGTACGCGCTGTCGGAGCGCGAGGCCGGTTCGGACACCGCGTCGATGCGCACCAGGGCCCGGCTCGACGGCGACCACTGGGTGTTGAACGGCACGAAGTGCTGGATCACCAACGCCGGTGAGTCCACCTGGTACACGGTCATGGCCGTGACCGACCCGGACGCGCCGAAGAAGTCGCAGGGCATCTCGGCGTTCGTCGTGCACAAGGACGACCCGGGCTTCGTCGTGGGGTCGAAGGAGCGCAAGCTCGGCATCAAGGGCTCGCCCACCCGTGAGATCCACTTCGAGAACTGCACGATCCCCTCGGACCGCATCATCGGCGAGCCGGGCACCGGCCTGAAGACCGCGCTGCGGACGCTGGACCACACGCGTCCGACCATCGGCGCGCAGGCCGTCGGCATCGCCCAGGGCGCCCTGGAAGCCGCCGTCGCCTACGTCAAGGACCGCAAGCAGTTCGGCAAGTCGATCTCCGAGTTCCAGGGCGTCCAGTTCATGCTGGCGGACATGGCCATGAAGATCGAGGCGGCCCGCCACATGGTCTACGTGGCCGCCGCCAAGGCCGAGCGGGGCGAGCCGAACATCGGCTTCATCACCGCCGCGGCCAAGTGCTTCGCCTCGGACGTGGCGATGGAGGTGACGACGGACGCCGTGCAGCTGTTCGGCGGCGCCGGCTACACCCGCGACTTCCCGGTGGAGCGCATGATGCGTGACGCCAAGATCACCCAGATCTACGAGGGCACGAACCAGATCCAGCGCGTGGTCATGTCCCGCGCCCTGCTCGGCCGCTAGACCGCACCGCGTCCCGGAGGCGGCCTGTTCGTCGTGAACAGGCCGCCTTTTGCGTGTCTACGGAAATCCGCACGCATTCCAGTGGGATTATCACGGTTCGTAGCGGCGCATTACTCTGATGGTCGAGTGTGTTCCGGTGTTTCCTGCCCCTAGCGTTGCGTCCCGGTTCGACGGATCGGACCCGCGGACAATACGGAAATGGAAGCAGGGCTCATGAACAGGATCAGGACCGCTGTCGCGGCACTCGCCGTGGGCGTCGGGCTCACGGTGTCCGGCGGGGTCGCGGCCGCCGCCCCGGTCGAGGCCACGACCAGCGACGTGGGCGTCCAGTGCACCCGGCAGTACGTGGTGACCGGGAACGCGACGCTGCGCAACGCCCCTGGCGGCGCGGTCATCGCCTACGCGATCACCGGCGACAAGTTCAACGTCCCCAACCCGTCGGGTGTCTGGTACCTGGGGAACCTCTACGACCAGTACAACAACCACCTCGGCTACGGTTACATGCTCGCTTCGGGGTTGGCCTACACCGGTACGTGCTTCTGATCCGAGGAATCGGTCCGACCCGTTGGGGGAATTCCCGGTCCTCCTAATTCGGAACGCCGGACAACGCGGTCGGGTGGCGGTGGTTCGCCGTCGGGATGGCACGCGTGTCGGCGGCCAGGTCCGGCCAGCCCCGCTGGTCCCGGCGGAAGACCGGGACGGCGAACGCGCCCACGACGAACAGGGCCAGGACGGCCATGTCGACGGCGAACCACCAGCTCGACGGTGCCAGGGCGGCGTAGGTGATCAGGCCCGTGACACCCAGGAGTTCACGCAGGGCGATCCGCACGGGGTTGGCACGCCCGCCGTCCGCCCGGCCCAGTCGGTAGCGCAGCAGCCACCCTCCCGGAGTTCGGCCGGTCACGGACGGCAGCAGCACGCGGATGGCCGCGGTCAGGGCGACCAGCCACCAGCGGTTGTCGTCGAACACCAGGTGGGTGATCACGATCAGGACCGTCACGTCCACCGCCAGGCTCAGCAGCCTGCGCGGCACGGTCACCGTGTCCGGCGAGGCGGTGGACGCGTCCGGGTGCGGCACGGCCGGCACCACGAGCGCCACCGGCGCGATCATCCACCCCAGCAGCGAACCGGCGGTGTTCGAGATCAGGTCGTCGACGTCGGCGATGCGGTACGGGCACGGGTACGCGCCCAGGTTGCCCGTGTACTGCACGACCTCGACCGCCAGCGAGATGCCGAGGCCGATCACCACCACCGCGAGCGGCCCCCGGCCGTAGGACCTGCGCAGCACCACGCCCAGCGGCACGAACAGGGCGACGTTGAACGCCTGCTGGAGGAACACGGTCGACGTGACCACGGCCCCCACCCCGGAACGCCCGTTGGCCGTCAGGTTGTTGCGCATGTCCGTCACCCACTGGAACGGCGTGGTGGACAGCATCGCCTCGCCGTCGCACACCAGGGACGACGGGAACGGCAGGAAGATCAGCGCCAACGCCACCAACCCGTACGCCAGCAGCCCGTACAGGACCAGGGCCCGCCGCGGCTCCACCCGCCCGAACCGGTAGTAGTGCAACGCGATCAACGGCAGCAGGACGAGCACGCCGACGCCGACGAACGCCGCGAAGCCCGTCCGAATCGACTCCAGGTACGAACTCAGCATCTCCACCGATCCGGTTCAGCGGTCCACGGTCCCGCGACGTAGGTCAATCCGCTCACTAACCCCATCGCGTGACCGCCAAACCCGATCGAGGCACTTGTCGCCGAACGGACGCGGTCAGCCCACCGTCGCCAGGTACGCCTCCAGCCGCTCGTAGCTGGTGTCGGCACCGTCCTTCATGCCCGTCTCGAGGGCACGGTCGCGGTCGGCGCGGGAGGGGAACCTCATCGTCTGCACGACCGTCGTGCGGTCACCGTCGGCGATGAACTCGGTCGTGTTGACCGTGGACGCCCACTCCGGACCCCACGACTCGGTCTGCACGGTCCGCGAGTGCGGCGTGACCTCCTGGTACTCGCCGGTCATCGCCATCTCGCTGCCGTCGGCCCGCCGCCACACCATGTGCCAGCGCCCGCCCGGCCTCAGGTCGATCTCGCACACCGGCATGGTCCAGCCGTCGGGGCCGAGCATCCAGTGCACGACGTGCTCCGGCTTGGTGAACGCGTCGAACACCAGCTCCTGCGGCGCGTCGAACGTCCTGGTGACCGCAACCTCCACATCGGACGGTGTGGTCCACCGCGCGGTCGTCTCAGTCGACATTGTCCTGCTCCTTCATCCGTTCGAGGTAGGTGTCCAAACGGCGGTAGCTGTCGTCCCAGAACCGGCGGAAGTCGTCGGCCCACGCGCTGACCTCGCGCAACGGCGTCGCGTCGAGCGTGCAGGGCCGCCACTGGGCGTCCCGGCCACGGGTGATGAGCCCCGCCCGTTCCAGCACCCGCAGGTGCTTGGAGACCGCCGGGCCGCTCATCGCGAACGGCTCGGAGAGTTCCTTCACCGTCGCCGCGCCCTCGGCCAGCCGCGCCAGGATGGCCCGTCGCGTCGGGTCGGCCAACGCCGCGAAGGTGATGCTCAGGGGATCGTCCGCCATGTCTACCTAACCACTTGGTTATCTAACTGATTGGTTTTCTACGCTCCTGTCGAGTCGCTGTCAACCCCACCCGCGGGTACCGGAACTGGTTGAAAGTTCATATAACGTCGGGGCGGTTCGACCGTCGACACGAAGGGGAACGCAATGCTCAAGGACGTGGCAGCGCTCATCGGCCGCATCGCCGTGGGGGTCGTCTTCATCGCCCACGGCTGGCAGAAGGTCACCGAGTGGGGTCTCGACGGCACCGCCACCGCCTTCGCGGGCATGGGCGTGCCGCTGCCGACGCTGTCCGCCTGGTTCGCCGCGATCGTCGAACTCGCCGGCGGCGCGCTGCTGATCCTCGGTGTCGCGATGCCGGTCGTCGGTGTGCTGCTGGCCGTGAACATGCTCGGCGCGCTGGTCCTGGTGCACCTGCCGAACGGCCTGCTCGGTCAGGGCGGCTACGAGTTCGTGCTCGTGCTGGGCGCGGCCGCGCTCGCGATCGGGTTCAACGGCGGGTCGCTGTCGGTCGCCCGGCTGGCGAAGGGCCGCAAGGTCGCGCAACCGGCGTAGGGCCGCGAGGCCGGCGCAGGGCTCAGCCGACCAGGTCCAGGGTCGTCTGCTCGCTGGCGCGGCGCGCGGCCAGCAGGTCCGGTGCGGCGTTGCTGCACTGCACCAGCGAACCGCCGCCCGCCAGCACGGCCAGCAGACCGTTCAGCAGCCCGTCCGGCATGCCCCACTCCACAGTGGACAGCACGCGGGACGTCGTCGTGATGCCCAACGTCGCCGCCCGCTGGTGCGCCTCCTCCACCACCTCGTCCACAGTGGAGCGCAGCAGCGCCGGGGTGTTGCCGGGGACCGGCTCCCACGGCGTGAAGTCGTCGCCGAACACGCGCACGTCGTCGTTGTAGTCCACCGGAGCGCCGCTGCCCAACCCCATGGGGTGCAACGACGCCACCGCCGTCACCAGGGCTCCGGGCGCTGCGCCGCCGGGCGCCACGACCGCCACCTTCGCGCCCGCCGGGTCGTCCGTCACCGCCGCGCCGCACCACCACGCGCCCAGCAGCACACCGGCCGTCTGCCAGTGCGCGGGCAGCAGCACGGCCACCGGGTCGCCCGGCTCGACGTCGTGCTCGTCACGCAGCCAGTTCGCCGTCTTGGCCGCCCAGTTCCGGATGGTGGCCCGCGACAGCTCGACCCGCGTGCCCGCCGCGTCGTCGTAGTGCGTGATCAGGGGCCGGCCGGGATTCGCCGCGAACAAGGGCGCGAACAGGGCATCCGTGACGGTCATGGTCCAACCTTGCCACGCCCCCCACCTCCCTCGCCCCCCACCCCGACCGCGAGAGCCCTACCTCCGCGCCGCGCGTGTCCTACGTTCGCGTCCCGCGTGTCCTACGTTCAGAACGACCGTGTCCTACGTTCAGGACCCCCGAGTTCAACACTCAGAACAGTCGACCTCGTCCTGAGCGTTCAACTCGGGGTACGCGAACGTAGGACACGCGCGTTCCGAACGTAGGACACGCGCGTTCCGAACGTAGGACACGCGCGTTCTGGAGGTAGGACTCGCGCGTTCTGGAGGTAGGACTCGCGTGGTCAGTCGATGCAGGGCGGGGTCGGTTGGGCGGCGGCGCGGGGGTGCGGGCGAGGGCCGTCGAGGGTGAGGAGGTGGTCGGCGGCGAAGCGGTTGGTGGGGGAGAGGTCGGTGGGAGCAGAGGTGGAGGGAGCGGAGGCGGGAGTGGTGGGTGGGGTGGTGGGAGGTGGGGTCTTGGCGCCCAGGAGTTGGGCGACGAAGGCCTTGACCTGGGTGGGGTCCACGGTCACGACGCTCTGGCCGCGCTCGTTGACGGCACCGACGCCGGTCACCGGGATGGTCGCGAACTCGACGTTCCCGCCCGCGAGCCCGCGCGCCTGACCCGCGAACGTCGCCAGGTCCAGGTTCTCGTCCACCACGACCGACTTGCTCACCGCGTCCAGCAGCCCCGACAGCCGCGCCGGGTCGGCGAGCGTCCCCGCCGACAGCAGCTTCGACATCGCCGCCGACATGAACACCTGCTGCCGCGTGATCCGCCCCAGGTCACCGTTCGGGATGCCCTTGCGCTGCCGCACGAACGCCAGCGCGTCCCCACCGGAGATCGACTGCACGCCCGCCCGGAAGTTCGCACCCGAGTCCGGGTCCGACGTGGCCTGCCTCAGGCACACGTCCACACCCCCGATGACCTCCGTGAGCAGGTAGAACCCGTACAGGTTGATCTCCGCGTAGTGGTCGACCCGCACCCCGGTCAACTCCTGCACCACCTGCACCAACGCCCGCCGCCCGGCCTGGTCGCCCGCCTTGGAGCGCTCCGTCAGGTCGGACGTGCCCGAGGCCGCCAAGCGCTCCATGGTCAAGAACTTGGTCACCCCGTACGCGGAGTTGATCTTCTCCTGGCCGTGGTCGGGAATGGTCACGTACGTGTCGCGCGGGATCGACACGGCGTGCGCCTTGCTGCCGTCGCGCGGCACCCGCATGACGATGATCGTGTCCGTGTTGAGCGTGTCCGTCGCCTCCGTGCGCAGCTCCCGCAGCACGTGGTCCGGCAGCGGCACGCCTTGGGCGTCGGTGCGGCTGTCGCTGCCGACCAGCAGGATGTCGGTCGCGCCGTCGTTCGCGGGCGGCGCGTTCGGCACGTCCGACAACGCGGTCAGCACGTCCGTCGTGTTCACGCTCTCCTGCACGCGCTGCAACGTCGACCAGCCGTACCCGGCCGCCGCCAGCACGGCCGCGGACAGCAGCGCGACGAGCACGCGTCCGGCGATCACCGCAGCCTTCACCGGCGTTCCTCCTACGAATGGGTGTCCGATCAGGCTAGCCACCTGCGGCCGGTCGGACGTCCGGGTTCACCAGGAGGTGGTGTTCAGTTGACGCAGACCACACCGTCGGCGGTGATCGGCGGGGTGGAACTGGTCGTGGGCGCGATCCGGGTGCCGGTGACGTCGACCGACGCCGGGTCGGACTGGTCCGGCGGCGCGTAGTCGGCGCCGGCGTACACCAGAACCTGCCCCCTGGGCACGGAGTCGTCCTCGACGGCCTCGGCGTTACCGCCCATGGCCGAGATCACCCTCTCGGCGCTCGACCGCTCACCCGGCGCGTGCCGGACCGTCGTCGTGTCCGCGTACGGCCCCGAGTCCGCCTCGCCGCGGCGGAACCCCTTCTCCACCAACATTTCCAGCACGCTGGCGGCCAACCGGTTCACCCCGGCCGAGTTGTAGACGTGCACGGTGATCGCCGAGTTCGGCGGCCCGGGCGGGGTCGTGGTGGTGGGCGCGTTCGAGGTGCGCTTGTCGGTCGCCAGGCCCTTGATGAAGTCCCGCACCTGCGCCGGGTCGACCGGCAGCACGTTGCCGTCACCCCACGTGTCCATCGGCTCGCCGACCGGGATCGTGCGGAACTGGATGTTGCCGCCCACCAGGCCCTGCATCTGCTCGGCGAACTCGGTGATGTTCCAGCCCTCGCTGAGCACGACCGACTTCTTCACCGCCGTGACGAGCTGTTCGAGCTTGTCGAAGTCGGTCAGCGTGCCGGTGGACAGCACCTTGCGGGCCAGCGCGCCGATGAACACCTGCTGCCGCACGATCCGGTCCAGGTCGCCGCCGGGCAGCCCGCCGCGCTGCCGCACGAACGACAGCGCCTTCGCGCCCTCGACGGTCTGCCGACCCGCCGGGAAGTCCGCGCCCGAGTCCTGGTCGCGGGTGGGCTCGTTCAGGCACACCTCGACGCCGCCGAGCGCCTTCGTGACCTCGTAGAAGCTGGCCAGGTTGACCTCGGCGTACCGGTCGACGGTGACCGAGCCGCCGGTCAGCCCCTCGATCGTCCTGATCAACGTCTTGCGGCCGGCCAGCGTCGACTCCAGCTCGATGCGGGCCTCGCTGGTCACGCCCTCGTTGCGCAGCTTCTGCGCGGTCTCGTTCTTCTGCCTGGCCAGCGCCGAGTTCAGCTTGTGCTGGCCGAATCCGTCCGCGATCTCCACGTACGCGTCGCGCGGGAACGAGATGGCCACCGCACGCGTGCCGTCCTGGGGGATGTGCACCAGGATCATCGTGTCGGTGTTCAGCGTGCCGTCCGCCACACCGCCGTTGAGCAGCGCCAACACCTCGTCCGACAGCGGGTTGCCCTGCGCGTCGGTGCGGCTGTCGACACCCACCAGGAGGATGTCGATCGCCCCGTCGAGCGGCTTGCGGGCCACCCCGTCGGCGTCCTGGGTGACCGAGGAGGCGATGACGTCGGTGGTGGTGATGTCCTCGTCGAGGTCGCTGAGGTAGTACCAGCCGTACCACGTGACGACGAGCACAGCCGCCGACAGCAGCGCCAGCAGTGAACGCGCGGTGAGCGCGAGAGCACGGAACGCGGTCGACCCAGCGGCCGATCCGGGCGGACTGGAGTCCACTGCCTGCCTCCCCCGTGTGCTCAGGCGTGCCTGGTCGAGATTAGTGGCGCGACCACCTATCGCGCCGCACATTCCTCTTATACGGGAGACGCTGTAACAACCAGGTGGGTTGCACAGAAGGTGCTCGTGACAGACTGCGATGAGCAAGGCCATCAGGAGGGCATGGAGCATGCGGGTACTGGTAACGGGCGGAGCCGGGTTCATCGGGTCGCACTACGTGCGGGAGATGGTGGGGGGCGCCTACCCGGCCTACGCCGACGCCGAGGTGGTGGTGCTGGACAAGCTCACCTACGCCGGCAACCAGGCCAACCTGGCGCCGGTCGCGGACGACGAGCGGCTGACCTTCGTCCAGGGCGACATCTGCGACCGCGAGCTGGTCGCCGACCTGATGAGCCGAACGGACGTGGTGGTGCACTTCGCCGCCGAGTCGCATGTGGACCGTTCGATCTCCGGGTCGGCCGACTTCGTGCTGACCAACGTGCTGGGCACCCAGACGCTGCTCCAGGGAGCGCTGGAGGCCGGTGTGGCGAAGTTCGTGCACGTCTCCACCGACGAGGTGTACGGCACGATCGACGAGGGCTCCTGGACTGAAGAACACATCCTGGAGCCGAACTCGCCGTACTCGGCGTCCAAGGCGTCGTCGGACCTGCTGGCCCGTTCGTTCTTCCGCACCCACGGGCTGCCGGTGTGCGTCACCCGGTGCTCGAACAACTACGGTCCGTACCAGTTCCCCGAGAAGGTCATCCCGCTGTTCGTCACCAACCTGGTGGACGGCAAGAAGGTGCCGCTGTACGGCGACGGGCTCAACGTCCGCGACTGGCTGCACGTGGACGACCACTGCCGGGGCATCCAGCTCGTGCTGGAGGGCGGCCGCGGCGGCGAGATCTACAACATCGGCGGCGGCACGGAGCTCACCAACCGGGAGCTGACCGAGCGCCTGCTGGAGGCCACCGGGCGCGACTGGGACTCCTCCGTCGAGCCGGTGACCGACCGCAAGGGCCACGACCGGCGCTACTCGGTCGACATCACCAAGATCGCCACCGAGCTGGGTTACGCGCCGCGGGTCGACTTCGCCGACGGCCTGGCCGCTACCGTGCAGTGGTACCGGGACAACCGGTCGTGGTGGGAGCCGCTCAAGCAGCGCGCGGCCCTGGCCGGCTGATGGCGCTCGCACTCCTGGTGCCCGGCGGCCGCGGCCAGCTCGGGCGGGACGTCGCGGCCGCGGCGCCCGGCGACGGGCTGGTGCACGCGCCGTCGTCGGCCGAGCTGGACCTGACCGACGGCTCGGCGGTGGCGGACGCGGTGGCCGTGTTCGCCGCGACCGCGCGTGACGCCGGGTTCCGGCCCGTGGTCGTGAACGCGGCCGCGTACACGGCGGTGGACGCGGCCGAGACCGACGCCGACCGGGCGTTCGAGGTCAACGCGGTCGGCCCGGGGAACCTGGCCACGAGCTGCCGCGAGCACAACGTGCCGCTGCTGCACGTCTCGACGGACTACGTGTTCCCCGGTGACGGCACGCGGCCGTACGAGCCGACCGACGACACCGGGCCGAAGTCGGTCTACGGGCGGACGAAGCTCGACGGCGAGCGGCGCGTGCTGTCCACTTGGGACCGTGCGTGG
This sequence comes from Actinosynnema sp. NPDC050801, assembly GCF_040673975.1. Taxonomy (NCBI): domain Bacteria; kingdom Bacillati; phylum Actinomycetota; class Actinomycetes; order Pseudonocardiales; family Pseudonocardiaceae; genus Actinosynnema; species Actinosynnema sp. NPDC050801. The sequence goes on along the minus strand of NZ_JBFAQZ010000020.1, from coordinate 117,511 downwards.
GTCGTGCGCACCGCCTGGGTCTACGGCGAGCACGGCGGCAACTTCGTGAAGACCATGGTGCGGTTGGCGGGCACGCACGACACGCTGTCCGTTGTGGACGACCAGGTCGGTTCGCCGACGTGGTCGCTCGACCTGGCGAACGGCCTGCTGGAACTGGCGGCCCTGGTGTCGTCGGGCGGCACGCCGGCGCGGGTGCTGCACGCGACCGGCGGCGGCGAGACCACGTGGTGCGGATTCGCCCGCGCGATCTTCGCCGAACGGGGCCTCGACCCGGAGCGCGTGCGCCCCTGCACGACCGCCGACTTCCCCCGCCCCGCCCCGCGCCCGGCCTACTCCGTGCTGTCGGGCAAGGCGTGGGCGGACGCGGGGTTGACGCCGCTGCGGCACTGGCGGGAGGCCCTGGCCGCCGCAGTGCCCCGTATCTCTATCTGATTGCCGCTGCTCCGCAGACGGCGGGCGAGGTCGCGTCGGTCGGGGAATGAGGCGCGAACGAACGGCGTGACCTCGCGGAGGTCAGGCCGGCAGTTCCCTGCGCAGCATGGTTCCGCGCTGGGTGTAGCCGGCGGAGGTGTAGAAGCGGGCGGCGTCCTCGTTGAGGGTCAGGATGCCGGCGTAGAGGACGGACAGGCCTCGTCGTGCGGCGGCTCGTTCCACCTCGGCGAGCAACGCCTTGCCCACGCCCCGGCCGCGATACCCGTCCAGAACGACCGTGTGCACGTCGGCCGACGGGCGTGGCACCGCGATCTGGTGCGCGCGGGCAAGGGCTCTCGGGGATGGTGTTGGGCGCGATGCGCTCGGCGGTGGTGGCGGCGCGGTTGACGTCCCTCCTGGTGCCCCTGAGGCCGCCGGACAAGGCCGCCGAACCCGAGGTGTCGATGGCCGAGTACGCCGCGCGCACGCGACCGGACGGGTTGCCGGCCGACCGGTGGCTTCGGACCCACGTGCGGGCCGGTGGACGGGTCGAGGGCATCGCGTGGTGCTCGTCCACGGTCCAGGCGACCCTCGCGCGGTGGCGGGAGTGGACCGGGTTGCCGTTCGACCGGGACGGGCCGGTGCTCGTGCCCGGCGCGCTCGCCCCGGTGCACGTGTCGACGTCACAGAACGTAGCCGTGTACGTCGAGCCGAACGTCTGGGTCTCCCACCCGCTGCCGACAGGCTAGGCGGCCTGCCAGGTGACGGACTCGGGGCGCTCGGCGGTGGTGAGGAACTCCTTCAGCGCGGTCGCCAGGACCTCCACCGGCACGCCCGCGCCGGCCGGGTAGTCGACGTACTCGGAGCGGTACTCGGGGGACTCCGGGTCGCCCTGCAAGGTCGAGTAGTCGTGCTCCGGGTCGGCGTACGTGAGGTAGCCGTAGCCCTGGTGGACGGTGGCGGCCACGTCGTGGTCCGGGATCTCGGTGGTGCCCGGCGCGCCGAGCAGGCCTTCCGTGTCGGTGATCAACTCCCGGGCCTGGTGCTCGATAACGGCAGGGCCCGCGCCGGGCTCGGCCAGGCGGCTCAGGAGGGTGTCGACGTCCTCCGGCGCGTCGACGGTCATCTCGTCGGCGGAGTCGGCGTCGTTCTCGGCGATGATCGGCCACACAGCCGTGAAGCTCATGGCCGGGATCATCGCAGTGGACGCGTTGAGTGACCACCGGAGGGGTCGGTTGCGCCGTTGGGGTGGAGTAGGTTTATCGCACTGGTCTTGCGCTCGACCGGTGCGAGAACCTTTCCGCCATGTCCGCGCTCGGGCGATCCCCTGAAGCGACCGCACCTCGCCACGAAGGCGAGCGGCAGCGGTTCCTGCGTCGCGTTTGTGCCGTGACCGGCTCACGGCAGATCTCGTGGAGCGTGCTCAAGAACCCCCAGGACCGACAGCCCGGCCATCCCTAGGCTGTGCTCACGGGCCGACCCGGAAGAGGGGGGCGGCCCGACCCGAAACCCATGGCGCGCAACGTCATCGCGCGTGTCAGCGCAGTCCGGCGAAGAACTCGCGGACGTCGCCGACGAGCAGGTCCGGCGCCTCCATGGCGGCGAAGTGGCCGCCGCGGTCGAACTCGGACCAGTGCACGACGGCGTGCTCCAGCTCGACCGTGCGCCGGATCGACACGTCCATGGGGAACACCGCGACCCCGGTCGGCACCGGCGACCGCTCGCTCGCGCTCCACGCGCCGGCGTGCGCCGTCTCGTAGTAGCCGTTGGCCGAGGACCCGGCGGTGCCGGTCAGCCAGTACAGCATCACGTTGGTGAGCAACAGGTCCCGGTCCACCGCGTCCTCGGGCAGCTCGGCGGCCGGGTCGGTCCACTCCTTGAACTTCTCCACGATCCAGGCCAGCTGACCGACCGGTGAGTCGTGCAGCCCGTGCGCCAACGTCTGCGGCCGGGTGATCTGGACCGCCACGTACCCGGCCTGCTCGGTGGTCAGGTAGTCGAGGGTCTCCAGCCGGGCCCGTTCGGCGTCGGTCAGCTCGCCCACCTCGTCCGCGGGGATCGCGGTGAACGCGGAGAGCCCGTTCGCGTGCACGCCGACGACCTTGTCGGGGTTGAGCCTGCCGAGGCCGGGCGAGACGACCGCGCCGGTGTCGCCGCCCTGCGCGCCGTAGCGGTCGTACCCGAGCCGGTCCATCAGCTCGGCGAACGCCCTGGTGACCCGGTTGGTGTCCCAGCCGGCCTCGCCGGTGGGGCCGGAGAACCCGGTGCCGGGGATCGACGGGATCACCAGGTGGAACGCGTCCGCCGGGTCGCCGCCGTGCGCCCGCGGGTCGGTGAGCGGGCCGATGACGTCGAGGAACTCCACGACCGAACCCGGCCAGCCGTGGGTCAGGATCAGCGGCAGCGCGTCCGGCTCGGGTGAGCGCACGTGCAGGAAGTGGACCTGCTGCCCGTCGATCTGGGTGGTGAACTGCGGGTAGGAGTTCAGCCGCCGCTCGTGGACGCGCCAGTCGTAGCCGTCGCGCCAGTACTCGGCCAGGCCCTTGAGGTAGCTCGCCGGCACCCCGCGGCTCCAGTCGGCGCCGGGCAGGTCCGCGGTCCACCGGGTCCGGGCGAGCCGGTCCCGCAGGTCGTCCAGGTCGGCTTGGGGGATGTCGATGGTGAAGGGTCGGATCGCGCCGTTGTCGCTCATGAGGCAACCCTAGGAACCTGCTAGGTCAGGTTCGGTCCTAGGACGGTGGCAGACTTCGAGGCATGTGGGAAACCTCGGCACGGCTGCTGCGACTGCTCTCGCTGCTGCAGACCCGACGTGACTGGTCCGGCTCGGAGCTGGCCGAGCGCCTGGAGGTCACCACGCGCACGGTGCGCCGTGACATCGACCGGCTGCGCGTCCTGGGCTATCCCGTGGACGCCACCGCGGGAACCGCCGGCTACCGGCTCGGCGCGGGCGCGGACCTGCCGCCGCTGCTGCTGGACGACGACGAAGCCGTCGCGGTCGCGATGGGCCTGCGCACGGCCGCCGGTGGTTCGATCACCGGTATCGAGGAGACCTCGGTGCGGGCGCTGGCCAAGCTCGAACAGGTGCTGCCGTCCCGGCTGCGCCACCGGATCAACGCCCTCCAGTCGATGACGGTGCCGATGGCCAACGCCGGCCCCACCGTCGACCCGGGCACCCTGACCGCCATCGCCGCCGCCTGTCGCGACTCGCTGCGCCTGCGCTTCGACTACCGCACCCACGACGGCACCGTCGGCGTCCGCACGATCGAGCCGCACCGCCTGGTGCACGCGGGCAGGCGCTGGTACCTCGTCGGCTGGGACGTCGACCGGCAGGACTGGCGCACCTACCGGGTCGACCGCCTGGAGCCGCGCACGCCGACCGGCCCCCGGTTCACCCCGCGCACACCGCCCGACCCCGACCTCGGTGGCTACACCTCACGGGCGATCTCCACGTCCGCCTACCGGTACCGGGCCAGGTTCACGCTGCACGTCGGCGTGGAGGTGGCGGCGGAGCGGATCGCGCCGACCACGGGGGCGCTGGAGCCGATCGACGAGCGCAGCTGCACGCTGCGGGCCGGGTCCGACTCGCTGGACGAGCTGGCCATCTACGTCACGACGAAGGGGTTCGACTTCACCGTGCACGAACCGCCGGAACTGGTCGAGCACGTCCGGGCGCTGGCCGCCCGGCTGGCCGACGCCACCGCCACTGCCACCGCCACCCCGACGGCTCCGGTCACCGCCCCGCAGCACGCCGGTAGGCCGCGACCGTCTTCTCCGCCGTCCGCCGCCACGTGAACTCCGCCGCGTGCGTCCGCCGCGCCGCCTGGTCGGCGGCCGTGGGCGGGGCCTCGACGGCGTCGACCATGGCCGTCGCCAAGGCCTCCACGTCACCGACCGGCACGTGCACCGCGTGCCCACCGGCCACCTCGCGCAACGCCGCCACGTCCGTGCACACCACGGGCACGTTGCAGGCCAACGCCTCCAGCACGGGCAGCCCGAACCCCTCGTCGCGGGACGGCAGCACCAACGCCGCCGCGCCCGCCACGACGCTCCTGAGGTCCACGTCGTTCAGGTAGCCGGTCCGCAGCACGCGATCGTCGGAGCCGGCCACGTGCGGCCCGGCCAGCACCAGCGGCGGCAACGAGGGCCGGGCGGCGTGGGCGGTCAGCAACGTCCCCAAGCCCTTGCGCGGCCCGCCCGCGCCCACGAACAGCAGGTACTCCGACGGCAGCCCCAACCGGGCGCGCAGCGCGGGCGACGGCGACCGGGCGGCGAACCAGGCCGGGTCGACGCCCAGCGGGGTCACCACGATCTTCGACTCCGGCACGCCCAACCGCTCCATCACCACCTCGGCCACCGCACGGGTCGGCGTGCACACGACGTCCGCCCGCGTCGCCGACTTCTGCACCAGTTCGGGCAGCCGGCGGTCCGACGGCGGCAGGTCGCCGGGCGTGTCCAGGAACGCCAGGTCGTGGATGGTGGTCACGCCGCCGGCCCGCAGCACGGGCGGCAGGATGAAGTTCGTCGCGTGCATGACGTCGGTCGGCCCGGCCAGGAACTCCACCGGCGGGAACGGCATCCGCAGCCAGAACTGGCGCAGCAGCCGCGCCGACACCGGCAGCCCGCGCGCCACCACGTCGTGCGGCAGCACGGTCCGCAGCGCACGCCACCCGCGCAACGTGAACGCGACCGCCCGGACGTCCACCTCGTCCAGCATCGACGCCAGCTCCTCGGCCAACGCCGCGGTGTACCGGCCGATCCCGGTCCGCTGCCCGAGCAGCGGGGTGCCGTCGATCAGCACCCGCAACGGCCTAGCCACGGCCGCGCAACTTCTTCAGCACCCGGCCGGTCGCCCGGCGGGCCACCTCGCCCGCGCCACCGGCGGTCATGTACTCCTTGACCAGCGCCACGTCCCGCTGCACCTTCTCCAGCCGCCCGAGCGGCCGGTTGGCCACCATGAACGACGAGCCGGGCAGGCGGTCCGCGGCCGGCCGCGGGTTGCGGCAGAACGCGGTCAGCGGCGCGAGCACGTTCTCCCAGGTGAACCGCTCCCGCACGGCCGCGATCCGCTCCACGCAGGCGGCGGCGAAAGCGGTGTCGTACATGACCTTCTCCAGCGCGTCGGCCAACGCGTCCGGGTCCTCCGACGGCACCACGACCCCGAGGCGCTCCCGGCGCACCAGGTCGGCGAACGAGTCGCCGTCGGTGGTCACGATCGGCAGCCCGGCCCACAGGTAGTCCAGCACCCGCGTCCGGAACGCGAACGTCGTCTCCACGTGCTCGTAGTGCGTGGTGACGCCCGCGTCCGCGTCGAGCAGCCAGTTCTGCCGGTCGTGGTAGGGCACCCAGGTCTCGTTGAAGAACACGTGCTCGCCGGCGAGGCCGAGCCGGTCGGCCAACGCGCGGGTCTGCCCGGCGATGTCCATGTCCGGCACCTCGGGGTTGGGGTGCTTCATGCCCAGGAACACCAGCCGCACGTCCGACCGGCGCCTGCGCAGCCGGTCCACCGCGTGCAGCAGGGTCAGCGGGTCGAACCAGCTGTAGACGCCGCCCGCCCACAGCACGACCTTGTCACCGGCGTCGATGCCCAGGGTGGAGCGCAGGCCCGGCCCGGTGCGCTGCGGCGGCTTGCCCGCCAGCCCGAACGGCGCCTCGGCCAGCAGCGAGCGCGTGGTCGGGTCGTTGTCGTACAGCGACGGGGTGATGCGGCCGATCGCGGTCAGGTGGCCGAGCCAGAAGTGCCGTTGCCGCTCGGAGGCGCACAGGAAGAAGTCGCCGCGGCGCAGCTGGTTGTCGATGATCCGGGTGACGCCGACCAGGTCGAGCTCGCGCTGCTCGTCGGTCGAGTCCTTGCCCTGCTCCAGCAGCTCCAGGTGCATCGGGTCGTAGATGTCGCAAACGACGATCTTGGTGTTGCCGGGTTCCTTGAGGAAGCCCAGGTTCTCCAGCACGTGACCCTGGAGCACGATGATGTCGGCCCACTTGGCGTGCTCGACCAGCTCGCGCGGCGCGGCGCGGTCCACCGGGAACGACGACTCGGGCGGCGCGCACAGCGCGTTGATCGTGACCAGCCGGACGTCGTGCTCGCCGGACAGCACGTCGGCCATGTTCCACGCCCGGATCGCGGGGCCCGCCATCTTGTCGGAGATGGCGTCGCCGGTGACCACCAGCACCCGCCGGGGCCGGCCGAACACCTCTTCCAGCCCGAACACCTCGACCAGCACGTCGTGCGCGGCCAGGTAGCGGGGCAGCGGGTAGGCGGGTTCCATCGCCTTGCGCATCAACGGCACCAGGTCGGCGTCGGTCAGCCGGCGCGCGGCCTGCTCGGCCTGGCGGGACTCGGCCAGCGACGGCAGCAGCTCCACGAACTGGTCGATCGCGAGGAACCCGGCCAGCGCCTGCCGCGACACCGGCACCGGCGCGCGGTCGTCGGCGGGGTCGTCCGGGCGGCGGGTGATCTCCAGCTGCGTGGCGTCGAGCTCGCCGCGCGCGGTGGCCCGGCGGACCACCAGGGCCAGCGCCGCGGGCAGCACCTTGGCCAGCGTCTCGTCGGAGAAGTTCTTGTACAGCGAGGCGAGGGCGTTGCGCTCCAACAGGTACAGCTCGCGGCTGGTGTCCACGGTGGACATCGACGCGTGGTGCTTGTGGAAGGTCAGGGACGTGGGCACGTACCGGACGCGCCAGCCGCGCAGGTTCATCCGCCAGCCGAGGTCGACGTCCTCGTAGAACATGAAGAACCGCTCGTCGAACCCGCCGAGCTCGCGGAACACCGCGGTGCGCGCCACGAGCGCCGAGCCGGTGCCGAACAGCACGTCGCGCGGTGTGTCGTGGGAGCCGTCGTCGGGCTGCCCCGCGTGCCGCTTGTAGCCCATGCCGAACCAGGTGAGGCCGCCGTCCACGAAGTCGATCTCGCGGCCGTCCCAGTCGAGCACCTTGCTCGCCACCGCGCCGACGGCGGGCTCGGCGCGCAGCACCGCCACCGCCTCGCGCAGCCACCGGGGGTGCGGGCGGGCGTCGTTGTTGAGGAACGCGACCACCGACCCGCGCGCGCCGCGCACACCCAGGTTGCAGCCGCCCGCGAAGCCAAGGTTGCCCGGGGCCTCGACCACCTCGGCGTTCGGCGCGGCGGCCCGGACGCGGTCCGCGCTGCCGTCGCCCGAGGCGTTGTCGACCACGATGACCTGGAGTTTCTCCGCCGGGTAGTCGAGGTCGCCGAACAACGCGCGCAGGCAGGTGATGGTGTCGTCGGCGCCGCGGTAGTTGACCACGACCACCGAGACCACAGGCAGGGTCCCTTGCTCCACGGGCTAACTCTGCCTCATCACGCTCCGCAGCGTGAGGTCAAGGTGCCCTACGCCTCGGCGTCGGGCCCGCCGCCCCGCTACCGGCCCGCCCACTCCCGCCACACCACGCGCCGGGCCACCGTCGCACGTCGGCCGATCCGCCGGCGCTCGACCAGCGTGCCGGGCAGCCTGGCCAGCACCTCCAGCAGCACCCGCAGGCGGAGCGGAACCTCGAAGTTCGCCGCGTCGGGGACGTTCCTCCGGACCGGCAGCAGGGCGGTGATCGCGGTGAACCTGGCCAGCTCCCGCACCGCCGCGCCCAGGGGCGCGCAGCGCAGGAGCGTCAGCAGCCGGTTGCGCTCGTTCCAGCGGTGGAACGGGCGTGAGCCGGGGTTGGTGCTCGCGCCGTGCCGGTGGCGGACGCGGGCCGGGCCGACGGAGAGCACCCGGTGGCCGGCCAGCCTCAGCCGCCACGCCGTGTCGGTGTCCTCGTAGTAGCAGAAGAACGCCGCCGGCACACCGCCCACCTGCGTCAACGCGTCCCGGCGGAGCAGCGCCGCGCCCCCGCAGAAGCCGAACACGTCGCGGCCCGCGAGGACCAGGTCGGCGCCGTGCCCGTCGGCGGTGAGCCGGACGCCCACCGACTGGGTCGAGCCGTCGGCCAACAGCATCGACGGGGTCGCCGCGGCGGCGTCGGGGGTGGCGTGCAAGGCGTCTTCGAGCTCGGCGAGCCAGTCGTCCTCGGGCACGGCGTCGTCGTTGAGCCAGGCCACGTACCTCGTGGTGACCCTGGGCAGCGCGGCCGCGAGACCGCCCGCGTAACCGCGGTTCGCGGTCAGGCGGAGGGTCTCCGGGCGGCTGGGGTGCGCGGCGACCAGGTCGGCCGTGCCGTCGTCGGAAGCGTTGTCCACCACCAGGGTCCGATGTGGACGTTGCCGGGCGAGGGCGTCGAGGCACGCGGTGATGTGCTCGCGGCCCCGCCACGTCACCACGACCACCGTCGTGCTGGGGATCGACACGGCGTGAGACGGTACGCGACGTGCCCGACCTCGTTGTGCTGACCGAGCAGTTGCTGGCGCCGGTGCCCGGCGGTACCGGCCGGTACACCCGTGAGCTGGCCGCCGCGCTGGCCGCCACCGCGCCCGCCGGGTGGACCGTCACGGGTGTGGTGAGCAGGCACGCGGACGTGTCGGCGGCCGTGGTGCCCGGGGTGCTCGGGCCGCGCGTGCTGCCGCTGCCCCGGCGTGCGCTGATCGCGGCCTGGGAGCGGGGCGTGCCCTACTGGCCGGGCGGTGACTCGGTGCACGCGTTCACGCCGTTCGCGCCGCCGCGCGGTCGGGTGGTGGTGACCGTGCACGACACCGTGCCGTGGACCCACCCGTCGACGTTGACGCCGCGCGGTGTGGCGTGGCACCAGCGCGTGATCAGTCGTGCCGCGGCACGGGCGGGCGCGATCGTGGTGCCGACGTCCGTGGTGGCGGAGCAGTTGCGGCGGTACGCGCCGGGGCCGGTCCCCGTCCACGTGGTGGGAAACGGGGTGACGGCGTTCCCGGCGGAGGAGCCGGTGGACGTGCCACCCCGGTACGTGCTGGCGATCGGCACCATCGAGCCGCGCAAGGGCTTCGACCTGTTGGTGTCCGCGACCGCCGACCTCGGCGTGCCGCTGGTCGTGGTCGGACCGCAGGGGTGGGGCGGGGTGGACCTGCGCGCACCGCACGTCCACCTGCTGGGCCGGCTGAGCGACGCCCGGTTGGCGTTCGTCCTGCGCCGGGCGGCGGTGCTGGCCGCGCCGAGCCTGGCCGAGGGGTTCGGGCTGCCGGTGGTGGAGGCGATGGCGGCCGGCGTGCCGGTGGTCCACTCGGACGCGCCCGCGCTGGTGGAGGTGGCCGGCGGCGCGGGCGTGGTGGTGGCGCGCGGTGACCGTGAGGCGCTGGTCACAGGACTGCGTTCGGTGCTGTCCGACGCACCGCTCGCGGACCGCCTGGTCGCCGCCGGACGGCTCCGTGCCGAGGCTTTCACCTGGGAGAACGCCGCCCGGTCGGTGTGGGACATCCACCTGGGGCTGTTTCGTTAATGAACCGTTTGCGCCATTCCCGGTCAACCTGTCGGCCGCCCGCCGTACCCTTCACCGCGTGTCACCCGTCGAACCCAGCGTGCTGATCGACGCCACCGCCGTCCCAACCGACCGAGGTGGCGTCGGACGGTACGTGGACTCCCTGGTGGCCGCGCTGGACGCGGACGGGGCCAGGCTCAGCGTGGTGTGCCAACCCCGCGACGCCGAGCTCTACACGTCCCTGGCGCCCGACTCGCGGGTCCTGCCTGCGGCGGACGCGGTGGCGACCCGGACCGCCCGGTTGACGTGGGAGCAGACCACCCTGCCGCGGCTGGCGAACCGGCTCGGCGTGGCGGTCGTGCACTCGCCGCACTACACCGTGCCGCTGGCCAACCGCGCGGCGTCGGTGGTGACGCTGCACGACGCGACCTTCTTCACCGACGCGGTGCTGCACTCGTCGGTCAAGGCCCGCTTCTTCCGGGCCTGGACTAGGGCCTCCCTGCGGCGGGCCGCGCTGTGCATCGTGCCGTCGCGGGCGACCGCGGACGAGTTGGCGCGGGTCGCGGGCGCGGACCGGCGGCTGCTGCACATCGCCCAGCACGGCGTGGAGACCGAGCGGTTCCACCCGCCGACGCCCGAGGAGGTGGCCGCGGTCCGGCGGATGCTGTCGCTGGGTGACGCGCCCTACGTGGCCTTCCTGGGGGCGCTGGAGCCGCGCAAGAACGTCCCGGCGCTGATCCGCGGTTTCGCGCAGGCGTGCCGCGACCGGCCCGACCCGCCCGCGCTCGTGCTGGCCGGCCAGCCCGGCTGGGACAGCCAGGTCGAACGGGCGCTCGACGCCGTGCCGCACCGGGTCCGCGTGATCCGGGCCGGTTACCTGCCGTTCTCGTCGCTGGCCGGGTTCCTCGGCGGTGCGGAGATGGTGGCGTACCCGTCGCTCGGCGAGGGGTTCGGGCTGCCCGTGCTGGAGGCCATGGCCTGCGGCGCGGCCGTGCTGACCACCCGGCGGCTGAGCCTGCCCGAGGTCGGTGGCGACGCGGTGGCGTACTGCGGGGTCGGCGCCGGTGACATCGCGGCGGCCCTGGGTGAGCTGCTGGACGACCCGGCCCGGCGCGCCGAGCTGGCGTCGGCGGCGGTCGTGCGGGCGAAGGACTTCTCCTGGTCGACGTCGGCGGCCCGGCACCGGTTGGCCTACGAGCGCGCCGCGCGTTCGCACCGGCGGCGCTAAGGCGGACGCCACGGCCGCACCCCACTCGGCCGGCCGATCGCGGCGTGAACCGGTGGCTCGTCCCACACGGCGGGGGACACGCCGTCGTGCACGACGCGAACCACCACTAGGGTGGCCGCCGTGACGCGTTACGGAGACGAGCTGGCGGTGGTGACCGTCACCTACTCGCCCGGCGAGACCCTGGACACCTTCCTGTCCACGCTGTCCGCGGCGACCACCCGGCCGGTGTCGGTCGTGCTGGCGGACAACGGGTCCACCGACGGCGTGCCCGAGCGCGCCGCCGCCGAGCACCCGCACGTCACGTTCGTGCCGACCGGGGGCAACCTCGGCTACGGCGCGGGCGCGAACCGCGGCGTGGCATCCCTGCCGGAGTCGGTCGGGTGGGTGGTGATCGCCAACCCGGACCTGTCGTGGGGCGTGGGCAGCCTGGACAAGCTGCTGGAAGCGGCCAAGCGGTGGCCCCGCGGCGGCGCGTTCGGCCCCCTGATCCGGGAACCGTCCGGCGACGTGTACCCGTCGGCACGCCTGCTGCCGTCGTTGGGGCGCGGTGTGGGGCACGCGTTGTTCGCGGTCGTGTGGCCGTCGAACCCGTGGTCGCGGGAGTACCGGCAGGCCGCGTCGGCGCCGGAGGAGCGCACCGCCGGGTGGCTGTCCGGCTCGTGCCTGCTGATGCGGCGGGAGGCGTTCGACTCGGTCGACGGCTTCGACCCGCGCTACTTCATGTACTTCGAGGACGTCGACCTGGGCGACCGGCTCGGCCGGGCCGGCTGGCTGAACGTGTACGTGCCGGAGGCGGAGGTCGTGCACATCGGCGGCCACTCCACCCGGCGCGCGTCCAAGCGCATGCTCGCCGCCCACCACTCCAGCGCCTACCGCTACCTGGCCGACCGCCACCGCGGCCCGCTCTGGGCGCCGCTGATGCTGGCCGTGCGCGCGGGCCTGTCCCTGCGCCTCCGGATGATGACCCACTAACCACGCCTCGCCACGGCCCGTTCCGTGGATGATGGCCGGATGCGCAGGTCCCTCTCCTACGGCGACGCCGTGAAGCTGCTCGGCGGCGACACCGGCCTGGTGAAGTTCCTCGACCACGCCTCGGCAGCGGGGGTGGTGGCCACGGGCGGGATCGACCTGCTGGACGCCCGCACCGAGGTGGTCCGGGTCGGCAAGCAGGTGTTGTCGTCGGTGCGCGAGCGGGTCCACGGCCTGCACCGAGTCGACCGGACCCGATTACTCGAAGCCGCACACAGCATCCTCGTGATCACCGCGTTCTTCGAGGCCGTGGACGACGTCGGCCTGCCGTTCAAGCTCAAGATCGGCCCGGGCGAGCAGCTGACCCTCGCGGGCGCCGACCGGCCCGCGTCCAGGCGCAAGGCCGACCTCGTCCGAGTGCTGCTGGGCACCTCGATCCCGCTGCCGAGCCCCGAACAGCCACCGGACGCCGTCACCGACGAGCTCTCGTCCTTCTACACCCTCATGGTCAGCGAAGTGGTCGACTTCCTGAGCGGTTTCGAGGTCTGGTACGACCTCACCGAGGCCGAACGCGACGAGTTCGGCACGAGGGCCACCGCCGAGGTGCCGTACCGGGCGGTGGACCACTACCGGTCGCGGTACCGGCAGCTGTCGCTCGAATGCCCGGAGCTCGCGGTCTGGACCTCCGGCATCGAGCACGCGGCGACCCGGGCCGAGGTCCGCACCGGCTTGGCGGACCTGCGCGCCTTCCTGGGCCGACTCGTCGGTGCCCAGCTGCCCGACGACCGCCGCAACGCCCTGGCCCGCGGCTACCGCGCCGCGCTGGACCGCCCGATCGTGGCGGGTGACGTCCCGTCCGGCCTGGTGCTGCCGACGTTGGCCCGGGCGTACGTGCCGCCGCGCTTCAAGGTCGTGGAAGCCGACACGGCCGACGACGTCAGCGCGGACGGCTGGTGGTCGGAGAAGCCGGTCCGCGTCCACCTGGACGACTACCTCGCCGGCTACTTCACCTCCTCACAGGCGACCGCCGCCCCGCTGGTCGTGCTGGGTCAACCGGGCGCGGGCAAGTCGCTGCTGACCAAGATGCTGGCCGCGCAGTTGCCCGCGGAGGACTACCTGCCGATCCGGGTCGTGCTGCGGGACGTGGCCGCCGACACGACGTTGCAGGACCAGATCGAGGCAGCCGTCACGCACGCCACCGGTGAACGGCTGACCTGGCCGGACCTCGCCCGTTCGGCGAAGCCCGCCATTCCGGTGGTGCTCCTCGACGGCTTCGACGAACTGCTCCAGGCCACCGGCACGAGCAAGTCGGACTACCTGGCCCGGGTGCGCGAGTTCCAGCAGCGGGAGCTCGACCAGGGACGAGCGGTGATCGTCGTGGTGACCACCCGTGTCGCGGTGGCGAACCGCGCCCGGCTGGCCGGCCCGACGATGGTGCTGAGGCTGGAGCCGTTCAGCGCCGACCAGGTCCGCCGCTGGCTGGACGTCTGGAACACGGCCAACCCCGGCGCGGTCCTCGAACCCGACGTGGCGCTTCGCTTCGACGACCTGGCCGGCCAGCCGTTGTTGCTGTTCATGCTGGCCCTCTACAACGCCGACGGGAACGCCCTCGACACCGAGGGCGCGGAACTCGCCAAGGCCCGCCTGTACGAACGACTGCTGACCAGGTTCGCCCGCCGCGAGGTCGACAAGAGCCTCCGCCACGCGTTGGACGACCAGGTCGAGCTGGCCGTGGAGGAGGATCTGGTCCGGCTGTCGGTCGTGGCTTTCGCGATGTTCAACCGGGGCGTCCAGTGGATCGACGAGAGCGACCTGGACGACGACCTGAACGCCCTCCTCCACTCCGGGGCGCGAGGGGTCCGCGACAAGCTCCGACTCAGCTCGGCGCAGTTGGCGGTGGGTCGTTTCTTCTTCGTCCACGCCGCCCGTGCCGCGCACGACGACCAGGTCTCGCGGACCTACGAGTTCCTGCACGCGACGTTCGGCGAATACCTGGTCGCGCGCCTCGTCCACCGGCTGTCGCTGGAGGTGCTGGCGAAGGAACGGGCGGCGACGTCGCTGTACGGCCGCCAGGAGGGCACGGGTTGGCTGGAGCCCGTCCTGTCCTTCGCGTCGCTGACCACGCGCACTCCGGTGATCTCGTTCCTGCGCGAGCTGTTCGACGACACCCCCGAAGCCGACCGCGCGGAACTGCACGAGCTGTTCACCGCCCTGCTGGCCACGGCCCAACACCGGCTACCGGGCGCCGACCACCCCGACTACCTCCCGCGCACCTTGCCAATCGCCCACCGCATCGCGGCGTACACGGCGAACCTGGTCGTCCTCGCCGTCGTGGTGGGCGGCCGATGGGCTTTCCCCGACCGAACGACGTGGCAATCCTTGACCCTCCTGTGGCAGTCACAACTGGGCGAGGAGGAGTGGGACACCATCACCCAAGTGCTCACGATCGAGCCGTCGCCAGACCCGTCGGTCGTCCTGCGGGGCGACGAGCCGCTTCCAAGGGTCGATGTGAGCTGGTTGTTGGAGATGCCGAACCCTCACGCGAGCTACGACCTGCCGGATTACCTTCATGAGATTCACAGGTGGGAGTCCGTGCACACGTCGTGGCGTGAAGGCATGCTGCTCCACAACCTCGAACCCGTCATGGTGCAGATGAGTTCCGCGATGAGTTTGCTCCTGGTCCATCAAGGGCGACTCACCACCCCGGTGCACTTATTGCTGACCGCTCTGACCGCGCCCGACCCGAGCGAGCGGGTGGCCGCCTACACGTCCGCCTTAACCGTGCTGCGACCAGGATTGCTGCTGGGAGTGCGTTACTGGTCGGTGCTGTTCGACGCCGTGGCCAGCGATCCGGCGGCGACCCCCGCACTGCTCGAACAAGTCGTCTCACTCGGGAGCGGCGAGATCAGACCGTTGATAAGGTGCGCGTTGCGCCTGGTGGCTGACACTGGTGAGGAACACCCCGACGCGGTCAACCTGGTCGCGCAGGTGGTCGCCGATCGAGCAGTGGGCGAGAACCAGCCGCACGTGGTCGCCGAAGCGCTCGTCGGCTTCATCGAACTCGGCTTCGACCTCGCGCTCGTCTTCCAGGACGTCCCCAGCCTGCTGCGTGACCTCGACCTCGACCGGATCGCCGCCACCGACCGGCACCTGCACGTCCGTCTCCGACGTGCGCTGGAGTCGATCGGTCTGGGCGATCACATGGCGCGGTAGTCGCGGGGCGAGAAGCGCGGACCCCGGCGCGGTTTGGTGGCTCCCGAGGCGAGGATGTAGCGGACGGCGCGGTGGCGTTGGGGTGCGTACGGGGCCAGGATCTCGGCCATGCCGTCGTCGTCCACGGCCTCGCCGACCAACGCCCAGCCGACGACGCCGGCCAGGTGGTAGTCGCCGAAGCTGACCGCGTCCGGGTCGCCCCACGCCCGCTGCGCGACCTCGGCCGCCGTCCAGACGCCGATGCCCGGCACCTTCCGGAGCAGGTTGCGGCCGTCCTCACCGCGCATCTCGCACGCCCGCTCCAAGCGGTGCGCGACCTGGGCCGCCGCGATGAGCGCACGGCGCCGTCCGCCGTCGACACCGGCCTTGTGCCACTCCCAGTCCGTGATGCTCAAGATCGCCCGCGGCGTCGGCGGGACGTACAGGCCGGTCGTACCGGGCGCGGGCGTGCCGAACCTGCGCGTCAGCTCCCGGTACGACCGGAACGCCTCGATGCCCGTCACCTTCTGCTCCAGGATCGAGGGCAGCAGCGCGTCCCACACCCGGCCCGTGGTGCCGAGCCTGAGCCCGGGACGTCGCCGCCGCGCCTCCGCCACCAGCGGGTGGTGGCACTCGAACGCCGAGTCGTCGTCGCCGTCGCCCAGCAACGCGGGCAGCCCGTCGAGCAGCCACTGCGCGCCGTCACCCCACGCGTCCGCCTCCACCACGTCGGTGACGCGGACGCGCAGGGTGCCCGGACCCACCGGGGTGTTGGCGGCCAGCCACACGCCGTCGGCGCCGGCGCGGAACGTCGGATCGCCCGCGCCCCGTCGCAACGGCATCAGCAGCGCGCCGACGTCCAGCGGGAACGTCGGCGTCCACGTCCTAGAGGGCATCACTGGCCATTACACCTCGGCTACACATCGGCGGAGAACCGCACCCCTCCCTCGGGCAGCGCGACACCCGGCCACACCCGGGCGCCGTTGATCAGCTCGCACCGCGCGCCGACCACCGCGTTGTCACCGATCACCGCGTCGGACACCACCGCACCGGCCTGCACCAGCGAGTTCGCCCCGAGCACGCTGCGCTCGACGCGCGCGCCCTCGCCGACCACCGCGCCGTCGAACAGCACCGAGCCGTCCACCACCGCACCGGCTGCGACCGTGCAGCCCCTGCCGATCGTCGCACCTCCCGTGACCACCGCGTTCTCGTCCACCGTCGCGCCGTCGAGGATCACCGCGTCGCCCTGGAGCGTGAGCGCGGCCGTCGGCGCGATCCCGCGCACCAGGTCCGCCGAACCCTGCACGAACGCGGCCGGCGTGCCCAGGTCCAGCCAGTACGACGCGTCGACGTAGGCCTGCACCCGCGCGCCCGCCGCCAAGAGCCCCGGGAACGTCTCCCGCTCCACCGACACCGGCCGACCCGCGGGGATGCCCTCGATCACCTCGCGGCGGAACACGTAGCAACCCGCGTTGATCTGGTCGGTCGGCGGGTCCTCCGTCTTCTCCAGGAACGCCGTGACGCGGCCGTCGGCGTCGGTGGGGACGCAGCCGAACCGGCGTGGGTCCTCCACCCGCACCAGGTGCAGCGTCACGTCGGCCTCGGCCGTGCGGTGCGTGTCGACCACCGCGCGCAGGTCGACGCCCGACAGGATGTCGCCGTTGAACACCATCACGTCGCGTTCGCGCAGCTTGTGGGCGACGTTGCGGATCGCGCCCGCCGTGTCCAGCGGCACGTCCTCGACCACGTACTCCAGCTCCAGGCCGAGCGCCGCGCCGTCGCCGAAGTGCTCCTCGAAGACCTCGGCCTTGTAGGACGTGCCGAGCACCACGTGAGTGATGCCGGCTTCCCGGATCCGCGACAGCAAGTGGGTGAGGAACGGCACCCCGGCGGTCGGCAGCATGGGCTTGGGCGCGGACAGGGTCAGTGGTCGGAGTCGGGTTCCCTTGCCCCCGACCAGAACCACTGCCTCGGCGCCTTGCAGCTCCGACATGCCGTTTTTCCTCCTCCGCTTACTTCCACCCGTAGTTTGCGAATACTCTGGCACGAGCACTCCGGCGGCACGGGCGGTGGTCCGTGTCGGCGAGCGTCACCGATCGGCACGCCGGCGTTCCCCAAGCCGGCCCAAGGCACACGCAGGAGAGATCCGGATGGACCCCCGCGCTCGGGCCGACGCGGCGCTGGCCCGTGCTCGTGCACGTGGCATCCACGTCGTGACGCCGGACAACATGACGTCGCCCATGGACTCGTCGGCGACACAGCAGATCCCACGGTCCATGGTCAACGCGGTCGACCCGCGTGCCGACCCCGACTCGACCATGGTGCTGGCCGCACACGTCGCCGCAGGTCAGCCCGCCCCGCCGGCTCCGCCGCCACCACCGGCCGCCCCGGAACCCGAGCCCGAACTCCGCGTCGCCCCCGGTCCGGTCCCGACCGTCCAACAGGTCCCGACCTCCCGCCCGTCCCTGTCCCAACGCCTCTCCGGCGGTCAGCCCTCGCAACCCCAGGGCCTGACCCAACGCCTCAACGGCGACACCTGACCCCACGCGAGTCGAACCCTCACGTCCCGCGAGCCGAACCTCCAACACGCGCGTGTCCTACCTTCACGTCGCGCGTGTCCTACGTTCGCGTACCCCGAGTTCAACACTCAGAACAACCGGCCCGGGTCCTGAGTGTTGAACTCGGGGGTCCTGAACGTAGGACACGGTGGTTCTGAACGTAGGACACGCGGGGGCTGGAGGTTCGACTCGCGCGGGTCAGAGGTGGGGGTGGGCGGCGGTGATCATGGGGTGCAGGTCGTCGGTGTCCGGCGGGAGGGCGGTCAGGGGCCACCACCGGAGGTCGACGGACTCGGTGCTGCGCAGCGGGCGGGCGGACAGGGGCGCGCGGACCAGGAAGCGGACGTCGAAGTGACGGGTCGGCTTGCCCAGTGAGCACGTGATCGGGTGGACGTCCAGGTGGATCGGGGTCGGGGAGATCTCCAGGCCCTCGACGCCGGACTCCTCCGTCGCCTCCCGCAGCGCGGCGCCGGCCAGGGTCAGGTCCGACGGCTCGCAGTGCCCGCCCAACTGCAACCACCGGCCGACGCGCGGGTGCAGCGTGAGCAACGTCCGGTCCCCCGAAGCGTCCACCACCAGCGCGGACGCCGTGATGTGCCCCGGCTCGCACGAACGCAGGCAAGCGTCCTCACGAGCCGCCAGGAACCCCAGGTACGCCTGTCGCAGCGACTCCTGCGTCCGGTCGGCGGGACGCCACGCGCCCAACGTCGCCACCGCGTCCGCGTGCAGGTCCGAGAAGCTCACAGCTCCAGGAACCTCTCGTCCGACTCACCGGGCGAACGCGGCGTGAGCTCGACCTCCGGGTGCCCGATCGCCACCGCACCCAGCGGCTCCCACGAGTCGGGCAGCTCCAGCACCTCGCGCACCACGTCCGCGCAGAAGATCGTGGACGACACCCAGCACGACCCCAGCCCCTCGGCGGCCAACGCCACCAGCAGCCCCTGCACCGCCGCACCGCCCGCGATCGTGAACATGGTCCGCTCGGCCGCCGTCCGCCGCGCGTCCGGGTAGGCGTGCTCCCCGGTCCGCACCAGGAACGGCACGACGACCTCCGGCGCGTTGCGCAGGATGTCACCCCGCCGCACCCGCGCGTCGACCCGGTCCTCCGGCAACCCGTCGCCACGCAGGTCCGCACGCCACCGGTCCGCCATCGCGTCCAGCAGCACGTCCCGCCGAGCGGTCAACCGCACGAACCGCACCGGCCGCGTGTGGTGCGGCGCGGGCGCGGTCAACGCCGCCGCCACCGCCCGGCGGACCACCTCCACCGACACCGGCGCCGACGTGAACGACCGCACCGAACGGCGCAGCAGCACCGCCTCGGCCCGACCCTGCGCCACCGCCTCGGCCGTGCCCAACCGAAAGAGGTCCTCCGCCACCGGCCGGGCCAGGTCACGCGCGGACGACCCGTCGTCGACCACCACCAGCCCGCGCACCACGGCCACCGGAACCGCGCCCAGCTTGCCCTTCACCAGGTCGGCCGCCGCCGCGATCTCGTCGGCCACCGCGACCTCGGTCACCACCAGCGGGTTGCCGAACCTGTCCGCCGACCCCGCGTACCGGTGCAGCACGGCCAGCCCGGACGCGCCGATCGCGGCATCGGTCTGACCCACCCGCCACGCCCGGCCCATCGTGTCCGTCACCACGACCGCGACCGACACGCCCAACCGCGACGCCAACGCCGCCCGCAGCGCCGCGGCCGAGCCGTCCGGGTCGACCGGCAGCAGCGCGATCTCGTCACCGGCCACGTTGGACGCGTCCACACCGGACGCCGCCTGCACGATCCCCAGCTTGTTCTCGGTGATCAACGTCCGCCCGCGCCGCGCCAGCACGCGCACCGACTCGGCCTCGACCCACTGCCGCCGCACGGCGTCGCGCTCCTCGGGGTCGGCGGGCACCGACACCAACCGACCTTCCACTTTGGACAGCACCTTGGACGTCACCACGACGACGTCACCGTCGGCCAGCCAGGGCGCGGCGGAAGCGAGGGCGGAAGCCAGGTCGTCACCGGGCCGGAACTCCGGCAGCCCGGTCACCGGCAGCACCGTGATCGGCGCGGGTGCGCCGTGATCAGCCGACATCGACACCGGCCAGTTCCAGCGCCGCCCGTGCCATCGCCGCCGTCGCGTCCACATCGGACATCAGCAGCGGCACCGCGCGCACCGCGACACCCGGCACGTCGGACCGGTCACCGGTGTGCACGAGCCAGCCGTCCAGCACGCCCTTGTCCGTCGTCTTGCGCGAACCGTAGTACCGGCCGACGGCCTCGGCGGAGGTCTCCACGCCGATCGCCGACAGGCACGCGTCCGCCATCCCGCGCAACGGTTTGCCGCCGATGATCGGCGACAGCCCGACCACGCCCGCCTCCGTCTTGCGCAACGCGTCACGCACCCCCGGCACACCCAGGATCGTGTTCACGCTCACCACCGGGTTCGACGGCGCGATCAACACCGCGTCGGCGTCGCGCAACGCGTCCAGCACACCGGGGGCGGGCGTCGCCGTCTCCACCCCGACCGACGCGAACGACCGCGCGGGCAGCTGGGCGCGGTGCTTGACCCACCACTCCTGGAAGTGGATCGCCTTCTCGCCCTCGTCCATCGTCACGACGACGTGCGTCTCGACCCGGTCGTCCGACATGGGCAGCAACCGCACACCGGGCTCCCAGCGGTGGCACAGCGCCTCGGTCACCGCCGACAGCGGGTACCCCGCGCGCAGCATCCGGGTCCGCACCAGGTGCGTGGCGACGTCGCGGTCGCCCAGCCCGAACCACGTCGGGTCGGCGCCGTAGGCCGCCAGCTCCTCCTTGACCGCCCACGTCTCGCCCGCGCGACCCCAGCCGCGTTCGGAGTCGATACCGCCCCCGAGGGTGTACATGCAGGTGTCCAGGTCGGGACAGATCCGCAACCCGTGCATCCACACGTCGTCACCCGTGTTCACCACGGCGGTGATCTCGTGCTCCGGACCGGTCAGCAGGCTCTTCAGCCCGACCAGGAACCGCGCCCCGCCAACCCCGCCAACCAGTACGACGACCTTCACGAGTCGCCATCCTCCCACGGGCCTGACAAGGGCCGGATCTCAGCGCCAGAACAGGAAGGTGTTCTGGCCGTCGGCGGCCAGCCACCGGTCGCCGCCGATCAGCTCGAACACCGTGTACCCGGCCTCGAAGAACAGCCTGCCGATGGTCGGGAACCCGATCAGCACCGCGAAGAGCACGAACGGCGCCCACATCCGCGCCTTCGCGCCGAACTGCCGCGCCGAGTACGACATGTACGGCTCGATCGCGCCCCACCCGTCCAGGCCGGGGATCGGCAGGATGTTCAGCACGAACGCGAGGATCTGCACGGCCGCCAGGTACGACAGCGCGGCGGCCAAACCGGCGGGCGGCGTGAAAAGGATCACCGACAGCGACAGGAGCACGCCGAGCAGGAGGTTGCTCAGGGGTCCGGCCAGCGACACCATCGACTCGACCCGCTTGTTGCGCAAGGCGTGGTGGTTGATCCACACCGCGCCGCCGGGCAGCGGGATTCCGCCGAACGCCAGCAGCACCAGCGGCAGCACGATGCTGAACACCGGGTCGGTGTAGCGGCGGATGTCGAGGGTCAGGTACCCCTTGGCCTGCACGGCGTAGTCGCCGCCGCGGTAGGCGACGATCGCGTGGCCGAACTCGTGCAGGCACAGCGAAACCGCCCAGCCGCCGAGCACGAACAGCACCGTGCCCGCGGTCAGCGCGGCCGAGGAGTCGTCGAACAGGGTCAGCACGGCGCCTGCCACCGTCACCGCGAGCAGGCTGAGGAACAGTGGACTCGGTCGCACCGCTGATCGCTTCACCCTTCCAGTGTGGCCTCCCCGATCCGGTGCTCCACAGCCCGTCCCGCAGGCCTTCCGCGCAGCCGTTATGTCACGCCGCACTCCCTCAATCACCGTCTGTGCTGCTAGTCAAGGCTTTTCACGCCATCTGCGGGAATATCCCCCGACCTGTGGACTCCGCTTGACCGCGTGTTGTGACACAGGTGTAATCACATCGGTGTCATTCGTCGTTGTGGGGACGGCGAGTGGTGTCCGCCAACCGGGGAGAGCGGAAGGCGAGGAGGCGGACTATGCAGGAATTCGACGGGGGTCGCATCGTGGACGGGGACGTCCCGGCACGGGAGCCGGTCGTGCTCGACCTGTTCGACGCGGCCGATGAGCAGGACTGGCAGGAGCGCGCCCTGTGCGCGCAGACCGACCCCGAGGCGTTCTTCCCGGAGAAGGGCGGCTCGACCAGGGAGGCCAAGCGGATCTGCCTCGGTTGCGAGGTGCGCTCGGAATGTCTGGAGTACGCCTTGCAGCACGACGAGCGCTTCGGCATTTGGGGCGGGCTGTCCGAGCGTGAGCGGAGGAAGCTCAAAAAGCGCGCGGTGTGATCCGCGCGGTCTGATGTGTGCGGTGTGATCGCTTGCGCGGTCGCTCTGGCCTACCGTGGTCGTCCCACGGCGTAGTCGGAGCAACTAGGAGCGGCACTTGACGAGCGGGGCCACTCCGCGGCTGCGCACCGCGCCCGTGCTGGCGGTGCTGGTGTGCCACGACGGCGACCGGTGGCTGGGCACGGCGCTGTCCGCGCTGCGCCGTCAACAGCCGCGCCCGCGGCACGTGATCGCGGTCGACACCGGTTCGGTGGACGGCACCGCGAAGGTGCTCGCCGAAGCCGCCACCGGCCCCGATCGGGTGATCGACGGTGTGCTGACGCTGCCGCGCGGCACGGGTTTCGGCGCGGCCGTGCACGCCGCCGTCGAGCACGCCGTGCAGCGGTGGGGTGATCCGGGTGCGTGGTTGTGGTTGCTGCACGACGACTGCGCGCCGGAACCCGACTGCCTGTCCGCCCTGCTGACCGCGGCCGAGGTGTCGCCGTCGGCGGCCCTGCTCGGGCCGTTGAGCCTGGACTGGACCGACCCGCGGCTGGTCGTGGAGGCCGGCCTGTCGACCGACGCGTCCGGCCACCGGCAGACCGGCATGGGCCGGGTCGAACTGGCCGGGTCGTTCCGGCAGAGCACCGAGGCGTTGGCGGTGCCGTCGGCCGGGTCGCTGATCCGCCGCGCGGTGTGGGAGGAGCTCGGCGGCTACGACCGGTCGATGCCGCTGCTGCGCGATGACATCGACTTCGGCTGGCGCGCCAACCTCGCCGGACACCTCGTGCTGTCGGTCCCGGTGGCGCGGATGCGGCACGCGCGCGCGGCCGGGCGCGGCACGCGGCGGTTGGACGCGGCGGCGGCACGACCGGGGCCCGCGCTGCGGGGCGTGGACCGGGCGCACGGGTTGCGCACGTTCCTGGTCAACTGCGGCGCGGTGTCGTTCCTCCTGGGGCTGCCGCGGATCACCGGTCTCGCGTTCCTGCGCGCCCTCGGGTTCGTGGTGCTGCGCCGGTTCTCCGACGCGCACGCCGAGCTGGGTGCGTTGCGGTACTTGCTCAGCGGGCGCGCGGGTCTGCTGGCCGGACGTGCCGAACGGCCGGTGCACGGGGTCGTGCGCGGGTTGTTCACCAGCCGCGTCACGCGGTTGCGCAACGCGGTCCGCGCCGCGTCGGCCGCGCTGGTCCGGCGGCGCGTCGAGGCCGACCTGGCGTTGGGCCGGCTGCCCGAGGACGACGCGCGGCCCAGCGGGTGGTCGCTCCCGTCCGAAGTGGAACGTCCGGTGGTCGGCCCGTCGGGGTTGCCCGCCGGTGTGCTGTCCCGGCGGCGTCCCGTGCGGGCGACGGGTGGGTTGCGCCGCCCGGCGGTCATGGTGCCGGTGGAGGCCCCGGCCGGCCCGCGACCCTCGCCCCGGCCGCGACCGTCGCCCGTGCCGCGCTCCGGTGCGCCGGGGATCGTGTTCGTGGAGGTCGACCGGGCACGGGTGCTGCGGTCGTTGGTGCTCGGGCCGCCGTTGTTGCTGGTCCTGGGGCTGGCCGTGTTCGGGATCCTGGCCAACGCCGCGCGCATCGGGCTGGACCTGAGCGGCGGCCGGCTGCTGCCGGTGGGCGACCTGGCGAGCACCTGGTCGTCCTACCTGGCCGCCTGGCACCCGGTGGCGGGTGGGACGACCGCGCCCGCGCCGGCGGCGTTGGCCGTGCTGGGGACGGTCGGCGTGCTGCTGGGTTCGCCCGCCGCGCTGGTGGCGTTGCTGTTCATCGGCGACGCCCCGCTGGCCGGGCTCTTCGCGTACGTGGCGTCGCGGCGGATGCCCGTGCGGCGGCCCGTTCGCGCGCTCGTGGCGGCGGCGTACGCGCTGCTGCCCGCGGCGACGTCGGCGGTGAGCCAGGGGCGGCTGGACGTCGTCGTGGTGCACGTGATGGCGCCCGTGGTGTTCGCCGGGGTGGCGTCCGTGCTGCGGGGCGGTGCGGGCGCGTCGTGGCTGCCGGTGGCGTCGGGGACGGCGTTGGCGGTGGCGGCGGTGGGAGCGTTCTCGCCGTTGGTGCACGGGCTGGTGGCGTTGGCGGCGCTGGTCGGGTTCGTGGTGGTGCCCGGCAGGCACGGCGACGGGCGGCGGCGGGTGGCGGCGCTGTTCATGATCGTGCTGCTGCCGATGGCGTTGTTGCTGCCGTGGCCGGCGGTGGTGCTGCAGAACCCGACCGTGGTGCTGCACGGCGTGGGCGCGTTCGTGGAGTCGCCCGCCGTGGGGTTGGTCGACCTGCTGTCGTTGCGGCCGGGGGGCACCGGGGCGGTGCCGTTCGTCGGGTTCCTGGTGGTCGGGTTCGCGTTCCTGGCGCTCGTGCTGCGACCGAGCCGGTCGATGCTGGCGGGGCTCGCGGTGGTGGTGCTGGGCGGCCTCGCGGTGATCGTGCTGCAGACCGTGGCGGTGGCCCCGCTGCCCGGCGGTGACTCGTCGCCCGGGTGGACCGGTGCGCCGCTGGTGCTGGTCGGGTGGGGCTTGCTGTGGGTGGTGCTGTCGGCGTTCCGGCGGGACGCGGCCGGCGTGCCGCTGCGGCGGGTCGTGTCGGTGCTCGGGGTGCTGTCGGTGCTCGGGCTGGCCTGCGGCGGGTTCGTCGGGCTGCGGTCGGGGGCGTTGACGGCGGACGCGGTGCGGCTGCCGTCAACGCTGGAGCAGGAGTTGCCGCGCACCGGGCGGTCGGTGCTGGTGCTGGGCACGCCGACGCGGCTGGTGGCGGGGCGGCTGCCCGCGTTCGGTGATGACGACTACGTGCCGGTGCCGACGGCCGTCACCCGGCTGGAGCGGTGGTCGCGCGACCTGACCGGCGGGTCGTCGTCGGCGGCGCGGACGGCGTTGACGCAGGCGGCGGCTTCGGGCGTGGCGTTCGTCGTGGTGCCGGACCTGGCGACGGCCCAGCGGCTGCGTGACGCCGTGGGCGACCTGGTCGGCGTGACGCCGGCGATGTCGGACGGGCGGCCGGTGCTGCGGGTGCAGTTGGCGGCGGGCAACGCCGTGCTGCTGTCACCCGAGCTGGCGCGGCGGGCCAGGACCGGCGGCAACCCGCCGGTGGAGCTGGGTGCGCCCGGCATCGCCCCGGTCGAGGCCGCGCCGCCGGAGGTCGGCGTCCAGGTGTCCGAGGGCCCCGAGGGGCGGCTGCTCGTGCTGGCGGCGGAGGAGGAGCCCGGCTGGCGGGCGTGGGTGAACGGCCGCGAGGTGACGATCGTGCGGGCCTGGGGTCACCTGGTCGGCGTGACGGTGCCCACCACGGCCTCGGAGGTCCGCGTGGAGGTCTCCTCGACCCTGCGCGAACTCCTGCTGATGCTCCAAGCCGCCGCCGCCCTGTTCACCGTCCTCACCGCCATCCCCTCCCGCCGCCGCCCCTGAACGTCGAACTCGGGGTACCTGAACGTAGGACACGCCTGTTCCGAACGTAGGACACGCGCGACTTGAACGTAGGACACGCGCGACTTGGACGTTCGACTCGCGGTACCTGGACGTTCGACTCGCGCGAGAGTCCTGCGTTCACGCCGCGCGAGTCGAACACTCAGGTCCCGCGTGTCCTACGTTCAGAACGTGCGTGTCCTACGTTCAGGTCGCGTGAGTCGTACGTTCGGGACGGGTCAGTTCTACGTTCGGGAGTCGGCGGTCGGGGCGGGTCAGTCGCCGTCGATGACGTCCGGGTCCAGGCCCAGGTAGTTGGCGACCTGCTCGACCAGGACGTCGTGCACCAGGTCGGACAGGTCGGCGCCGTCCTTGGCCCGCGCTTCGAGGGGCCGGCGGTACAGCACGATGCGGGCACGGCGGTCCGCGCCGGCGGCCACCAGCCGGGCCAGCGGCACGTTGCCGTCCTCGACCACGTCACCGTCGTCACCCGACTGGATGTCCGGCACGTCGTCGACCGCGACGTCCAACTGCGTGAGCTCCGTCCGCCACCGTGCCTCGATCGGCTCCAACGCCTCCAGCACCAGCGCGTCGAACCGCTCCGCCCGGCTGCGGGCCGCCGGCAGCGTCGCCGGGTAGAGCGGACCGCGCAGTCCTCGACCGTGCCGGTCGCGGTTGCGCCGACGCGGTGCGCCCTGCCGTCGTGAACCCCGAGCCATGACCACGGGGTAGAGGGTAGTTGCCGCCCGGCGGACGCCGTGGCCGCCCCGGCTCCGATCCTTCCCGGCCGGCCTCCGCGACCAGGCAACTTGCCCGAACCCGGCACCACCTCCAACGCCGCGCCGGAGGTAATCCAACACACGTCGCGCGGGACGCGATATCGTCCCCGCCGTGCGGAGCGTGAGACGGTGCTCGCGAACCGGGTGCGCGAACCCGGCAGTCGCCACGCTCACGTACGCCTATGCGGACTCCACCGCGGTCGTGGGCCCCCTGGCGACGTACTCCGAACCGCACTCCTACGACCTCTGCGAAGAGCACGCCCTGCGCCTCACCGCGCCCCGCGGCTGGGAGGTCGTCCGGCACCAGGGCGAGTTCCGCGCCCCCGAACCCACCGTGGACGACCTGACGGCGTTGGCCGAGGCGGTCCGCGAGGCGGGCCGGGCCACACCGCCGGTCGAGCTCCCGGAGCTGCCCGCGGGCACGATCCGGCGCGGCCACCTGCGCGTTCTGCCCGATCCGAACGAAGACTGAGCGAAGAGTCAACGACCGGACACGACGCTCACGCGCGCGCCGGTAGGCTTCCCGAGGCAGTGTCAAGAGCCAACTTGGGAGTGTGGCCGTGCGCGATCTGTCCGGCATCGTCAAGGCTTACGACATCCGCGGTGTCGTCGGCGAGCAGCTCGACGCGGATGTCGTGCGCGACTTCGGCTCGGCGTTCGCCCGCCTGGTCGGCGGCACGGCCGTGGTGATCGGGCACGACATGCGCGACTCCTCGCCGGGCCTGGCGGCGGCGTTCGCCGAGGGCGTCACCGCGCAGGGCGTCGACGTGATCAACATCGGTCTGGCCAGCACCGACATGCTGTACTTCGCCTCCGGCAAGCTCGACCTGCCCGGCGCGATGTTCACCGCGAGCCACAACCCGGCCAAGTACAACGGCATCAAGCTGTGCCGTCCGGGCGCCGCGCCGGTCGGGCAGGACAGCGGTCTGGCGCAGATCCGGCAGGACGCCGAGCAGGGCGTCCCGGACGCCGAGGGCGTGACCAGGGGCGCGGTGTCCGAGCAGGACATGCTCACCGACTACGCCGCCTACCTGCGCGACCTGGTCGACCTCAGCGGCAGCCGGCCGTTGAAGGTCGTGGTCGACGCGGGCAACGGCATGGGCGGCCACACCGTGCCGAAGGTGTTCGAGGGCCTGCCCATCGAGGTCGTCCCGATGTACTTCGAGCTGGACGGCAACTTCCCCAACCACGAGGCCAACCCGCTGGACCCGGCCAACATCGTCGACCTGCAGCAGCGCGTCCGGGAAGAGGGCGCGGACGCGGGCGTGGCGTTCGACGGCGACGCGGACCGCTGCTTCGTGGTGGACGAGCGCGGCGAGCCGGTGTCACCGTCCGCCATCACCGCCCTGGTCGCGGTGCGCGAGCTGGCCAAGGACCCCGGCGGCACGATCATCCACAACCTGATCACCTCGCACGCGGTGCCGGAGATCGTCCGCGAGCACGGCGGCGTGCCGGTGCGCACCCGCGTGGGCCACTCCTTCATCAAGGAGGAGATGGCCAAGACCGGCGCCATCTTCGGCGGCGAGCACTCCGCCCACTACTACTTCCGCGACTTCTGGCGTGCCGACACGGGCATGCTGGCCGCGCTGCACGTGCTGGCCGCGCTCGGCGAGCAGGACGGTCCGCTGTCCGCTCTGACCAGCGACTACGCGCGTTACGCGGCATCCGGGGAGATCAACTCCACGGTGGACGACCAGCAGGGCAGGCTGGCCGCGATCAAGGCCGAGTTCGGCGGGCGCGAGGGCGTCGAGCTGGACGAGCTGGACGGGCTCACGGTGAACCTGCCGGACGGCTCGTGGTTCAACCTCCGTGCGTCCAACACCGAGCCGCTGCTCCGGCTCAACGTCGAAGCCGCCGACGCGGCCTCCGTCGCCGCGTTGCGCGACGAGGTCCTGGCGATCGTGAGGGGATGAACGCCGTGGCCGTCCAACTGGACGCGCAGTTGTTGGAGATCCTGGCCTGCCCGTGCCCGGAGCACGCACCGCTGAAGGTCGGCACCGCGTCCGACCCGCTCGCGGACTACCTGACCTGCACCTCGTGCGGCCGGTCGTTCCCGGTTCGGGACGGCATCCCGGTGCTGCTGCTGGACGAGGCTGTCGAGCCGACGGCCGGGTGAGTGCGGGTGCTTGACGACAGCCTCCTCGACGACCAGTCCCGGCTCACCGACGCCGACCGGGAAGGGCTGCTGCGCGCCGCCGCACGCGCGGGCGCGCAGGTCCGCGCGACCGCCGAGGCAGCCGACGAGCTCGGCGTCCAGCGGGTGTTCCAGGAGCGACCGCGGGCGCTGGTGCTGGTCACCCGGCCCGGTGTCGGGCAGGCCATCGCCGGGGTGGTGACGGCCCTGCTCGGGTCGCGCTGCCCGGTGCCGGTCGTGGTCGCGGACGACGTGCCGACGTGGGTCGGCGCGCTGGACGTGGTCCTCGCGCACACCGAGGACCCCGGTGACGTGCAGATGGCCGAGTCGGTGCACCGGGCGGCCCGGCGTGGCGCGCGGGTGCTGCTGACCGCCGAGCCGGAAGGCCCGGTGGCCGCGTCCGCCGCGCAGCACGCGCTGCTCATCCCGCCGCGGGTGGCGGTGCCGCAGGGCTTCGGCTTCGCCCGCGGTTTCGCCGCGTGGGTGGTGGCGCTCAAGGCGCTGGGGCTGCTCGAAGCGGACGTGCAGGCGATCGCGGACGAGCTGGACCGCGAGGCCGAGCGGTGCCACCCGATGCACGAGTCGTTCGTCAACCCGGCCAAGACGCTCGCGTTGCGCATCGCCGATCGCACCCCGCTGCTGTGGGGTCTGGACGACCTCGGGACGGCGGTGGCCGCGCACGGTGCGGGCGTGCTCGCGACCTACGCGGGCGTGGTGAGCGACGTGGCCGGCTATCCTCAGGCCCTGACCCGGTCGGTGCTGCACCGCCGGGCCGTGCGCGGCACCTCGGGGGCGGACCTGTTCGCCGACCCGGACGACGAGCAGGACGGCCTGGTCCGCGTGCTGCTGGTGGCCGTGCGGCAGGGCCCGCAGGCCGAGTTCGCCCGGCGGGTCGCGATGGAGACCTTGTCCGGGGCCGACGTGCTCGAACCGGCCGAGGAGGTGAGCGGCGGGGACGCCGTGTGCGCCGCGCTGCTCGCCCTGCGGTTCGAGTTGGCCGCGCTGTACCTGGGCTTGGCGGCGGGGACGCTGGGCGGGCCCGGGCTGTACGCGCCGGCCGTGTGAGGGGATGACTGTGGATCTGCTGCACAACGCGGTGCGCGCGTACGCGTGGGGATCGCGCACCGCCATCGCCGAGCTGCGCGGGAAGCAGGTGCCGTCGCCGCACCCCGAGGCGGAGCTGTGGATGGGCGCCCACCCCGGCGACCCGTCGCGGGTGGTGGGTCCGGACGGCGAGTCGCGGTCGCTGCTCGACCTGCTCGCCGACGACCCGGACGGCCAGTTGGGCACCCCGCACGCCGACCGCTGGGGCAGCAGGCTGCCGTTCCTGCTGAAGGTGCTGGCCGCGGAAGAGCCGCTGAGCCTGCAGGCGCACCCGTCGGCCGAGCAGGCCGCGAACGGGTTCGCCGTCGAGGACGCGGCGGGCGTGCCGATGGACTCGCCCATCCGCAACTACAAGGACCCGTCCGCGAAGCCCGAGCTGATCTGCGCGTTGACCGAGTTCCACGCGCTGGCGGGGTTCCGCGAGCCGGCGCGCACGGTGGCACTGCTGCGGTCGTTGGACGCGCCGGACTTCGCCCCGTACGCCGAGCTGCTGGCCGCCCAGCCGGACGGCAGCGGCCTGCGCGCCCTGTTCACCACCCTCATCACGCTGCCGCAGACGGCGCTGGACATGCTCCTGCCGCAGGTGCTGGACGCGTGCGTGCTGCACGTGAAGGAGCGCGGCGAGTTCGACCTGGAGTGCCGCACGATCCTGGAGCTGGGCGAGGCGTACCCCGGCGACGCGGGCGTGCTGGCCGCGTTGCTGCTCAACCGGCTGGTGCTGCGGCCCGGCGAGGCGATCTACCTGCCCGCCGGCAACCTGCACGCCTACCTGCACGGCACCGGGGTGGAGATCCTGGCGAACTCCGACAACGTGCTGCGCTGCGGGTTGACGCCCAAGCACGTGGACGTGCCCGAGCTGATGCGCGTGCTGGACTTCACGTGCGGCGACATGCCCGTGCAGACCGGTGTGGAGAAGGCGCCGGGCCTGTGGTCGTACCGGACGCCGTGCCACGAGTTCGAGCTGTCGCGGCTGGAGGTCGGGCCCGCCACGCAGGTCCGGGTGGATCACAGCGGGCCGCAGATCCTGCTCTGCACGCGCGGCCGGGCGCGGTTGACGTGCGGTGACCGGACGGTGGAGCTGGCCCGCGGCCAGTCCGTGTGGCTGCCCGCGCGTGACCCGGCGGTGGTGGTGTCCGCCGATGTGGACACCCAGCTTTTCCGGGCAACCCCGGGTGTTGAGTAGGGTCACACCGACAAATCGGACTGGGCGCTTAGGGAGCAACCGTGTCAGCAGGGGGCGGGACCAAGGCGATCATCGCCGCGCTGGTGGCCAATGCCGGGATCGCCGTGGCCAAGTTCGTCGGCTTCCTGATCACCGGATCGTCGTCCATGCTCGCCGAGTCGGTGCACTCGGTGGCGGACACGTCCAACCAGGGCCTGTTGCTGCTCGGGCAGAAGACCGCGCGGCGCAAGGCGACCCTGAACCACCCGTTCGGGTTCGGTCGGGACCGGTACTTCTACTCGTTCATCGTGGCGTTGATGCTGTTCAGCCTCGGCTCGGTGTTCGCCCTGTACGAGGGCATCCACAAGCTGGAGTCGCACGAGCCGCTGAGCAGCCCGATGGTCGCGGTGATCATCCTGGTGGTCGCGATCGGCCTGGAGACCTACAGCTTCCGCACCGCGATCGTGGAGTCCAACCTGATCAGGGGCGACGCCACCTGGTGGCAGTTCATCCGGCAGTCGAAGGTGCCGGAGCTGCCGGTCGTGCTGCTGGAGGACGCGGGCGCGCTGTTCGGCCTGGTCCTGGCGCTGATGGGCGTGGGTCTGTCGACGTTGACCGGTGACCCGGTGTGGGACGCCGTCGGCACCATCTGCATCGGCGTGCTGCTGGGCGTGATCGCGGTCATCCTGATCGTGGAGATGAAGTCGCTGCTGATCGGCGAGGGCGCGTCGCCGGCGGAGCTGGACGTGATCGTGGACGAGCTGGCGGCGGGCAAGGTGCAGCGGGTCATCCACATCAAGACCCAGTACATCGGGCCGGACGAGCTGCTGGTGGCGGCGAAGATCGCGCTCAACCCGGGCCTGACGATCGACGAGGTGGCCGAGGCCATCGACGGCGCGGAGCAGCGGGTCCGGAACAAGGTCCCGGCGGCTCGCCTGATCTACCTGGAGCCCGACCTGGACCGGTCGCTGACCAAGTCATAGCCCTTCGGCGAGCAACCGCTCGCCGTTCGGGAGCTTCCCGCTGTGGGCGAGGGCGACGAGCTGCTGCGCGCAGTGCTCGTCGCCCTTCGTCGTCCGGTCGAGCAGCTCGTCGTGCCGGCCGCGTGCGGCGAGCAGGGCGGCCAGCTCTCGCTGTGCTTCCGAGCGGTCCTCGTCGGCCAGCCGGCGCAAGAAAGCCAGGTTGCCCGTCTTGGCCAACACCCGTGAAAACCACACCGGCCCCGACGTCGCCGGTTCGGCCAGCGCCAGCGCTTCCATCCAGCGGCCGTCGGCGGCCAAGAGGTCGGCCAAGGCTCCGGCGATTTGCCACGAGTCCGGTGGTTTCGCCAGGGTGATGGCCTGGCGAAGCGTCTGGAACGCGTCGTCCTGCCGTCCCTGTGCGACCAGGCCGTTGGCCAGCGCGACGACCAGCCCTTCGTTGACGGGCACTTGCGTGACGAGTCGCTTGAGCACGTCCAGGTCGTCCACCTGTCGGGGCGGCTGCGCCACGTTGCCGGCTCGGCCGAGCCGGTCCGCCGGCCGGCTCGCAATCCAGAACCGATCGTTGGCGCGTACCACCGCCGGCGCCTCCTCCCAACGCCTGTGATCGGCCAGCCAGGCGGAGGCCTTGGCGATGCCGATGTCCGTCCAGCGCTTCGCCACGGCGACCGCCTCGTCCGCCTGTCCCGCTCCGACCAGGTCGCCGAGCAGGAGCAAGCCGAACCGGTCGGGGTCCTGGTCGGCGAGGAGGGCACGGAGCGCCCTCCGGTGCGGGTACGGGTAACGGCGCAGGAATGCGTACACCGTAGACCTGATGTCCGGGTCCTCAGCCATCAGCTCCGCCAGCTGGGCGAGCCGACCGTGCTGGATCAGGACGTGGAGCAGCTCGTAGCGTGATTCGACGGGCGTGGCGGCGGCTGCGGTGCGGTAGAGCGGGTCGGCGTGCCGGTAGCGGAGGCGGTGGTAGGCGTTGTGTGCGAGGCGGAGCCGGTCCTGGGGATCGGCGGTGTGGGCCGCCACCGCGTCCCACAGCGAGTCCGGGGTCAGCGCCCAGTGCCGCGTGGCCCGTCCGTGCTGGTCGAGGTAGTCGTGGAGTTCGTAGCCGTCGGGCGGGCCGATGCCCTCGCCCACCCGCTTCGGGATGAGCGCGGCGATGCCCACGCGGTTGCCGCAGGCGATCTTCAGCCCGTCGGCGAACCACGTGTCCGGTGCGCCCACGCGGTCTTCCCCGTCGAGGTAGCCGTGCGCGGCGGCGGCCAGCAGGTCGGCGGGGAGCAGGGCGCGGTGGCCTAGCCGCCGGGCGTCGAGGGCGGCGGTGACGATCGCGGTCGCGAAGCGGTCTTCCGGGGTGTCCGGGTGCTCGTAGCACTCGACCAGGGCGGGTCCGCCGGCGATGGTCTGGATGACCTTGCGGTCGTGGGCGGTCGCGAGGGCTTTCCGCAACCGGGGATCGGTGGACCTCGCGGCCATGAGCTTCGGGTCGAAGCGGTCTGCCACCCGGATGCGGGTCACTCGGTGGTGGAGCAGGTTGCGCGCCTGGGGCTGGTCGGTGAGCGCGGACCAGTACTGCGGCCACAGGGTGCCCAGGACGACGTACGGGCCGGGCAGTTCGAGCAGGGTGCGCAGGGCGGCCGCCGCCGGTTCGCCGTGGGAGCCGGTCAGGTGGTTCTGCGTCTCGTTGAGCCACAGCACCGTTCCAGGCTCGATGCCCGCGGCCAGCACGTGCAGCAGGTCTTCGGCGGTGCGCGGGTAGAGCAACGGCCAGGTGGGCAGCTCGTGGGTGACGGCCTCGTACAGCGCACGGGTCTTGCCGGTGGACGACTCGCCGGTCAGCACGGCCATCACGGTGCGCCGCGCGGACAGCAGGTCGGCCAACGCCCGGTCGTGGTCGCGGGGCAGGTAGGCGGGCAGGTCGGGCAGGTGGGTCGTGCCGACGGTGACGGCGCGGTGGACGTCGAGGTCGAACGGGTGCCACTCGGTGATCGGCCTGGCGGGCGACGGGGCGGCGTGCCGCGGGTGCACGTGCACGCCGCCCTCGATCGAACCGGCCTGGACGACCGCGGCCGCCTGGCCCGACATCTCGATGCGCACCGGTTCTGGCACGCCTGGTGACGCTACGGAATCTCGTCGTGCTTCACCACGGGCACGGCGGTGGTGCCCTTCCGGCCCAGCAGCGAGTGCCGCCGGCTGTAGGCGAAGTACACGACCACGCCCAGCGCCATCCACACCAGGAACCGGACCCAGGTCAGCGCGGTCAGGTTCAGCATCAGCCACAGGCAGGCCAGGATCGCCAGGATCGGCACCAGCGGCACCAGCGGCACGCGGAAGCCGCGCGGCAGGTCAGGGCGGGTCTTGCGCAGCACCAGGACGCCCGCGGAGACCAGGATGAACGCGAACAGCGTGCCGACGTTCACCATCTCCTCCAGCCTGCCCGCCGGGAAGAAGCCCGCGGCGATGGCGACCAGGACACCGATGATGGCGGTGATCCGGACCGGCGTGCCGTGCTTGCCCGTGCGGGCCAGGCGGCGCGGCAGGAGGCCGTCACGGGACATCGCGAACAGCACCCGCGACTGGCCCAGCATCAGCACCATCACCACCGTGGTCAGACCGGCCAGCGCGCCGACCGAGATGACCGTGGCCGCCCAGTCCACGCCGTTGGCCGAGAACGCCGTCGCCAACGTCGCCCGCGAGCCGTCGGGCTGCGTCTTGAGCTGGTCGTACGGCAGCATCCCGGTGATCACCAGCGACACCGCGACGTAGAGCACGGTCACGATCGCCAGCGACCCGAGGATGCCGCGCGGCACGGCGCGCTGCGGGTTGCGGGTCTCCTCCGCGGTCGTCGCGACCACGTCGAAGCCGATGAACGCGAAGAACACCAGCGACGCGGCGGCGAGCAGGCCCAGCACGCCGTACGTGCTGCCCTCGAAGCCCGTGAGCAGCGAGAACAACGACTGCTCCATACCGGACGCGGTCGTGCCGCCGGACTGCGCGGGCGGGATGTACGGGCTGTAGTTCGCCGCCTTGATGTACCCGATGCCGAGCACGATCACGAGCAGCACCACGGCCACCTTCACCGCCGTGATCACCGCGCTGACGCGGGACGACAGCTTCGTGCCGATCACCAGCAGCACCGTGAGCACCGCGATCAGCAGCAACGAGCCCCAGTCGACGTCGACCCCGCCGACCGACGTGGTGGTCTTCACCGTCACGCTCATCTGCCCCAGCACCGTCTGCAGGTACAGCGACCAGCCCTTGGCCACCGCCGCCGCGCCGACCGCGAACTCCAGCACCAGGTCCCAGCCGATGATCCACGCCATGAACTCGCCGAACGTGGCGTAGGAGAACGTGTACGCGCTGCCGGCCACCGGCACGGTCGACGCGAACTCCGCGTAGCACAACGCGGCCAGCGCGCACGCCACCGCGGCCAGCACGAACGCCAACGACACCGACGGCCCCGCGAGGTTGCCCGCGGTGGACGCGGTGAGCGTGAAGATGCCCGCGCCGATCACCACCGCGACGCCGAACACCGTCAGGTCCCACGCGGTGAGGTCCTTGCGCAGCTTGGTGTCCGGCTCGTCGGTGTCCGCGATCGACTGCTCGATCGACTTCGTGCGCCACAGCCCGTTGCCCGGCACAGTGCCTCCTGTGTTGGATCGCCGCTGCTCCGCAGACGGCGGCGAGGATCCGGTGGTGGATGAGGGTCGGAAGGTTGGTCCGATCAGACTAGAGGTGGTGTCGGCGGGTCGGTGCCGCCGGTAGTTTTCGGGCATGACGGTGCTTTGCCTGGACATCGGCTCGACGTGGACCAAGGGTGCCCTCGTGTCGCACGCCGGTGAGCTGCTCGGCACCGCACAGCACACGACTACCCCGCCGGAGGTGCTTCAAGGCATCGACGTGGTGACCAGTGCGCTCGGCCCGGCCGAGCACGTCCTCGCGTGCTCCTCCGCCGGGGGTGGGCTGAGGCTCGCGGTGGTGGGGCAGGAGCGGCTGGTCAGCGCGGAGGCCGGGTACCGGGTGGCGTTGTCGGCGGGCGCGAAGGTGGTGCACGTCTCGTCCGGCCGGCTCGACGGCGCGGGCGTCGAGGCCCTGCGCGCGGCCGGACCGGACCTCGTGCTGCTGGTCGGCGGCACGGACGGCGGTGACGCGTCGGTGCTGCTGCACAACGCCCGCGTGCTCGGCGCGAACCGCATGGCGTGCCCGATCGTGCTCGCGGGCAACGTCGAGGCCCAGCCGGAGGCGGCGGAGCTGCTCCGGGGCCGGACCGTGGTGCGCACCGCGAACGTGCTGCCCGACGTGGGCGAACTCGCGCCCGGACCGGCGCGCGCGGCGATCCGCGAGGCGTTCCTGGAGCACGTGATCGGCGGCAAGGGCCTGTCCCACGGCCCGAGGTTCCGCGGGCTCGTGCGCGCCGTCACGCCCGATGCCGTGCTCGAAGGCGTGTCGCGGTTGGCCATGCGGGACCGGGAAGGCGCGGTGCTCGTCGTGGACGTCGGCGGCGCCACCACCGACGTCTACTCGGCGGTGTCCACTGTGGAAGGTCCGGAGCGGGTGGTGGCGCTGCCGCCGGACCGCCGCACGGTCGAGGGCGACCTCGGCATGCGCTGGTCCGCACCGGGGGTGGTGGCCGAGGCGACGGCGGAGAAGCTGATCGACAAGGCCGAGGCCGCCGTGCTGCAACGGGAAGCCGACGCACGGGCCGCCGACGTCACCTGGCTGCCCGACGACCCGACCGTGGACCACCGGCTCGCCGCGCTCGCCGCCGTGCTGGCCGTCCGCCGCCACCTCCGGCTGGTCGACGGCCGACTCGGACCGCAGGGCGCGGGCCTGCTCGTGCTGTCCGGTGGCGTCTTCCGGCACGCCGAGTCGACCGCGGACGTGGAACGCGTGCTGCGCGCCGACCCCGTCCTGCGCCCGGTCCTGCGCACCGCCGCCATCACGGTCGACCGCGACTACGTGCTCGCACCGGCGGGCCTGCTCGCCGGGTCCGGCCGCACGGACGCGGCCGACCGGCTGCTCACCTCGGTTCTGGCGACCTGACCGGCGCTTGTCGGGCGGTCGGCAGCACGGGCGGCGCCGGCGGTTGCGTCGTCTCCAGCCCGGCCGCGATGGCGATCGCCCGGTCCCACTCGGGGTCCGAGGTGTAGTCGGTGTGCCGGTTCACGCCCGGCGCCCACCGCCTGCCCGGGAACGGCCCGCGCTGCGGGTCCGGCAGCCAGTGGTCGCCGCCGAGCACCAGCGCGCCCGTCGGACCGCGCAACGCCGGCGGCAACGCGCCCGAGGTGCCGTCCGGCCGGAAGCCGGCGCCGAGCAGCATCCCGTCGAACACCTGCCGGTCCCACGTCATCACCGCGCCGCCCAAGGGGTCCGTGCCGCGGCACAGCGCACGCCACCGCCCGGCCAACCCGCCGGCCAGCGTCTCCAGCGAGCCGTGCGGCACCACGGCCGGGAACGCCCGCGGGTACGCCCACTGGAGCTGCGACCCGGCGGTGACCAGGCCCAGTCGCTCGGCCTGGTGGGCGGGCAGCTCCTCCAGCAGCCGGGCGGCCGCCACCGCCGCGAGCAGGCTGCCCTGGCTGTGCCCGGCCAGCACCACCCGCGTGCCGGGGTCGGCCAGGTGCTCCCGCACCCGTGCGACCAGCTCCGGCACCACCTTCAACGCGTAGCACGGCGGCACCACCGGGTGCGCCTCGCGCGGCCAGAACGCTGCCAGGTCGGCCAGCACGCCCACCTGCCGGGCCTTGTCCGGCCGACGTGCCGCCAGGTACACCGCCCGCAGCAGCGACAGCGCCAGCACGGCCAGCACGGCCACGCCGAACCCGATGAACGGCCGTGACCACGTCGGCGGTTCGACCTCCTGCAACCGCAGGAACGCCGCCGGCACCGCACCCACGGCCAGCACCGACGACATGATCAGCACCACGTGGTGGCTGTGCCGCCGCTGCCAGTGCGCCCACCACCACGCCCGTGCGGCGCGCTTCGCGTCCCGAGCGCGTCCCGTGTGCAGCAGCGACGCCTCACGCGCCCACTCCTTCGCCCCCTCTTCGTCTCCGCCGACGGGTACCGGTCGCAGCGAGCTCCACCGCATCATCGCCGTGGTCGCGGCCATCGCCACCCCCGCCAGGAACGCCAGCACCCCGGCCACGCCCCACAGCAGCGCGATGTAGTCGTACCCGTACGGCAGTTCGCCGTGCCCGAGCACCCGCTGCACGGTCAGCGCCACACCCGCGCCGAACCCGCCGCCGAGCAGGGCGGCCACCGCGACCACCGGGGCGGCCATCCACCCACCGGCCCACGGCCGCAGCTCACGGGGCTGAGCCGACCACGTGCGCCGGGCCACCAGCGCGGCGGGCACGAGCAGCAGCCCGATCAGCACGCACACCAGCGCCACCAGCGCGGCCACCATCTGCACGGCCAGGTCGGCACCGGACAACCGCACCGGCAGCCGCACCAGCAACGCCGCCGTGACCAGCAGCGACAGCCAGGCCACGGTGTGCAGCACCCGCCGCGGGCCGCGGCCCAACGCCGACCGCAACCACCGCCCACCCCGGTGCGGCGCGCCGCCGGTGGGGTCGTCCAGCAGCATCGCGCCCAGCGCCGCCACCGCGACCAGCGCGAGCCCGAGCGCCCAGCACACCGTGATCGCGACCCCGTGCCAGCCGGGCGCGAGCAGCGGTCCGGGAGGTCCGCCCAACGCGACCACCACGGCCGTGCCCAGGGCCGCCACCAGGTGCAGCACCCGCAACGCCGGCGTGTCCGGGTCGGTGGCCACGTGCGCGCCGGGCAGCCCGGACCGCGCGCCCTCGGCCGCAGGCACCTCCTTGCGCTCGATCCGCCAGTCCACACTGGACATGCGGTGCAGCACCAGCACGGCCAGCGCGATCGGCGTGAGTCCCACCACAGCGCGCACCCACGGCGTCGTGCTCAGCCACGACGGGCCCCACAGGCACGGCGAGCCCGGCGCGAGGCACTGCGCGGCCACCAGGTCCAGGCTGATCACCTCCAGCTGCGCGACCAGCAGCACGGTCAGCAGCAGCGCCGCCAACCTCAGCAACGCGCGCAGCGCGACACCCAGCAGGTGGGCGGGCACCGACCCGGTCGGCGCGGGCGGCAGCATCCAGTGCGCCACGTTCGCCAGCGAGAACGGGAACAGCAGCGCCCACGTCGCCTTGGCCCAGCCGCCCGAGGTCATCGCACCCCAGACGTAGCCCTCGACGACCCGCGTCACGGGGCGGCCCGCGGCCTGCAACACCGGGCCGGGAGCCGGTCTGCGGAGGCGGTCGGCCGGGCGGACGACGCGGCCGAGCCCATCGCCCGCCACGTCCACCGCCGCCACCGCGTCGACCAGCGACTGCGGGGTGGTGCCCTGCACACCGTGCACCCGCAGTTCGACCACCCGTGTGTCGGGGCCGGGAATCAGCACAGATCCTCCCGCTCCTCCCGCGAACCTCGCGTCAGCCTCGCCATACTGGTCCATCGGCACCCAGTTGCCGCCGACCTCCGGGGCCCGGCGTGGCGGGCGGTACTGTCAGCCCGTCCTATCCGAGATGGAGGAACACGCGATGACCGCCGAGAGGCTCCAGACCCGCAACGGCATCGACTTCGCCGTGGCGGACCTCTCCCTGGCCGAGTTCGGCCGCAAGGAGATCCGGCTGGCCGAGCACGAGATGCCCGGCCTGATGGCGTTGCGCCGCGAGTACTCGGAGGTCTACCCGCTCAAGGGCGCGCGGATCTCCGGCTCGTTGCACATGACCGTGCAGACCGCCGTGCTGATCGAGACGCTGGTCGAGCTGGGCGCCGAGGTCCGCTGGGCGTCCTGCAACATCTTCTCCACCCAGGACCACGCCGCCGCCGCGGTCGTGGTCGGCCCCCACGGCACCCCCGAGGAGCCCAAGGGCATCCCGTGCTTCGCCTGGAAGGGCGAGACGCTGGAGGAGTACTGGTGGACCGCCGAGTCCATGCTGACCTGGCCGGACGGCGGCGGCCCGAACATGATCCTGGACGACGGCGGCGACGCGACGCTGCTGGTCCACAAGGGCGTGCAGTACGAGAAGGCCGGTGTCGTCCCGCAGCCCGAGGCGGACGACCCCGAGGAGTGGGTGCTCATCCTGGAGACGCTGCGCAAGTCGCTCGCGGCGGACAACGGGAAGTGGACCAAGATCGCCGAGGCCATCCGCGGCGTCACCGAGGAGACCACGACCGGCGTCATGCGGCTGTACCAGCTGGCCGCGGCCGGTGAGCTGCTGTTCCCGGCGATCAACGTCAACGACGCGGTGACCAAGTCGAAGTTCGACAACCGGTACGGCATCCGGCACTCGCTGATCGACGGCATCAACCGCGGCACCGACGTGCTCATGGGCGGCAAGGTGGCCGTGATCTGCGGTTACGGTGACGTCGGCAAGGGTGCGGCGGAGTCGCTGCGCGGCCAGGGCGCCCGCATCATCGTGACCGAGATCGACCCGATCTGCGCGTTGCAGGCGGCGATGGACGGCTACGAGGTGCAGACGCTGGAGGACGTGATCGGTCGCGCCGACATCGTCATCACCACGACCGGCAACAAGGACGTCGTGCGCATCGAGCACATGGCGGCCATGAAGCACCAGGCGATCGTGGGCAACATCGGCCACTTCGACAACGAGATCGACATGGCCGGCCTCGCCCGCTTCCCCGGCATCCGGCGGATCAACATCAAGCCGCAGGTCGACGAGTGGGTGTTCCCGGACGGCCACTCGATCCTGGTGCTGTCGGAGGGCCGCCTGCTCAACCTGGGCAACGCCACCGGTCATCCCAGCTTCGTGATGTCCAACTCGTTCTCCAACCAGGTGATCGCGCAGGTCGAGCTGTTCACCAAGTACCAGGAGTACGACAAGGAGGTGTACCGCCTGCCGAAGGTGCTGGACGAGAAGGTCGCCCGCATCCACCTGGAGGCGCTGGGCGGCAAGCTCACCAAGCTGTCCAAGGACCAGGCCGAGTACATCGACGTTGACGTCGAAGGGCCTTACAAGCCCGAGCACTACAGGTACTGAGTTTGATTGCCCCGCCTCCGGCGGGGCGGCGAGTTCGCCTGGAAGTCGGCAGTTCGAGGCCGATCCCGCGACGATCGAAGTGCGTGATCGCCGCGGGATGGGCCTCGACCTACCGACGCGACCTCGCGTGGTGGTCACCCCCGGGTGCCCCGGCCGTTCCGCTACGTCCACTCGACGCTGATGCCGGCGATG
Source organism: Actinosynnema sp. NPDC050801 (assembly GCF_040673975.1). NCBI lineage: Bacteria > Bacillati > Actinomycetota > Actinomycetes > Pseudonocardiales > Pseudonocardiaceae > Actinosynnema > Actinosynnema sp. NPDC050801. The sequence continues at coordinate 76,685 of NZ_JBFAQZ010000020.1, read as the reverse complement.
CCGGGGCCGACGTCCTCGAAGTAGGCGCTGGCGAAGCCGCCCAGGCCGCAGACCAGCTCCTCCAGGTCCACCGGCGCGGCCTCGGCGTCCGCCCGGAACTGCTTGGTGCAGCGGGCGGGCAGGGCGCGGCGGTTGAAGGCCAGTTGCAGCAGGTAGCCGCGGCACGGTTCGCGGAACGCCCGTCGGTGCCCGGGCGTGGGCCCGCCGGTGTCGTCCACCACCGTGAAGCTGAACACGTGCTCCTCGCCCTCGGCGAGCCTGCGGTCGAACAGCAGTTCGAACGCTAGTCCGCGGGTGGCGAGCTGCCTGCGCAGCCGTCCCAGCCGGCACCCCTCGCCCGGTCGCACGAGCGCGTTGTCGATCAGGCACCCGTCGTCGCCCTGGTGCACGGCCAGGAACCGGTCCGGCCCGGCCTTCGCCGCCCGCACCACCAGCCGGGTGCTGATCGACCGCTGCTCCCGCTCCGGCCCGATCAGCACGGTGTCGTGCACGGCCAGCAGCTCGATGTCGGTGTTCGCGCCGACGTCGGTCACGGCCTCGAACTCCGACACCACCGGCACCGGCGACACCCAGCCGCTCGGCCTGGTCAGCCGGGGTTGCGGCCGGTTGCCGACGAGCGCGACCAGCGACTCCGGCGGCAGCCTGAGCACGGTCTCCAGCGCGCGCACGGTGGCGATCGCGCGCGGCACTTCGGGATGCCGCAGCCCGCGTTGCCAGTAGCTCAGGGTCGACTGCCCGACCTGCACGCCCAGCTGTTCCAGGTGCGCCCGCAGCCTGGCCAGGGACAGGCCGCGGTGCGCGATGGCGTCGTGCAGGGCACGGTGGAACGGTCCGTAGCGCAGCGTCTCGGCGAGCCCACCCGGCAGGCTCCCGGGCGGCTGGGCGGCCTGCTCGTCAACCGGTCTGGCGTGCCCGGAATCCGCGGTCACCGCGGCACCACCCTTTCGCGCAACCGGAAATGGGGTTCACCGTAGTCACTCAATCTGGTGACGCAAAGGATCTCTGGTCACCCGACTGGGCGATGTCATGCGGCCGATCGTGAGCGGACGGTGGCCCTTAGGGTGTCCCTCGTGGGAAAACTCGTCGTGATCGAGGGTCTGGACGGCGCCGGCAAGCGCACCCTGGCCAAGGCGTTGACCGACGCGCTGGACGCGCGTGGTGCGAAGGTCGCGACCGGCGCGTTCCCCCGGTACGACGAGGACGTGCACGCCGATCTGGTGCGCGACGCGCTGCACGGCCGGCTCGGCGACCTGACCGACTCGGTGTACGGCATGTCGGTCCTCTACGCGCTCGACCGGCGGGGCGCGGCCGACCGGATCCGCGCCGACCTGGACCGGTACGACGTGGTGCTGCTCGACCGGTACATCGCGTCCAATGCCGCCTACGGCGCGGCGCGGCTGCACCAGGCGGCCGATGGCGAGTTCGTCGAGTGGCTGCGCGCGCTGGAGGTCGACCGCTTCGGCTTGCCGATCCCGGGCCTGCACCTGCTGCTGCGCGTGCCCCCGGCCGTCGCGGCCGACCGCGCGGCCCACCGGGAGGTGGAGGAAGCTCGGGGTCGCGACCTCTACGAGTCCGACGGCGGGCTCCAGGCGCGCTGCGCCGCCGTCTACGACGGGTTGGCCGCGGCGGGCTGGCTGTCACCCTGGGAGGTGCTCGACGGTACCGCTGACCTGCGCGTCGAGGCGCTGCTCGACCGGTGGTTCACCCATTAGGGTACGAAAGTAACAAAACGTCACCACTGGGCCGATGAGTCGCTGAGGATTCGCGTTTCGGCGGGACGAGGTGGGCACGTGGATCGGCGGCAGAGACTGGCTACGGAGTGGACGCGCACGACGACCAGCAGCGATGACCGCTGGGCGGTGCGTGGACTTCCGACCACTAGTGGGACGATGTTGGGTATGAAGGCACGCGTGCTCGTCGTGGACGACGACCCCGCTCTGGCGGAGATGCTGACCATCGTGCTGCGGGGCGAGGGCTTCGACACCGCTGTGGTGGCCGACGGCGCCCGCGCGCTGCCCGCGCTGCGCGAGTTGAAGCCGGACCTGGTCCTGCTCGACCTGATGCTGCCCGGCATGAACGGCATCGACGTCTGCAAGGCGATCCGGTCCGAGTCGGGCGTCCCGATCGTGATGCTCACCGCGAAGAGCGACACGGTGGACGTGGTGCTCGGGCTGGAGTCCGGCGCGGACGACTACGTGGTCAAGCCGTTCAAGCCGAAGGAGCTGGTGGCGCGCATCCGCGCCCGCCTGCGGCGCACCGAGGCCGAGCCCGCCGAGGTGCTGCAGATCGGCGACCTGACCATCGACGTGCCCGGGCACGAGGTGCTGCGCGAGGGCAAGCCGATCCAGCTGACGCCGCTGGAGTTCGACCTGCTCGTGGCGCTGGCCCGCAAGCCGCGCCAGGTGTTCACCCGCGAGGTGCTCCTGGAGCAGGTCTGGGGCTACCGGCACGCGGCGGACACCCGCCTGGTGAACGTCCACGTGCAGCGCCTGCGCTCCAAGGTCGAGCGCGACCCGGAGCACCCCGAGGTGGTGCTCACGGTGCGCGGCGTCGGGTACAAGGCCGGCCCTCCGTGATCGGGATCCACCGGACATGACTTCGCGTTGGTTCGATCCCGCGGTGCGCGAAGTGCGCCGCGGGATCGAACGCGCACGCAGGCAGGCCATCTCGTTCGGCGAGCTGTGGCGGCGTTCGCTGCAACTGCGCGTCGTGGTCAGCACGCTCGCGCTGTCGTCGGCCGTGGTGTTCGTGCTGGGCATGGTGCTCCAGGTGCAGATCACCGGCCAGCTGCTGGAGACCAAGATCGAGGCGGCGGTCCGGCAGACCGAGGCGAGCGCGGCGGCGATCCAGCCGGACCTCGCGGGCCTCAACCCCGGCCCCGACAGCGTCAAGACCCGGTTCACCACCGCCCTGAACAAGATCAACACCTCGGGTGTGGACCTCGACCCCACCAGTTCCGGCGCGGGCGCGTTCGAGCCGGTGCTCCGCGACCCCGTCGGCACCGGCTCCGACGGCCTGCCGGTCGCCGTCGGCCAGTACGAGGACGTGCCGGACGGGCTGTTCAAGATGCTCGAACGGGGCAGCGCCGGCTACCAGATCACCACCGTGGAACGGGAGACCGGACCCACGACGCTGCTCGTCGTCGGCAAACCGGTCAACAGCTCCGCCCGCGCCATGCACCTGTACCTGCTGTTCCCGCTGACCAGCGAACAGGCCACCGCGGACGTCGTGCAGAGCACCCTGGTCGTCGGCGGCGTGGTGCTGCTCCTGCTGCTCGCGCTCATCGCGAACCTGGTCACCCGCCAGGTGGTCCGGCCGGTGCGGCAGGCCGCCGAGATCGCCGAGCGGTTCGCCGACGGCAGCCTCGACCAGCGGATGCCCGTGGTCGGCGAGGACGACGTGGCGCGGCTGGCCGAGTCGTACAACGAGATGGCCGCCAGCATCCAGCGGCAGATCCACCAGCTGGAGGAGTTCGGCCAGCTGCAACGCCGGTTCACCTCCGACGTGTCGCACGAGCTGCGCACGCCGCTGACGACCGTGCGGATGGCCGCGGACGTGCTGCACGCCTCACGCGAGCAGTTCCCCGGCGGCCTGGCCCGGTCGACCGAGCTGCTGGTCGACGAGCTGGACCGGTTCGAGTCGCTGCTGGGCGACCTGCTGGAGATCAGCAGGCTCGACGCGGGCGTGGAGGAGCTGGCCGCCGAGCTGGTCGACATCCGCGTGCTGGCCAGGCGCGCCCACGACGCGGTGCGCGCGATCGCCAACAGCAGCGGCACCACGATCGTGATGGACCTGCCCGACCACGAGGTCAGCGCCGAGCTGGACTCCCGCCGCGTCGAGCGGATCCTGCGCAACCTGCTGGCCAACGCCATCGACCACGGCGAGGGCCTGCCGGTCGAGCTGACGCTGCGCGGCGACGGCGACGCGGTCGCGGTGACCGTGCGGGACCACGGCGTCGGCCTGCGACCCGGCGAGGCGGACCTGGTGTTCAACCGGTTCTGGCGCGCCGACCCGTCCCGCAACCGCCGCACCGGGGGCACCGGCCTCGGCCTGTCGATCAGCCTGGAGGACGCGCGGCTGCACGGCGGCCGGCTGGAGGCGTGGGGCGAACGCGGCCTCGGCGCGGTGTTCCGGCTCACCATCCCGTGCCGGCTCGGCCACGAGCCGACCTCCGACCCGCTGCCGCTCGTGCCGCCCGACCTGCCGCCCGTGGTCGAACCCGAACCGGACGCGCCCGAGCCGGTCGAGGAGGTCGAGCTGACCGAGGAGGAGATCACGTGGCAGCCCGCGCAACCGGTCACCGGCGAACGCGAGGAGGTCCGGTGAGGCTGCTCGCGGTGCTCCTGGGCGTGCTCGTGGCCGCCGGTTGCGCCGCGATACCCACCGAGACCTCACCGATCGCGGTGAACCCCTCGGCGGGCAACGCCAGCGCGGCCGCGGCGCCCGAACCGGTGCCCGACATCGACCCGCTGACGCTGGTCCGGGAGTTCGTCAACGCCTCGGCCAACCCGGAGAGCGACTACGCGGCGGCCAAGGCGTACCTGACCGAGGACGCGAAGAAGGCGTGGAACACCAAGGGCACGCCGACGATCATCGACACGACGTTCAACACCGTGCCGACGCCCGGCGTGACGGCGGACGACCGGCACCGCACGGTGCTGCTCCAAGGCCGCAACGTCGGCCGGTTGCAGCTGGAGGACAACTCGTTCATCCAGCTCATCGGCCCCCTCGACACCCCCATCGGGATCGAGCGCGACAACGGGGGCCAGTGGCGCATCTCCGCACCACCCGATGGCATCTACGTGCCGTTGGGCGGGTTCCAGCAGAACTACCGGCGGGTGACGCTGTTCTTCCACAGCCCCGACTTCAGCGTGCTCGTGCCCGACCCGAGGTGGGTGGTCATCGCGCCGTCGACGTCGATCCCGAGCCGGGTGACGAGCCTGCTGCTCAAGGGCCCGTCGGTGGGGATGCGCGGCGCGTTGGCCACGGCCATCCCGAACGGCGCGACCCAGCGCAGGAACACCTCCGAGGCCAACGACGGCGCGCTCGAAGTCGACCTGACGAAGGTCGGCGACATCACGGTCCAGGTCGGCAAGCAGATCGTGGCGCAGGTGGTGAAGTCGCTCGCGGGCGTCACCAGCAGCCGGATCCGGGTGCTGGTCGAAGGTCAGTCGATCAACGCCGACCAGCAGGAGTGGCGGCCCGCCGACGTGCAGACCGGTGAGGCCCTGACCACGCCGGACGCCGACCTGCACGGGATGCTGGTCGGCGACGGGCGGGTCAAGCAGGTCAACGGCGACCCGGTGCCCGGACCCGCCGGGGCGGGCGACTACCAGCTGGTGAGCGCCGCGCAGTCGTTGGACGGCAGCCAGCTGGCCGCGGTCGGCCGGGTGGGGAGCTCCGTGCGGCTGCGGGTCGGACCGCTGTCGGAGCAGCTGGCCGAGGTCGACCTGCGCGCGACCACCATGACCAGACCGACGTGGCTGCTCAGCGGGCGCCAGGGCGAACCGGGCACCGAGGTGTGGACCGTCGCCGACGGCGCCACGGTGGTGCGCGTGATCAGGACCGACAGCGGGTGGACGGCGAACGCGGTCAACGCCTCCGAGCTCACCGAGCTGGGGAAGATCACCGAGCTGCGGTTGTCGCGCGACGGCACCCGCGTGGCGGCCGTGGTGGACGGCAAGCTCGTGGTGGCGGCGGTCGTGCGCGGCCAGGACTCGGCGGTGTCGCTGCGGTCGCCGCGCCACCTCCAGCCGTCGCAGGTCGGCACCAGCGCGTTGGCGCTGGACTGGCTCGCGCAGGACGTGCTGGTGGTGAGCACGTCGCTGGCCGCGTGGCCGATCGCGAAGGTCAACATCGACGGGGTGCGGGTCGAGCGGTACAACACGTCGAACCTGACCGTCCCGGTCGCCTCCGTGACCGCCGCGCCGGGGCGCAACGTGCTGGCGGTGGACCAGCGCGGGCTGTGGAGCGCGAACGACGTGGGCGACGTGTGGCGTGCTTCGACCACGAAGGTCGAGCCGGGCACCCAGGCGTTCTACCCGGGCTGAGGTCGGTGGTCGGCCGATCGGTCGGTGGGTCGGTTGGTCGGATCATCTGCGCACGCCCCATCTTCACCCGATCGAGAACGCCTCGCACCTCGGCGCAGGGGGTCTGGTTGTCGGTGGGCGCCGGCATCGTCGGAGCCGTGCTGATCAACCTGCTGTTCCCGCCCCGTTGTCCCGGCTGCGGCGCCTGGGGTGCGCGTGCGTGCGCCCGCTGCCTGGCCCTGTTCGGCCCTCCGGTGCGCGTCCCCGGTGTCGGGCCGCCGGTGTTCGCGCTGGCCGCGTACGGGGGAGCGGCGCGTGAGTTGGTGCTCGCGTTCAAGGAGCGCGGGCGTCGCGAGCTGGCGGCCGTGTTCGGCGCGCTGGTCGCCGCCGCGGTGCCCCGGCTGCCCGGCGTGGGGCCCGATCCGTGGCTCGTGCCCGCGCCCTCCCGTGCGTCGGCCGCCCGGGCCCGCGGCGGTTCCCACGTATTGGGAGTGGCACGTGCGTCCGGCTTTTCCGCGGCGCCGGCGCTGGCGTTCGCGAGAGGCGTTCGCGATTCGGCGGCGCTCGACGCGGCGTCTCGACACGCGAATCTCGCCGGCCGTGTCCGACTCGTCCCGGAATGTCTGCCACCACCGAAAACCCCGGTTGTCCTGCTGGATGACGTGGTGACGACGGGATCGACGGCACGCGCCTGCGTTTCGGTGTTGAAAGCGGCCGGATTCGGGGTACCCGCTGTCCTCACGCTGACAACTGCACGCGGATCCCACCCACACGGGTGAACCGCACCGGGAACCTCCCGGGACGCTCGGCCGTTGGCCGGTTATGACGCCCACGCAGAGGCCGTTCGACGTAACCACTCTGCTGGCGGGTGCTCGTGCCGGGCTCGGCCGTTCGGGTGAGCCGTTGTCCGCGCGGGGTTCCGGCGTGTCGGTGCGGCGCGCCGTCGGTGCCGATTTTTCGTCGCTCTGCGTTACGACAAGAAAATCTTGGATTTCCCCCGTCCCAGGGGCTGTCGCAGCGGCGAATACCGGGCTAACGTGCACCGCTATCAGCGTTCCCGGCACGCGGGGAGGAGGCGAGCAGCCCATGACCCTGGCGCCGGTGAGGCACTGAGGGACCACCCTCAGCGACAAGTCCGCGAACAAGATCGCGGACCCGGCGCCCAAGCGATCCGAAGCCATTGCTCGCAGCAAAGCGAGGGAGGTCGTGTATGGACATCGTCGTTAAGGGCCGCAACGTCGAGGTGCCCGATCATTACAGGGTTCACGTCGCCGAAAAGCTGGCCAGGCTTGAGCGTTACGACCGCAAGGTCATCCGCTTCGACGTGGAGCTTTTCCACGAGCCGAACCGCAGGCAGTCCAAGAACTGCCAGCGTGTCGAGATCACCGGCAAGGGACGCGGTCCGGTGGTTCGTTCCGAAGCATGTGCGGGCGACTTCTACGCCGCCCTGGACTCCGCGGTGAGCAAGCTCGAGAACCGACTGCGGCGCTCTCATGACCGCAGGCGCGTGCACCACGGGCGACGCGGCCCGACTTCGGTCGCCGAGGCGACGAGCGGACTCGCGGAGTCGCTCCCCCTCCTCCCGGACGGCGACGGCGGCCAGGCACAGGGCATGTGGCCCGGCCGCACCGCGGTACTGGAAACAACCGAGCCGGAACCCGCGCACGAGGGCATGGCGGAAGTGCCCTCGCAGCGCTGGGAAGACGGCATCGAGGACAACCTCCCCGGCCAGATCGTGCGCGAGAAAGAGCACACGGCCAAGCCGATGACCGTCGACCAGGCCCTCTACGAGATGGAACTGGTCGGCCACGACTTCTACCTGTTCTCCGACGCCGACAGCGGCCGTCCGAGCGTCGTCTACCGCCGGAAGGGATTCGACTACGGCGTGATCAGACTGGCCTGAGCCGGGTCATGGCCGCTGCTCCGCACGCGGCGGCTCGGTCGTCCAGTTGAGTTGATTGGCCGTTGACGCGGCGGCCAGGTCGTCCGCGCCTCGTTCTCCACCGGTCGAAGAGCGTGATCGGCAAAGAATGAGGCGCGGACGACCGACGCGATCTGGTGAAGTGGTCAACTTCTGCCTTATTCGGCGTCCGTCGAACTTGTCCAGCGCCCGAGGCGCGGGATCTCCGGCGTCCGATGGTGTGGCATTCGTCTCTGAATCAGGTGAATGGCGCGATCTTGGCGCGCGCGGCCGTCGAGCCCGCGCCCCATGCGTCCAACCGGGTGGTGCTCGCCGGTGCGCGATCACGGATAGCGATCTTGTCGACGTCGGCGCGGGTGCTCCGGAGGCGTTCCGCTGGACGTTCCACACCGGTTCCTACCTGTGTCTGTGCACACACGTTCACGACTTGCCTACGATGGCAGGTGGTGAAGGTTCGCCATGGCCGTGGCGAACCCCTGTGGAAGGCGCCCGTCCCCCGGGCGCGTCGCGATGAGGTAATGAGGTCGACCCAGATGGTGCTGTCCCGACTGCTCCGCGCCGGCGAGGGCAAGATGCTCAAGCGCCTGCGCAACATCGCAGCGCACATCAACAACCTCGAAGACGACGTCGTCGACCTCTCCGATGCGGAGCTGCGCGCGAAGACCGAGGAGTTCCGCAAGCGCTACGCCGACGGCGAGTCACTCGACGAGCTGCTGCCGGAGGCCTTCGCGGTCGTCCGAGAGGGAGCCAAGCGCACCCTCGGCCAGCGCCCCTTCGACGTCCAGCTCATGGGCGGCGCGGCGCTGCACCTCGGGCAGATCGCCGAGATGCGCACCGGTGAGGGCAAGACGCTGACGTCCGTGCTGCCCGTGTACCTCAACGCCATCGCCGGCGAGGGCGTGCACGTGGTCACGACCAACGACTACCTGGCCAAGCGCGACGCCGACTGGATGGGCCGCATCCACCGGTTCCTCGGCCTCACCGTCGGCGCGATCCTGTCGGAGATGACGCCCGAACAGCGCCGCGTCGCTTACAACGCCGACATCACCTACGGCACGAACAACGAGTTCGGCTTCGACTACCTCCGCGACAACATGGCCTGGAGCCGCGAGGAGATGGTCCAGCGCGGCCACTACTTCGCGATGGTCGACGAGGTCGACTCGATCCTCATCGACGAGGCCCGCACGCCGCTGATCATCTCCGGCCCGGCCGACCAGTCGTCGCGCTGGTACGTCGAGTTCGCCCGGTTGGCCACCAAGATGCGCCGCGACACCCACTACGAGGTGGACGAGCGCAAGCGCACGGTCGGCGTCACCGAGGCGGGCGTGCAGTTCGTCGAGGACCAGCTCGGCATCGACAACCTGTACGACTCCACCAACACCCCGCTGGTCGGGTACTTCCAGAACTCGATCAAGGCCAAGGAGCTCTTCGCCAAGGACAAGGACTACATCGTCCGCAACGGCGAGGTCATGATCGTCGACGAGTTCACCGGCCGCGTGCTGGCGGGCCGCCGCTACAACGAGGGCATGCACCAGGCGATCGAGGCCAAGGAAGGCGTCGAGATCAAGGCGGAGAACCAGACCCTCGCCACGATCACCCTGCAGAACTACTTCCGCCTGTACCGGAAGCTGGGCGGCATGACCGGTACCGCCGAGACCGAGGCGGCCGAGTTCCACCAGACCTACAAGCTCGGCGTGGTGCCGATCCCGACCAACCGCCCGATGCAGCGCAAGGACGAGTCCGACCTCGTCTACAAGACCGAGGAGGCGAAGTTCGAGGCCGTCGCCGAGGACATCGCCGAGCGGCACGCGAAGGGCCAGCCGGTCCTGGTCGGCACGACCAGCGTCGAGCGCTCCGAGTACCTGTCGAAGCTGCTCGTGCAGAAGGGCATCCCGCACGAGGTGCTCAACGCCAAGCACCACGAGCGCGAGGCGCTGATCATCGCCAAGGCCGGCCGCAAGGGCGCCGTCACGGTCGCCACCAACATGGCCGGTCGAGGCACGGACATCGTGCTGGGCGGCAACCCGGACATCATCACCGACCACGAGCTGCGCGAACGCGGCCTCGACCCGGTCGAGCACGCCGAGGAGTACGAGGCCGCCTGGGCCAAGCTGATCGAGGAGATCACCGCCGAGGTCAAGGCCGAGGCCGAGGAGGTCCGCGAGGCAGGCGGCCTGTACGTGCTGGGCACCGAGCGGCACGAGTCGCGGCGCATCGACAACCAGCTGCGCGGTCGTTCCGGCCGTCAGGGCGACCCCGGCGAGTCGCGGTTCTACCTGTCGTTGAAGGACGAGCTGATGCGCCGCTTCAACGCGGCGATGGTCGAGACGGTCATGACCCGGCTGAAGGTGCCGGACGACGTGCCGATCGAGCACAAGATGGTCACCCGGGCCATCCGCAGCGCGCAGACGCAGGTCGAGCAGCAGAACTTCGAGATCCGCAAGAACGTCCTCAAGTACGACGAGGTCATGAACGAGCAGCGCAAGGTCATCTACGCCGAGCGCCGCCGCGTGCTCGACGGTGAGGACCTGCGTGAACAGGTCGAGCACATGATCACCAGCGTGGTCGGCGACTACGTCGACGGCGCGACGGCCGACGGTTACGCCGAGGACTGGGACCTCGACCAGCTGTGGACGGCGCTCAAGACGCTCTACCCGATCACGCTCGACCACAAGACGGTGGTCGAGGAGGACGAAGACGTCACCCGCGAGTCGCTGAAGGCGAAGCTGCAGGCCGACGCCCTGGCCGCGTACGAGGCGCGTGAGGCGGACATCGACGGCCGGGTCGGGCCGGGCGCCATGCGTGAGCTGGAGCGCCGCGTCCTGCTCTCCGTGCTGGACCGCAAGTGGCGCGAGCACCTGTACGAGATGGACTACCTCAAGGAGGGCATCGGCCTGCGGGCGATGGCCCAGCGCGACCCGCTGATCGAGTACCAGCGGGAGGGCTTCGACATGTTCAACGGCATGCTCGAAGCGCTGAAGGAGGAGACCGTCGGCTTCCTGTTCAACCTGCAGGTGGAAGCCGCCGAACCCGAGCCCGCCGCCGAACCGCCGGTCCAGGTCTCGATCGCCAACGGCGGCCCGCTGACCGGCAGCCGCGCCCGAGCCCGCGCCGCCGCGGCCGCTGCCGCCCAGCAGCAGGCGGACGCAAACCAGGCACCCGCCGGCCCCGCCCTCGCGCAACTCCAGAGCGGCAACGCCATCCCACCCGCACTCCGCGGCAAGGGTCTCGACGGTCACGCCCAGCAGGGCCTGACCTACTCGGGCCCGTCGGAGAGCGGCGACGCCGAGACCAGCGGCAACACCGCCCAGCAAGGCGCCGCAGGTCAGCCCGGCGGCACCCGCAAGGAACGCCGCGCCGCCGCCCGCGCCCAGGCCAAGGGCCAGCGCAAGGGCCCGCGCCAGTAGGCCCGACCGGGCTCAGGAATCGACCTGAGCGACCCACAACGCACCACTGACGAAGCCACAACGCACCACGAACGAAGCGACAAACGAAGCGGGGCCCGACACCAGCCGGGCCCCGCTTCGCCACATCCAGCCACCTCCACCGCCCCTGCCCTGACCTGGGCCGCCGCCCTGCGCCGCCTGCCCTCGCCCGCCGCGCCCCGCCCGCCTGCCCTACGCCGCCGTCCCGCGCTGCCTGGCCTGACCCGCGCCGCCGCCCTGCGCCGTCTGCTCTGACCCGCCCCGCCTGCCCTGCCCCTACGCCGCCGCCCCGCGCTGCCTGACCCGCGCCGCCGTTCCGCGCTGCCTGCCTGACCTGGGCCGCCGTCCTGCCCTGCCTGCCTGTGCCGCCTGGCGCTGCCTGCCTGGGGCCGTCGCCATGCCGTACCCGCTCTGCCCGGCTGGCCTGCCCAGGCTCCCTTGGGCCGTCGGCCCTGCCCCGGCCGGGAAGGGCCCGGCGCTGTCCGGCTGCACTGCCCGCCCTTGCCGGCCGGCTTGCCCGCGCTGCCTGCCAGGCCTGCCGCGGCTCGCCTGTGCTGCCCGCGAGTTCAGCCAGCCCTGCGTTGGCTGCCTGCCCTGCCCTGCCCCGGCCTGGCCCCCGCCCCGCTCGCCCTGCGCCGCCTGCCCTCGCCCGCCGCGCCGCACGTTCGTTCTCTTCCTGTCCCTGGCTGGCCCTCCCGGGTCTTGCTGGGCTGGCTGTGGCAGTGGCAGTCCTTGAGTCTCCGGAGGGGTGGCGGCGGGCGGGTGGTGGTCGGCGGGGGTGGGTGGTGGTGGTCGGGGTGGCGGGTTGGCGGTCGGGGGTGGTTGCCGGCTCGGTCCTCATTAACCGAGGTACGAGAACAGTGTTTCCGTACATTTTGGTGGCAATCTCACCCGATCGTGTTGCCGATGGGCGGGGTCGAGGAGGGGGTCGTTGCTCAGCCCCGCCCACCTGCCGGACTGGCTGGGGTCAGGGGAGTAGGTGGAATTCCGTGCAGTGCCAGCGTGAACCCCGGCGTTCTACTCGGGCGGCGAAGGCTCGGACTTTTGTCGGCATGTGCAGGGTGCCCGCCAGTTCCGCCGCGTCCGCCGACACGTGGCACAGGCGGTAGCGGCCGAGGCGGGTTTGGGTCGGTGTTGCGGCGCGCGTCACGGTGGTCAGGGCCCTTGGGGTGAAGTTGGCCGACAACTGCCGTGGGGGACGACGGCCGCTCAGTGCCTCCACCAGCGGGAACAGGAAGTGTCGTGCGTCCAGTGGCGGGCAGGTGGGCGGCTGGGCCGAGGGCGTCGCCGCCTCGACCTCCGGGTTCCGGGTGGTGGCGGGCTTCGTGGACGACAGGGTGCGGAGTTGAGGTGGCATGCTGAACCGAGGGCGGACGGCCGGGGTTTCGTACCAAGATCACCCGATGGAGGCACGGTGCGGGGACTGGTTCTCGACTTCGGCGGTGTCCTCACGGACCTCGGCGACGACCACACGGCGACCGAACCACCCCTGCTCGCCGCCACCCGCCAAGCGCGTCACCAGGGCATCCTCACCGCGATGCTCTCGAACGCCGACTTCCTCTGGCGCCCACCGGCGGGCTGGGAGGACCTGTTCGACGTCGTGATCACCTCCGGCGAGGTCGGCATGGCCAAACCCGACCGCCGCATCTACCTGCTCGCCGCTGAACGGCTCGGCCTCCCCGCGCAGGAGTGCGTCTTCGTGGACGACCTCGCGGTCAACGTCCGGGGCGCCGCGGCCGCCGGAATGGTCGGCGTGCACCACCAGTCCGTGCAGTCCACGCTTGAGGAACTGGAAACCCTGCTGGACATCCCCCTGCAGGGTTAATCGGTGACGAACGGCCACGGGAAGTCCACCTGGGCGGTGAGTTGCCGCTCACTCGACTGCGCTCGTACGTTCTGACCGCTACCGGGGAACACCACCCGTGCGAATGGCGGGTGTCTGCTTGCGGTTCCGCACCCGGCGCCGGACCAGGGGCGCGGGTGCGGGCCCTCGGGGGCTGATCGGGACGGTCCGACGGGTACCGCGTCGGGTGGCTGTGGTGAGCCACCGATCAGCCGGGTTAGGCAGTGCGGGCGTCGGAGCGGCCCTCCGGCGCCCGCACTGCGCCGCCAACCGCCACGACCCCCGGTGACGTCCCGCGCGAGCTCAGCGGGTCGTCCGCCGCCGAACCACCTCGAAGCACAGCACCGCCGCCGCGCTGGCCACGTTCAGCGACTCCACGCCCGCCGCCATCGGGATCGACAGCCACCCGGTCACGTGCGGCCGCACGTCGTCGGAGATCCCCGCCGTCTCACTGCCCAGCACGAACGCCGCCCGCGCCGGCAGGTCCGCCGAGTACACCGACTCCCGGGCGTTCGCGTCGAGCGCGAAGATCGGGTACCCGGCCGCCCGCAACCCGGCGACCGCCTCCGCCGCCGTCGCGCACCGCAGCACCGGCGCCCGGAACGCCACCCCCGCCGAAGCCTTCACCACCATCGGGTCGATCGACGCGACACCGCGCCGCGGCACCACGATCCCGTCCACCCCCGCCGCCGTGGCCGTGCGCAGGATCATCCCGACGTTCGCCGGGGTGGTGATCCCGTCGAGCACCAGCACGGTCCGGGGCCGGTCGCGCAACCCGGCCTCCAGCGGGCGCATCCGCGGCGCCACGACGTCGGCCAGCACGCCCTGGTCCTGCTTGCCGTTCCCGGCGAGCACCTTGACCCGCTGCGCCGTCGCCCGCTGGACCGTGACGCCCCGGCGGCTGGCCGCGTCCAGGATCTCCCGGGCGGCCGGACCGCGGGCCGTGTCGGCGAGCATGACCTTGTCGACTTCGAGCCGCGGGTCGTCAAGGGCTTCGAGCACGGGCTTGCGGCCGTACACGGTGACGAACTTGTCCTTGGGTGACACATCCACGGGGCAAGTGTCCTCTACCCGATTGGGGCTTGTTTTCGAGCCGTCAATCATGATGATCGTCACATGGCATCGCGCGACGAGGCGCACCGTCTGCTGGCCAGTGGCCGGGAGGCGGACGTCTACCTGCGTCCCGACGGCTTGCTGGTCAAGCGCAGCCGCACGGGCCGCGACCTGGGGCCGGAGGCCGAGTTGATGCGCTACCTGCGCTGGCACGGCATACCGGTGCCCAGGGTGGCGGACGCCTCGGAGACGGACCTGGTCATGGAGTACGTCCCCGGCCCGCGCATGTCGCAGGAGCTGGACGCCAAGCCGTGGCGCGCGGGCGCCCTCGGCCGCGAGCTGGCCGAACTGCACCGCAAGCTGGACGAGGTGCCCGCGCCCGCGTTCCTGCGCGGTGACGGAGACCTGCTGCACCTCGACCTGCACCCCGGCAACGTGGTGATGGGCCCGGAGGGCGCGGTGGTGGTCGACTGGGGCAGCGCGAGCAAGGGCGACCGCAAGGTCGACGTCGCGTTGAGCTGGCTGGCGATCGCGGTGGCGCCGCTGCGGCCGTTCAAGCGGCTCGCCCGGTCGCGCATGGTGCGCGGGTTCCTGTCCGGCGTCGACGGTTCGGTGCGGGTCGAGGCACGCCGCGCGATGCCGGCCGCCGCGGCGATCAGGCTGGCCCGGCACGAGCGCGACGAAGCCGAGGTCAGCGCCGTGCACCGGCTGGTGCGCGACTGCACCGAGTAGCCCGCACCGACCTGCCCGCACCGACTAGCCTGGACCGCATGCCCGACCGCCTGTCCGCGCTGGACGCCTCGTTCCTGTACTTGGAGGACTCCACGACGCCGATGCACGTCGGTGGGGTCGCGGTGTTCCGCCGACCGCGCACGGGCTTCGACTACGACCGCCTCGTCGCCCTGATCGAACAGCGGCTGTCTCTGGTGCCCCGCTACCGGCACAAGGTCGTGCACGTGCCCGGACGGCTCGCGCGACCGGTGTGGGTGGACGACGCGGACTTCGACGTGACCTACCACGTGCGGCGGTCGGCGTTGCCGAAACCGGGCAGCGACCAGCAGCTGCACGACCTGGTGGCGCGGCTGATGTCCCGGCCGCTGGACCAGACCCGGCCGCTCTGGGAGGTCTACCTGGTCGAGGGCCTGGCCCGGAACCGGACCGCGGTGATCACCAAGACCCACCAGGCGATGGTGGACGGGTTCGGCGCGCCGGAGATCGGGCAGGTGATGCTGGACGTGTCCGCGACGCCGCGGCCGCCGGTCGAGTCGTTGTGGATGCCGTCACCGGAGCCGAGCGGGTTGCAGCTGGTGGCCGACGCCGTGGCGGAGGCCGTGCAGCGGCCCGGCGAGGTGGTGGAGAACGTCCGTTCGGCGGCCATGGACACGGTGGCGACCGTGCGCAAGGTCGCCGGGGTGTTCGGTGGGTTGGCCTTCGCGGTGCGGACCGCCGCGACGCCCGCGCCCGGCAGCCCGTTGAACGTGCGGATCTCGCCGCAGCGGCGGTTCGCGGTGGCGCGCACCAGGCTGGACGTGTTCCGCGAGATCCGGCGGGTGCACGGCGGCACGGTGAACGACGGCGTGCTGGCGGTGCTGTCCGGTGCGCTGCGGAACTGGCTGCTGTCGCGCGGCGAGATCGTCACGGCGGGTACGACGATCCGGGCGATGGCGCCGATGTCGGTGCGCGATGACGAGACGCAGGTGTCGGCGTACCTGGTCGACCTGCCGGTGGGCGAGTCGAACCCGGTCGTGCGGCTGCACCACGTGTCGCACGCCATGCGCGCGCACCAGGAGTCGGGGCAGTCGGTGGCGGCGCAGACGTTGGCGCGGTTCTCGGGGTTCGCGCCGCCGACCCTGCACGCGTTGGGCGCACGGGCGGCGTCGTCGTTCTCCCGGCGGTTGTTCAACGTCGTGGTGACGAACGTGCCCGGGCCGCAGGTGCCGCTGTACGCGGCGGGGGCGAAGATGATCGAGATGTTCCCGGTCGTGCCGTTGGCGAAGAACCAGGCGTTGTCGATCGGCGTGACGTCTTATGACGGTGGCGTGTACTTCGGCCTGAACGCCGATCGCGACGCCATGTCCGATGTGGACGTGCTGGCGGCGATGGTCGAGGAGTCGGTGGAGGAACTGATGGGAACGGTGTCCACATGAGGGTGTACCTCCCGGCGACCGTCGCGATGTTGCGCGACCTGGTGGAGCGCGGTGAGTTCGTCGCGGTGGGCGGGACGGGGTTCGCCCTGACGCCCGCGTTGCGCGAGTCGTACGCGACCGGTGACACGGAGGAGCTGGAGTACTCGGCCATGCTCGACGCCGCGCGCGGTTCGCTGCGGCTGATCGCGGGTGACGAGAAGGCCGTGCCGAGGCGCGCGGTCGTGTCGGCGGACGTGCCGGACGTGAAGCTGCGGCCGGACCTGGACTTCTCGGTGGTGAAGCTGTCCGGGCCGGTGCCGATGGAGCTGATCGCGGCGATCCACCTGGACACGCTGGAGGCCGAGGACGACGTGCGCGCGGCGGCCGACGTCATCGACGCGGCGGACCTGGGCGACCCGGACGCGGAGTTCGCGCTCGGCGGTGCCGAGGACCACGAGCTGGCCTGGTACGCGCCGCAGGAGCTGCCGTTCCTGCTGGAGTTGATGTAGCCGGCGGGCGGCCGGGCGCGGCCGGGTGCACGCGGGTCACATGCCGGCCGCGGGCTGCCAGAGCTCGATGCGGTTGCCCTCGGGGTCGACGCACCACCCGAACCGGCCGTACTCCGAGTCCTCGGTCTGCGGCAGCACCTCGACACCCCGCCCGCGCAGCTGCGCCAGCAGCGCGGTCAGGTCGTCCACCCGCAGGTTGATCATGGCTCGCTGCCCCGGTTCGCCGAAGTAGTCGGTGTCGTTGGCGAACAGCGCGAGGGTCGTCGTCTCCGCTTCACCCCAGTGGAACGTGATGGCGCCGCTCGCGCTCATCGGCACGCCGAGGTGCCGCCGGTACCACTCGGCCATGCGTTCGGGGTTGCGCGCGCGCAGGAAAACGCCGCCGATTCCAGTCACCTTGGCCACGGCTGCGCACCGTACTACCGCGTGCGGCGGCGAGCCCATGGTCGCGGTCACCCCGCCACCCGAACCGGTCAACGAAACGGCGCGAGCGTACGTACCAGGCCGGGCCGACCGTGACTCTCCGCTGTGACGGGTGAGGGGGTGTCACATCCCGGCGGGCTGTGCCGTCCAGGAGGTGTAGCCAACCGACGACGGCAGGAGCGCACGTGGAAGCCCGTTTGAACCTCATCGACAGCCCCGCTACGGCGAAGGTGGTCAAGCACTTCATCGCCGCGGACAAGGCGCTCAAGGACTCGACGCTGCCGTCCGCGACGCAGGAGCTGGTGAAGATCCGCGCCAGCCAGATCAACGGCTGCGGCTACTGCACCGACATGCACACCAAGGACGCCGCGCACGCCGGGGAGACGTCGGTCCGGCTCAACCTCGTCGCGGCCTGGCGGGAGGCCACCGTGTTCACCGAGGCCGAGCGGGCCGCCCTGGAGCTGGCGGAGCAGGGCACCCGCATCGCCGACGCGGCCGGCGGCGTCACCGACGACGCCTGGGCGGACGCCGCCAAGCACTACGACGACGACCAGCTCGCCGCGTTGGTGTCCCTCATCGCCCTGATCAACGCCTTCAACCGCGCGAACGTGATCGTCCGGCAGCCCGCGGGTGACTACCGGCCCGGCCAGTTCGACTGACGGCGTCCTGAGCGTTGAACTCGGGGGTCCTGAACGTAGGACACGCGCGACGCGAACGTAGGACACGCGCGTTCTGGAGGTAGGACACGCGCGGGTTGGGGGAGGACGCGCTGGTTAGTCGTATTCCTCCAGTTTGCTGCGGGAGGACAGGAGGCGGCGCAGGGAGGCGAGGCGGCCGGGGGACGCCTCGCCGGTGCGCACCAGCTCGTCCAGCATGCAGTCGGGGTCGTCCGGTTCACCCAGGTGACCGCAGCCGGACGGGCACTCCTCGGCCATCGCCTTCATGTCCGGGAACGCGCCGACGATGTCGTCCGGCGTGATGTGCGCCAGGCCGAACGAGCGGATGCCCGGCGTGTCCACCGCCCAACCGCCCTCGGGCAGCGGCAGCGCCACGGTCTGGGTGGACGTGTGCCGCCCCTTGCCCACGCCGCTGACCACGCCCACCGCCCGGTGCGCGTCGGGCACGAGCCTGTTCACCAACGTCGACTTGCCGACGCCCGAGTGCCCGATCAACGCCGACAGCCGGTTCACCAACCGCCCCCGCAGCTCGTCCGGGTCCTGGTCGGACCGCGTCACCACCACCGGCAGGTCCAGCTCGGCGTAGGCGGCGAGCAGCTCGTCCGGCGACGCCAGGTCCGACTTCGTCAGGCACAGCAGCGGTTCCAGCCCGCCCGCGTACGCGGCGACCAGGCAGCGGTCGATGAAACCGCGCCGCGGCTGCGGGTCGGCCAACGCCGACACGATCACCAGCTGCTCGGCGTTGGCCACCACCACCCGCTCGAACGGGTCCGTGTCGTCCGCCGTGCGCCGCAAGACGCTGCGCCGCTCCTCCACCCGCACGATCCGCGCCAACGTGTCCGGCTGGCCGGAGGTGTCGCCGACCAGCCCCACGTGGTCGCCGACGACGACCGGGGTGCGGCCGAGTTCCCGCGCCCGCATGGCGATCACCATCCGCGCCGGGTCGTCGTCCATCGCGCACGTCCACCGCCCGCGGTCCACCCCGACGACCATGGCGGGCACCGCGTCCGCGTGCTCGGGCCTGCGCTTGCTGCGCGGCCGGGTCCCCTTGCCCGGCCGCACCCGCACGTCGGACTCGTCCAACCGCCGCCAGTCGCCGCGTGCCACGTCAGCGCGCCACCGGCAACGACAGCATCGACGCCCACATCCCCGGGAAGTCGGGCAGCGTCTTCGTCGTGCAGCCGATGTCGTCCACGGACACGCCCTCGACGACCAGGCCGATGATCGCGCCCGCGGTGGCCATCCGGTGGTCGGCGTAGGCGCGCCACACGTCCCCGCGCAACGGTCGCGGCCTGATGACCAGGCCGTCCTCGGTCTCCTCCGCGTCGCCGCCCAGGCGGTTGATCTCGGTGACGAGCGCGGCCAGCCGGTCGGTCTCGTGGCCGCGGATGTGCGCGACGCCGCGGATGCGGGTCGGGCCGTCGGCCAGCGCCGCCAGGGCCGCGACGGTCGGCGTCAGCTCGCTCTCGTCGCGCAGGTCCACGTCGATCCCGGTCAGCCGGTCGGGCCCGCGCAGGACGAGGCCGGCGTCGGACGACGTGACCTCGCAACCCATCTGCTGGAAGAGGTCCTGTGCCGCGCCGCCGGGCTGCGTGGTCCGCGTCGGCCAACCCGGGATCGTCACCCGACCGCCGGTGACCGCCGCCGCCGCCAGGAACACGGTCGCGTTGGACAGGTCCGGCTCGACGTGCCAGTCGCGGCCCTCGACGGGGCCCGGCTCGACCCGCCACTCGTTCGGCGACGCGTCGTCCACCACGACACCGGCCTGGCGCATCATCGCCACGGTCATCTCGATGTGCGGCACGGAGGGCACGGGCTTGCCGTCGTGCCGGACCGTCACGCCGCTCTCGTAGCGCGCGCCCGACAGCAGCAGCCCGGACACGAATTGAGACGACGCGGACGCGTCGATGGAGACCTCGCCACCGGGCACACCGCCCTTGCCGTGCAGCGTGAACGGCAGCGCGTCGCCCGCCACGTCCGCGCCGAGGGCCCGCAGCGCGCCCAGGATCGTGCTCATCGGCCGGGTCCGCGCGTGCGGGTCGCCGTCGAAGGTGATGTCGCCGACCGCGAGCGCGGCGGCGGGCGGCAGGAACCGCATGACGGTGCCCGCCAGGCCGCAGTCGACCTGCGCCGGACCGTGCATCTCGTGGGGTGTGACCAGCCAGGACCCGTCCGGTCCGTCGGTGACGTCGACGCCGAGCGACCGCAGCGCGGCGACCATCAGGGTGGTGTCGCGGCTGCGCAGCGGGGCGTGCACGGTGGACGCGCGGTCGGCCAGCGCGGCCAGCACGAGCGCCCGGTTGGTGATCGACTTGGAGCCGGGCACGGGTACCGTCGCCTGGACCGGGCCGTCGGCGGTGGGAGCGGACCACTGCTGAGTCATGGCTTGATGATTCCGCATCGGGTGGTCGACAGCTCGCACCGGGCTTTGCGACGTGCGACGATGGCTTGCCCGAGGCTGATCTGTGGAGAGGTGATCGGTGTGTGCGGCAGGTACGCGTCCACCAAGAACCCGGCGCTGCTCGCGGCGGAGTTCGACGCGGTCGACGGCACCGAGGGCGTCGCGCCCGGCCCGGACTACAACGTCGCGCCGACCAAGCAGGTGCTCGCCGTGGTCGAGCGGCACCCGCGTGACGACGAGGGCAACCCCGACCCGGACACCACCGAGCGCAGCGTCCGCGTGATGCGCTGGGGCTTGGTGCCGCACTGGGCCAAGGACCTGTCCGGCGCCGCGAAGATGATCAACGCGCGGGCGGAGAGCGTGCTGGACAAGCCCGCCTACCGCGACTCGGCGGCCAAGCGCCGGTGCATCGTGCCCGCCGCGGGCTGGTACGAGTGGCAGCCCGGCGAGGGCCGCAAGCAGCCGTACTTCATCAACCCCGGCGACGACTCCAGCATCGCCATGGCCGGCATCTGGTCGGTGTGGTGGCAGCAGGAGGGCGACGAGCGCAAGCCGATCATCACCTGCGCCGTGCTCACCACGGACGCGATCGGCGAGATGACCTCGGTGCACCACCGGATGCCGCTCGTGCTGCCGAAGGACCGGTGGGCGGCGTGGCTCGACCCGGACAACGCCGACCCGGCCGAGCTGCTCGCGCCCGACCTCGACCTGGTGAACGCGCTGGAGCTGCGGCCGGTGTCGATGCAGGTCAACAGCATCAAGAACAACGACCCGTCGTTGATGGACGCGGTCGCCCTGGGGGAGTCCGAGAAGCCGGAGCCCACCTTGTTCGAGCTGACATGACCTCGCGGCTCGTCGACACGCCCCACGGCCCCGCGCGCGCCGAGCTGCACTGCGCCTCCGACAGCCGCGCCGCGCTGCTGCTCGGGCACGGCGCGGGCGGTGGGATCGGCGCCCCGGACCTGGTGGCGGCGACCCGGGCGGCGGTGGGCGTCGGCGTGCACGTGGCGCTGGTGGAGCAGCCGTACCGGGTGGCCGGCCGCCGTGCGCCCGCACCCGCCAAGCAGCTCGACGCGGCGTGGCTCGCGGTGGCCGACGAGCTGGGTTCGAGCCTGTTCGACAACCTGCCGCTGGTGTTCGGCGGCCGGTCGTCGGGCGCGCGGGTGGCGTGCCGGACGTCGTCGGAGGGTCAGGCGGTGGCGGTGCTGTGCCTGGCGTTCCCGGTGCACCCGCCGGGCAAGCCGGAGAAGTCCCGGATGTCCGAGCTGGCGGCCGTCGAGGTGCCCACGCTGGTGGTGCAGGGCGAGAACGATCCGTTCGGCCGGCCCGAGTCCGCGCACCACCGCGACGTCCTGCTGCTGCCCGGCGACCACAACCTCAAGGCCGACGTCGCCGCGGTGGGCCGCATCGTCGGCGAGTGGCTGGACCGCGTGCTGCGGCCGCTGGAGGTCTGAGCAGGCCGCTGGAGGTTCGCTCGGGCTGCTGGAGGTCCGAGCAGACCGCTGGAGGTCCGATCAGGCCGAGATCGGCGCGACGACCGCCTGGGTGAGCCTGACCAGGTCCTCCGGCGCGATCTCGACCTCAAGGCCACGTCGTCCGGCCGAGCAGTAGATGGTCTCGAACCCCTCCGCGGAGGCGTCCAGCGCCACCGGCAAGCGCTTGCGCTGCCCCAACGGCGAGATGCCGCCCGCCACGTACCCGGTGGCCCGCTCGGCCGCCGCGACGTCGGCCATCTTCGCCTTCTTGCCACCCACGGCGGCGGCCAGCGCCTTCAGGTCGAGCTGCCCGGTGACCGGAACCACACCGACGGCCAGCCTGCCGTCGACCTCCGCGACGAGCGTCTTGAACACCCGTTCGGGTGCGATGTCCAACGCCTGCGCCGCCTCCAGCCCGTACGACTCGTGGCGGGGGTCGTGCTCGTACGCGTGCAGCGCGTAGGCCACCTTCTGCTTGTCCAGCAACGCGGTGGCGGGCGTCCCACGTCCGGCCATGATCGCGCACCCTAGTGCAGGGAATGCGCGAAGCGGTTGTCGCGTTGGTTCCGAACGTGGCTACCGAGGTGATGGATCAGCAGGTCGGCAGGCAAATCGGGGCACGCCCGCCGCGTGGCTCCGCTCACTGCCGTCCGGGCGACCGCCGCGTATTCTCGACTGCGTCCCAGACAGTTCCATCCGCCGCGCTGACCAGCCGGTGGGAAGGGAGCGCGGTGCCAGCCACGCGAACGCAGAACACGCCGACTGACGAGACAACGGCAGAGCGCGCCGCCAGGTTCGAGCGCGACGCGATGCCGATGCTCGACCAGTTGTACTCGGCGGCTCTGCGGATGACCCGCAACCCGGCCGACGCCGAGGACCTGGTCCAGGAGACCTACCTCAAGGCTTACGCGGCCTTCGCGTCCTTCTCGGAGGGCACGAACCTCAAGGCCTGGCTGTACCGCATCCTGACCAACACCTACATCAACGGCTACCGCAAGAAGCAGCGCCAGCCGATCCAGCAGCCGACGGACGAGATCACCGACTGGCAGTTGGCGCAGGCGGAGAGCCACACGTCGACCGGGCTGCGGTCGGCCGAGGTCGAGGCGATGGACCGGCTGCCGGACTCAGACGTCAAGGAAGCCTTGCAGCGACTGCCGGAGGAGTTCCGGATCGCGGTGTACCTCGCGGACGTGGAGGGCTTCGCCTACAAGGAGATCGCAGACATCATGGGCACCCCCATCGGCACCGTGATGTCCCGGTTGCACCGGGGCCGCAGGCAGCTTCGCGACCAGCTGGCGGACACCGCGCGCGAGCGCGGCATCCTCCGTGACGGCCAGCAGGAGGTGGCGGGCCGATGAGCTGTGGCAAACCACACGAAACGGACTGCTCAGAGGTGCTGTCCGAGGTCTACCTCTTCCTCGACCACGAGTGCGACGAGACGCGCAAGGCCCTGCTCCAGACGCACCTGGAGGAGTGCCACCCGTGCCTGGAGCAGTACGGCATCGAGGAGCACCTGAAGGCGCTGCTGGCCCGCAAGTGCGGCGGCGAGCACGCGCCGGACGAGCTGAGGCGGCGGCTGCGCGCCCGGCTCTACCAGACCGCGGACCAGACGACGCTGGAGGTCGAGGTCACCACGACCGTGACGACCACCGAGAAGTCGGGCGGCTGACCAGGCGCGATCGTGCGCCCGGCCCCGGGAGCGGTCCCCCTGGGAAGTCCAAGAACAAGTCGAAGGGCCCCGGAGCGGTGCTCCGGGGCCCTTCGCACGCCGTGACGTCGATCAGGCGTTGGGGCGCTTCCCGTGGTTGGCGCCACCCTTCTTGCGGTCGCGGCGCTTGCGGGCACGCTTCGACATGGGGTTCTCCTAGTGCTCGAACTACCTCACGACAGTGTGTCACGCGGCCACCTGGCCACGGCACCGGGTCTGAATCGTGGTTGGATGTGGCCGGACGAAGGAGGACCATGGCCGAGGAAATCCGGGCCGAGATCGTGGCGAACGTGGCCCAGATCGCCGTCAAAGAGGGTGACGAGGTCACGCACGAAACCACCCTCGTGGTGCTCGAGAGCATGAAGATGGAGATCCCCGTCCTCCCCGAGGGCGCGGGCACGATCACCCGCATCGCCGTGTCCCCCGGTGACGTGGTCCAGGAGGGCGACCTCATCGCGGTGGTGGAGTAGCTGTCCACCCTCACCGATCTCCTGGCCGAGCACACCAAGCTCTCCGGCGGCGCCGTCGACCACCTGCAACTGGTGGTCGCGGAGTGGCAGCTGCTCTCCGACCTCAGCTTCGCCGACTTCCTGATGTGGGTGCCGCTGGACGACACGACGTTCCTGTGCGTCGCCCAGGCCCGGCCGACGACCGCGCCGACCGCGCACCCCGAGGACGTCGTCGGCAGCATGGTCGACGTCGAGGAGCACCCCCAGCTGCGCCGGGCCATCACCGACGCGCGGATCTGCCGCGAGGAGGACCCGCGCTGGCACCTGGGCGTGCCGGTGCGCCGCGAGGCCATCCCGGTCAAGCGGAACGACGTGGTCATCGCGGTGCTCAGCCGCAACACCAACCTGGCCGTGCCGCGCGTGCCGAGCCCGTTGGAGATCTCCTACCTGGGTAGTGCCGCCGACCTGTGCCAGATGATCTCCGACGGCACGTTCCCGACCACCGAGCCGTCACCGGACGTGCACACCAGCCCCCGCGTCGGTGACGGCCTGATCCGGCTGGACGCCTCGGGCGCGGTGGTGTTCGCCAGCCCCAACGCGCTGAGCGCCTACCACCGCATGGGCCACGCGTCCGACCTGGTCGGGGTGCACTTGGCGCCGCTGACCCGGTCCCTGATCGGCGACCCGTTCGACGCCACCGAGGTCGCGCAGCGCATCCGGGCGGCCCTGGACGGTCAGCCGAGCATGCGCATCGAGGCCGAGTCCCGGCGTGGCGCGGCGGTGCTGTTCCGCGCCCTGCCGCTGCGGCCGAGGGGCAGCGCGGCCGGTGCGCTGGTGCTGTGCCGGGACGTCACCGAGGTCCGCCGCCGCGACCGCGCCCTGATGTCGAAGGACGCGACGATCCGCGAGATCCACCACCGGGTGAAGAACAACCTGCAGACGGTGGCCGCGCTGCTGCGCCTGCAGAGCCGCCGGACCAGCAGCGAGGAGGCGCGCGAGGCGTTGGCCGAGTCGGTGCGCCGGGTCACGTCGATCGCGCTGGTGCACGAGACGCTGTCCATGTCGGTGGACGAGCGGGTGAACCTCGACGACGTGGTGGACAAGGTCATCCCGATGATGTCGGACGTGGCCGCCACCGAGTCGCAGGTGGTGGTGCGCCGCGAGGGGCCGTTCGGCGTCGTCCCGGCCGAGCTCGCCACCCCGCTGGTGATGGTGCTGACCGAACTCGTGCAGAACGCGTTCGAGCACGCGTACGCGGCGGGCCAGCGCGGCGAGGTGGTCGTGCACGCGGAGCGCTCGGCCAAGTGGTTGGACGTGGTGATCTCGGACGACGGCCGCGGCCTGCCGCAGGGCTTCTCGCTGGAGCGCACCGACCGGCTCGGCCTGCAGATCGTGCGGACCCTGGTGGAATCCGAACTCAGGGGCTCGTTGAGCTTGCGGCGGCGTCCCCGAGGCGGTACAGAGGCGGTCCTGCGCGTACCCCTCAGAGCGCGGCGTTAGACTGCTCCCGTGCACACGTGACGACCTACCTCAGCGGTCTGATTGACGGCTCACCGTCGTCGAGTCACGTGGTCATGCGGGAGGGTGTGCAACACAAGCGAAAGGCCCGACACCTGGCACGGTGTCGGGCCTTTCGTGTGCTTGTGGTGAGGCACTCAGGCGTTGCTGCGAGCCCGGGTGCGGGCGTTGCGGCGCTTGAGGGCGCGACGCTCGTCTTCGCTCATCCCGCCCCACACGCCGGCGTCCTGGCCGCTCTCCAACGCCCACGCGAGGCAGTCGGAGACGACGGGGCAACGGCGGCAGACGGTCTTCGCCTCGGCGATCTGCAGGAGCGCAGGACCGCTGTTCCCCACGGGGAAGAACAGCTCGGGGTCCTCGTCGCGGCAGATCGCGCGGTGGCGCCAGTCCATTGGAACTACTCCTCAGCTAGGCGCGCGCGTGAGCGCGCCACTCGTCAGCGGTCGGTTTTGGGGTGCTTGTGAATGCTTTCACGAACGGCGGGGATGTCAAGGGGTTAGCACCAACCCGGTGAGTGAACTCACCCGAAAGATCGACTGAGTTCACCTGGGGTTTCACGCAGCGGTATCACACCGGGTCACAACATCGCGGATGAGTACCGGGCGGGTCACACCACGGTCACACTGCGACCGTGAGCGCGCCTGGCACACCCGTGAACTCAACCTCGGTGCACGCGCCGAGCAGGTCACCGTCAACCTGCAGGTTGACGGGTTCCGGACTCGTCACCCGAACGAACTCGACGTCGTCACGCCGGAGCAGGTTCCCTCCTTTGGGGTTCCCATCCGTGGCCAAGAGATGCGTGACATAGCGAAGAACTGTCGGCAATCCCATCCCGTGCAGTCCGAACAGGCCGAGACCGCCGTCGAAAGAGGTGCTCGGGTTGAGCCGGATCGCCTTGTCGCCCAGGTAGGTCCACGGGTCGGTGTTGGAGACGAACGCGAGCCGCACGTCCTCGAACGCCGGTTCGTCGGGGATCTGCACGGTGAGCGTCGGCGGCTGTCTGCGCTGGGTGAAGTAGCTGGTCAGCGCGGTGCGCGCGTAGAGGGCGGGTGACGCCTGACGGCCCTTGGCGCGTTGCTGCTCGACGGCCGCGACCACCTCCGCGTCCCAGCCGACGCCCGCGTTGAAGGTGAACCAGCGGTCGTGGTCGAGCCGGCCGCCGGCCGCCGCCACGTGCCCGAGGCTGACCTTGCGGCTGGTCCCGTGCTCGATGGCCTGGAGCAGGCGGTAGGTGGCCTCGACCGGGTCGCGGGGCAACCCGAGGGCGCCCGCGAACACGTTCGCCGACCCGCCGGGCACCACGCCCAGCATGGGCAGGCCCGGCTGCGCGCCCTCGCGCAGCACGCCGTTGACCACCTCGTTGACGGTGCCGTCGCCGCCGTGGGCCACGACGAGGTCGTACCCGTCCACGACGGCCTGCGCGGCGGCGTTCGCCGCGTGGCCGCGGTAGTCCGTCTCGACGATGTCGAGCTTCACGTCGCTGGCCAGTGCGTGCGCGAGCACGTCCCGACCGGCAGGCGTCGTTGCCGTCGCCTGCGGGTTGACCACCAGAAGTGCGCGCACCCCTGAAGGGTAGGACAGCGCGTGACCTCGGACAGGTTGCGCGTCACCCGGTAGGAGGGCCTGGAGCGCACGAAAGTGGCCGACATCTCCTTTCGGTGTCGCAATCGCCTGCGTCTGCGACAAGTGCACCCCGACCCGACCGCCGGCTCGCCGAAGACTGCTGTGATCATCGCTCCTGGCGCGGTCGAACGGGACACGCCAACCGGGTGGCCTACGATCCGTGACGAGTACTCACGGTGAGGAAAGGCCCAGTTGAGAGGTAGAGCGTGGCATCCCAGAGCAAGGTCCCACCGGCGGTCCGGGCGGCCGGCGCGCTGACCGCGTTGCAGGGCTTGGTCGGGTTGGCCTTCGCGGTCGCGCTGGTGGTGCGGTCGTTCGAGGCCGAGGAGGCCGGCGGGGTGCTCGGCGAGGCCGCCTACTTCGCGGTGCTGTCGGCCGGCGTGCTCGCCGCGGGGGTCGGCCTGGTGCTCGGCAAGCACTGGGGGCGGACGCCCGCGGTCGTCGTGCAACTGCTCCTGCTGGGCGTGGCCTGGTACATGTACGGGCCGTCCGGCCGCCAGCTGTGGGGCGCGTTGCTCGGCGCGTACGTGGTGGGCACGCTCGTGCTGCTGTTCACCAACCCGGTGCGCCGGTGGGCCCTCGGCGTGGACGAGGACGACGCGGACGCCTAGCGCGCACGGTCGGTCAGGGCATTCGGTCGGTCAGGGCATCCGGTTGGTTAGGGCCTTCGGTTGGTTAGGGCATTCGGCCGCCGACCATCGTCTGGCCGCTCGCCGACGAACGGCGGGTGGCCGGCGTCACTCCAACAGGTGACGCTGTGAGTGGTGAATTCACCACTCCCTGCGTTCGTTGAGGTGACAACTCCATGCGATTCACTCGCGCCCTGTCCGCGGTGGTCGGAGCCACTACCGCACTGCTGTCCGCGTTCGCCCTGACCGCGCTCGCGCCGACGGCCTCCGCCCAGGAGTCCGGCGGCGTCGAGCCGTACATCATCGGCGGCGGCACGGCCACCAACGCCCCGTGGGCGGCCCGCCTGTTCCGCAACGGCCAGCAGAACTGCTCGGCCACGATCATCGCCCCGACGTGGGTCCTGACCGCCCAGCACTGCGTGGCGAGCTCGGGCACCTACTCGTTCCGCATCGGCAGCCTCGACCAGACCACCGGCGGCACCCTGGCCACCGCCACCCAGATCATCCAGCACCCGTCGGCGGACCTCGCGCTGGCGCGGCTGGACCGGTCGGTCTCGGGCACGTACGCGCCGCTGGGCACCACCACCGCCGTGGCGGTCAACCAGACCGTGCAGCTCTACGGCTGGGGCGCCACCTGCACCAACCAGCCGGAGATCAACTGCCAGTCCCGCTACCTGAAGTACGCCAACACCCGCGTGACCTCGGTCAACGGGCGTGACTACCGCGGCGGCATCGCGATCTCGGTGACCCGCGTCGACGGCATCGCCGCCGGTGGCGACTCGGGTGGCCCGATGTTCGCCACCAGCCCGGTCGACGGCCGCCGCTACCAGGTCGGCGTGGCCTCCACCAGCGACCGCTCGACCCGGTCGAACTACACCGCCGTCACCCGCTACCGCGACTGGATCCGCTCCTACGCCGGCGTGTGACCGAACTCCCCGGCCGAGGGGGCTGGAACTCTCCCCCTGCGCCGCCCCCTCGGCCGGGGCACCACGGTCCGGGTCCGGGCCACTCACCAGTCAGAATCACCCTGTGTGTTCACGCTTGGCGGATGGACACGAACGGAGTAGCCAGATACGGTCTGGCAGGCCGCTCCGGGTGCAGTCAGGGTGAGGTGCGCAGTGCAGAACCCCCCGAGGTGGGTGTCGACCAACGGTGATGTCGAGCGCCCCAATGTGGCCCGCCTGTTCGACTACTACCTTGGCGGAGCGCACAACTTCGCGGTCGACCGCGAGTTCGCCCACCGGTCCATGAGCGAGATCCCGACCGCCGCGATGGTCCAGCACACCCGCGCGTTCCTGCGCCGGGCGGTGCGGCACTGCGTGGCCAAGGGCATCCGCCAGTTCCTCGACCTGGGCTCCGGCATCCCGACCGCGGGCAACGTGCACGAGGTCGCCCAGCAGGCCGACCCGACGTGCCGCGTGGTGTACGTGGACAACGAGGCCGCCACCGTCGCGCACAGCCGCACCATGTTGCGCGACATCGCGGGCGCCGCCATCGCCGAGGCCGACATCCGGGACGTCGACGCGGTGCTGAACGCGCCCGAGGTCCGCGACCTGCTCGACCTGACCCGGCCGATCGCCGTGCTGATGGTGGCGATCCTGCCGTACGTCTCCGACGACGACGGTCCGGCCGAACTGGTCGCCCGCTACCGGGACGCCCTCGCCGACGGCAGCTACCTGGTGCTCAGCCACCTGACCGCGGACGAGCAGCCGGAAGTGGTGCACAAGCTCATCGGCATGATCGCCGAGACGATGACGCCGGTCGTGGCGCGGTCCAAGGCGGACGTCGAGGCGATGCTCGACGGGTTCGACCTGCTCGACCCGGGCCTGGTGCTGACCACGGCGTGGCGCGGTGAGGACGAGCCGGCGACCGGCGTGGAGTCGGTGTCCTACGGCGCGGTCGGCGTGAAGCGGCCGAACGGGATCACGGACGACCAGGGGTCGGCGGCGTCCGCCCCTCGCTGAGCAGCCTGGTCTGCTCCTTCAGCACGTCGACCGTGCGGACCACCCAGTCCGCGATCAACTGCTGCTCCTGCGGGCTGTAGCGCGCGCCCACCTCGGCCATCGCCGCGCCCAGGCCGGCGAAGACCTGCCCGAACGCGCCGGGGATCGCGCTGATCACCACCCGCCTGCGGTCGCCGGGATCGGGTTCGCGCCGGACCAGGCCCGCGCGTTCGAGCCGGTCGGCGACACCGGTGACGGCGCCGGGGGTCAGGTTGATCTCCTTGGCCAGCTCGCCCGCCGACATCGGGCCCCTGCCGGCGATGAGCGCGAGCGCCCGCTGGTCCACCGCGGTGACGCCCAGCCGTGCGCCGACGGCCTCGTGGAACGCGACCACCGCCGTGCTCAGCTCGCGCCCGAGATCCCGTCCGTCCATGCGATCACTTTACCGCCGCCGATATTTCAGTACACTGAACTAAAATACTCGGCGGTTGAGGGGGTTGTCGGTGGTGTCGGAGCTGAGGCTGGCTGTGGAGGTGCCGCACTGGGCCGGGCGGTTCTACCTGCGGCACTGGGCGGTGGTCGTCGGGCTGTCGCTGGTCGCGTCCGTGCAACGGCTCGTAGTCGTGAACTGGGGCGACGTGGTGCCGAGCGGGGTGGCGTTCGCCTCGGAGGTCGTCGTGGTGGCCGCGCGGGTGCTGCTGGTCGTGGTGATCTGGCGGTTGGCGACCAGGGGCGAGCGGCTGAGGTGGGCGAACGCGCGCGACTTCGCGACTCGGCACTGGCCGAGCCTGGTGTGGCAGGGCGTGCTGCTGGCGGCGGCGACGGCGGTGTTCGACTTCGGCGCCGAGCAGGTGGTCGGCGGCCTGCTGCCCGAGTCGGCGCGGCAGACCTACCTGGCCGTGCTGCTGTTCGTGAAGAACCCGACCGTGATCGCGTTCACGTTCGTCTGGTTGGTCGGGCTGGTCCGGCAGGTCGCCGTCAGCCGTCCTGTCCCAGTCGGGTGAGAGAGTCGTCGGTGAGGCGGAAGACGGTCCACTCGTCCATCGGGAGCGCGCCGAGCGACTTGTAGAAGCCGATCGCCGGGGCGTTCCAGTCGAGCACCCACCACTCCAACCGCGCGTAGCCGCGGGCGGCGCACTCCTCCGCGAGGGCTTGCAGGAGCGCCCGGCCGAGGCCGCTGCCGCGTTGCGACGGCTGCACGTAGAGATCTTCGAGGTAGATGCCGTGCGTGCCGCGCCAGGTGGAGAAGTTGAGGAACCACAGGGCCGTCCCGACGACCCGACCGTCCACTTCGGCCACGTGGCCGAACAGGGCGGGGGAGGGGCGGAACAGCGCGTCGTGCAGCTGCTCGGCGGTCAGGTGGCACTCGTGCCGGGCGCGTTCGTACTCGGCCAGCTCCTCGACCAGCCCGACGACGGCGGGCACGTCCTCCTCGCGGATGCGGCGAACGCGAGGATCAGTCAACGTCGACCTCCCAGGCCGGCACGTTCAGCCGGCGCACCTGCGGGTCGCCGCGCTCGTCGCCGAGCACCGTCGTGCCGGCGGGGTCGAGTCCGAAGTGGACGCCCTCGCTCGGCGGCAGGTTCAGCCAGGTGGCGATCAGCACGCGGCTGAAGTGCCCGTGCCCGACCAGCACCACGTCACCACCGGACAACGCCTGCCGCGCCCGCTCCAACACCTTCGCCGCCCGCGCGTGCACCTCGTCCGACGTCTCGCCGTTGGGCACGGGGTGGGTCCAGACCGTCCAGCCCGGGTCGGTCTCCCGGATCTGCGGCGTGGTGAGGCCCTCGTAGTCGCCGTAGTCCCACTCGGCGAGTTCCTCGGTGCGCTCGACGTCGTGCAGCCCGGCCAGCTCCGCGGTGCGCCACGCGCGTTGGCGCGGGCTCGACAGCACCAGCGCGGGCGGCAGGTCGGTGGCGCGCAGCCGGGCGAGCACGGCCCCGGCGCGCCGCGCCTGCTGCACACCGGTGTCGGTCAGCGGCACATCGGTCATCCCGGTGTGCCGCCCGCTCTCGGACCACTCGGTTTGCCCGTGCCGGAGCAGGTAGACGTGTGAGGTCACGCGCCGAGCTTACGGACGTCCGCGCCTGTGGTGAGGGTGGGGTGAACGGGCGCACTGGGTGTCGTGCACGACACTTCGGGGTTCAACGGCGCCGCCGGATGAGGCGTCTCCACCACGGTTCTCGGCGGTTAACGCGATTCGAGAGCAGGAAAGCGAGGTTGTTCTGGCTGGTGAGGGTGTTGGGGTGTTCGGGGCCGAGGGTGCGGGTGCGGATGTCGAGTGTGGCGCGGAGGAGTTGTTCGGCCTCGCGGTGGCGGCCGAGGTCGTTCAGCACGGCGGCGAGGTTGTTCTGGCTGGTGAGGGTGTTGGGGTGTTCGGGGCCGAGGGTGCGGGTGTGCATGTCGAGTGTGGCGCGGAGGAGTTGTTCGGCCTCCCGGTGGCGACCGAGTCCGTTCAGCGCGAAGGCGAGGTTGGCCTGGCTGACAAGTGTGTTGGGGTGTTCGGGTCCGAGGGTGCGGGTGCGGGTGCGGATGTCGAGTGTGGCGCGGAGGAGTTGCTCGGCTTCGCGGTGGCGGCCGAGGTCGTTCAGCACGGCGGCGAGGTTGTTCTGGCTGCTGAGGGTGTCGGGGTGTTCGGGTCCGAGGGTGCGGGTGCGGATGTCGAGTGTGGCGCGGAGGAGTTGTTCGGCATCGTTGCGGATGCCCATGCCGTGCAGCACGGCGGCGAAGTCGTTCTGGCTGGCGAGGGTGTCGGGGTGTTCGGGGCCGAGGGTGCGGGTGCGGATGTCCAGGCTGGCGCGGAGGAGTTGTTCGGCTTCCCCGTGGCGGCCGAGGTTGTTCAAGGCGGCGGCGAGGTTGCTCTGGCTG
The DNA here is from genome assembly GCF_040673975.1 of Actinosynnema sp. NPDC050801. NCBI lineage: Bacteria > Bacillati > Actinomycetota > Actinomycetes > Pseudonocardiales > Pseudonocardiaceae > Actinosynnema > Actinosynnema sp. NPDC050801. The sequence goes on along the minus strand of NZ_JBFAQZ010000020.1, from coordinate 44,065 downwards.
AAGAGGGTGTTGTGGTGTTCGGGCCCGAACGCGCGGGCGAGAACGACGAAGGTGGCGCGGTGGAGTTGTTCGGCTTCGCGATAGCGACCGAGCGCGCTCAGCACGGTGGCGAGGTTGTTCTGGCTGGCCAGGATGTCGGGGTGATCGGGGCCGAGTTGGGACGTTTCCGCTTCGAGGACGTGGCTGCGCAGCGTGAACGCCGTCGCGTTGTGGCCGGCTCGCTCCAACGTGTCCGCGACTGCGTTGATGGTGTCCCTGAACCGGAAGAACCTGTCCTCGTCCGGTACGTCGGCGAGGAGGAGCAGATGTGGTGCGAGCAGGCGCGTCGCGGTCAGCACCGCCATGCCCTGCGACAGCCACGCTCGCGCGGTGTCGATGAGGTGGTTCTCGATCTCGTCACGCCATTGGGCTACGACGCCGTCGCGTGTCAACAGCATCGTGCCGGCTTCCCGGACCAGGGGGTGCAGCACCACGGTGCCGACCTCGGCCGTCGTTCCGGCGGTCGAAGCATCGACCAAGCCGTAGCGCTCAAGGCCGGACAGGGCCGCGTCGACCGCGGCGGCTCTCGGTCGGGCATCCTCGGTGGGGATCAGGCCCGGGTCGATCAGGGCGCGGGGGATCGGGGCGTCGGCCAGCAGCGCCAGCGCTCGTAGCAGTGGTCTGGCCAGCGGCAGACCTTCGGCGGCCAGTTGGTCCAGCGACAGCTCCCACGTGTGGCCGACCAGGGTGCGTGCGACCTTGGGGTCCGTCACGTCCGGCGACATCAGCGGTTGGGACGAGCCGTCGTCCATCGCGTCCAGGTAGGTGGTGAACCGGCGCAGGCGGGCAGTCGGCTGGGCGATCGCGGTGCCCGCCGCGTGCAGGGCCAGCGGCAGGCCGCCGAGCCGGGTCGCCAGCCGTTCGGCTTCTTCCGGGCTGCCGCCGTCGGGTGCGAGGTCGAGCAGGACCTGGCCGCCCAGCTTCGGGGTCAGCGGCTCCAGCCGGACGAGCACCACCCCTTGACCCCAGGTGTCGGGCGAGCGGTCCCGGCTGGTCACCAGCAGCAGGCCCGCGCCGTTCGGCCGGATCCAACCCCGGTGCTCCCGGACGGGACCGTCGATGCCGAGGCTGTCGGTCCGGTCGGCGTTGTCGATCACGAGCACCCAGCCCGGCGTCCGCTCCAGGTGGCCCCAGACCAGGTCGGCCAGGCTCCCGCCGGACTGCTGCACCGCGCCCACCCGGTCGTCCGGCAGGCCGAGGGCCGTGGCGACCTGCACCATCTGCACCGTCAGCAGCTCCTCGCCGGTCGGCCCGTCCGATGCGCCCTCACCGCGCCACCGGATCCAGAACACCGACAGCCCGCGCTGCTTCGCCCTCTCGGCCACGTAACCGGCCAGCGTCGTCTTCCCCATGCCGCCGGGACCGCAGACGACGACGAACCGGCCTCCCGGTGCCTCCACGAACGGCGAGATCGCCGTCAGCTCCCCTTCACGGCCGCGCAGCATCGGCGCGGTGGGCGTGGGCGGGCGCAGTGCCGACGGGACGGCGGGGAACCGGGGCATCACCACCGGCGGCGCGGGCGGGGCGGGTTTCTGGCGGGATGCGGCGAGCTGGATGACCGCGCTGAGGAGGACGAGCACCGCGAACGTCAGCCAGACCCTCGACTGGTCCTTGAACCACTCGGGGACCTCGACGGAGGCGAAGTTGGTGACCACCCCGAGAGCGGCACCCACCACCACGACCAAGACCGCGTTGACCTTCAGCTGACGCGACGTCATGACGCAACTATCGACCCCGTGCAGGGTTCATTACGGCAAACCGGCAATCCGATCACATACCGGCGACGCCTAGCCCCACATGTATGCGAATGTCAAGTACAAGCCCCTGATGTGGTGGCTGCTTGTCACCCTTTGATAACGGCAAGAGGGTTTTTTGAGAGGGCCACGAACACGAGCACGTCCAGGTGGAAGGTGGAGTGCACGTTGTTGTCACGACCGGCCTGGAGGATCGTCGCCGAGGACGACGCCGCTCCGGACTGGCGCAGTCCTCCGTCCGGAGCAGTGCGCTCGGACGTGGCCACCATGCCTCTTCCCGCGGTCGTCGACGGTCGTGCGCCCAACAAGATCCGGAGTGTATCCCTGACGCCACATAGAGGGCGCTCAACGGTGACGGGGGACGAAGAACGACGCCGGTCGGCGGGACGAGTCCCGCCGACCGGCGTCGCGTTGGTGCAGGTGATCAGGCCGCGGCCTTGGTCTCCCAGAAGATCTTGTCGATCTGGGCGATCAGGTCGAGCAGCTCCTGGCCCTTGGCGGGGTCCATGGAGCCCTTCGCGCCGGACGCGCCGGCCGCCTTCGTGGCCCGGTTGAACAGGTCGTGCAGCTCCGGGTACTTCTCGAAGTGCGGCGGCTTGAAGTAGTCGGTCCACAGCACCCACAGGTGGTGCTTCACGAGCTCCGACCGCTGCTCCTTGATCAGGATGGCGCGGGCGCGGAACTCCGGGTCCTCGTTGCCCTGGTACTTCTCCTGAATCGCCTTGACCGACTCGGCCTCGATCCGGGCCTGGGCCGGGTCGTAAACACCGCACGGGAGGTCGCAGTGCGCGGTGGCCTCCAGGAGCGGGCGGCGGAGTGAACGGATGCGCGACAGAAGTCGCATCTTTCCTCCCTGACAGTGGATGCTCCGACGTGCGGAACCCTACTCCGGGGCATCGGCGGGAGCAGTCGGAGGTGATCGTTGGCACGGCCGGAGGGCAACCCGTTGCCGCTGGTTCGGGTGGTCGGACCCTCGATGGTCCCCACCCTGAGGACGGGGGACGTGGTGCTGGTCCACTTCGGCAAGCCGCCGCGCCCGCACGACCTCGTGCTGGTCAGGTGGGCGGCGCGGCCCGCTCAGCTCTCGGTGAAGCGGGCGATCAGGCGCGACGGCGGCGGCTGGCACGTGGAGGGCGACAACCCGTTCGCCTCCACCGACTCGCGCACGCTGGGCGCGGCCGAGGTGGTCGGGGTGATCCGCCTCAGGCTCTGGCCGCGGCCGCGTCTGCTCCGGCGGCCGGCCCGGCGGGACTGACCGCCGGCGCCGCCCCGCACTACACGCGCAGCTTCGCGTACCAGGCCACGCAGTCGTCGTAGGACGGCAGCAGCCCGGCGTCCCGAGCCTGGCCGAAGGACGGCGCGGCGCTGTCCTTCGGCGACAGCAGGGGCGTCATGTCGGCCGGCCACGGCAGGTCCATCGACAACGGGTTGATCCCGCGCTCGGCCGTCGGGTTGAACCCCTCCGAGCACAGGTACGACGCGACCGTGCCGTCTTCCAGGGACATGAGAGCGTGCCCCATGCCCTCGGGCAGGTACACCGAGTTGAACGCGCCCGCCGACAGCTCCACCACGTCCCACTCGCCGAACGTGGGCGAGCCGACGCGCAGGTCCACGACGACGTCCAGCATCCGCCCGCGCGGGCAGTGCACGTACTTGGCCTGCCCGGGCGGCGTGTCGGCGTAGTGGATCCCGCGCACCACGCCGCGCTTGGACTCGCTGTGGTTGGTCTGGGCGACCCTCAGCGGGTGTCCGACGGCCTCCGCGAACACCGCTTCCTGGTACGGCGCGACGAACAATCCGCGGTCGTCGGGGAACACCGAAGGGGTGAACTCGAATGCGCCGGAAATTTTCAACTCACGTGCCTGCATGGCCAACACCCTAGAACCCGTCCGGTCTTGACCGATCCTGCCTGCGGAAACTGACCGGTCGGTTCAGAAAACCGGACGTACGTTCTGTGGCACTACCTCTGACCTGCGGAAAAACTGTGATCCCCGCCGCAGACAGCGGCCGACGACACTGCCATGCTTGCCCGCACACCGCCCCGGAGAGCCGTCCGACAGACCGTGTGGACGACTCCAAAGACAGGCCCCGTCGACCCGCGTGACAACGCCGGTCCCGGTGCGCCGCAGGTATCGCGCACCGCAGGAGGACTCCGTGACCGCATTGAACGACCAGCCCCAGATGGCCACCGAATTGAGCGACGAGGAAATCTTCCGGGCGCACGAAGGCGGCAAGCTCGCCGTGGGCGCGACCGCCTCGCTGGCCGACCCGCGTGCGCTCGCCATCGCCTACACGCCCGGCGTGGCCAGGGTCAGCCGGGCCATCGCGCAGGACCCGGGGCTGGCCGCCAAGTACACCTGGGCGCACCGCCTGGTCGCCGTGGTCAGCGACGGCACCGCCGTGCTCGGCCTCGGCGACATCGGCCCGAGCGCGTCGCTGCCGGTGATGGAGGGCAAGGCCGCGCTGTTCAAGACCTTCGGCGGCCTCGACTCCATCCCGCTGGTGCTGAACACCACGGACGTGGACGAGATCGTGGAGACGCTGGTCCGGCTGCGCCCGTCGTTCGGCGCGGTCAACCTGGAGGACGTCGCCGCGCCGCGCTGCTTCGAGCTGGAGGCCAGGCTCATCGAGGCCCTGGACGTGCCGGTCATGCACGACGACCAGCACGGCACGGCGGTCGTGGTGCTGGCCGCCCTGCGCGGCGCGAACACCGTGCTCGGCAAGGACGTGGCGAACCAGCGGGTGGTCATCTCCGGCGCCGGCGCGGCGGGTGTGGCCTGCGCGAAGATCCTGCTGGCCGCGGGCGTCGGCGAGGTCACCGTGGTCGACTCGCGCGGCATCGTGCACGCGGGCCGGGACGGGTTGAACCCGGTGAAGGCCGAGCTGGCCGAGGTGACCAACGCCAGTGGCCTGCGCGGCGGCATCGCCGAGGCGTTGCGCGGTGCGGACGTGTTCGTCGGCGTCTCGTCGTCCCAGGTGCCCGAGGAGCTGATCGCGAGCATGGCCGGCGACTCGATCGTGTTCGCGCTGTCCAACCCCGACCCGGAGGTGCACCCGGCCGTCGCCGGTCGGCACGCCGCCGTGGTCGCCACGGGTCGCAGCGACTTCCCGAACCAGATCAACAACGTCCTCGCGTTCCCCGGCATCTTCCGCGGCGCGCTGGACGCGGGGGCCAGGAGGATCACCGAGGGCATGAAGCTCGCCGCCGCGGAGGCCATCGCCGCGGTCGCCTCGGAAGACCTCGCGGTCGACCGGATCGTGCCGAGCGCCCTCGACCCGCGGGTCGGTCCTGAAGTGGCCGCCGCTGTGGCCTTGGCAGCCAGGCAGGACGGAGTAGCCTGATCCCAAGTCGGAGTTGGGAGAGCTCCGGCCGCATCCGTCCGTACCCGTCGACAGGCAACGGAACCGCTAACGTGTTGTTTCGTTAGCCCGTTGGGGGGTGGGCGATGACGCTCCGAAGCGCTACCGTCCCTCTCCTCGGGTGAATATTGCCCGTGGAGAGGGACGCCGTCTTTGGGTGCGGTCGGGCCGGTCATCCCTGCCGTAGACACGGGAAGGTGGGACCGTGCCCAAGCGGGTTGGACGCGCTCCGGTGGTGCTCGACCCAGCGCGTCCGCAGAACGGCGACGTGGCCCTGGACGGCATCGCGCTGCCCGAGGCGCCCTCGCTGCTGTGCGATCCGAAGGGCGTCGTCATGCGGGTCAGCCCCGCCGCGGTGGCGCTGACCAAGGCGCGCTCCGCCGACGACCTCATCGGCCGGTCCCTGGGCGAACTGCTGCTGGGCGGCGCCGACGACCTGCGCCTGCACCAGGCCGACGGCGCGTTGGTGCCGGTCCGCGTGGTCCGCACCCCGGTACCCGGCACCGCGCTGCACGCCGTGCTGCTGGTCGACGTCTCCGACCTGGCCCAGGCCGCCGAAGACCTGCGCGACGAGCAGCGCAGGCTGCGCACGGTGCAACGGGTCGCGCAGATCGGCTCGTGGGAGTACGACCCGGACACCGGCGTCACGGTCTGGTCCGAGTCGCACTACGAGATGATGGGCGTGCGGCCCGGCGAGGTGGTCCCCGGCGCGCAGGCCGTGCTCGACGTCGTGCACCCCGACGACTACGAGATGGTCGCCAGCTACTGGGCCAACCGCGAGCTCGACGGCAACCCCATCGACATCGTCTACCGGATCATCCTGCCCGACGGCGAGCTGCGCTGGATCCGCGGCGTGGCCGAGGCGAAGCTGAGGTCGGACGGCCGGACCCAGTTCATCACCGGCTACATCCGCGACATCACCGAGCAGCAGCTGTCCGACCGCGCGCTGGAGACCGAGCGCGCCCGGCTGCTGGAGGCGCAGCGCATCGCCCGCATGGGCAGCTGGAGCTACGACGTGGCGTCCGGCGCCCTGCACCGCAGCGAGGTGCTGCTGGAGATGTACGCCGAGCTGGGCGTCGAGCCCAACGCCCGGTTGCTGGCGGTGCACCCGGACGACCGGCCCGCGCTGGAGAGCCTGATGCAGCGCGCGCAGGACGGCAGCACGGTCGAGGTCGAGGTGCGCAGCGAGCTCGGCGACCGCGTCTACGTGTGCCGGGCGCGAGCCGAGTTCGAGGGCGACAAGGTCAGCAGGCTGCACGGCACCGTCCAGGACGTCACCGAGGCCCGCGCGCTGGAGCGCCAGCTCCGCGACGACCGCCGCCGGCTCGCCGACGCGCAGAAGGCCGCGCAGCTGGGCGTCTGGGAGTGGAACCTGCAGACCGGCGACGTGGTGTGGTCGGACATGCTGGCGGAGCTGTTCGGCGTGCCGCGCGAGGAGCACACCCGCTACCAGACCTACCTCGACCTGGTGCACCCCGACGACCGCGCCTGGGTGGACGACCTGTGGCAGCAGCTGGCCACCGAGGAGGTGCCGATCCAGCTCGAACACCGGATCGTGCGCCGCGACGGCAAGCAGCGCGTGTTCCGCTGCTACGGCGTGGTGGTCAAGGGACCGGACGGCCTGCCACTCGCGGTCGGCACCGCGCAGGACATCACCGAGCAGCGCGCCGCCGAGACGAGGATGAAACGGTCCAGCCAGCGCTTCGCGGACCTGGTCTCGCTGACGCCGGTCGGCATCGGCCTGTTCGACGAGGGCGAGCGGCTGGTCGACGCCAACGACGCGCTGTGCGACCTGCTCGGCATGGACCTGGAGCAGCTGCGCGGCATGACCGCGGCCCAGCTCACGCACCCGGAGGACCGCGACACCCGGTTGCCGTCGGTGGACGAGATGTCCGCGCCGAACGCCGAGCGCACGCACAAGATCCCGCAGCGCATCCTGGTCCGCCGCGACGGCGTGCAGGTGTACTGCGAGCTGCACGTCGCGCTGTCCGTGCAGGACGACGGCCGCCGGTTCTGGCTGATCGTGTTCCAGGACATCACCGAGCGCCGCCGCACGGCCGAGGCGTTGCGGCACCAGGCCATGCACGACGAGCTGACCGGTCTGCCGAACCGGGCGCTGGTCAAGGAGATGCTCGGCGAGCTGCTGGAGTCGCCGGACCGGTCGAAGGTCGCGGTGCTGTTCTGCGACATCGACAACTTCAAGCGGGTCAACGACTCGCTCGGCCACGACGCGGGTGACGAGCTGCTGGTGGCGTTGGCGCGGCGGCTGGAGGGCGGCCTGCCCGATGGCTGCACGGCGGCCCGCCTGTCCGGCGACGAGTACGTGATCATCTGCGAGAACCTGGACCAGGTCGGCGGGGTGGACGCGTTGGCCATGAAGGTCGCCGGGTTGCTGCGCACGGCGGTGCCGGTGCACGGGCAGCTGGTCCGGGTGTCCGCGTCGATCGGCGCGGCCGTGCCGAACGGGTCCCGGGCCACGGGCAACGACCTGCTGCGGTTCGCCGACGCGGCGATGTTCGAGGCCAAGCGGGCGGGCGCGGGCCGGGTGTCGCTGGCCAGCGCGGCGCTGATCGCCTCGGCCGACCGGCAGGTGCACCTGGAGGGCCAGCTGCGGGAGGCCTTGCAGCACGACGGGTTGGCGCTGCACTTCCAGCCGGTGGTCGGCGTGGACGGCGTGGTGCAGACCGCGGAGGCGCTGGTGCGGTGGCCGCACCCGGATCGCGGCCTGCTGCCGCCGAGCATCTTCCTGCCGGTGGCCGAGCAGGGCGACCTGATGCGCGAGCTGGACCGGTGGGTGCTGCGGACGGCGTTGAAGGAGGCTTCGACCTGGCCGGAGCCGGGCGGCAAGCCGGTGTCGGTCGCGGTGAACCTGGCGGGGCTGGTGCCGGGCGACCCGGAGTTCGCCGACATCGTGGCCGACGCGATCGCCGAGGCGGGCATCCCGTGGGACCGGGTGGTGCTGGAGCTGGTGGAGACCGCGCTGGTCGACCTGCCGTCACGGGTGCGCCAGACGATGGACGAGCTGGTCGACCGCGGCATCCGGTTCGCGGTGGACGACTTCGGCACCGGCTACTCGTCGCTGGCCCGGCTCAAGGACCTGCCCGCGCAGATCATCAAGGTCGACCGCCGGTTCGTGTCCGGCCTGGGCAAGGACCCGTCCGACTTCGCCGTCGCCAAGGCGGTGGTGGACATGGCGCGCGCGATGGACCGCAGGTGCGTGGCCGAGGGCGTGGAGACCGCGACGCAGTTCCAGGTGCTGCGCGGCATCGGCGTGGACACCTACCAGGGGTGGCTGTTCTCGCGCCCCGTGCCGCCCAAGGAGTTCCGCGCGGTGCTGGCACTTGGTCCGTTGCACATCCCCCGCGCCGGGTGATCGGACATACTCCGGTCCCGATGGACGTCACGACGTTGGGTGCTGACCGGTGACCGCGGAACGGATGATCGCCGACCTCGAAGCCAGGGCACGTGAGCTGGCCGAGCGGTCCCGCGAGCTGCGGGACCGGATCCGGCGCGCGCAGGCCACGCAGCGCTCGCCGGACGGCGTGGTGACGGCGACCGTCGCGCCGAACGGGTCGTTGCGGCACATCGAGTTCTCGCCCGACGCCGAGGAGTTCTCGCCCGCGCGGCTGGGCGAGGTCGTGATGGACACCGTCCGGCGCGCGCACGAGCAGGCCGCGCGGGAGGTGGCGTCGATCGTCGAGCCGCAGTTCGGCGGCACGGCGGCGATGGGCTTCCTGACCGGCTCGCCCCCGGCGGCGCCACCGGCGTCCGACGACCTGCCGCTGCCCCGGAGCCTGCGCGCCCCGGACGACGAATCCGGGTCGGCGCCTCGGTGACAGGTTCTCCCCGGCTGGAGTTGACCGGGTCGGCGCCGTACGCGCCGGAGACCGGTCCGGGCGTGCCCACCGCGGCCGTCGACCCGGTGAGCCTGCTGGACGCGGCCGGGCTCGGGTGGCTGGGCGAGCACGTCGGCGTGCTGCGGGAGCCGCTGGACTGGCTGGCGGGCCACGGCGACCGGTTCGAGGACGCGGTGGCCACCTGGAGGCAGGTCGCGACCGCGTTGGACGGCATCGCCCGGCGGCGGGCGGGCGGCGGGCCGCTCACCGCGGGGATCGCCACCATGAACGGGCTGTGCCTCGGTGTGGCGTCGCACATCGCCGAGGTGGGTGCGATCACCGCCGCCGCGCACGGCGTGTTCCGCGACGTGATCGCGCTGTTCGTCCGGGAGGTGCTCGGCAACGCCACCGTCGCGCTCGCCGCGTCCGAGCTCACGTCCGGCGTCTCGGTGGCCGAGTTCGCGGCGTGGGCGGTCGGGCGCGGCGCGGTGGTGCTCGACCGGATCACCCGGCGGTTGGCGGACCTGGTGCGCGTGATGGTGCGCATCCTGAGTGCCCTGAAGGCCTTGTTCGGCAGGGCGCGCGACATGCTCAAGGCCATCACGCAGGCCGGCGGGTGAGCCTCCCGGTCAGCCCCACTGGCCCTGTCCGGGCGGCGGGCCCGGCACCGGTGGCGCACCGGCCACCTGCCCCGGCGGCGTCTTGGGCTTCGCGCCGCGCGTCGCCCGGCCGACCGGCGGCAGCGCGGCGACCAGACCCGCGACGAGCCACGACAGCAGCGCGAACACCGGCATGACCCCGGAGGAGAGCGGGAGCACCGACATGACGTCGGCGAGCACGAGCCCGAAGTGCACGACGGCCAGCAACGAGATCGCGACCAGCGCCCAGCGCACACCGGGCACCCGGCAGATGAGCAGCACGGCGAGGATGAGCGCCAGCCCCGGCAGCACGAAAGCGACCGCGACCGCGGCCTCGAAGCTGCCGTAGCTGCGGGGGAACGGCGGCACGAGGATCGCGCCCCAGAGGTCGAACGCGAACCCGGAGCGGCTCGCGAACCCGATCGCGCCGACGAGGGCGAGCAGCACGCCCGGCAGGTACAGCAGCGCGGCGACCACGGCCATGGCCTTGCCCGGCGGCTTGGGCGGGCCCTGGTGGGGCGCGCCCGGGTAGGGCGGTTGACCGGGGTACGGCTGCGGGGCGCCGGGGTGGGGCGGGCCGGGGTACGGGGGTTGGCCCCCGAGCGGCGGCCCGCCGGGGAACGGCGGTTGACCCGGATAGGGCGGCTGCCCGGGATGGAACTGGCCGGGATGGAACTGGCCGGGCTGGAACTGGCCGGGCTGGAACTGGCCGGGTTGGGGCGGGCCCGGGTACTGCGGTTGGCTCGGGTACTGGGGCTGGCCCGGGTGGTGCGGCTGGCTCGGGTACTGCGGTTGGCCGGGGTACTGCTGCGGACCCGGCTGCTGACCGGGGTCGGGGTGGGTCATGCGCGCGCCTCCAGGTTCCCACGGAAGTTACCGCCGCGGACGTCCCGGACGCGGTGCTTCGCCCAATTCCGTTGGGGCCGGCCGCTACCGGGACGCCGACGCGCGGATCAGCGGCAGCAGTTCGGCGAGCCGGTGCCGCGGCAGGTCGATCAACCTCAGCTCCAGGTCGTCGTGCTCGCCGATCCGCTCCCGCGCCTCCCGCTTGGTCATCGCGCCGTGCGTCGCGGTGACCAGCGCCTCGCGCCACACGTTGCCCAGCTTGCCGTGCGCACGCATCAGCACCTCGCGCACGGCCAGCCCGCCGACGTCCAGCGTGCCCGCCAACACCTGGTCGGCCACCACCACGCAGTGCTTGCCGTCCGGAGTGGACCGCAGGAACCGCAGCGCGAACCTGGTGTCCACCAACGACTTGAGTTCCTGCTGGCCCGCCGCGGACGCCACGTTCGGGTGGTTGTTGGGCACGAGCGCCGCCATCCGACCGGGCGAGCACGCCAGCAACGTGCGCAGCAGCCACGGTCCCGGGTCGCCGGACAGGTCCACGGCCAACGACGCCGCGCCCTTGCCGATCGGATCCGCCCAGCCCGGCGCGCGCGGCTTCGGCGGCGGCGAGGACTCGGGCCGCGGCGCGAGGTCGACCAGGGCGGCCAACGCCGCCGACCCCGGCCCGGACGCCTCCACGGACTGCGGGCCGTGCGTGTAGATGGACGTCTTGGCGGCCGACGAGGCCGACGCCGACCGGCGGGACGTGGGCCGGCACACGTACAGGTCGGCCGCGCTGCCGATGGCCTGCGCGCCGTCGAACCGGTGGAACGCGGGCAGGATCGCCTCGAACACCAACCCGAGCCGTTGCAGCTCCTGCTGCACCTTCAACCCCAGCGCGGGCGTCCGGTCGCTGAACCCGTAGGCGAGCAGCACCCGCCCCCGCGCCAGGTCGGCCAGGCACTCGATCGCCCGCCCGGCGAACAACGCCATGCCCTCCGGCGTGTACGGGGGATCGCTGAACACCAGGTCCGCCGACTCCAGCACGGCGGGCGGCAGGCCGAACCGGAAGTCCGCGTGCACCGTCCGCACCGACCACCCGCGCTCACCGGCGCGCCGCGAGACGTGCTCCAGCAACCGGTCGTCCACGTCGACCACCACGACTTCCACGGACGGGTTCACCGCGCACACCGCGAGCGAGGTCAGGTCGTGGTCGCCCAGGCACAGCAGCGTGCGCCCGGCCAGGTCGTAGGTCGTGTCCAACCACAGCGCGCGCTTCAACGCCGTCTCCGCGGTCGCCTGCACGTGGTCCAGCGCGGCCAGCGGCGGCGGCACGTCGGCGATGTCGGCCAGGATCGACCGCAGTTGCGACGTGTGCCGCGACACCAGTGCGTCCACCGGGTCGACCAGGTCGTCACCGGCGCGGAACCCGGCGTAGTCGGCGGCCTTGGCGGGTGCCAACCGGAACCGGTCGCCGCTGGTCTCCAGGTCGTCACCGACCGCGGTCAGCAGCTCCTGCACGGTGCGCCGCGGCACGGCGGGCAGCCGGACCAACTCCGCCAACGTGTGCCAGTCACCGGTCAGCAGGTCGACCACGCGCCTCAGCTTGCGGGCGTGCGTGCCGCGTTCGGCGAGGAGTGCTCGCACTCGTTCGGTTGCCACAAACGGTGCAGCCTACTGACCGCATGGTGAAACGCCGTGCCGCGGTCGGACTGACGGGCTAGTGTCGATCGACGCTTGATGCCCATCGGCAGGAGGACCACGGGTGATCGAGTTCCGCGACGTGACCAAGCGGTTCGACGACGGGACCACCGCGGTGAACGGCCTCGACCTGGTGGTCGAGGCGGGCACGATCACGGTCTTCGTCGGGCCGTCCGGGTGCGGCAAGACCACGTCGCTGCGCATGGTCAACCGGATGGTCGACCCGACGTCGGGCACCGTCCTGGTGGACGGCAGGGACGTGCTGGGCGTGGACCCGCCCGCGCTGCGCCGCGGCATCGGCTACGTCATCCAGCAGGCCGGCCTGTTCCCGCACCGGACCGTGCTCGACAACGTCGCCACCGTGCCGCTGCTCACCGGCTGGACCCGGCGCAAGGCGCGTCAGCGCGCCGCCGAGCTGCTGGAGCTGGTCGGTCTGCCCGCCGAACTCGGCCGCCGGTACCCGGTGCAGCTGTCGGGCGGGCAGCAGCAGCGCGTCGGCGTGGCGCGGGCGTTGGCCGCGGACCCGCCGGTGCTGCTGATGGACGAGCCGTTCAGCGCGGTCGACCCGGTGGTGCGGGAGGGCTTGCAGGACGAGCTGCTGCGGTTGCAGGCCGAGTTGGACAAGACCATCGTGTTCGTCACTCACGACATCGACGAGGCGATCCGGATCGGTGACAAGGTCGCGGTGATGCGCACCGGCGGCGTCCTCGCCCAGTACGCGCCGCCCGCAGAGCTGCTGACCCGGCCCGCGGACGACTTCGTGGCCGGCTTCGTCGGCAAGGACCGCGGCTACCGCAGCTTGTCCTTTGTGGACTCCGCGGGGGTCGAGGTGGCGCGGGCGCCGACGGTCGCCGAGGGCGCCGAGCGGGGATCCTCTTCGGACTGGCGGCTGGTGGTGGACGCGGACGACCGGCCGAGGGGCTGGGTCGCGCCGGACTCGACGGTCGTGCCGGGCGGCTCGCTGTACGAGGTGGGCGCGTCGCTGCGGGGCGCGCTGGACGCCGCGTTGTCGTCGCCGTCCGGGTTGGGCGTGGCCGTGGACGCGGACGGGCGGGTGGCGGGCGTCGTCACCGCGCGGCAGGTGCTGGACGTGATCGAGAGCCGCCGTGGGTGACATCGGGAAGTACCTCGGCGACGCCGGCACCAGGGCGGCGCTGCTGGACATGCTGCTCGACCACGTCTACCTGTCGCTGGTCCCGCTGGCCGTGTCGGTGGTGCTGGCGATCGTGCTCGGGCTGCTGTGCCACCGGTTCCGCCGGGTGAACGCGACGTTGATCGGGTTGTCGAACGTGGTCTACACGGTTCCGTCGCTGGCGTTGTTCGCGATCATCCCGGCGGTCATCGGCACGCAGGTGCTCGACCCGCTGAACGTGATCATCGCGCTGACCGTCTACACGACCGCGCTGCTGGTCCGGCCGGTCGCCGAAGCGCTGGCCGCCGTGCCCGCGCACGTCACCGCCGCCGCCACGGCGATGGGCTTCCGGCCGCTGCGCCGGTTCCTGACGGTGGAGCTGCCGCTGTCCGTGCCGGTGCTCGCGGCCGGCGTGCGGGTCGGGTCCGTCAGCAACATCAGCCTGGTCAGCGTGGGCGCGCTGATCGGCACGGGTGGCCTCGGGACGCTGTTCACCGACGGGTTCCGGCAGCGCTACCTGGCGCCGATCATCGTCGGCATCGTGCTGACGCTGGTGCTGGCCCTGGTGGTCGACCTGCTGCTGGTGCTGCTGCGCGACCGGTTGACGCCCTGGACGCGGGCGGGTGAGCGGCTGTGATCTTCGCGGACGCCTTCGCCTGGCTGGTCGACCCGGTCAACTGGTCGGGCGGCAAGTCGATCCCGGTGCGGATCGGCGTGCACCTGCTGTACTGCCTGGGCGCGGTGCTCGGCGCGGCCCTGATCGCGGTGCCGCTCGGCCTGTACGTCGGGCACACCGGGCGCGGCGGCGTGGTGCTCGTCGGCGGCAGCAACGCGTTGCGCGCCCTGCCGACGCTCGGGCTGGTGACGTTCCTGTACCTGGTCGCGGGCGGTGGCACGACCGGTGTGCTCATCGGGCTGGTCGTGCTGGCCGTGCCGCCGATCCTGGCCGGTGCGTACGCGGGCGTCCAGGACGTGGACCGCGGTGTGGTGGACGCGGCGCGCGGCATGGGCATGACCGGCGCGCAGCGGCTCTGGCAGGTCGAGGTGCCCAACGCGCTGCCGCTGCTGGTCGGCGGGTTGCGCAACGCGACCTTGCAGGTGGTCGCGACCGCGTCGGTGGCGGCCTACGTGGGTATCGAGACGTTGGGACGTCCGCTGCTGGACGGCCTGCGGGTGTTGGACTACGGGCAGTTCGTCGGCGGCGCGATCCTGATCGCGCTGCTCGCGGTCGTGCTGGACGTGGTGCTCGCGGGCGTCGGCAGGCTGGTCGTGCCCGCGGGTTTGCGGCTGTCCGCCGTGACTCCGAGCGCGCAGGTCGGTGCGGCGCGGTCGAGCAGGGCACAGCCGAGGCGCCGGGGAGAGCCGGCGCCCGCCGAATCTGGAGGAAGTACGGCATGAAGCGCACATTGGCCGTTGTCATCGCGGCGGCCGCACTGGTCGTCTCCGCGTGCGGGTCCAAGGAGGACCTCGGCGGGAGCGGCCAGCAGGCCGCGTCGGGTGAGGTCGTGGTCGGTTCGGCCGACTTCACCGAGAACAAGATCCTGGCCGAGGTCTACGCGGGCGCGTTGAAGGCGACCGGCGCGAAGGTGTCGGTGCGGTCCGGCATCGGTGCCCGTGAGCTGGTGGTGAAGGCGTTGCAGGACAAGTCGCTCGGCGTGGTGCCGGAGTACACGGGCAACCTGCTCAACTACTTCGACAAGACCAACACCACCACCGAGGCCGAGGAGGTCTACACGGCGTTGAAGTCGAAGACGCCGGCGGGCCTGGAGGTGTTGGAGAAGTCGGACGCGGAGGACAAGGACGTCCTGGTGGTGACCAAGGCCACCGCGGACAGCGGGGTGAAGTCGATCGCCGACCTCGGGTCCGGCAAGTACGCGCTCGGTGCGGCCGGTGAGTGGGCGCAGCGCTGGGAGGCGAAGGTCAAGGAGCTGTACGGGGTGACGTTCACCGAGATCAAGACCACCGACACGGGCGGCCCGATCACGGTGGACGCGTTGAAGGACGGCACCGTGCAGGTGATCAACCTCTACACGACGTCGGCGGACATCAAGGCGAACGACTTCGTGGAGCTGGAAGACCCGAAGACCATGTACCCGGCCCAGAACATCGTGCCGCTGCTGCGGTCGGACGCGGTCGACGCCAAGGGCAAGGACGCGTTGAACAAGGTTTCCGCGGCGCTGACCACGGAGAAGCTGGCGGACCTGGTCAAGCGGGTGGACGTGGACAAGGAGACGATCGCGAACGTGGCGGCCGACTTCCTGAAGTCCGTCACGCTGTAGCTCCCGGTTCGAATCGCGGCCCGGTCACCCGGTGGGTGGCCGGGCCGCGGCGCGTTCAAGCGACGTGCTCACGCGTGACGGTGCGTGCGGCCGAGGAGCTTCTCCCGACCCGGCCGCCGACGGGCCCGGCTTCAACGCAGGGCGGTGTCCCGGAAGACGGCCAGGGTCGCCTGCGGCGGAGCCCACCTCGGGTCGGGTCGGGGCACTCCGGCGGCCAGGAGGTAGAGCGGGGTGTGGCCGATGTTGTCCAAGCCCAGCCGCTCGGCCACCGGTGTGTCGCGGAACGCGCCGGTCTGGGCCGGGCCCAGGCCCAGCGCGGTGGCGGTGAGGGCGAAGGTCTGGCCGAGGTGCCCGGCGTTGAGCAGGCTGACCCGGTAGCAGCGGGGGATCTCGTACTTGCTGCTCATCCGGTCGATGACGGCGGCGAGCACGACGACGAACGCGGCGCGGCCGATCCACTGCTGGCCCGTGCACAGGTGGGTCACCTCGTCGCGGTCCAGGCCCGGGGAGAGCAGCTCCAGTGAGTGCTCACGCAGGTTGTAGTGGTACATCCCGGGTTCGACGCCGGTGACGTTGAGGACGCCGAGGTAGGCGTCGAGTTCCTGGCGTGCCCCGCCGGCAGGGCTGGTGCGGCGGAACAGCGCGCCCCGGCCGGAGTCGATGTAGTCGACCGGACCGAACGCGGTCGACAGCAGGGTGGCCAGGGTGGGCAGCGGGACCGGGTCGTCGGTGAAGTCGCGGTGGGTCCGACGCGCGTAGAGCACCCGGTCGTAGGGGACGCGCAGGTCGACGGGTACCCGCGGCAGCATGACGCGGTCGGCGTCCGGGTACTCGGTGAACATCGTGTGCGTCGGGCCGTCCGCGGCCGCCACCGAGGTGTCCTCCGAGGTGTCCACGCGGGTGCCGCGCCTGTTCATCAGCTCCGCTTCGCCCTCCTGGAGTTCCCGGTACTGCGTGTCCTGAGTGGCGTAGTGGAAGAACGACGCCTCCGGCGCCCACGTCCGCCATCGAGTGGCCACCCGGTCGTCGCGGTCGGCCTCGTCACTGCCCTCGGCCAGCAGCGCCCCGGCCCCGAGCAGGACCTGCACCGCCTCGTCGACGGTGTCGGGTGTGAGGTGGTCCAGCGCCTCGGCCGCCTTGGCGGGCTCGACCCAGTCGTCGAACGCGGCCAGGACCTCCGCCGTGGCCGGGTGCAAAGCGGTGGGCACGCGGCCGGGGTACGGGTGCACGACGAATCCTCCCTCTTCGCGGATGTCACATCGGAAGACGTGCAGTGCAAGGGTTCCCGCGCCACAGGTGCTCTCGCCCGCACATCCCGCGGACCACCCCATCCAGTGGCCGACACACCCGGCATGCCTGACGACCTCGGGACCGGTGACCCTCCGCGACGAGCGCGCGCACGAGGTCCGGCAAGCCGCACGTTCCGTCGACTGACCCGGCTCGACCGGGCGAAGCAGCCCCGGCGCAGGCCCGCGGCGGCGCACCGGCCTCGCTCAACTCCGGCCGCTGATGCGGTTGGTCAGCTCGTCCGCCGCACGGCGGGCCTCCGCCGCCAGGTCCGGCCACGTCTCGCCGCACTCGGCCTCGCACACGTGCCGGAACGTCACCGTGATCGCGGCGATCGGGCGGTCACCGTGGTCGAACACGGGTGCCGCGACCGACGCGAACCCGGCCGTCACGTAGCCGTCCTCGACCGCCCACCCACGCCGCCGTTCGACGGCCAGCAGGCGCCGCAACGCGGGCAGGTCGCGCGGTCCCCGCCCGGTCCGGTCCACGAACGGGCCCGGGAACAGGGCCCTGACCTGGGCCGCGGGCAGTCGTCCCAGCACCGCCCGGCCCGACGCGGTCAGGTGCGCCGGCAGCCGCACGCCCACGTCCGACACGATCGTGGTCGGGTGCCGGGGCTGCTCCCGCACCAGGTAGAGCGCCTCCGCGCCGTGCAGCACGCCCAGGTGCGCGGTCCGCTCGACCGAGTCCACCAACCGCCGCAGCACCGGCCGCGCCAGCCGCTCCAGCGGGTCGTGCCGCAGGTAGGCGGACCCGAGCTCGAACGCGGCCACGCCCAGCCCGTAGCGTCGCTCCTCGGGGAAGTGGGTCGCGAACCCGGCGGCGGCCAGCTCCGCCAGCAGGTGGTAGGTCGTGGACCTGGGCAGGGACAGCTCACGCGCCACCGCCGCGGCCGACAGCGGACCCGGCCTGCTCGCCAGCAGGCGCAGCACCGCGAGCCCCCGGCGCAACGCCGGCACGTCGCTGCTGCCTCCCACGCGACCCATTCTCAACAAAACCGCGAGCGGGCGCATTGGAGGGGTATGAGCACCGGCTTCGAGGAGTTCGCCGCCGCACAGGTGACCCCGCTGCTGCGCTACGCCACCGTGCTGACCGGGGATCCGCACCTGGCCCAGGACGTGGTCCAGGAGGTCCTGATCCGGGCACAGCAGAAGTGGGCGCGCATCGGCTCGGTCGACGCACCGGCGGCGTACCTCAAGCGGATGGTGACCAACGAGTACCTCGGTTGGCGCCGCCGCCTGAAGGCGCACCTCCCCCTCACGGGCGTCGACCCGCCCCAACCCGACCACACCGACCACTACGACGAGCGGGAGGCGATGCTCCAGCGCATCGACCGACTCCCGCGCAAGCAGAAGGCCGCCGTCGTCCTCCGCTACTACGAGGGCTGCGACGACGCCGAGATCGCCACCGTCCTGGGCTGTGCCCAGGTCACGGTCCGCAGTCACATCTCCCGCGCGCTGGCAGTGCTGCGCGCCGACGAACGCGTGAGGCAGTCGCTGTGAACGACACCACCGAAACCCTGATCACCGACGCCCTGCGCCAACGGGCCGAGCGCACGCCACCGCCGGGAGCGGTGCTCGCCGCCCTGCACCGGCCGCGCCGGGCGCGCAAGCCCCTGCTCCTGGTGCTCGCCGCCGCCGGCACGACGGCCGCCGCGGCCGCGCTGGTGGTGACCACCGTGAACGGGCCGACCGCCGGCCAGGCCCCGCCCGCCCAGCAGCTCGGCACCACGTCCGCGCCCGCACCCGTCCCGGTCGCCGACGTGCCGACCCGTGCCCTCGAATACCGGCCCGGGGTGATGCTCGACGGCTACACCGAGCGTGAGCGCACCATCGGTCCGTGGGGCACGTCCCGCATCTACGCGCCCGGTGCCACGGATTCCGGCTCGCCGGTGGTCCGCTTCGCCGTCTTCACCACCATCGCGGGCGACATGGCACCCAAGGTCGAGAACGCGTCGGTCGGCGACCGCACGACGGTCGGCGGCGCGACGGCGGCCTGGTTCGGCGACAACCTGTACTGGAACGTCGCCCCCGGCCGCGTGCTCAGCGTCAGCCTGGAGCACGTGACCGGCGTGGACGTCCGGGCGCAGACGCGGCGGATCGCCGACTCCGTCGCGGCGGACACCACGTCGATGCGCATCCCGTTCTCGCTCAACGAGTACCCGTACGTCGAGGTGAGGGGTTCGGGCGCCGCCGACTGGACAATCGCCGGCACGAGCGATGTCGACGACGTCCGGTACGACGTGGAACTGCTGCGGATCGCCGAGGCCCCGGCCAACTCCACCCCCACCACCGTGGACGGCAAGCCCGCGCACTACACCGCCGACGGGTTCGGCCTGCTCGCCGTCCAGCTCGCGCCGAACCTCCAGGTGCGCGTGAAGCCGAACGAGTTCAAGACCGTCAAGGACCAGCCCGTGCCGCCCGACCTGGAGACCGAGCACGCCCCGGTCGAGGTGCTGACCCGGGTGGCGGCGGCGCTGTCCGTCGACGCCAACCCGGACGTGGCCTGGATCGGCACGCTGTAGGGCTGACGCGGGGTGGGCGCGCCGAGGGAGGTGCGCCCACCCCGCGTGTCAGCCGCCGAACTCGATCGTGCCGTCACGGCGCCCGCGCCGGACCATGCGGTTGAAGCTCACCGCCGCCACCGCGAACCACGCCGCCCCCACGCACACCTCCAGCCCGAGCCGCACGAGCACGGTGGAAGTCGGTCCCTCCGCGATGAACACCCGGATCGCGGCCAGCCCGTGCGTCATCGGCAGCACGGACGTGACGGCGCGCAGCCAGTCCGGCCAGAACGACGTCGGCACGTTCACCCCGCAGAACGTCATCAGCACCAGGTAGCTGAGGTTGAGCGCCAGCCACCGCGCCGACGGGAACCCGAGCACGAACGACGCCACGCACGTCCCGTAGCAGTAGCACGACAACCCGACCACGAAGATCATCAACGGCACCGCGGCGGCCCAGGGCCACGGCAGCCGCACCCCGAACAGCGGCGGCAGCACCAGGAACGCCGTGGTCGACGCCGCCACCCCCGACCCGAGGTTCACCAGCCCCCGCCCCAGGTACGTGGTGAGGTGGCTGGCCGGCGCGGCGACCATCAGCGCCAGCGTGCCGGACTGCCGCTCGCCGACGGTCAGCAGGATGACCACGGTCGCGTCGATGGCCATGACCGCGACGACGTTGCCGACGAGCAGGTAGTCGACCTGCTGCTGCGACCCGAGCATCCGGCCGATCAGGGCGTAGAAGCACGCCTGGATCAGCAGCCGGGACAGCCAGGTGAACGTCCACGTCTTCCACGTCTGGAACGCCGAGTACATGGTCCACGAGGCGATCAGGCCGTGCTTGAGCACCCGCAGCTGGTCACGCATACGTCACCACCCCCAGCTCGCGCGCCCGGCGCAGGGTCGCCGCCAGCAGCACCCGCCCGCCGACCAGCGCGGCGACGCCGAGCCCGGTGATCGCCAGCAGCCGCCAGCCGGTACCCGCGACGGGCCCGACGGCCATGGCGTCGCGCATCAGCTCCGCCGACCACGACAGGAAGATCACGTGGGACAGCGGTTGCAGGAACTCCGGCAGGTACTGCACCGGCACCATCACGCCGGACAGCAGGTAGATCGGGAAGCTGAGGAAGTTCAGGTAGTTGTTGCTGTTCCTGGACAGCAGCATGGACGCCGCCAGCAGCAGGCTGGTGCCGATCATCGCGAACACCGACGCCGCCATGGCCGCCCAGAACACCCAGGGGTGGTGCACCGCCGGCGTCACGCCGAACAGGAGCCGGCCCAGCAGCCACGTCTCGCCGAGCGGGACGACGCCCAGCACCATCACCGCCGAGATCCGACCCAGGTAGACGGAGTGCACGGCTCCGGGCGCGGCCATGCCCAGCTCCAGCGTCGAGGTCCAGCGCTCGCCGACCAGCACGGTCGTGGCCAGTCCGGTGGCGAAGCCCCACAACCCGATCAGGGTGGGCGCGAGGAACGCGTTGGCGACCAGGTCGGGCCGGGCCGCGTGCATCACGATCGACAGCATCATCACCACGGTGAACGGGATCGTGCACAGCGTCAGCAGCTCGTCGGGCTGCCTGCGGATCAGCCAGAACTGCGTGCGGACCCCGGACAGGAACAGGCGCACGCTCACACCTCCATGCCGCGACGGCCGATGAGGTCGAGGTAGACGTCCTCCAGCCGGGGCGGGACGGCGTGGACCGAGCGCACGCCGTTGTCCAGCAGGAAGGCCAGCACGGCGCGCGCCGCCCGGTCGTCGGTGGTCTTGACCCGGAGCAGGCCGTTGCGGGTCTCGGTGTCCACGACACCGGGGATGCCGGTGACGTCCAGCGACGTCTCGGCCTCGACCCAGCGGTGCAGGCCGGACACCTCGGCCAGGCCGCGCGGCGACTCGGTGGCGAGCACGCGGCCCCTGTCGATCAGCGTGACGCGGTCGCAGACCTCCTCGGCCTCGTCCATGTCGTGGGTCGTGATGAGGATCGTGCGGCCTTCGTCGCGCAGCTCGCCGATGAGCTTGCGGAAGTCGCGCGCGGCCACCGGGTCCATGCCGGTGGTCGGTTCGTCGAACAGGATCAGCCGCGGGTCGCCGATCAGGCCGCGGGCCAGGTGCACGCGCTGCTTCATGCCCCGCGAGAACGTCTCCACCAGGTCATCGGCCTTGTCGGTGAGGCCGAGGCGGGACAGCAGTTCGCCGGTGCGGGCCTTGGCCGGCGCGTCCGAGATCTTGTACAGCGCGGCCCAGTAGCGCAGCGTCTGCCGCGCCGTGAGCTTGCCGTACAGGCCGCGTTCGCCGCCGAACACGATGCCGATCCGGGACCTGATCTCGGCCGCGCCGGTCACCACGTCGTGGCCGAGCACCTCGGCGGTGCCCGAGGTGGGCAGCAGGATCGTGGACAGGATCTTGCACAGCGTGGTCTTGCCCGCGCCGTTCGGGCCGAGCAGCCCGTGCACCTCGTTGTCCGGCACGTCCAGCGTGAGCCCGTCGAGCGCGGTCACCTCGTCGCCCTTGGGCCGCCAGCCCTTGCCCTTGCGGAATGTCCTGGTCAGGTTCTGCACGCGGACACTCATGGTCACCCCCCATGGTGGTTTTCGTGACGCTACCGGTGGCTCAGGACGTGTGACGACGGATTTGGGTTGGCCAGCGCGTCTCGGATACCAGACACGATCGGCGGATGTCGGGTCGTGCGGATCCGGCTGCCGGGTTGAGATGGGCACATGCAGCAACCCGTGCAGCTGGGTCCGAAACCCCTGACCCGCGACGACGTCCACGCCGTGGCCCGGGACGACGCGCGCGTGGAGATCACGGAGGCGGCGCGCGAGGCGGTCACCACCGCCCGCGCGCACATCGAACGCCTGGCCACGGCCGAGGAGCCCACCTACGGCGTGTCCACCGGCTTCGGCGCGCTGGCGGTCCGGCACATCCCGCCGGACCGCCGTGCCGCCCTCCAGCAGTCCCTGGTCCGCTCGCACGCGGCGGGCGCGGGTCCCGAGGTCGAGCGCGAGGTCGTCCGCGCCCTGGTGCTGCTCCGCCTCAAGACCCTCACCAGCGGCCACACCGGCATCCGGCTGGAGACGGCCGAGGCGATGGCCGCGATGCTCAACGCCGGCATCACCCCGGTCGTGCACGAGTTCGGCTCGCTCGGCTGCTCGGGCGACCTCGCGCCGCTGTCCGCCGCCGCCCTCGCCCTCACCGGTGAGGGCGACGTCCGCGACGCCGACGGCGCACTGGTCCCGGCCGCGCGGGCGCTGGCCGAGGCGGGCATCCGGCCCGTCCGGCTGGCCGAGAAAGAGGGCCTGGCGCTGATCAACGGCACCGACGGCATGCTCGGGATGCTGGTCCTCGCGCTGCGGGACCTGAACTACCTGCTCGACGTCGCCGACCTCACCGCCGCGATGAGCGTGGAGGCCCTCCTGGGCACCGACCGCGTGTTCGCCGCCGACCTCCAGGCCCTGCGCCCGCACCCCGGCCAGGGGCGTTCCGCGCGGCGCATGGCCGAGATCCTGCGCGACTCCGAGATCATGGACAGCCACCGCGGCCCGGACTGCACCCGCGTGCAGGACGCCTACTCGCTGCGCTGCTCACCGCAGGTCCACGGCGCGGCCCGGGACACCGTCGCGTACGCCGAGACCGTCGCCGACCGCGAGCTCGCGTCGTCCATCGACAACCCGGTGGTGCTGGCCGACGGCCGGGTCGAGTCCAACGGCAACTTCCACGGCGCGCCGATCGCCTACGTGCTGGACTTCCTCGCCATCCCCACCGCGGACGTGGCGAGCATCGCCGAGCGCCGCACCGACCGGATGCTCGACGTGAACCGCTCGCACGGCCTGCCGCCGTTCCTGGCCCACGACCCGGGCGTCGACTCCGGCCACATGATCGCCCAGTACACGCAGGCCGCGATCGTGAGCGAGCTCAAGCGCCTGGCCGTGCCCGCCTCGGTCGACTCGATCCCGAGCAGCGCGATGCAGGAGGACCACGTCTCGATGGGCTGGTCCGCCGCGCGCAAGCTGCGCCAGTCCGTGGACGGGCTGCGCCGGGTGCTCGCGATCGAGTTCCTGACCGCCGCGCGCGCCCTGGACCTGCGCGCGCCGCTCAAGCCCGCCCCGGCCACCGCGGCGGCCGTGGCGAAGCTCCGCGAGCACGTCGGGGGCCCCGGCCCGGACCGCCACCTCGCGCCCGAGATCGCCGCCGCCGAAGACCTCATCCGGAAGGGAGCCCTCTGATGGTGCGCGCCGCCCGAGGAACCGAACTGACCGCCCGCAGCTGGTCGACCGAGGCCGCGCTGCGGATGTTCCACAACAACCTCGACCCCGACGTCGCCGAACGGCCCGAGGACCTCGTCGTCTACGGCGGCACGGGCAAGGCCGCCCGCGACTGGCCGAGCTTCCACGCCATCAGCCGCGAGCTGGCCGAGTTGGCGGACGACGAGACGCTGCTCGTGCAGTCCGGCCGCCCGGTCGGCGTCATGCGCACGCACGAGTGGGCGCCGCGCGTGCTCATCGCCAACTCCAACCTCGTGCCGGACTGGGCGAACTGGCCCGAGTTCCGCCGCCTGGAAGCCGAGGGCCTCACCATGTACGGCCAGATGACGGCCGGATCGTGGATCTACATCGGCACCCAGGGCATCCTCCAGGGCACCTTCGAGACGTTCGCCGCCGTGGCCGACAAGCGGTTCAACGGCACCCTGCGCGGCACGCTCACCGTCACCGCGGGCCTCGGTGGCATGGGCGGCGCGCAACCGCTTGCGGTCACCATGAACGAGGGCGTGGCGCTCTGCATCGAGGTCGACCCGCAGCGCGCACGTCGTCGCGTGGAGACCCGCTACCTGGATGAGATCGCCGACGACATCGACGACGCGATCACCCGCGTGCTCGCCGCGAAGTCCGAGGGCCGCGCCCTGTCCGTCGGCCTCATCGGCAACGCCGCCGAGGTGCTGCCCGAACTGCTGCGCCGCGACGTGCCGGTCGACATCGTGACCGACCAGACCTCCGCGCACGACCCGCTGGCGTACTGCCCGAAGGGCGTCGAGGTCGAGGACTGGCCCGACTACGCCGCCAAGAAGCCCGACGAGTTCACCGACCGCGCCCGCGAGTCGATGGCCGACCACGTCGAGGCCATGGTCGGCTTCCTCGACCGCGGCGCCGAGGTGTTCGACTACGGCAACTCGATCCGCGGCGAGGCCAAGGCGGGCGGCTGCGAGCGGGCGTTCGACTTCCCCGGCTTCGTGCCCGCCTACATCCGGCCGCTGTTCTGCGAGGGCAAGGGGCCGTTCCGCTGGGCCGCGCTCTCCGGCGACCCGGCCGACATCGCGGCCACCGACCGGGCGATCCTGGAGCTGTTCCCGGACAACGAGCAGCTCGCGCGGTGGATCAGGATGGCCGGTGAGCGGGTCGAGTTCCAGGGCCTGCCCGCCCGCATCTGCTGGCTCGGCTACGGCGAGCGCCACCTCGCCGGCCTGAAGTTCAACGAGATGGTGGCCTCCGGCGAGCTGTCCGCGCCCATCGTCATCGGCCGCGACCACCTGGACTGCGGCTCGGTCGCGTCGCCGTACCGGGAGACCGAGGCGATGGCCGACGGCTCGGACGCCATCGCCGACTGGCCGTTGCTCAACGCCCTGGTCAACACCGCGTCCGGGGCGACCTGGGTCTCGCTGCACCACGGCGGGGGCGTCGGCATCGGCCGGTCCATCCACGCCGGTCAGGTGACCGTCGCCGACGGCACCCCGCTGGCCGCGCAGAAGATCGAACGGGTGCTGACCAACGACCCCGCCATGGGTGTCATCCGGCACGTCGACGCCGGCTACCAGCGGGCGATCGACGTCGCCGCGCGCAAGCACGTGCCGATCCCGATGAGCGCCGATGACTGACCTCGCGGACATCGCCGACGTCGGGCGCGACCGCAGGCGTGGCGGCTACTCCCGCCACGGCTTCGACGACGTCGAGCGGGAGCTGCGCGCCTGGTTCGTGGAGCAGGCCGAGCGCCGCGGCTTGGACGTCCGGCCCGACCGCAACGGCAACATCTGGGCGTGGTGGGGCGAGCCCGGTCCGGACGCCGTGATCACCGGCAGCCACCTCGACTCCGTGCCCGGTGGCGGTGCGTTCGACGGGCCGCTGGGTGTCGTGTCGGCGTTGCAGGCGGTGGACGTGCTGCGGGCCCGCGGCTTCACGCCGGCCAAGCCGCTGGCGGTCGTCGTGTTCGTGGAGGAGGAGGGCGGGCGCTTCGGCGTGGCCTGCCTCGGGTCGCGCCTGATGACCGGCGCGATCACCGCGGAAGCCGCGTGCAAGCTGGTCGACGCGGACGGCATCACGTTCGGCGAGGCCGCGCACGCCGCGGGGTTCGACCCGTTGCGGATGGGCCGCGACGACCGCGCGCTGTCGTCCATCGGTGCATTCGTCGAGCTGCACGTCGAGCAGGGGCGCGGCTTGACGGTGCCGGTGGGGTTGGCCAGTTCGATCCTCGCGCACGGGCGGTGGCGGTACACGTTCACCGGTGAGGGCAACCACGCCGGCGCGACCCTCGTGGAGGACCGGCGTGACCCGATGCTGCCGGCCGCCGCGATGGTGCTGGCCGCGCGCCGTGCGGCGACTTCGGGTGCCCGCGCGACCGTGGGCCGGATCGTGCCCAACCCCGGTGGCACCAACGTGATCGCCTCGTCCGTCGACGTGTGGTTGGACGCGCGGGCCGAGGACGAGCCGCGCACCCGTGAGGTGGTCGACCGGATCACGTCGGAGGCGCGTGCGGCGGCGGCCGAGGAGGGCTGCGAGGTGCGGGTGGCCGAGGAGAGCTGGGGCGGGACGGTGCACTTCGACCCCGACCTCATGGCCGGCATCCGCGACGCGCTCGGCGCCGACACCCCGGCGCTGCCGACCGGCGCCGGTCACGACGCCGGGATCTTGGCCTCCCACGTGCCGACCGCCATGCTGTTCGTGCGCAACCCGACCGGGATCAGCCACGCGCCGCAGGAGTTCGCCGAGGCGGACGACTGCGCCGCGGGCGTGGTGGCGCTGGCGACGACGTTGGAGCACTTGACGCGATGAAGAGCTTCTGGTGCGAGCGGGCGTGGTTGCCGGACGGGATCACGTCCCGGGTGCTGGTGCGGGTCGACAAGGGCGTCATCGCGTCCGCGTCCGCTGTGGACACCATCCCCCTTGGCGTGGAACGGCTCTACGGCCTGGTCTTCCCGGGGTTCGCCAACGCCCACTCGCACGCGTTCCACCGGGCGTTGCGCGGGCGCACGCACTCGGACGGCGGCACGTTCTGGACGTGGCGCGACCGGATGTACGCGGTGGCGGAGGGGTTGACGCCCGAGCGGTACCGGAAGCTGGCCACGGCGGTGTACGCGGAGATGGCCGTGGCCGGGGTGACGGCGGTGGGCGAGTTCCACTACCTGCACGGCGGCGGCAACGAGATGGGGGAGGCCCTGCGGCAGGCCGCCCGTGACGCCGGGATCCGCATCACCCTGTTGGACGCTTGCTACCTGGCGGGTGGGATCGGTCAACCCGTGCGGGGGGTGCAGGAGCGGTTCTCCGACGGGACCGGGGACAGGTGGCTCGACCGGGTCGCTGAGCTGCGCGGCGACGAGAACACGAAGATCGGCGCGGCGATCCACTCGGTCCGCGCGGTGCCACGTGAAACATTGTCGCTGGTAGCGGGCGCGTTCCCCGATCGGCCGCTGCACGTGCACCTGTCGGAGCAACCGGCCGAGAACCAGGCGTGCCTGGAGGCGTACGGCATGACGCCGACCGAGCTGCTGGCCGAGGCGGGCGCCCTCACGCCGCGCACGACGGCCGTGCACGGGACGCACCTGTCCGCGAAGGACATCGGCCTGCTTGGGTCGACGCGGACGGGGGTGTGCTTCTGCCCGACCACGGAGGCGGACCTGGCAGACGGCATCGGTCCCGCGCGCGAGCTGGTGGAGGCCGGTTCGCCGTTGTCGTTGGGCAGTGACCAGCACGCGGTGATCGACCCCTTGTTGGAAGCGCGCGCCCTGGAGCACAACGAGCGGTTGCGCACCGGCCAACGCGGCCGGTTCACCCCGGCGGAACTCGTTGGCGCGCTGACGAACCACGCCGCCATCGGCTGGCCCGAGGCCGGCCGGCTGGAAGTCGGTTCCCCTGCCGATTTCGTAGCCGTTCGAGTGAACTCGATCCGAACCGCCGGCACCGAGCCCGAACAGGTCGTGCTGGCCGCCACCGCCTCGGACGTGACCACCGTCGTGGTCGGCGGAAAGGTCGTGGCCCGCGACGGTGGTCACGAGCAGCTGGGCGACGTCGCCAGGCTGCTGACGGAGGCACTCACCTGATCGGGTGGCGGGAATCCCGGTGTTGTCGGTCCCGCTCACCATCATGGGCCGCATGCCGCCAGCACGCCCACCCTTCCGCCGCCGGAAACTGGCCCGCCGCATCCGCCGGATGCGGGAAGCGGCTGGAATGACCATCGAGGACGCCGCCGCCGCACTCGACAAGCACCGCAACAGCCTCTACCGCCTGGAGGCGGGCGAGACCAAGCTCGACGTCCACCTCGCCCGCTCCATG
The DNA here is from genome assembly GCF_040673975.1 of Actinosynnema sp. NPDC050801. Taxonomy (NCBI): domain Bacteria; kingdom Bacillati; phylum Actinomycetota; class Actinomycetes; order Pseudonocardiales; family Pseudonocardiaceae; genus Actinosynnema; species Actinosynnema sp. NPDC050801. The sequence continues at coordinate 16,182 of NZ_JBFAQZ010000020.1, read as the reverse complement.
ATGGACGTCTACGACCACTACGACCCCGACCTCGTCGACCAGGTGCGGGAGGCGCTGCGGCCTGGGTGGTGGACAGCCTTCGGCCTGCGGGACATGGGTTACGTCGATGTCGAGACCGAAGCGTCGAGGGTGTGGGAACTGGCGCTCGTCCTGATCCCTGGTCTCCTGCAGACCGAGTCGTACGCGCGCACCGTCCTGGAGGCCAATTCACTCAAGCGGACCAAGCCTGAACTGGCCACCCAGGTGAAAGTCCGCATGATCCGCCAGCAGCGCCTGACCTCCGAGGGGAATCCGCTCCGGCTGGTCGCCCTCATCGACGAGAGCGCCTTGTGGCAGCGGATCGGCGGCGCGGAGGTCATGCGCGACCAGCTGGACCACCTGGTGATGGTTGCTGAGCTGGACACAGTGACCCTTCGAGTGTTGCCGAGGGACCTGGGTGCCCATGCCGGTCAAGAGGGGGCTTTCGCGCTGCTCGAATTCTCGGACGCCGAAGATCCGTCGTTGCTCTACGTCTCGCACGCGACAGGTTCGCTCCACATCGAAGATCCGGAACAGGTCCGGCGAGCTAGAATGCGGATCGACCACCTGCTCGTGCAGGCGCTCGGTCCGGAGGATTCGATCGCCTTGATCGAGCGGATTCTTGCCGAGCGCGAATGAGAGGCGGTCCGGTGTCCACTGTGGACCAGTCGGGACTTGTGTGGCGGAAGAGCAGCCGCAGCGGTGGCGGCAACAACGACAACTGCGTCGAGGTCGCTTTCTCGGCTCCTGAGGTGGCGGTTCGGGACTCGAAGAACCCCCACGCCGGCCTGCTGGCGTTCCCGGCGTCCGCCTGGCGCCGGTTTCTGCGTCCGTGAGGAGCGTCATGAACCTGGTGTGGCGGAAGAGCGGCCGCAGCGGTGGTGGCAGTGGTGGCAATTGCGTCGAGGTTGCCTTCGCCGGTCCAGCGGTGGGGGTGCGGGACTCGAAGAAGCCCGACGCAGGTGCCTTGGTGTTCCCGGCGTCGGCGTGGCAGCGGTTCGTGCGGTCGTGACCAGCACGATCATCACCGGCATCGGTGAGTTGACCACCAACGACCCGGAACTCGGCCGCCTCGCCGACGCCGCGCTCGTCCTCACCGGGGACCGGGTGGCGTGGGCCGGGCCCGCCGCGTCCGCGCCGGCCGCCGACGTGCGGGTCGATGTCGGAGGCCGGGCGGTCCTGCCCGGTTGGGTGGACAGCCACACGCACCTGGTGTTCGCGGGCGATCGGACGGCCGAGTTCGAGGCGCGGATGGCCGGTATACCGTATACAGCAGGCGGTATTGCGAAAACCGTCGAGGCCACTCGGGCCGCTTCCGACCCGGATCTTGTAGACAATGTGCGACGGCTGGTGGCCGAAGCCGTGGCGCAGGGGACCACGACGATCGAGACCAAGACCGGCTACGGATTGAATACCGTAGACGAAGTGCGATCTGCGCGGATCGCGGCGGCGGCGGCCGACGAGGTCACCTTCCTCGGCGCGCACCTCGTGCCCCCGGGAGCCGACGCGGACGAGTACGTGGCGCTGGTCATCGGCGAGATGCTCGACGCCGTCGCCCCGCACGTGCGGTGGGCGGACGTGTTCTGCGAGCAGGGCGCGTTCGACGCGGACCAGTCGCGAGCCGTGCTGGAGGCGGCGAAGGGCAAGGGGCTCGGCCTGCGCGTGCACGGGAACCAGCTGGGTGAGGGGCCGGGCGTCCGGCTGGCCGTCGAGCTGGGCGCGGCGAGCGTCGACCACTGCACGTACCTCTCCGCCGCCGACGTCGACGCGTTGGCGCACTCGGAGACCGTCGCCACCCTGCTCCCCGCCTGCGACCTGTCGACCCGGCAATCGCTCCCACCGGCCCGCCGGCTCCTCGACGCGGGCGCGACGGTCGCCCTGGCGAGCAACTGCAACCCGGGCAGCTCCTACACCACCTCGATGGCATATTGCATAACGACGGCAGTCCTCCAGATGCGCATGACCGTCGAGGAAGCCATCACCGCCGCCACCCTGAACGGCGCGAAAGCCCTGCGGCGCACCGACATCGGCCACCTGGCACCGGGCGCCCGCGCGGACGTCCACGTCCTGGACGCACCCTCGACCACGCACCTGGCCTACCGACCGGGCGTCCCGCTCACCCACGCGGTGTGGCGAGCAGGCGTGCGGCAGAGGTGACCCGGCAGGGGTGACCCACCAGAGGTGACCCGGCAGGCGCGACCCGGCAGGGGTGATCCGGCAGAAGTGGCCCGGCAGGGGTGATCCGGCAGGCGCGACCCGGCAGGGGTGATCCGGCAGGGGGTGGCCCGGCAGGGGGTGACGGTGTCCCGCACGCCTCAGGGCGGCGGGATCGGCGGCGACGCGGGGTTCGTCATGTGCGCGCGGATCGCGTTGCGGCCGTACTCGGCGGCGGAGGAGTCGGACCCGTAACCCACCACGGTCACCCAGGTGCCCTCCTGCATCGCCATGCACGACACCTGGACCGCGAGCCGGTCGTCACCGCCGACGATGACGAAATCGCCCTCCTCGGGCGGGAACCACACGTCGAGCCGGTACCGGTGGAACGCCGCCGCGGCGAGGTCCAGGCACTCCTGGACCGCGTGGTCGGTGATGTACGAGCCGAGGTGCGCGAACATGACCCGGGACCTCCGGTCGGTCAGACGAACCTGAGTTGGACCACCGGCGGCCGCGTTCCCACGATCGTCCCCGGGAACTCGGTCGACTCGACCCGCAGGGTCACGCCGGCGACGATCGACAGCTGCGCACCGACGCGCGGTTGCAGCGTGCCCTCGAAGTAGATCGGGTTGACCTCGCGATAAGGCAGCCCGTCGTCCCTCACCCCCAGATCGCGCAACCCGATCGAGTGGACCACGACGGCCGGCGTGACGCCCCGGTCGTCGACCGTCGGCACCCGGTACTCGGCCGTGACCTCGGCCCCGCCCGGGAGGGTGAGGACGGCGAGCACGGACATGTGCGACCCGATCTCGGCGACGGAGCTCGACCCGGCCACGGTGGCGACCTGGTTCATGCCGACCCGCCGGACCCAGGGCGCGAACTCCGCCGGGTAGGTCCGGTGCAGGTTGGCCGTGGCGAGTCGTCGGCCGGTCTGCCAGAAGTCGCCGCGCAGCGGTGTGACCACGCTCGACGCCTGCGGTGGCGTGGGGATGGTGAAGCTCTGCGGCCCCGTCTTGCCCATGATGCAGTAGTCGTCCTCGTACCCGGTCTCCCGGTCGTCGTCGCCGCCATCGGGGCCGAACGCGTGCTGGAAACCCAGCACGTGACCGAGCTCGTGCTGGAAGAACTCCAGGAACCCGTGCTGGTCGAACAGCGCCGTGTTGCCGCGGGAGCCGGCGTGGGACGGCGGTGGGTTGGTCAGGGCGATGAACCCGTGGTAGCCGTCCACGTCGATGTCCTCGGCGCGGGCCCGGTTCCGGACCGCCTCGATGGCCTCCTCCCGGCGGTGCGCGAGGTGGTTGGCGTCCAAGCCCTCCAGGTTCAGCCCGGCCGCGCCGCCCTCGATGTCGAACTGGAGGTTCAGCAGCCCGAACGTCGAGCGCAGCCAGTAGTCGCGCACGCTCCAGCCGTTCGAGTCCTGGAAGAGGGCGCGGCAGAAGCTCGTCGACCACGGCCAGCTGCTCGCCGAACCGGCCTGGGGCGGGTTCCAGAACCCCCGCACGATCAGCACCCGGAACGGGTTCGGCGCCATCGGACCTCCGGTCGACTCGGTGCCACTCGCTACTAGGTCGAACGCCGGGTCGGCAGCGTGTCGGTCGACCCACGACTTTCACGCGTTCGGCCCAGCGCCTCCAGGGCGGCCGACGTGCTGTCCGGGTGGGCGGGCAGGAGCGGGAGGCGGACGTCCGGGGTCGGGATGAGGCCCTGCGCGTGCAGCACGCCCTTGATCACGGTGGGGTTGGGCTCGGCGAACAGCGCCGCCGACAGCGAGCTCAACCGCCCGCCCAGATCACGCGCCAGAGCCACGTCCCCGGCGTGCCACGCCTCGATCAACCGGACGAACTCGCCGGTCGCCACGAGCGCCGAGGCCAGGATGCCGCCGTGCGCGCCGAGCGCCAACAACGGCGAGATGAACGCGTCGTCGCCGCCGAGCACCGCCAGCGACGGCCGGTCGGCGAACAACGCGACGGTGTCGGCGTCGATCCCGCCCACCGCGTACTTCAGGCCCACCACGCCCGGCACGTCCGCCAGCCGCCGCAACGTCGCCGCGGACAGGTACTGCCCGGTCCGGTACGGGATGTCGTAGACGATCAGCGGCACCGGGCTGTCGGTGGCGAGCCGGGTCAGGTGGGCCAGCGCGCCCTCCTCGCCGGGGCGGACGAACGAGGGCACCGTGGTCAGCGCGGCCGTCACCTGCGGCCGGTCGGCCAACGCCCGCAGTGCCGCCGCGGTGTTCGCGCCGACCACGAGCGCGGCGTCGCGCTCCTGGCAGACCCGGGACGCCACCTCGACCACGGCCCGCTGCTCGTCGGGGGTGAGCGCGGACGGTTCCGCCGTGGTGCCCAACGCGACCAGGCCCCGTGCGCCGGCGTCCAGGACGCGGACGGCGAGGGCTTCCAGCGCGTCGAGCGCCACCGCCCCGGCACGGTCGAACGGCGTGATCAGCGGGACGAACAAACCGGTGAACGTCATGAGCCCCAGGCTGCCGCGCGAGACCGTGAAGAACCAGTTCGCATTGCTCAACGAAACCGTAAGCTGAACTGATGCTCGACGTCCGCCGACTGCGCCTGCTGCGGGACCTGGCACACCTGGGCACGATCGCGGCCGTCGCCCGGGCCCACGCCTACACGCCGTCGGCCGTGTCCCAGCAGCTCGCCGCCCTGCAACGCGAGGCGGGCGTCCCGCTGCTGGAACACACCGGTCGCGGCGTCCGCCTCACCCCGGCGGGCAGCGCGCTCGTCGAGCACGCCGAAACCATCCTGGCCGCCCTGGAAGCCGCGTCCGCGACGGTGGCCGCCGCACGCACCGGCCTGTCCGGCGCCGTGCGGATCGGCGCGTTCCCCAGCGCCGTGCCGACCCTGTTGCCGTCGGCGCTGGTCGCGTTGGGCCACGACCACCCGGCGCTCGACCTCATGGTCACCGAGCTGGACCCCGTCGACGTGCCCGACGCGTTGCGCGACGGCCGACTCGACGTGGCGCTGTGGCACGACTACGACGTCGCACCGGTCGAACCCGACCCCGGCGTGGACTCGGTGCGGCTGCTGGACGAGACCGTGTTCCTGGCCGTGCCTGCCACCCGCTCACCGGACCCCGGCGATCCGATCGGGCGCACCCGGGACGAGGCCTGGATCGTCGGCAGCCCCGGCACGCTCTGCCACACCGCGGCGATGAGGGTCTGCCAGGCGGCGGGGTTCGCGGCGAGGGTGCGCCACCACGCCGACGACTTCACCGCCGTGCTCGCCCTGGTCGCCGCCGGGCAAGGCGTCGCGCTCGTGCCGGAACTGGGCGCGGCGCACCCGCCCTCGGACGTCCGGCTCGTCCCGCTCGACGTCCACCGCCGCACCCGCATCGCCTACCGCCGCGGTGCCGGCGGCCACCCCGTCATCGCCGCGTGCGCCGCCGCGCTGGAGTCCTCGACCAAGGCGTACTTCGCCCGGACCGGTGGGGGCCCACCACGACGATGAGCCCCCGCCACGTCACGGGTTGACGATCGTGACCTCGCGGTCGTCGGTGACCTGGCCGTTGAACGGGCCGCTCAGCGTGGCCGACGCGAAGGCCGTGCCCGCGCGGAACGGGTACTCCGCGGCGTGCACCGAGACGGTGACCGTCTGCGTGCTGCCGGTGCAGAACGGCTGCGCGTAGCCCGAGCCGCTCGCGATGGCCGGGCCGACGCGCTGGGTGAGCCGGACGTTGACGTAGGCGTAGCCCGGCGGCGGGCAGACGATCTGCACGTCGATCTTGACCGCCGCGCCGCGCGCCAGTCTCTCCGCCTGCGCCTGGAGCTGGATCGCGGGCTGCGACGGGGACTGCGCGCTCACGTCGGCGCTGGACGGCAGCACGGACGCGAGGACCGCGCCCGCGACGACGGCCAGGACGGCCGCGGCCCTGGCCGGCCGCACGTTCCGGATGGATGCGAACTTCACTGGTTCTCCTCTGCGGTGGGGACTGCTGCCACGGGTGTGCCGGCAGTGGGTTCGGGACCGGGTTCGGCGCCGGGTTCGGTGGGGGCGCCGGCCAGTCCGGCGAGCAGCCCGGCGGTCAGCACGATCACGGGCAGGTGCCACAGGAAGTCGAACCCGCTGTGCACCAGCAGCACGACCAGCGCGGCGGCGGCTCCGGCCCACAGCGCCCGGCCTTCGCCCAGGCCACCCGCGCCTTCCACACCACCCGCGCCTTCCGTGCCTCCGGCGCCACCCGCGCCGACCCGACCCCGCCAGACCGTCGCCGCCAGGGCCGCCAGGACCAGCAGCACGAGGCCGAGGCCGACCGCCCCGAGTTCGACCAGCACCTGGAGGTATTCGTTGTGCACGTACCGCATCACGCGGGCGTCGCCGGAGGGCGTGGTGAACACGAACCAACCCCGGCCCGGCCCCGTCCCGGCCAACGGCCGCGCGGCGACGTGGTCCAGCGCCGCGCCCGTCGCGCCGGTGCGGTCCGGTGAACTCGTCGAGACCCGGCCCTTGAGCAGCCGGCCCAGGTCGTGCACCAGCAGCCCGGCGACCACGGCGACGGCGAACCCGGCCACCACGGCGATCAGCCGGAGCACCGCCGTCAACCGGCTCAGGCCGAGGGTGATCACCAGGCCGGCCACGAGGCCGACCAGCGCGAGGCCGGGTCGGGCCGGTTCGGCGACGGGGAACGACGGCGCGAGCGCGCCGAGGGCGACCAGCGCGCCGAGCCCGGCCGGACCGGCGTGCCGCAGGGTGGCGCGGACGCCGTTGAAGATCACCAGTGCGGTGAAACCCACCAGCAGCGCGAGCAACCCGGCACGGCTCAGCGTCGCGCCCACGCCGACCACCAGCGCGTACACCGCGCCGGCCAGCGGCAACGAGCGCGGGCGGCCGGTGTGCAGGGCCAGTGCCAGCACGGCGAGAGCGGCGAGCAGGGCGGCGGCGGCGTTGGGGTAGGTGAGGGTCGACGCGGCGCGGGCCAGGCCGTCTGCGACCACCGACCAGGACGGGATCCGCCACACCACGGCCACCCAGCCGGTCAACGCGACCAGCACGCCCACGCCGACGAGGAGCGAGGCGCACAGCTCCCGTTGCGCGACGTCGGTGCGTCGGCCCACGAACGCCGCCGCGACCAGGCAGCCGAGGGCCGCGACCGTGGGCAGCGCGTCGGTGACCGTGCCGTTCAGGACTGCGCGCAGCACCGTCCACGCGGCCAGCGCGGCGCACGCCACCGGCAGCAGACCCGCGTCCGGGCGGTTGCGCAGCGCCAGGACCAGGGCGAACGCGACGAGCGCGCCGGTGAAGAGGCGTCCGTGCAGGTAGTAGCCGCCCTGGGCGACGACCGCGGCGGCGATCGCGGCGAGCAGCAGCAGCACGGCGTGCGGCAGCGCGACCCCGTCCCGTGGCACGACGCGGTCAGGCGCGATTCCCCCCATGCAGGCCCCCCAGCCCTTCACACCCGCCGGAGCGGGTTCGCGCGGATCTTAACCACGGCAATGCCCCTGGTGGAGGGGGTTTTCGCGCGAATGCGCCTTTTGCCGGCCCACGCGCCGGCCACCGGGTGGTCCAGGCGATCGGCATCCGGCAGGCTGGCGGCATGGAGTACACCCAGCTCGGCCGTTCCGGCCTGTCCGTGTCCCGCCTGTGCCTCGGCACGATGAACTTCGGCCCGGAGACGTCGGAGGCCGACAGCCACTCGATCATGGACCGGGCGCACGAGCACGGCATCAACTTCTTCGACACCGCCGACGTCTACGGGTGGCAGCGGGGCGAGGGCATCACCGAGAAGATCATCGGCCGCTGGTTCGCCCAGGGCGGCGGGCGGCGGGAGAAGACCGTGCTCGCCACGAAGCTGTACGGGGACATGGGGGACTGGCCGAACGAGGGACGGCTGTCCGCGCTGCACATCCGGCGGGCGGCGGACGCGTCGTTGCAGCGGTTGCAGACCGACTACATCGACCTGTTCCAGATGCACCACGTGGACCGGAACACGCCGTGGGACGAGATCTGGGAGGCCTTCTCCGTGCTGCGGCAGCAGGGGAAGGTGCTCTACTTCGGGTCGTCCAACTTCGCCGGCTGGCACATCGCGCAGGCCCAGGAGGCGGCGCGCAGCCGGCACTTCCTGGGGTTGGTCAGCGAGCAGTCGATCTACAACCTGGTGAACCGCTTCGCGGAGCTGGAAGTCCTGCCCGCCGCGCGGCACTACGGCGTCGGCGTGATCCCGTGGTCGCCGCTGGGTGGCGGGGTGCTGGGCGGTGTGCTGCGCAAGCAACGCGAGGGCGGCGGGTCGCGCGGCACCGCGGGGCGCGGCCTGGAGGCCCTGGAGAAGCACCGTGACGCCATCGAGGCCTACGAGAAGCTGGCCGCCGACCTGGGCGAGGACCCGGCGCACGTCGGCGTGGCCTGGCTGCTGCACCAGGAAGGCGTGACGGCACCGATCATCGGCCCCCGCACCCAGTCCCAACTGGACGGCTCGCTCCGGTCGACCGAGATCGAGCTGGACGCGGACGTCCTGGCCAAGCTGGACGACCTCTTCCCCGCCCCGGGCCCGAACGGCAGCAAGCCCGCGCCGGAGGCGTACGCCTGGTAGGAGCCGGGGTCACGGCCCGGGGTGGCCGGCGGACCGGGACCGCCGCCTCGCGCAGGTCCGCCGGCCGACCCCGGCACCAGTCGAGAATTGCTCGGATTCGGGTGCTCCGGGTCGGCGGGTTGACCAGGAGGGAGAGCGTCGCCCTGCTGCGCGGCAAGGCACCCCGACTGAGCCCGGTGGACGCCGACCGGGTGGCGGCCGTGCTCGAAGACCACCCGCTCGCGGTGCGGCACGCGTCCGCCTGGCTCGCCGAGACCGACATCGCGGTCTTGGACTACGTGCGGTTGCTGAAGGCGCACACCCTCCGGTCGTCGGCGCCACGCGCGCCGTGGTCGGTGACCATCGGGGCGCTGCGCTCGCACGCGCCCGACGCCGCGGTGGTGCTCGACCTGTGCGCCTTCCTGGCCGACGCGCCGATCCCGGTGGACGTGCTCGCCGCCGGCGGCGACCTGCCCGCGCCGTTCGGTGACGTGCTCGGTGACCCGGAACGCGTGCCGCGGTGGAGGTGCTGGAACGGGTGGCGCTGATCCGGGCTCACTCCACCGTCGGCCGCATCCAGGTGCACGGCCTGGTCCAGGAGGGCGCGCGGTCGCTGCTGACACCCGACGAGCAGGAGGCCACGGCGGCGCACGCTCGCGCGGTCCTCGGCGCGGCCAACCCCGGCGAGCCCGACGAGTCGCACAACTGGCCCCGCTTCCGCGAACTCGCGCCGCACGTCGCTGCGGCCCTGCCCGACGCGGAGGAACGACCGGCGAGGCTGCTCCTGCTCGACCACGTCCGCCACCTGTTCGCGGTCGGCGACTACGAGGGCAGCCGAACCCTCGGCGCGTCCGTCTCGGACCACTGGCGGACCAGGTGGGGGCCGGACGACGAACTGACCCTGCTGGCGCGGCGACTGGTCGCGAACGCCGTGCGCGAGTTGGGGCGGATCGCCGAGGCCACGGAGCTGGACGAGGACACGGTCCGGCGGCTGACCGAGGTGTTCGGCCCGGACCACGAGCACACCTTGATGGCGGCGCACGGCCTGGGCGCGGACCTGCGGGCGCTGGGGCGCTTCGACAGCGCGGTCCGGCTCGACCGGGACAACCTCGACCGGCACCGGCGCAGGTGGGGCGACAACCACGGCAGGACGCTGCGCGCGGCCGTCAACCTCGCCGTGGACCTGCGGCTGCTCGGCGACTTCACCGGCGCCCGGGAGATCGACCTCGACGTGGTGCGCCGCCGGCGGGAGATGTACGGGTCGCACGACCCGCGCACCCTCTTCGCCACCGCGAACCTGGTCCGGGACCTGATCGGGCTCGGCGAGTACGACGAAGCGCTGCGGATCCAGGAGGACGCCCTGCCGCCACTGCGGTCGGCGTTGGGCCGGAACCACAACCACGTGTTGCTCGCCACCCGGAACGTCGTGGTCGCGCTGCGCGGCACGGGCCGCTACGCGCAGGCGAGGGCGTTGGGTGAGGAGAACCTGGCGGCGTGCGAACGGCGACTCGGCCCGCACCACGAGTACACGCTGGCCGCGATGATGACCCTGTGCAACGTGCTGCGGCGGTGCGGTGAGCTCGAAGCCGCGCAGAGCCTGGGCCAGCGGGCGTACTCGGCGCACATGGAGCGCCACGCCGACCCCTGGCACCCGTTCACGCTGGCGTCCGCCACGAACCTCGCGCTGGTGTGGCGGGACATCGGCAAGGTCGAGCTGGCGTACGAGCTCAACCGCACCACGTTGCGGGCGTCACGGGATCGGCGGGGCGACGAGTACCCGCACACGCTGGCGTGCGCGGTGAACGTCGCCGGCGACCTGGCCGCGATGGGCGATCACGAGCGGGCGAGCGCGTTGTCCGCCACGACGTTGCCGCGCATGGAGCGCGTGCTCGGCGAGCAGCACCCGCAGACTCTGGTCTGCGCGTTCAACCTGGCGCTGGACCGGGTCGCCACCGGTCGACAGGACAGCGCCGAGGACGCCGTCGCCGCGTTGGGACGGCGCCTGGGCGCACGGCACCCCGAGGTGGTGCTGGCGGCGGCGGGCAGGCGGTTGGCGTGCGAGGTGGAGCCGCCGCCGACGTGACGGCTCAGTCCTCCAGGTCCTCGTCGTCGCGTGCCAGGTAGGTGGCCAGACGCTCGACGGCGGTCTCGAAGTCGGGGTTGGCGTCGACGAACGCCCGCAGCTTGTCGGCCAGCCAGGCGAACGTCACCTCCTCCTCACCCCGGCGGGTCTCCAGTTCCTCGATGCCACGATCGGTGAAGTACACGGTCGTTCCTCCACGAAACGGCCGAGCCGCCGAAACCCGGAGGTCTCGACGGCTCGGCGCGAACCAACGGGTGTTACTCGAACGCCTTCGCGATCAACTCGCGCTGCTCGACCTCGTGCACCTTGGACGAACCCGCCGACGGCGCGGCCATCGGGCGGCGCGAGACGCGCTTCACGGCGAACCTCGCCGGCAGCAGCTCGGGCAGCGCCAGACCGAAGAACGGCCACGCGCCCTGGTTCGCCGGCTCCTCCTGGACCCAGCGGACCTCGGTGGCGTTCGGGTACCGGTCCAGCGCCTCGGTCAGCTTGCGCGCGGGCACCGGGTACAGCTGCTCGACGCGCACCACGGCGGTGTCCTTGACACCCCGCTTCTCCTGCTCGGCCAGCAGCTCGTAGTAGATCTTGCCGCTGCACAGCAGGACCTTGCGCACCGCACTCGTGTCGAGACCGGTCGGGTCGTCGATCACCGACTGGAAGCGGTCCTCCACGAACGCCTCGACCGGGCTGACCGCGGTCTTCAGGCGCAGCATCGACTTCGGCGTGAACACCACCAGCGGGCGGTTCACGCCGTCCAGCGCGTGCCGCCGCAGCAGGTGGAAGTAGTTCGCCGGCGTCGACGGCACCGCGATCGTCATCGAGCCCTCCGCGCACAGCTGGAGGAACCGCTCGATCCGGCCGGACGTGTGGTCCGGGCCCTGGCCCTCGTGGCCGTGCGGCAGCAGCAGCACGACGTCGGAGACCTGGCCCCACTTCGCCTCACCGGACGAGATGAACTCGTCGATGATCGGCTGCGCGCCGTTGACGAAGTCGCCGAACTGCGCCTCCCACAGCACCAGCGCGTCCGGGTTGGCCACCGAGTAGCCGTACTCGAAGCCCAGCGCCGCGAACTCCGACAGCACCGAGTCGTACACCATGAACTTGCCCTGGTTCTCGGCCAGGTTCTGCAGCGGGGTGTACTCCTCGGACTTCTTGCGGTCCACCAGCGTGGCGTGCCGCTGCACGAACGTGCCGCGCCGCGAGTCCTGGCCGGCCAGGCGGACCGTGCGGCCCTCCATCACCAGCGACCCGAACGCCAGCAGCTCGGCGAACGCCCAGTCGATGCCGCCCTCGCGGGCCATCTTGGCGCGCCGCTCCAGCACCGGCTTGACCCGCGGGTGCGGGGTGAAGCCCTCGGGCAGGTCCACGTGCGCGTCGGCGATCTTCTCGATGATCGACCGGTCGACCCCGGTGGGCAGCTTGGTCGGGACCTGCTGCTCCTCCTCGATCGACGGCGAGGTCTTGATCGGGTGCTTCTCCAGCTCCCTGACCTCGTTGAACACGTGCTCCAGCTGCGAGGAGAAGTCCTGCAGCGCCTTCTCGGCCTCTTCGACGGAGATGTCGCCGCGGCCGATCAGGGACTCGGTGTAGGTCTTGCGTACCGAGCGCTTGGTGTCGATCACGTCGTACATCGCCGGCTGCGTCATCGAGGGGTCGTCGCCCTCGTTGTGGCCGCGGCGGCGGTAGCAGACCATGTCGATCACGACGTCCTTGTTGAACGCCTGCCGGTACTCCACCGCCAGCTTGGCGACCCAGTAGCACGCCTCCGGGTCGTCGCCGTTGACGTGGAACACCGGCGCGCCGATCATCTTCGCCACGTCGGTCGAGTACTTCGACGAGCGCGAGTGCTCGGGCGCGGTGGTGAAGCCGACCTGGTTGTTGACCACGACGTGCACCGTGCCGCCGGTGCGGTAGCCGCGGACCAGCGCCAGGTTCAGCGTCTCGGCGACCACGCCCTGGCCCGCGAACGCGGCGTCGCCGTGCAGCGCGACCGGCAGCACGGTGAAGCCCTCGCCGCCCTTGTCGAGCATGTCCTGCTTGGCCCGGACGATGCCCTCCAGCACCGGGTCCACGGCCTCCAGGTGCGACGGGTTCGCGGTCAGCGACACCTTCGTCTCGCCGTCGCCGAACATCCGGAAGTACTTGCCCTCGGCGCCCAGGTGGTACTTGACGTCACCGGAGCCGTGCGCCTGGCCCGGGTCGAGGTTGCCCTCGAACTCGCGGAAGATCTGCGAGATCGGCTTGCCGACGATGTTGGCCAGCACGTTCAGCCGGCCGCGGTGCGGCATGCCGATGACGACCTCGTCGATCTCGTGCTCGGCGGCCTTGTCCAGCACGGCGTCGAGCAGCGGGATGACCGTCTCGCCGCCTTCGAGCGAGAACCGCTTCTGGCCGACGTACTTGGTCTGCAGGAAGGTCTCGAACGCCTCGGCGGCGTTGAGCTTCGACAGGATGTACTTCTGCACGGTGGCCGGCGGCTTCTCGTGCGGCACCTCGACGCGCTCCTGGATCCAGAGGCGCTCCTCCGGGTCGAGGATGTGCATGTACTCGACGCCGACGGTGCGGCAGTACGAGTTGCGCAGCACGCCCAGGATGTCGCGCAGCCTCATCCGCTCCTGGCCCGCGAACCCGCCGACCGGGAACTCCCGGTCCAGGTCCCACAGGGTCAGGCCGTGCGACAGCACGTCGAGGTCGCGGTGGCTGCGCTGGCGGTAGTTCAGCGGGTCCGTGTCGGCCATCAGGTGGCCGCGGGTGCGGAACGCGTCGATCAGCTCGATGACGCGGGCGGTCTTGTCGACCGCGCCCTCGGGGATGTCGGCGACCCAGCGGATCGGCTCGTACGGCAGCCGCAGCGACGTGAACACGTCGTCGTAGAAGCCGTCCTCGCCCAGCAGCAGCTGGTGGATGCGGCGCAGGAACTCGCCCGACTCCGCACCCTGGATCACGCGGTGGTCGTAGGTGGAGGTCAGCGTGATGACCTTGCTGACGCCCATGTCGGTCAGGGCCTGCTCGCTGGTGCCCTGGAAGTGCGCCGGGTACTCCATCGCGCCGACGCCGATGATCGTGCCCTGGCCCGCCTGCAGGCGCGGCACCGAGTGGTTGGTGCCGATGGTGCCCGGGTTGGTCAGCGAGAGGGTGGTGCCGGAGAAGTCCTCAGCGGTGAGCGAGCCCGTCCGCGCCTTGCGGATCAGGTCCTCGTACGCCTGCCAGAACTGCGTGAACGTCATGTTCTCGCAGCCCTTGATCGAGGCCACGACCAGCGTGCGGGAGCCGTCCTTGCCGGGCAGGTCGATCGCCAGGCCGAAGTTCACGTGCTCGGGCGTGACCACGAACGGCTTGCCGTCGACCTCGGCGAAGTGCCGGTTCATGTTCGGGTACGCCTTGAGCGCCCGCACCACCGCGTAGCCGATCAGGTGGGTGAAGGAGACCTTCCCACCGCGGGTGCGCTTGAGGTGGTTGTTGATCACGATGCGGTTGTCGGCCAGCAGCTTGGCGGGCACGGCGCGCACGCTCGTCGCGGTCGGAACGGTGAGCGAGAGCTCCATGTTCTTCGCGATGGCGGCGGCGGCGCCGCGCAGCTGCTTCTGCTCTTCGCCCCGGGTCGGCTGCACCGGCGCGGCCTTGGCGGCCTGGGCGGGTGCGGGCTTGGTGGTCGGCTTCTGGGCCGGTGCCGCGCTCTTCGGCTGCTGCGTGGGCGCCGCGGTGGCTGCCTGCGCTTTCGCGGGCTCCGCCGCGGGCGCGGTCTGGGCCGGAGCGGGCTTGGTGGCGGTCGTGGTGCCGTTCTCCGCGGCCGTCGCGGCCCCGTTGCCCGACCGCTGCGTCGACTTGTAGTCGGCGAAGAAGTCGTGCCAGGCAGGGTCTACCGACGACGGGTCGGCGAGGAACTGCTCGTACATCTCCTCGACCAGCCACTCATTGGGGCCGAACTGAGAAGCAGGAGTGCTGCTGGACACGGCTGGCGCTCGCCTCTATCCATCTCGCTCTTGGTAATGACTCACTCATGGTCAGGCTAGTCCCCCGTCTGGTGCAGTTCACACACAGGAGGGGCAGGGCCGGGAGTGTTCCCTCACAGAATCGTTCAGGGGTCCGGTCGTGTTAGGGGTGCTTGGGCATCACTTGAGGTTAGGCCCGTCACGTGCGCCGTGGTGCTGCAACTCGGAGTAGTTGTGCGCACCGCGTGCGGGGCGGGGTTGTGAGGAGTTCAGCAGGCTGAAACGAGGTGGTCAGCAGGCTGAAGCCGGGCTGCTGAGCTGCGTGTTCAACTCTCTGGTTGACATGGTGGGGTGTGGGTTCTACGGTTGTGTTCAACCAAGCGGTTGAGTAAGGAGATGGCGGTGGACGACCAGTTGTCGCGGGTCTTCTCGGCCCTGGCCGACCCGATCCGGCGGGACATGGTGGCGCGGCTGGCGGTGGGCGACGCGACCGTGAACGAGCTGGCCGGGCCGTACTCCGTGACCGTGCAGGCCGTGTCGAAGCACCTCAAGGTGCTTGAGGACGCCGGGCTCGTCAGCCGCAGCAAGCAGGCGCAGCGGCGGCCCGTCCACCTTGAGGCGGAGGTGTTCGACCTGATGACGAAGTGGATCGAGCGCTACCGGCGCGAGGCGGAGCAGCGCTACCAGCGGCTGGACGCCGTGCTCGCCGACATGGCGGCCGGAGGCGCCGCGGACGGCACCGCAGCAGGCACCGCAGAGATCAGAGCCAGAGTCGAAGGAGAAGCATCATGACCACGACCACGCACCCCGAGACCACGATCAGCGCCGACCCGGCCCTGCCGACCATCCACATCATCCGGGAGTTCGACGCGCCGGTCGCCGCGGTGTTCCGGGCGCACGTCGACCCCGAGCTGGTGGTGAAGTGGCTGGGGCCGCGTTCGGTGACCATGAAGGTGGACCGGTGGGACGCGTCGACCGGTGGGGCGTACCGGTACGTGCACAGCCGCGGTGACGAGGAGTACCGGTTCTACGGTTCGTTCCACGAGGTGCGCGACGGTGAGCGGATCGTGCAGACGTTCACGTTCGAGGGCTTCCCGGACGGTGTGTGCCTGGAGACGTTGACGTTCGAGGACCTCGGGGGCGGGCGGACGCGGCTGCACGGGATCAGCGTGTTCGAGACGACCGAGGGGCGGGACGCGGCGATGGCCAGCGGCATGGAGACCGGGGTGGTGGAGGGGTACGAGCAGCTGGACGAGCTGCTGTCGAACGAGTGAGTCGTGGTCTCGGGTTCGGCTCGATGCGGGCGCTGAAGTCCGGCTCGATGGGAGCGCGCGGATCCGGCTCGATTTGAGGACTTGGGTTCGGCTCGATGGGAGCGCTCGGGTCCGGCTCGATTTGACATGGGGCCCTTACGGGCACCCCAGGCAGGCCAAAGCCGGGCAGGCACGGCGGGGAAAAGCGTCCCGCCCTGCCTGC
>NZ_JBFAQZ010000019.1:0-158547 GCF_040673975.1 Actinosynnema sp. NPDC050801 | reverse complement strand
AGTTGTCCAGTAACAATCTCAAAGGAAACCTCTTGACGAGGTTCATAAATTTACTGGCTATTCGGCACGCTGTTGAGTTCTCAAAGAACACGCGCACATCATCACCCACCGCTCGCACGGTGTGATCCGAGGCTTGTGATTCAGCTAGAGCTTGTATGTGGAATCCAGACGCCCTGGTCGCAACGGCTCAGACGAGCCTGGACTGGGTCTTCCGTTCCGCAGTCACCCACTCTACCACGCTAGTGGGAGCTTGGTTCGTGACCTGCCGCACTCCGTTCCGGCGTTCCCGGCCCGTTCCGTGCTGACATGGAGAAAGTTACACGCACCCGAACCGGAGGTCAAATCGGGGGCACAGCACCGCGCCACAGGCTGAAACCGCAGGTCAGCAGCCCGTGCCGCAGTTCACCTCACGCTATCCGACCCGGTCCACCGGCAACAGTGTGACCGCGATCACATCCAGCGAACGCGAAGGCCGCCGGTCCGGGTGGGACCGACGGCCTTCGACGTGGCTCTCGTCAGGGCTGTTCGTGCAGGTCAGGCCTGCACCCGCACGCCCGCGGTGTTGCGCTTGCCGCGTCGGACGACCAGCCACGAGCCGTGCAGCAGGTCCTCCTTGGCGGGCACCCACTCCTCGTCGGTGACCTTCGAGTTGTTCACGTACGCGCCGCCTTCCTTCACGGTGCGCCGCGCCGCGCCCTTGCTCTCCGCCAGCCCGGAGCCGACCAGCAGGTCGACGATGGTCGGCCCGTCGGCCAGGCGGACCTCGCCGGTCGGCGCCTCGGCCATCGCGGCCTCCAGCGTCGACAGGTCCAGCTCGCGCAGCTCGCCGCGGCCGAACAGTGCCTGGCTGGCCGCGATGACCTGCCGGGTCTCGTGCTCGCCGTGCACCAGGTTGGTGAACTCCTCGGCCAGCTTCTTCTGCGCGGCCCGCAGGTGCGGCGCTTCGGCGGTCTGCCGCTCCAGCTCGGCGATCTCCTCCTGGGTGAGGAAGGTGAACAGCCGCAGGTAGCGGAGCACGTCGGCGTCACCCACGTTCACGAAGTACTGGTACCAGGCGTACGGCGAGGTCATCGCCGGGTCGAGCCACAGCTTGCCGCCGCCGGTGGACTTGCCGAACTTGCGACCCTCGGCGTCGGTGACGAGGGGTGCGGTCAGCGCGTGCACCGAGCGGCCCTCGACCTTGCGGATCAGGTCGACGCCGCCGAGGAGGTTGCCCCACTGGTCGGAGCCCCCCACCTGGAGCTTGGTGCCGTACTTCCGGTTGAGCTGGAGGTAGTCGTGCGACTGCAGGAGCAGGTAGCTGAACTCGGTGTACGACATGCCCTCGCCGTCGAGGCGGCGCTTGACCGTCTCACGGGCGAGCATGACGTTGACCGAGAAGTGCTTCCCGATGTCGCGCAGGAACTCCAGCACCGGCAGCTCGCCGGTCCAGTCCAGGTTGTTGGCCACGATCGCGCCGGTGGGGCTGTCGTCGAACTCGACGAACCGCTCCAGCTGGCCGCGGATGCGCCCGGCCCACTCGGCGACGGTGTCCAGCGGGTTGAGCGTGCGCTCCGCGGTGTCGCGCGGGTCGCCGATCATCCCGGTCGCGCCCCCGGCGAGCACGATCGGCCGGTGCCCGGCCCGCTGGAAGCGGCGCAGCATGAGCAGCGGGACGAGGTTGCCGGCGTGCAGGCTGGGTGCGGTCGGGTCGAAACCGCAATAGAGGGTGAGCGGGCCCGCGTCGAGATCCTTCCGCAGCGCGTCGAGGTCGGTGGAGTGCGCGATCAGGCCGCGCCAGGACAGCTCATCGAGGATGTGCTCGCTCACGGGTCCCATCTTCGCCTACCGCGTCCAGCGGTTTCGTCCAGGTGGTGGTGTCAGCTCACCGCGATCGCCAGGGCGGTGAGCAGCGGGGCGAACAGCAGGGCGGGCAGCAGGTCGCCGGTCGGGAACTCCTTGATCTTGAGCAGCCGGAGCCCCACGCCCGCCAGGAGCAGGCCGCCGGTGGCGTCGAGCGCGGCCACGTGCGGGTCGGGCAGCACGCCGCCGAGGGCGAACCCCGCGACGGTGAACAGCCCCTGCACCACCAGCACGGACAGGCCGGCGGCGGCCACGCCCCAGCCGAACGAGGCGGCGAATGCGATCGCGGTGAAGAAGTCGAGCATGGACTTCAGCGCGAGCTGGTCGATGCCGCGGCCGAGGCCGTCCGACAGCGCGCCGAGCACCGCCAGCGGCCCGACGGAGAAGACCAGCGAGGAGGAGACGAACCCCTCGACGAAGCGGTGGTCGCCGCCGCCGTCGTCGCGCAGGAAGCGCTTCTGCAGGCCGCCGCCCAGCCGTTCGAGCCACCGCTCGATGCCGAGCAGGGAGCCGATCACGCCGCCGACGAGCATGGCGCCGAGCACGACGAGCACCGGGACGCCGCGTCCCATCGCGCCGGACAGCGCGGGGTCGGTCACGCTGACCGCGCTGAGCGCGGCGACCAGGAGGGTGACCATGCCCAGTCCCTGGGTGATCACCTCCCTGGTCCGCTCCGGGAACCTGTGCCCGACGAGCGACCCGATGGTCGCCCCGGCGAGGATGGCACCGACGTTGAGCGCCGTGCCGAGCCCGATCATGTGGAGATTCCCCCAGATAGTGTGATCAGTTCCGCGAACGCCGCCGGGTGGGTGACGTGGGCCGCGTGCCCGGCTCCGGCGATCTCCCGGAACCGTCCCGCCGGCGCCAGCGCGGCCAGGTGCAGCGCCGTCTCCCGGTGGTGCGGCAGGGTGTCCGCCCCCGCGCCGACGACGACCGGGACGTCCAGCGCGACCGGGTCGAACAGCGGGGTGTCGAGGCTGTGGTCCCCCATCTCGGTGACGAGTGCGGCGCCATCTTCCTCCAGCTGCCGCCGGCTGGTCGCGGGCGGCCGTCCGGTGACGGCCCGGAGCAGCTCCTCGGCGACGGCCGCGGGGCCGTGGGGCTCGGCGTCGCGGACGAGCTGCTCCCACGGCGCGGTCGGTGGCCACCAGGGCAGCCACCGCACGGGTGGTTCGTAGGCCACCACGGCCCGGACCAGCTCGGGTGAGCGGGCCGCGGCGCACAGGGCGACGAGCCCGCCGTAGCTGTGCCCGGCGACGACGGCTCCGGGGTGCGCGGCCAGGATGGTGGTCAGGTCCTCGACGTGGTCCTCAAGGGTGGTGGTGGCGTCGCCGAGGGCGCGGGAGCCGCCCCAGCCGCGCCGGTCGTAGCCGACGACCGTCCAGTCGGGCAGGTGGGCCGCGACCTGGCGGAAGCTGATGTGCCGGTCGAGTGAGCCGTGCACGAGGACGACCTTGTCGGGTCCGCCGGCGCGTTTGACGACCGTCGGTCGGCGTCCGGTTCGCGTGTTCATGCCACCGCCAGGATCCGGTCGGAGATGCGTGCGGGGGTGGGGTCGGCCAGCAGCTGTTCGACGTCGAGCACCTGGTCGACCTCCTGCTCGATCTTGGTCAGCAGGGTCGCGACGGCCAGTGAGTCGCCGCCGAGGGCGAAGAAGTCGGAGTCGGCCTTGACCTCGGCCTGCCGGATGCCGACGCAGCTCGCGAAGAACTGGGCGATGCGCCACGTGAGCCGGGCGCGCCTGCGGTCGGGTTCCGGTGCGGGTTCCGGTGCGGGTTCCGCGAGTTCCGCGACGGCGGCCTGCGGGACGGGCTCCGCGACGGGCTCCGGGGCCGGGTTCACGGCGTGCGCCGGGCATGCGAGCTCGGCGTGCGCCGGTTCGGTGGGTGCCAGCTCGGAACTTGCGGGCTCGGCGGGTGCGGGGTCGGCCGGCGCGGGCTTGGAGCTTGCCGGTTCGGCGGGTGCCGGCTCGGCGGGCGTTCCGGCCCGGTCGGCCTTGCCGGTGATGCTCCGGGGCAGCTCGGCGACGACGGTGAGCGTCGCCGGGACCATGCCGCTGTGCAGGTGCATCCGGAGGTGCTTCCACACGACCGCCTCGTCGAGGTCGCCCACGACCTGCGCTTCCAGCCGCCCGCCGCGCTCGGCGACCACGGCGGCCTCCACGCCCGGCGAGGCCTCCAGCACGCGCTCGACCTCGTCCAGCTCGACCCGCTGGCCGCGGATCTTGACCTGCCGGTCGCGCCGGCCGAGGTACTCGATCGAACCGTCCGGCAACCACCGCGCCCGGTCACCGGTGCGGTAGAGCAGCCGGCCCGGCTCGGCGGCGAACGGGTCCGGGCTGAACCGCTCGCGCATCAGCTCGTCGCGGGACAGGTAGCGGCCCACGCCGAGGCCGCCGACGCACAGCTCGCCCGGCTCGCCGATCGGCACCGGCCGGAGGTCCGCGTCCAGCACGTACACCCGCTTGTTGGCGACCGGCCTGCCGATGGTCGGCGTGGTGCCGGTGTCGGTGCACTCGTGCCAGGTGGCCATCACCGCGGTCTCGGCGGGGCCGTACAGGTTGAGGAACCGCCGTCCGGGCACGAGCCACCGGGCGAGCACGGCGGTGGTGAGCCGCTCACCGGCGGCCGCGGCGACCCGCAGGCCCGGCAACGGGGCGTCCGGCAGGGCGAGCCACACCGACGGGGTGAGGATGACGGCGGTGACCCTCCGCTGCGCGAGCAGTCGCACCAGCGGTGGGCCGACGACGAGCTGCGCGGTCGGCGCGACGACCAGGGTGGCGCCGTTGAGCAGCGCGAGGATCATGTCGGCGAAGCAGCCGTCGAAGTTCGGGGACAGGAACTGCAGCACGCGGTCCGTCGGCGCGAGCCGGAAGATGCGGCGCTGTCCGACGTGCAGGTTCACCGCGCCCTCGTGGCTGATCGCGATCGCCTTGGGCCGCCCGGTCGTGCCGCTGGTGAACACCACGTAGGCCGTGTTGCCCGCGGTGACGCCGGTGACCGGCGGGTCGTCGCGTTCGGCGGAGGTGTCGACCTCGGTCAGCACGATGCGCGCACCGGCCTCCTCGACCATGGCGCGCAGGCGTTCGGGCGGGCACGTCGGCTCGGCCAGCATGAACGTGCCGCCCGCCTTGGCGACGGCGAGCACGGAGACGACGAAGTCGACCGTGCGCTCCATGACGACGCCGACCACCGACTCGGGCTGCACGCCGCGTGCGCGCAGGTCGTGGGCGAGCGCGTTCGCCCGGCGGTCGATCTCGCCGTAGGTGTGCTCGTGGCCCCGGTCGTCCACCGCGACGGAGTCCGGTGCGAGCCGGGCGCGGTGCTCGAAGACCTGGTGCCACACCGCGTGCGGGCCCAGTGGGGCGGAGTGGTCGTTGAACTCGACGGTCACGCGGTGGCGTTCGACGTCGGAGAGGACGGGTGGCGCGGTCGGCACCTCGGCGGCGGGCTGTGTTGTCCGCACCTGGACGGCGGGCTGCGTGGTCCGCACCTCGGTGCCAGGCGGTGTGGTCGTCACCTCGGCGGCCGGCAGCGCGGTCCGCACCTCGACGGGGGCGTGCGCCGGGCAGCGCGTGTTCGCGTGGTGACCCCACTCCACCTCGCCCGCGGGTTGGTAGTGCGGGTAGCGGTCGAGGAAGCCGCGGATGGCCCACCCGCCGAGCCGTTCCGCGTACGGTGCGCCGACGCAGTAGTGGCGGCCCATGCCGAAGCCGAGGTGGCGGGTGCCGCCGCGCCGGATGTCGAGGTCGCGCGGGCGGTCGAAGGCGCGCGGGTCGAGGTTGGCCGCGGCGAGGTGGACCAGGACGGTCTGCCCGGCCCGGATGGTGGCGCCGGCCAGCTCGACGTCCTCGACGGCGAGGCGGGCCAGGTACTGGCTCGACCCGTTGCGGCGCATGAACTCGTCCACCGCCGAGTCGATCAGCTCCGGTTCCGCGCGCAGGGCGCTCAGCTGCTCGGGGTGGTCGTGCAGCTGGAGCAGACCGGTGGTGACCAGGTGGGTGAGGGTCTGGTAGCCGCCGCCGACCAGCACGATGCAGTTCGCGGCCACGGAGAACAGCTCGTCGTCGGTGCCGTCGATGCCCTCGACCAGCGCGGAGATCAGGTCGTCGCCCGGGTCGGCCATGCGGCGGCGGGCCTGGTCGCGGAAGCCGGCGACGGCCTCGTCCAGCACGGTGACGACTTCCCGGTCGCGGACGTCGGGGAGGCTGGACAGGCTGCCGAGCAGCCGCTCGTAGGCGTCCGCCCAGCGGGTCAGCAGTTCCTCGTCGCCCGTCATGCCGAGCAGGTGCGCCACCAGCTTGGCGGGCAGCTTCGCGGCGTAGTCCGCGACCAGGTCGACCACGCCTTCACGGGGCAGGTCGGCCAGCGTCTCGTCAACCATTCGGCGCATGACCTCGTCACGTGCCCGGATTTGCGCTTTCGTGAATTGTTCCCTAATGCGGGACCTAATCGCCGTGTGGTCCGGCGGGTCCATGAACAACATCTGTTCGGAGACGATGTGGGCGGCGTTGGAAGCGGCCGCCAGACCGCGTTCGTCGAGCGCCGAGGCCTTGCGCGTGCGGGCCGAGGAGAACCGCTTGTGGTCGGTGAGGACGCGGGCGGACTCGGCGTAGCCCGTGCACACCCACACGCCGCCTACCTGGTCGTAGAACAGCGGGCCGAGCTCGGCGACGGCGTCGATGTAGATCAACGGGTCGGCCACCACGGTGGCGCGGCCGAGGTTGTGCGTGCCGTGGCGCGCACGGTCGTACCCGGACGGGTTCGCTAACATGAATTCCCCCCAAGGAATTGGGGCGACGAGCACCGGTGCGTCGACTTACCGGCACCGTGAACTGCCCCCTTGATTAACACCCCACCCGAGTCTAAGCACACGTCGCAGAATCGGTCAAGCGATGATCATCGGCGCGTTTCATTCAGCGGGAACACCGAAGGGCCGAACTGCGCTTATTCCACCGCGCCGGGAAAGGGGATTACCCATTCGGACGCGACGCGGGCGGTCGCGTCCGGCACCACCGGACGTTTGGGACGTCCCGCCGGCGGGCACTTCCGTCGAGGGCTGAAGAGAAGAGGGCACCAGCGATGACCTATCCCGATCGCGACCGACGTCCCGCTGACCGCCCCACCGAGTTCGTGACCCCGGCCGAGCCGCCGTACCGGCGGGAGGAAGAGGTCGTCGAGCGCGGTGACGGTCGGGTGCGCGGTGTTCGGATCGCCTGTGCCGTGATCGACCTGCTGTGCTGGCTGTTCGCCATCGTGCTGGCGATCCACATCTTCCTGGTGATCGGCGGCGCCAACTCGGCCAACGGGTTCGCGCAGCTGATCGACTCGTGGTCGGCGGCGGTGTCGTTGGGCCTGCGCGACCTGTTCACGCCGGCGAACGCCGGTTTCCGGACGCTGCTCAACGACGGCTTGGCCGCGTTGCTGTGGCTGCTGATCGGCGCCGTGCTGACCAGCGTGATCAGGCGGGTCGCGTTGCCGGCCAACGAGCGGCGGGTCTGGTACCGGCGGACGGTGCGCTAGCCGTTCGCGCTACCGAACGTCACCACGATGTCACCCTGGCGCGCTCCGGTATGCCCCGGCTGGTCAATTGTCCTTCCGGCGTTCCCCGGCCAAGTTTGCTTGCGTGGCCAGCGACTTGCAGCGGAAGAAGACCTCCATCGTGTTCACCGCGATGGACTCGAACGGTGACGGGTTCCTCGAACGAGCCGATTTCGAGGCGTTGACCGACAGGTGGGTGCACATCCGGGGCGGCGCGGACGAGCAGGACCGGCTGCGGGAGATCATGATGGGCTGGTGGGACGCGCTGCGGGCGGCGTCCGACCACGACCGGGACGACAAGGTCACGGTGGACGAGGTGCTGAGCGTGGTGCAGGACCTCGGCACCATGCTCGACCTGGTGGTGGCCACCGCGGAGTCGATGTTCGAGGCGGTGGACGAGGACGGTGACGGTCGGGTGTCCGCGCCCGAGTACGGCCGGATGATCCACGCCTGGACCGGGGACGACTCGCCGACCGACGCCGTGTTCGCCCGGCTCGACCTCGACGGTGACGGCGCGATCTCGAAGTCGGAGTTCGTCCGGCACTGGGTCGAGTTCTGGGCGGGCGACGACGCGGACGCCCCCGGCACGCACGTCTTCGGCGAGATCTAGGGACCTTCCCGGGAGGTCCGCAGAGCGGTGGTGCGGGTGCGGCGGGTGCCGCGGCGGTACGTGCTGACGGCCGGTGAGTCGATCCAGAACCGCCACGGCACGTCCACCGCCACGGCCACGCCGACGCGCGGGCCGGTGCGGATGTCGGCGGGGTCCACCGGGTCGCCCGCCAGCAGCCGCACGGTCGCGTCCGGCTCGGTGAGGTTCACGCCGTTGTGCGCGCGGTCGAGCCCGAGGACGCCGGTCAGCCGCGCCGGGCCCTTGGCCAGTTCGGCGGTGCTGCGCGCGGACGGGCGGCGGACGTGGGCCAGGGACGACCCGGTCACTACCTCGCCGGCGCGCAGCAGCACCGCGCCGGGCACGCCGTCGGTGAGCGACACGACGTTCGCGCAGAAGTGCATGCCGTAGACGAAGTACACGTACAGGCGGCCGGCCGGGCCGAACATCACGTCGTTGCGCGGCGTCCGGCCCCGGTAGCAGTGCGACGCCGGGTCGTCGCCGCCCCGGTACGCCTCGACCTCGACGATCCGCACGCCGACCACGCCCTCGTCCGTGGTCGACTCGATGACGCTCCCGAGCAGGAGCCGCGCGGCGTCGACGGGGTCGATCGCGAGCTCCCGCTCGGTGAACTGCCTAGGCGTTGCGGGCAACGGACACCTTGTCGCGCAACCTCTTCAACTGCTCGGCGACCCGGTCGGGGGCGGTGCCGCCGTGGGCGTCCCGTGACGCGATGGACCCTTCCACGGTCAACACGCTACGCACGTCCGGCGTCAACGCGGGCGAGATGGTGGCGAACTCCTCATCGGTCAGGTCCTCCAGGCCGGCGCCGCGCGCCTCGGCGACCCGGACGCACTCGCCCGCCGCCTCGTGCGCCACCCGGAACGGCACGCCCTGCCGCACGAGCCACTCGGCGATGTCGGTGGCCAGGGTGAACCCGGCCGGGGCCAGTTCCGCCATCCGCGCGGTGTCGAACCGCATGGTCGCGATCATCCCGGCCAGCGCGGGCAGCAGCAGCTCCAACTGCTCGACGGAGTCGAACAGCGGCTCCTTGTCCTCCTGCAGGTCCCGGTTGTAGGCCAGGGGCTGCGCCTTCAGCGTCGCCAGCAGGCCGGTCAGGTTGCCGATGAGCCTGCCGGACTTGCCCCTGGTCAGCTCGGCGACGTCCGGGTTCTTCTTCTGCGGCATGATCGAGCTGCCGGTGGCCCACGCGTCGTCCAGCACCGCGAAGCGGAACTCGGCCGTCGTCCAGATGATCACCTCTTCGGCGATCCTGGACAGGTCCACGCCGATCATGGCCAGCACGAACGCGATCTCGGCGGCGAAGTCGCGCGACGCGGTGCCGTCGATCGAGTTCTCCACCGGGCCGTCGAAGCCCAGCTCCGCGGCCACCGCCGCCGGGTCCAGCCCCAGCGACGAGCCCGCCAGCGCGCCCGACCCGTACGGCGACACGGCGGCGCGCTTGTCCCAGTCGCGCAGCCGGTCGACGTCGCGCAGCAACGCCTGGCCGTGCGCCAGCAGGTGGTGCGCCAGCAGCACGGGCTGCGCGGACTGCAGGTGCGTGCGGCCGGGCATCACGGTGGTGGCGTGCGTGGACGCCTGCTCGGCCAGCGCCTCGACCACGTCCAGCACGCCCGCGGACACCCGGTGGGCGGCGTCGCGCAGCCACATCCGGAACAGCGTCGCCACCTGGTCGTTGCGGGAGCGGCCGGCGCGCAGCTTGCCGCCCAGCTCGGACCCGGCGCGCTCGATCAGGCCGCGCTCCAACGCCGTGTGCACGTCCTCGTCGGCCAACGTCGGGGTGAACGAGCCGGACGCCACGTCGGCCTCCAGGGCGTCCAGCGCCGCCAGCATCCGCTCCAGCTCGTCGGCGGTCAGCAGACCCGCCCGGTGCAGCACGCGGGCGTGCGCGCGGGAACCCCTGATGTCGTACGGGGCGAGTCGCCAGTCGAAGTGCGTCGACGCCGACAGTCGCGCCATCGCCTCCGCCGGTCCGCCGGCGAACCGCCCACCCCACAATGAACTCACGTGATCGAATCCCTCTTCGCGGCGATCTTGTTCGGCAGGCCCCGCGGTGACGCGGGCCCCTGGTTGAAGTCCGGCGGCGGCACCTCGGCGCGCCGGTCGGCGACGACCGCGCGGCCACCGCGCAGCACGAGCCTGACCTCGCCGGACACGTGCGGCTGGGTGTTGTCGATGAAGCTGTCGAGCGCTTGCTTGAGCGGTGAGAACCACAGGCCGTCGCGCACCAGTTCACCCCAGCGCCTCTCGACCTGCCGCTTGAAGCGGG
This sequence comes from Actinosynnema sp. NPDC050801, assembly GCF_040673975.1. NCBI lineage: Bacteria > Bacillati > Actinomycetota > Actinomycetes > Pseudonocardiales > Pseudonocardiaceae > Actinosynnema > Actinosynnema sp. NPDC050801. The sequence continues at coordinate 148,268 of NZ_JBFAQZ010000019.1, read as the reverse complement.
CGAGGTCGGGTTCCAGGGTGGCGTCCTCCAGCCCTCGGTGCGCGGTGGTCAGCGCGACCGCGCCCGGTGTCCGGTGGACGTGGGCGCCTCGGCCGAACCCCGGCGCGCCCGCCCGCCGGTTCAGCTCCTGGACGGCCTGGAGCAGGGTGACGGTCTCGCCGTCGATGGCGACCGGCCTGCCCCGGTCGAACGTGACCACCAGCTCGTCGGCGTCGCCCGGTTCGACCGGCGGGGTGCGGTCCGCCGGGCGCGGCACGTGGTCGTGGACCTGCGCGATGACCTTCAGGTCGGGTGCGAGCGCGCGGACACCGGTCTCCAGGAGGACGCCGTCGTGGCCGGTGCAGCCGTGTGCCACGGCCGTCGCGCCGTGCCGCACGGCGGCCCCGACCAGGTGCTCGGCGACGAGCGGCGGGAACAGCGCCGACGCGGGCCGCAGGGCGTTGGCGCGCAGCGCGGGCAGGCAGAACCGGTCGGCGAACCCGTCGCGGGCGTCCACGACCTCGGCCTCGACCGCGCCACCGGCCAGCGCCCGCTCCCGGAACGCCTCCGGGTCCTCGCCCCGGCCGAGGTCCACCGCGACGGCGACGACCCCGGCGCCGGTCTCCCGGGCGAGCCGGCCGATCCCGGCCGCGGTCATCGCCCTGCCGGAGCACGCGAGGACGACCCGTTCACTCATCGGTGTCCACCTGCGGCGACTGGTCCTCGCCGGCGGCGAGCGCGGTCACCCGGGCGGCCAGGTCCGCCCCGGTGAGAGGTTCCCGCGCCACGGCCAGGATCGTGTCGTCACCGGCGATGGTGCCGACGATGTCGTGCAACGCGGCCCGGTCCAGCGCGCTGGCCAGGAACTGGGCCGCGCCGGGCGGGGTGCGCAGGACGGCCAGGTTGCCCGAGTGGTCCACCGACACGAGCAGTTCGGCGAGCACGCGGGTGAGGCGGGACGTGCCGCCCTGCACGCCGCGCACCGGGCTGCCGTCCTCGGGGATGACGTAGACGGGCGCGCCGCCGTCGGGTCCGCGCAGCTTGACCGCGCCCAGCTCGTCCAAATCGCGCGACAGCGTGGCCTGGGTGACCTCGATGCCCTCCACCGCCAGCGTCTTCGCCAACTCCGACTGGCTGCGGATGGCGCGCTGGGCGACCAGTTCGACGATGCGGGCCTGCCGCGCGGTTCTGGTCATCGCGCCGGTGCCTTCGGGGCGGCCGAGTTCTCCAGGAGCCACACCAGCAGCGCCTTCTGCGCGTGCAGCCGGTTCTCGGCCTCGTCCCACACCGCGCTGTCGGGCCCGTCGAGCACCTCGTCGGTGATCTCCTGGCCGCGGTGCGCGGGCAGGCAGTGCAGCACGGTCGTCTTCACGCCGGTGGCGGCGACCAGGTCGGCGTTGAGCTGGTAGGGCCGGAACGGGCGCGTCCGGTCACGGCCGTCGTTCTCCTGGCCCATGGACGTCCACGTGTCGGTGACCAGCACGTCCGCGCCGTCCACCGCCTCGCGCGGGTCCTCGATCACGGTCACCGAGCCGCCGGTGTCCGCGGCGCGCTTGCGCGCGTCGTCCAGCACCCACGGCAGCGGCTGGAACAGGGCGGGCGCGGCGATGCGCACGTGCATGCCCGCCGTGGCGCCGCCGAGCAGCATCGAGTGGGACATGTTGTTCGCGCCGTCGCCCAGGTAGGTGACGGTGAGGCCGGCCAGCGTGCCGTGCACGCGCCGGATGGTCTGCAGGTCGGCCAGCACCTGGCAGGGGTGGAACTCGTCGGTCAGCGCGTTGATCACCGGGATGCGGGACACCGACGCCATCGCGTCGATGCGCTTCTGCGCGAACGTCCGCCAGATCACCGCGTCGACGTACCCGGACAGGATGCGGGAGGTGTCCTCGATGGTCTCCTCGCGGCCCAGCTGCATGGACCGGCCGTCGATGATCACCGGGTTGCCGCCGAGCTGGGCGATGCCGACCTCGAACGACAGCCGGGTGCGGGTGGAGTTCTTCTCGAAGATCACCGCGATCGACTTGGGCCCGGCCAGCGGCTTGGCGCTCAACCGGTCGGCCTTGTACCCGTCGGCCAGGTCGAGGACCGCGGCCTGCTCTTCGGGTGTCAGGTCGTCGTCACGCAGGAAGTGGCGCACCATCACGGCTCCTGACCAGCCTGGGGAACGGACGGGGAGGGGAGGAACGAGGGCAGGTCGGCCACCAGCCGGTGGGCGTCCGCCTCGTCCAGCACCAGCGGCGGCGCCAACCGGATGACGTCGGGCTGGATCGGGTTGATCAGATAACCGGCCTGCTGCGCGGCCGCCGCGGCCCTCGCCGAGACCGCCTCGCGCAGCGTGATCCCGAGCAGCAGGCCGGCGCCCCGCACACCGGAGATGAGCGGGTGGTCCAGCGCCTCGACACCGGTCGCGATCTCCTTGCCGACCGCGGAGGCGTGCTCCAGCAGGCCGTCGGCGGCGATCGTGTCCAGCACCGCGAGCGCGGCGGCGCAGCACACCGGGTTGCCGCCGAACGTGGTGCCGTGCTGGCCGGGTTCGAACAGGTCCTTGGCCGGGCCGACCGCGATGCACGCGCCCAGCGGCAGCCCGCCGCCGAGGCCCTTGGCCAGGGTGATCACGTCGGGCACGATCCCGACCTGGTGGAACGCGAACCAGGTGCCGAGCCGGCCGACGCCGGTCTGCACCTCGTCCAGGATGAGCAGCGCGCCGTGCTCGGCGGTGATCCGGCGGGCCGCCTGGAGGTAGCCCTCGGGCGGCACGACCACGCCGTTCTCGCCCTGGATCGGCTCCACGATGAACGCGGCGGTCTCGTCGTCGATCGCCGCCTCCAGCGCCGCCACGTCGCCGAACGGCACGTGCACGACGCCGGGCACCAGCGGCTCGAACGGCTCCCGCTTCGCGGGCTGGCCGGTCATCGCCAACGCGCCCATGGTGCGGCCGTGGAAGCCGCCGTCGGTCGACACGACCTTGGTGCGGCCGGTGCGGCGGCTCAGCTTGAACGCGGCCTCGTTGGCCTCCGCGCCGGAGTTGCAGAACAGCACCCGGCCGTCACCGTCCACACCGGACAGGTCGAGCAGCCGTTCGGCGAGCCTGAGCGCGGGCTCGTTGACGTAGAGGTTGGAGGTGTGGGCGATCTTGCCGATCTGCTCGGTCACCGCGGCCACGATCGCCGGGTGCGCGTGGCCGAGCGCGTTGACCGCGATGCCGGACAGCAGGTCCAGGTACCGGTTGCCGTCGGCGTCCCAGACGTGCGCGCCCTCGCCCCGGGTCAGGGTCAGGCCGGGCGTGCCGTAGTTGTTCATCATCGCGGCCTGCCACCGCTGCTGGTCGCTCATGTCTCGTCCGCCCCGGTCCGTTCGGTCACCATCGTTCCGACGCCCTCGGAGGTGAAGACCTCCAACAACACCGAGTGCGCCAGCCTGCCGTCGATCACGTGCGCCTCGGGGACACCGCCGCGCACCGCGCGCAGGCAGGCCTCCATCTTCGGCACCATGCCGCTGTCCAGGTCCGGCAACATCTTCTCCAGCCGGTCGGCGTCCACCTGGTGCAGCAGGGAGCTCTTGTGCGGCCAGTCCGCGTACAGGCCCTCGACGTCGGTGAGCACGACCAGCTTCTCGGCCTTCAGCGCCACCGCCACCGCGCCCGCCGCCGTGTCGGCGTTGACGTTGTGGACCACGCCGTCGACGTCCGGCGCGACCGTGGACACCACCGGGATGCGGCCGGCGCGCACGATGTCGAGCACGGCGTCCGGGTTGACCTCGACGATGTCGCCGACCAGCCCGATGTCCACCGGCTCACCGTCCACGATGGCCGGTCGGCGTGCGGCGGTCAGCAGGTGGGCGTCCTCGCCGGACAGGCCGACCGCGAGCGGGCCGTGCGAGTTGATCAGGCCGACGAGCTCGCGCTGGACCTGGCCGACGAGCACCATGCGGACCACGTCCATGGCCTCGGGCGTGGTGACGCGCAGGCCGCCGCGGAACTCGGACTCGATGCCGAGCCGCTTGAGCATCGCGGCGATCTGCGGCCCGCCGCCGTGCACCACGACCGGGTGCAGGCCGGCGAGCTTGAGGAACACCATGTCCTGCGCGAACGCCCGCTTGAGCTCGTCGTGCACCATGGCGTTGCCGCCGTACTTGACGACCACGATCGCGCCGCGGAACCGCTGCAGCCACGGCAGCGCCTCGATGAGGATGCCGGCCTTGTCCTGGGGCGTGATCACGAGCTGTACGCGCTGTTCTCTTCGACGTACCCGTGCGACAGGTCGGTGGTGAGCACGGTGGCGGTGCCGTCGCCCAGGTTCAGGTCGACCACGATCTCGACGTCGCGGCCGGACAGGTCGGCCTCGCTCCGGTCGGCGGCCTTGTGGCCGTCCGCGAACAGCGTGACGCCGTTGATCGTGATGCCGAGCCGGTGCTGGTCCACGGTGGCTTGCGCACGGCCGACGGCCATCGCGATCCGGCCCCAGTTCGGGTCGGAGCCGAACAGCGCGGTCTTGACCAGGTTGTCCTCGGCGACGGTCTTGGCGACGACGACCGCCTCGGCCTCGGTGAGCGCGCCGTTGACCGTGATCGAGACCTCCTTGGTCACGCCCTCCGCGTCCCCTTGGAGCTGCTTGACCAGGTCTTTCGCCACGGCGGTGAGCACGTCGGCGAACTGCTCCGCGGTCGGCGTGACACCGGAGGCGCCGGAGGCGAGGACCAGCACGGTGTCGTTGGTGGACGTGCCGCCGTCCACGTCGAGCCGGTCGTAGGTCTTGGCGGTGACCGCGCGCAGCGCGGCGTCCAAGGCGTCGCCGTCGATCACCGCGTCGGTGGTGAGCACGCTGAGCATGGTGGCCATGTTCGGCGACAGCATGCCCGCGCCCTTGACGAACCCACCGACCGACCAGCCGTCGGGGTGGGCCTGCCAGCTCTGCTTGGGGTGGGTGTCGGTGGTCATCACGGCGGTGGCGGCGTTCAGGCCCGCCAGGTCGGAGGAGTCGAGCTCCCGCGCCGCCTTCTCCACGCCCGCCTTGAGGGCGTCCATCGGCAGTCGTTCGCCGATCAGGCCGGTGGAGCACACCGCGACCTCGATCGCGCCGACGTCCAGCACCTCGGCGACCTTCTCGGCGGTGGCGTGGGTGTCCTGGAAGCCCTCGGGGCCGGTGCACGCGTTCGCGCCGCCGGAGTTCAGCACCACCGCGGCGAGCTTGCGCTCCCGGAGCACCTGCTGCGACCACAGCACCGGCGCGGCCTTCACCTGGTTGGTGGTGAAGACGCCCGCGGCGGCCTGGCCGGGTCCTTCGTTGACGACCAGCGCCAGGTCCAGCGCGCCGGACTCCTTGATGCCGGCCGCGACACCGGCGGCCTTGAAGCCCCCCGGGCCGGTGACGCCCTTGTTGCGGTTCACGGTGCTACTCCCACGGTGGACAGGCCGGTGGTCTCCGGCAGGCCGAGTGCCAGGTTCATGCACTGCACCGCCGCGCCCGCGGTGCCCTTCGCCAGGTTGTCGATCGCGGCGACCACGACCAGCCGGTTCACGTCGCGGTCCACCGCCACCTGCAGCTGCACGGCGTTCGAACCGAGCACCGCGCCCGTGGTCGGCCAGTGGCCCTCCGGCAGCAGGTGCACGAACGGCTCGTCCGCGTAGGCCTTCTCGTAGGCGGCGCGCACGTCGACGTCGGCGTCCTTGAGGGTCGCCGAGCAGGTGGCGAGGATGCCGCGCGGCAGCGGCGCGAGCACCGGGGTGAACGAGACCCGGACCCGCTCGTCGGCGACCTTCGACAGGTTCTGCGCGATCTCGGGGGTGTGCCGGTGCGCGCCGCCGACGCCGTAGGCGCTGAGCGAGCCCATCACCTCCGACCCGAGGAGGTTGGGCTTGAGCGACTTGCCCGCGCCGGACGTGCCGGAGACGGCCACCACCGTCACGTCGGGCTCGACCAACCCCATCGCGGGGGCCAGGGCCAGCGAGGAGACGGTCGGGTAGCAGCCGGGCACGGCGACGCGGCGGGCGCCGCGCAGCTCGTCGCGCTGACCGGGCAGCTCGGGCAGGCCGTACGGCCAGCTGCCCGCGTGCGTGCCGCCGTACCAGCGGTCCCAGGCGGCCGGGTCGGTGAGCCGGTGGTCGGCGCCGCAGTCGATGACGAGCGTGTCGTCACCCAGCTGCGCGGCGATCTCGGCGGAGTGGCCGTGCGGCAGGGCGAGGAAGACGACGTCGTGGCCCTTGAGGGTGTCGGCGGTCGTCTCCGCCAGCACCCGGTCGGCCAGCGGCAGCAGGTGCGGCTGGTGGGCGAGCAGCGTCGAGCCCGCGTTGCCGCCGGCGGTGAGCGTGCCGATCTCCACGTCCGGGTGACCGAGCAGGAGGCGCAACACCTCTCCCCCGGCGTACCCGCTGGCGCCGGCGACCGCGATCCGTACCGTCATGCGGATAAGTATGCACGCTGATGCAAAGTCACTCAAATCTGTTTCGACGGTCCGCGAACGCGGCGGCGCGGTCCCCCTTCACCAGGTCACGGGCAGTGACGCCAGGCCGTAGACGATCTGCTGCGTGCGGAACCGCGGTTCCTCCTCGATGACGCGCAGGGTGGGGAACCGGCGCGCCAGGGCCGGGAACGCGATCCGCATCTCCATCCTGGCCAGCGGCGCGCCCAGGCAGTGGTGCACGCCGTGGCCGAACGCCACGTGGCTGCCCGCGTCGCGGGTGATGTCCAGCCCGTCCGGGTCGGGCACGAGCCCGGGGTCGCGGTTGGCCGCGGGCAGGGAGCAGATGATCAGCTCACCGGCGCCGATCGCGTGACCGCCCACCTCGACGTCGGTGGTCGTCACCCGCGGCACGCCGGTGTGCACGACGGTCAGCCACCGCAGCAACTCCTCCACCGCGGCATCGGCGCGTTCCGGCTCGTCGCGCAGCAGGGCGAACTGGTCGGGGTGGCGCAGCAGGGCGAGCACGCCGAGGCCGAGCATGTTGGCCGTCGTCTCGTGGCCCGCCAGCAGCAGCAGGTCCGCGATGCCGACCAGCTCCCGGTCGTCGAGGTCGGCGGACTCGTCGCGCACCAGCGTGCCGAGCAGGTCGTCGCCCGACTCGACCCTGGCCCGCGCGATCAGCTCCCCCAGGTACGCCCGGGACTCGACCTGCACGGCGACCCTGGCGGAGGCGGACAGCCGCACGTCGAAGATGCGGGCGGCCCGGTCCTGGAAGTCGTGCCGGTCCTCGTAGGGCACGCCGAGCAGCTCACAGATGATCAACGACGGGATCGGCAGCGCGAAGTCCGGCACCAGGTCGGCGGGCGGGCCGTCGCGCTCGATCGCGTCCAGGTGCTCGCGCACGATCTCGTGGACCCGCGGTTCGAGCCGGCGCATCCGGCGGACGGTGAACTCGGGCGCCAGCAGCCGGCGCAGCCTGGTGTGCTCGGGCGGGTCGAACGCGAGCAGGTTGCCCGGCCGCACGATCGCCAGCTCGTCCTCGCTCAACGCGGGCGCGCCGGGCACCAGGTGGTGCGCGGAGTTGCCGAACCGCCGCGGATCGCCCAGGACCTCCCGGACGTCCTCGATCCGGGTGACCAGCCACGCCGGGCGGCCCAGCGGCGAGTCGACCAGCCGGACCCCGTCCCGTTCGCGCAGTTCTCCGAGCTCGGGGCCGGGGTCGAACCCCACCCGGCGCATGTGCAGGGGCATCGTCGGTATCGCGGCCATGCCGGCCTCCCACCGTTGGGGATCGTGGGAAAAAACGTAGTCACCTGTCGGAGTGGTGCGGCAGCCTTCACACGAGTGAGTCGACGAACTACTCACCGTGATGAACAGGAGCGCGTCGATGGCCGACCGGCTGCGGGCCGTGATCTTCGACTGGCGGGGGACGCTCGTGCTCACGCCCACGTTCAGGGGGTGGGCGGCGGAGGCGTTGCGGCGGATCGGGCGCGACCCCGACGGCGCCGCCGAGGTGGTGGCGGCGCTGGACCCGGCGCGGATGGACGTGCCCGGCGTGGACGCGGACGCCGAGCTGCACCGCAGGACGTACTACGAGGCGTTCCGGGCGGCCGGGCTGGACGCTGAGCTGGCCGATTCGCTGTACGCGGTGGAGTCGGACCCGGCGGCCAACCCGTTCGCGGTGGACGCCGGGCCGACGTTGCGCGAGCTGCACGGGCGCGGCGTGCCGATCGCGGTGCTGAGCGACATCCACTTCGACGTCCGGCCCGCGTTCGCCGACCTGCCGGTCGACGTGTTCGTGCTGTCGTTCGAGCACGGCGTGGTCAAGCCGGACCCGGCGATCTTCGACCTCGCGCTGCGGGAGCTCGGCACCGAGCCCGGGGAGACGCTGATGGTCGGCGACCGCGCCACCCACGACGGGGCGGGTGTGGAGGTCGGCATGCCGACGCTGCTCGTCCCGCCGCTGCGGGACGTCTCGGACGCGCGGCTGCACCTCGTCACCGCACTGCTCGCCTCTAATGGTTGATACCCCCATCAACCATTAGGTATGGTCGGCGGCATGATCCCGAAGGTCTTCCACCGGCACGTGGACGTCGACGGCGTCCGGGTCTTCTACCGCGAGGCGGGCCCGGCCGCCGCGCCCACGCTGCTGCTCCTGCACGGCTTCCCCAGCGCCTCGCACCAGTTCCGCCGGCTGATCGACGCGCTCGGCGACCGCTTCCACCTGGTCGCGCCCGACTACCCCGGCTTCGGCCACAGCGGCGACCTCGACGGGCGGCACACGTTCGACCGCCTCGCCGACACCGTGGAGGCGTTCGTCGACGCGATCGGGTTGCGCCGGTTCGCGCTCTACGCGTTCGACTTCGGCGGGCCGGTCGGCTTCCGGTTGGCCGTGCGGCGGCCCGAGCTGATCAGCGGCCTGGTCGTGCAGAACGCCAACGCCTACGACGAAGGCCTGTCGCAGGCGGCGCACGGGTTCATCGCCAACGACGACCGCGAGGTGGCGAGGGAGTTCATGACCCTCGCGTTCACCCGGAGCCAGTACGAGGACGGCGTCACCGACCCGGCCCTGGTCGCGCCGGACGGCTGGACCCTCGACCAGCACTTCCTGGACCTGCCCGGGCGCGCCGACATCCAGGTCGACCTCGCCCTCGACTACCGCGCCAACCTCCCCCGCTACCCCGAGTGGCAGGAGTGGTTGCGCACGGCCCAGCCGCCCACGCTGATCGTCTGGGGACGCGGTGACGCGATCTTCACCGAGGACGGCGCGAAGGCGTACCTGCGCGACGTGCCCGACGCCGAACTGCACCTGTTCGACACCGGGCACTTCGCGCTGGAGGAGAACCTGCCCGAGATCGCGCCGCTGATCGCCGCGTTCCTCGACCGGCTGCCCGCGTAGGACGGTCGGCCGGGACGGCGAGGGGGCCGGTCAGGCCCCGAACCGCTCCAGGGCGCGGATCTTGTTGGTGGCGTCCAACGCGGCCACCTTGTACGCCTCGGACAGCGTCGGGTAGTTGAAGACCGTGTCCACCAGGTAGTCCACCGTGCCGCCGCACGCCATGACCGCCTGGCCGATGTGGACGAGGTCGGTCGCGCCGGTGCCGAACAGGTGCACCCCGAGCAACTTGCGGTCCACAGTGGACACGAGCAGCTTGAGCATGCCGTAGGCGTCGCCGACGATCGAGCCGCGCGCCAGCTCGCGGTACCGCGCCAGGCCCACCTCGTACGGCACGGCGGACGACGTCAGCTCCGCCTCGGTGGCGCCGCAGTAGGAGATCTCCGGGATGGTGTAGATCCCGATCGGCTGCAACGCCGACAGCTCGCGCGCCTGCTCGCCGAACGCGTGGTAGGCGGCGAGCCGGCCCTGGTCCATCGACGTGGCGGCCAGCGCCGGGAAGCCGATCACGTCGCCGACCGCGTAGATGTGCTCGACGGGCGTGCGGTAGTGCTCGTCCACCGACAGCCGGCCGCGGTTGTCGGCCTCCAGGCCCGCGTGGTGCAGGTCCAGCGCCTCGGTGTTGCCCTGCCGACCGGCCGAGTACATCACCGCGGCGGCCGGGATGCGCTTGCCGCTGGCCAGCGTGGTGACCGTGCCGGTGTCGGACACGTCGACGTTGACGACCTTCTCGCCGAACCGGAACGTCACCGCGAGGTCGCGCAGGTGGAACTTCAGCGACTCCACGATCTCCGGGTCGCAGAAGTCGAGCATCCGGTCGCGCTGCTCGACCACCGTCACCCGGCTGCCCAGCGCGGCGAACATCGACGCGTACTCGATGCCGATCACGCCCGCGCCCACGACGACCAGCGACGACGGGATCTCCTCCAGCGCCAGCACCTCGTCGGAGTCCAGCACCCGCACCTCGTCGAAGTCCACCTGGTCCGGCCGGGCGGGACGGGTGCCGGTGGCGATCACCACGTGCCCGGCCGTGACGGTGTGGTGCTCGCCGCGGTGCGCGCCGTCCACCGCGATCGTGTGCGGGTCGAGGAACCGGGCGGTGCCGACGAGCAGCTCCACCTGGTTGCGGTGCAGTTGCGCGCGCACGACCTGGACCTCGCGGCCGATCACGTGCTGCGTGCGGGCGAGCAGGTCGGAGATCGTGATGTCCTGCTTGACGCGGTAGCTCGCGCCGTACAGGTCGCGCTGGCTCAGGCCGGTCAGGTACATCACCGCCTCGCGCAGCGTCTTCGACGGGATGGTGCCGGTGTTCACGCACACACCGCCCACCATGTCGGCGCGGTCCACGATCGCGACCCGCTTGCCGAGCTTGGCGCCCGCGATGGCGGCCTTCTGCCCGCCGGGACCCGAGCCGATCACCAGCAGGTCGTAGTCGTACTCGCTCATGACCAGAAGGGTCGCACACGGCAGGGTCGCACACGGCAGGGCCGCACACGGCAGGGCCGCAAAACGGCGCGTCGCACAACCGGGCGTCCCGCGGTGTCGCCGTGGACGGACTCGTGCCGGCGGTACCTCGTCCGCGGTACCTCTAGACCGGCGCGGCGCGACCCGTGTAGGTCAGCGGGAACACGAGGTCCGTGCACGCGCTCGGCACGTCGTGCGCGATCTGCACGACCATCTCCACCTCGACCGACCCCGCCGGCGGGATGGTCACCGGCTCGGCCATCGGCACCACGGTCAGCACACCGGACGGGCAGTCCGACACCCGGTTCTGCGCCTCGTCCAACGGCTGGCCCGGCACGGCCTGCAACGTCAGCACCACGATGTCCACGCTGTTCGGGTTCGACAGCCGCACCAGGCGGGCACCCTCGCTGCCGGGCGTCAGCTCGACCGCGCCGCCGGAGATGTCGTTGATCTCGAACGGCTTGAGGTCGGACACCTCGCCGCCGCTCACCGAGTACGCCATCACCGGCACATCCGGTTCGGGCCAGGTCAGGTGCATGGCGGCCACGACGGCGGCACCCACGCCGAGGATGGTCATGGCGACGGCGACTTCCATCCGCGGGCCCAAGCTGCGCATGAGGCAACCTCACTCGATTGCTGCTCCAGGCGGTGGGTTCGCCGCTAGCTCCCCGTCGGACCGGCGACCAGACTCGCCCGGCGGTTCATCGCTTCGCCCCTCGGCCCAGCGGGCCGCGAAGCCAATCTTGGAGAACGTTCAACCTGTGCGCAAGGACCAAGCCGACCCGGAAAGAAAGGTCTTTGGGCCTCTTGACACGTCCGGTGACGCATCGCGACCAGCACGTTCCCGCTATCTCGACCACCGGGCGGTTCACCCGGCTGGTCTAATCCTGGACCCGCACTGGTGCGGGTCCAGGACTTCCCGCGTCAGCTTCTCAGCACCGCGCCGTAGCGCTCGGCCGCGGCGGCCACGGCCGCGTCACGAGCCGCGGTCGCCTCCTCCACGGTGAGCGTCCGGTCCGGAGCGCGGAACCGCAACGAGTACGCCAGCGACCGCTTGCCGTCGCCGACCTGGTCACCGGTGTAGACGTCGAACAGCCGGATGTCCTCCAGCAACGCCCCACCGCCGCCGCGCAGCACCCGCGCCACCTGCTCGGCGGGCACCTCCGCGGGCACGACCACGGCCACGTCCAGCAGCACCGGCGGGTACGCCGACACCACCGGCGCGGGCCGGCTGTCGCTCAACGGCAACGCGTCGAGGTCCAGCTCCATCGCCACGGTCCGCTTCGGCAGTCCCAGCGCTTCCACGACCTTCGGGTGCAGCTCACCCGCGTGGCCCACCGGCCAGTCACCGACCCGGAGCTCGGCGCACCGACCGGGGTGCCACGGCGCGAGGTCGGAGGCGACCACGGTCAGCTCCACCCCGTAGGCCTGACCGACCAGCCGCGCGGCCTGCACCGCGTCCGCCCAGTCGGCCTGCCTGCCCTTGCCCCACCAGCCCGCCTGCTCGCGGTGGCCCGCCAGCACGGCCGCCACGTGCACCGGCTGCTGCGGCAGCGCGGCCAGCAGCGACGCCACCTGCGCGTCCGACGGCCGTTCGCCCACACCCACCTCGGGCACCGGCACCTGCTGCGTGCGCGGCAACGTCACCTGCGCGACCGCGTAGACCGCGAGGTCCTTCTGGCCGCGCGCCAGGTTGCGCTGCACGGTCTCCAGCAACCCCGGCACCAGCGTGGTGGCCAGCGCGTGCTTGTCCGACTCCAACGGGTTCAGCACGCTGACCGTGTTGCGCCGCACGTCGCCCTCGGGCAGACCCAGCGCGTCGAACACCGACGGCGCCACGAACGGGAACGGCTTGACCTCGACGAACCCGTTCTCCGCCAACGCGCGCGACACCGTGCGGCGGCGGCGCTGCTGCTCGGTCAACCCCCGACCGGCGGGCGCGGGCGGCAGCGTGGACGGGATCGTGTCGTAGCCCTCCAGCCGCAGCACCTCCTCCACCAGGTCCGCGGGCTGGGTCAGGTCCGCGCGCCACGTCGGCGGGATCGCGGTGACCATGGTCGCGCCGTCGTCACCGGTGGTGACCTCGACCTGGCAGCCGATCTGGCCGAGCCTGCGCGCGGTCACGCCGCGGGCGTAGTTCACCCCGGCGACCCGGTCGGGCAGGTTGATCGGCATCGACACCGGCCGTGGCGGCGCGGGCGTGCCGACGTCCGTGCGGCCGGGCTTGATGCTGCCGTCGCCGAACATGTCCAGCAGCCGGGCCGCGCGCTCCAGCGCAACCGGCGCCAACGCCGGGTCCACCGTGCGCTCGAACCGCTTCGCCGCCTCGCTGGGCAGCTTGTGCCGCCGCACCGTGCGGGCGATGGACGCCGGGTCCCAGTTCGCCGCCTCCAGCAGGATGTCCGAGCTGGCCGGGGAGACCTCGGTGCTCGCGCCGCCCATCACACCGGCCAGCGAGATCACGCCGCTGTCGTCGGCGATCACGATGTCGTCCGGGTCCAGCGTGCGGACCTGCTCGTCCAGCGTGGTCAGCTTCTCGCCCGCCGCCGCGCGGCGCACCACCAGGCCGCCCCGGACCGCCGACGCGTCGAACGCGTGCAGCGGTTGGCCCAGCTCCAGCATCACGTAGTTGGTGACGTCCACCGGCAACGAGATCGACCGGATGCCGGCCAGCATCAGCCGACGGCGCATCCACCACGGCGTCGGCGCGGTCGGGTCGACACCGCTCACGCGGCGGGCCACGAACCGCGGGCACGCTCCCTGGTCCTCGACGGTGACGGGCAGCACCTCGCCCTCACCCTCGGGCACCTCGGCCGTGCCGGGGTCGCGGTAGGGCACGTCGAACGCGCACGCGATCTCACGGGCCAGACCGCGCACGGAGAACGCGTAACCCCGGTCCGGGGTCGGCGCGACCTCGATCACCGTGTCGCCCAGGCCCAGCAGCTCGATCGCGTCGTCACCGGGCTGCGCGGTGCCGCTGGGCAGCACCATGATGCCCGAGTGGTCGTCGCCCAGACCCAGCTCGCGGGCCGAGCAGATCATGCCGTTGCTGGTCTTGCCGTAGGTCTTGCGGGCGGAGATGGTGAAGTCGCCGGGCAGCACCGCGCCGGGCAGCGCCACCACGACGGTGTCGCCCTCCTGGAAGTTCGACGCGCCGCAGACGATGCCGTTGACCTGCCCCGGGCCGACCTCGACCTGGCAGTAGCGGATCGGCTTCTTGAACTCGGTCAGCTCCTCGACCTCCACCACGCGACCCGCGACGAGCGGGCCGGTGACCGAGTCGAGCTTGTGGACGTCCTCGACCTCGATGCCGATCCGGACGAACGCCTCGGCGAGCTGCTCGGGCGTCGGCGTCTCGGCGAACTCCAGGTTCTCGACCAGCCAGGTAACCGGAATACGCACCGGTCAGGCCTCCGTTCCGAATGGCTGGGTGAAGCGGACATCGCCTTCGACCATGTCCCGCATGTCGGGCAGGCCGTTGCGGAACTGCAGGGTGCGCTCCAGGCCCATGCCGAACGCGAACCCGGAGTACACGTCGGGGTCGACGCCGCAGTTGCGCAGCACGTTGGGGTTGACCATGCCGCAGCCGCCCCACTCGACCCAGCCCGCGCCGCCCTTCTTCTGCGGGAACCACACGTCCACCTCGGCGGACGGCTCCGTGAACGGGAAGAAGCTCGGCCGCAGGCGGGTCTTGGAGTCCTCGCCGAACATGGCGCGGGCGAACGCGTCGAGCGTGCCCTTCAGGTGGCCCATGGTCAGGCCCTTGTCCACGGCCAGGCCCTCGACCTGGTGGAAGACCGGGGTGTGGGTGGCGTCGAGCTCGTCGGTGCGGAACGTGCGGCCGGGGCAGACCACGTACACCGGTGGTTCGCGGTCGAGCAGGGTGCGCGCCTGCACCGGGCTGGTGTGCGTGCGCAGCACCAGGCCCGAGTCGGCGGGGCCCACGTAGAACGTGTCCTGCATGGTGCGCGCCGGGTGGTCCTTGCCGAAGTTCAACGCGTCGAAGTTGAACCACTCGGTCTCCAGCTCCGGGCCCTCCGCGACCTCGTAGCCCATGGCCACGAACACGTCCGCGATGCGCTCGGCGAGGGTGGAGATGGGGTGGCGTGCGCCGCGGGGCACCCGGTCCCAGGGCAGCGTGACGTCGACCGTCTCCTCGCGCAGCACCCGTTCGTCGCGTTCGGCCTGCAACCGGGCGCGGCGCTCCTCGAACGCGACCTTGACCGCGTTCTGCGCCTCGTTCACCCGCTTGCCCGCCTCGGCCTTCGCGGCCGGCGGCAGCGCGCCGATCTCGCGGCGGGCCAGCAGGACCGGCGAGCGGTCACCCAGGTGGCTCGGCTTCACGGCGGCGAGCTCGTCGAGGTCGGCCGCCTTCGCGAACGCCTCACGAGCCTGCTCGACCGCCGCGTCGAGCGCCTCCGGGGAGAGCGCCGCGACCTGCTTGGGGTCGTACGGGTCGTTGGCTCCGGACATGGTTGGTGAACAGCTCCCGTCACGGACACAAGTGGTCAGCCCCCCGCACGGCATGCGGAGTAGCGGCTCGATCCTAGGTGATCCCCCCTCCCCCACCCCCACCGCCGTCCGACCAGGGAGTTCTCCGGTGTTCAGGCATCCCGGAACTCGGGCGGGATCCGCTCTCCCGCCAGCCGCTCCGCTCGGTCGAGCAGCGGCCGGGCCCGGTCGGACAGGGCGAGGACCAGCAGGCCGGCGATGCGGGGCAGATCGGCCAGGAAATACCAATAGTGAGGGTCGTGAGGGTCGTGCGGCCGAGGAGCTTCCTCCACCGTGACCACCAGCCGTTCCGCCAGCGGCAGCGCCTCTTCGAACCTGCCGAGGTCGAGCAGCGCCCGGACGAGGCGCTTGAGGCTGATGACGGCCACCGGATGATCGGGTCCGTAGGTCTTCTCGTCGATCACCAGCGCCCGCTCCCACAGCGGTAGTGCCTGTTCGTCCCGACCCAGGCCGCTCAGCGCCTTGGCCAGATTGGTGAAGTGCCGGCCGTCGCCTGGGTGGCCTGCTTTCCCGTCAATCGCCACCGCCCGTTCCAACAGCAGTAGCGCCTCGTCGTGTCGGCCGAGGTACAGCAGCGTCCACGCCAGACTGGTCACCACATCGGCGACCCTCGGGTGGTCGAGCCCGAAATTCGCCTCACTGATCGCCACCGCGCGCTCCAGCGACGAACAGGCCTCGTCGTACTCCCGGAATTGATGCAAGACGCGGCCGAGTTCGTGCAAGCGGGCGCCAACTATCTCGTGATCGGGTCCGTGTGCCTCCTCCTCGAAAGCCAGTACGTGCTCCAGCACCGGTCGGGCGGAGCGGGGGCCGCCATGAGCAAGGAGGTAGTCGGCCAACCCGCTCAACAGCTGGGCCGTGTGCTGCGTCCTCAAGCTCTTGTCCGCGTAAGTGTCGTCGTGGACTGCTAATACGTGCGGCAGCAGTACGCGCCAACGCAGCGGATCGTCCGGAACTTCTGTCGGCAGGTCTGCCGCGAGCAGCTCCTGCGCCACCGCGTGCGCGCCAAGAGCATGGCGGGCACGCAGCGACTGCTGCAGCAACCGGTGGCCGATGACGACCCCGCCCGGCTCGCGGCGAACCAGGGAGTGTCCGACCAGCGCACCGACGGCCTCCACGAAGGCGATCGGATCCACCACCACCCCGTCCAGTGGTGCGGGCAAGGCGCGGTGGTTCGCGGTGAACAGGTCCAGAGGAACAGGTTCCGGCGCCAGCCAGGCCACAACGCGCAACAGCTGGACCGCTGCCGGGTTGTCCTGGGCCAATACCGCCAGCGAGAGGTCCCACAGCGTCGCGAGCGTCTCCTCGCGGTCGATGACGTGCCCTCGGCCGATCATCTTCGCGGTGTGGTCCTGCAGCAGCGACAGGTACTCGGCCACGGTCAGCCCAGTGCCCTCCAAGTACGCCGATGCCTGCTCGATCGCCAGTGGCAGGTCGCCCAGCCACCCGGCCAGCTCGTCGGCCTCCTGATCCGTGGCCACAGGCACCCGGCGCCGCACCAGCGCCACGCTCTCGGCGCGGTCGAGCACGTCGACGTCCAGCACCTCGCCGAGTCCCCCGAACCCGCTGCGCCGGGTCGTGACCAGCACTCGTCCGGGGCCCGAGGGCAGGAAGTCGCGCAACGCGGCGGCGTCCTCCGCGTTGTCGAACACCAGCAGGAACCGCCGATCCCGCAGCGCCTCCAGCACTGCCTCCGAGTCGCCCTGACCGTCGAGCCCCAGCCTGGCGCCCAACTCCGCCAGGTGGTCTGGGATCGAGGCCGACTGCTCTGCGGCCACCCACCACACCACGTCGAAGTCATCCGCGTACCGGTGCGCGAACTCGATCGCCAACTGCGACTTGCCGACCCCACCCATCCCCTTGATCGAGTGCACCGTGACGGTCCCCGGCGCGCGCAACGCCTCCCGTAATCGGACCAGTGACTCCTTCCGGCCGGTGAAGTTCGGGTTGCGGGCTGGCACGTTCCACACCTCCGGCAGCGAACCGGGGAACCGCCGCTGCACCGGGACCGCCCGTCCGGGGAAGTCGGGGGCCTTCGCGGGCTTCAACCGCCCGTCGACCGCCCCCCGGACCGCCCGCCGAACCCGTTCACGGACCTCCCCCTCCGGCACGCCGAACAGGTCAACCGACACCACCGACCCCAGCAGCCCAGGCCGTTCGCAGTCCTCCACCCGCAGCACCAGCAGCTTGCGCTCCACCCCCAGCGGGTCGTCGCGCCAGGCCACCTGCCACTCCGCCGCCCCGTAGACCGACGCGGTGTACGCGGACGACAGCAGCGCGATCGTCCGCGAGGCGCCCCGCACGCCCTCCTGCATGCCGTTGACCCAGTTGCTGCCCGGCACCATGTCCCAGGCCTGCACCAGCACGCGGTACCCGGCTTCCTCCAGCTCCCAGGCCACCCACTCGGCCCACGCGCGGTCGTCCTGCGTGTAGGAGACGAAGAAGTCCCACCCGTCCGGCACCCGGACACCACCTCCCACCGTCCGTGGTGACATCGTGCCGTAATCGCCGTTCGCAACCGGCGGCGCCGGAATTGTCGGTGGGCCGTGGCAATCTGGACCTTGCGAGCAGGACCCCGGCGGGCGATCAGCGAAAAACCGGGTCACAAGCCGCCGGCACGCCCTTAGAATCGTCCCTCCCCGTGACCTGACCCGAGGTGAACTCCAGTCCCATGGCACACACCTTCGGTGTCGACCTGCGCGGGATCATCGACCTGCTCAGCCACCACCTCTACAGCAGCCCCCGGGTGTACGCGCGCGAGCTGCTGCAGAACGCGGTGGACGCGATCACCGCCCGCCGCGCCCTGCAACCGGACGCGCCGGGCGAGGTCGTGATCGAGCCGGTCGGGTCCTCCGGCGGCACCCTCCGCATCACCGACACCGGCATCGGCCTCACCGAGCGCGAGGTGCACGACCTGCTCTCCACGCTCGGCCGCACGTCCAAGCGCGACGACCTGGGCTTCGCCCGCCAGGGCTTCCTCGGCCAGTTCGGCGTCGGCCTGCTGTCGGCGTTCCTGGTCGCCGAACGCATCCGGCTGGTCAGCCGGTCCGCGAAGGGCGGCCCGGCCGTGCGCTGGACGGCCGACGCGGCGGGCAACTACGAGGTGGAGGTCGTCGGCGGAGCCGACAATCCGACTTCAGCCGACACTGCCGATTCCGACATCCCAGTCGGCACCACCATCGAGCTGGTGCCGCACCGCGACTCCGAGCACTGGCTGGAGCGCGACGTGGTCAAGGCGCTCGTCACCGAGTACGGCGAACTGCTGCCGGTCACCGTCCGGGTCGGCGACGAGGTCGTCACGCACGGCGAGCTGCCGTGGGGCGAGGACGCCCTGGCCTACGGCGAGCGGGTGCTGGGCGTGGCGCCGTTCGACGCGATCCCGGTCGAGGTGCCGACCGTCGGCCTCAAGGGCATCGCCTACGTGCTGCCGCGCGGCGTGCACCCCGGCGCCCGCCAGTCGCACCGCGTCTACCTCAAGCGGATGCTCGTCGGTGACGCCATCGAGGGCCTGCTGCCGGAGTGGGCGTACTTCGTGCGCTGCGTGGTCGACTCGACGTCGCTGCGGCCGACCGCGAGCCGTGAGTCGCTCTACCAGGACGAGACGCTGCTCGCCGTGCGCGAGGAGCTCGGCCGCCAGGTCCGCGACTGGCTCGTCCGGCTCGACGCGACGAACCCGGAGCGCACGCGGGCCCTGCTCGACGCGCACCACCTGGGCATCAAGTCGCTGGCCAGGGTGGACGACGAGATGCTGCGGCTGGTCGAGCGGTGGCTGCCGTTCGAGACCACCGACGGCCCGCAGTCGCTGCGCCAGTTCCGCCGCAAGCACGGCACCATCGCGCACGTGCCGGACGTCGACGAGTTCCGCCAACTCGCACCCGTCGCGCACGCGCAGGGCATGGGCCTGGTCAACGCGGGCTACGCCTACGACGCGGAGATCATGGAACGGCTGGTCGCGCTGGACGGGCCGACGGCCGCCCGCCGGGTCGCGCCGAACGAGGTGCTGGCCGCGCTCGACGACCCGGACCCCGAGCTGGAGCGCGCGCTGCGCGAGCGGTTCACGCTGGCCAAGGACGTGCTGGAACGGCACGACTGCGAGGCCGTGCCGCGCGACTTCGACCCGGGCTCGCTGCCCGCGCTGCTGGTCACGAACGTCGACGCCGAGCGCAAGCGGGACGCGCAGCAGGTCGGCGAGCAGGCCGACCCGCTGTGGGCGGAGCTGCTGGGCAGCCTGGTCGAGTCGTCGTCGGACGCCTCCCAGCGGCTGGTGCTCAACTGCCGCAACCCGCTGGTGCGGCGGCTGGCGCAGCTCACCGATTCGGCACTGGTCGAGCTGACCATGGAGTCGCTGTACGTGCACGCCTTGCTGCAGGCACGGCGTCCGATGCGCCCGAAGGACACCGCGGCGCTGAACCGTTCGTTCCTGGAACTGCTGGACCGCGCCGTGGGGGATCACCTGTGAACGAGGACAAGGAAGCCGCCGAGCGGCAGTTCGTCGAGGCCTACCACATGCCGGAGGGCATGGCGCGGCACGAGGCGTTGGAGCGCGCGGCACGTGCCGCGGACGCCCTCGACCACCTGCCGCTGGCCGTGAGCTGCCGGATCGCGCTCATCCGCTCGGCCTACGACCTGGGCCGCTACGACCTGATGCTGGCGCCGTTCGCCTGGTGCGGCACGGCCGAGCAGCGCGACCCCACGGCGTTCGACGAGTGGGAGACGCACAGCTTCGACTGGGCGCACAAGTGGATCGTCAGCGGCCTGATCGCCGACCCGC
Organism: Actinosynnema sp. NPDC050801; assembly: GCF_040673975.1. Lineage (NCBI taxonomy): Bacteria > Bacillati > Actinomycetota > Actinomycetes > Pseudonocardiales > Pseudonocardiaceae > Actinosynnema > Actinosynnema sp. NPDC050801. The sequence continues at coordinate 128,247 of NZ_JBFAQZ010000019.1, read as the reverse complement.
GGTTCACGTTGGCGCAGATCGGCTCGTTCGTCGACCAGCTCGCCGCGCGCTACCAGCGGCTCGGGTACTCGATGCAGCCGGTGCACGGCGCCCGCGCCGACCTGGCCGCGCACGTCGGCGACGACGAGGCGTACCGGGAGCACTTCGCGAAGTACCTGGCGGTCGACCGCGGCCCGATGAGCGACTGCGAGGCGTGCGTCATCGAGGAGCAGGCCGGGCACCTGATCCGGCAGGGCAGGCACGCCGAGGCCGTCGCGCACGCCGAGCACCAGTTGGCGCAGGAGACCGGCTGCGCCACCCAGCCGCAGGGCATCCTGACCACGTTGACGCCCGCGTTCGTGGCGCTCGGCCACGTCGACCGGGCCCGGCAGGCGCACGTGGTGGCGTACCGGCTGGTGCGGGACGACCTGGTCAGCGGCTACCTGGACGACCACCTGGAGTTCTGCGCGACGTCGGGCAACGTCCGGCGCGGCGTCGAGCTGCTGCGCGGGCACCTGCACCGGGTGCACCACTCGACCAGCCCGTCCCGGGCCATGCACTTCGCCGCGGGTGCGGCGCTGCTGCTCAGCCGGGTGTCGCCGGACGAGGAGTTCGCCGTGCCGCAGGACGGGCTGACGACCGTGCTGTCCGCGCCGGAGCTGCGCTCGTTGCTGGAGGCGCGGGCGCTGGAGCTCGCGGCCCGGTTCGACCAGCGCAACGGCAGCGACGCGGTGAGCACCCGCATCCGCCGGACGCTGGCGGCGGCCGACACGATCCCGGTGCCGCTGGCCGTGCCGGTCGCACCCGCGCCCCGGCCCGTGGTGGACGAGGAGCCGGTGGCGGTCGCCGACCCGGTCGAGCTGGCGCGGCAGATGTGCGACGCGTTCGACCAGGGCGAGTTCATCCTCGGCATGCGGCTGCTGCGGTCGTTGCCCGAGGACATGGACCCGTTGCTGCCCGAGTCGCTGAGCGCGCTGGTCGCGGCGCGGCGGGCGACCGTCGGCGCGCACGCCCGGCCGAAGTCGGAGGTGCTGGCGGAGCTGGACGCCGCGATCGAGCGGCTGGCCGCGTGCGGCGAGCACGACCTGGCCAACCGGTACCGGGCACGGGGCGCGGCGCTGCGTTCGGAGGAGGGCGGGCTCGCGGAGTCCACGGCGGTGGCGCGCACGTGCCTGGCCGAGGCGGAGGTCGCGGGCACCGCGTACACGCGGGTGCTGACCAGGCTGCTGCTGGCGGACCTGCTGGCGGACGCGGACGAGAACGACGAGCAGGGCGCGTTGGCGGCCGAGGCGTTGGAGCTGGCGCGGGCCGAGGTGCCGGAGCTCGTGTCGCGTGCGCGGTGCGACCGGGCGCAGCACCTGGCCACCACCGGGCGGTTGGACGAGGCGCAGGCCGAGGTGGCGGACGTGCTGGCGGGCGAGGAGCCCGCTTCGGTGCGGTTCGACGCGCTGCGGCTGCTGCTGAAGATCCAGACCGTGCGCGGCGACGAGGAGGCGGTGGCCACGGCCGCCGCGTTCGTCGACTCGTTCAGCTCACCGCGCGGGCCGTGGACGGCCGAGGCGCACCGGCAGCGGGTGGCGTCGGTCGAACGGCTCGGCCTGGAGGCGGAGCACCTGGCGGAACTGCGTGACGCGGTCAGCGCCGGGCACGAGCTCGGCGTGCCGGACGACGTGGCGAAGGCGTGCTACGCGCTGGCCGGCGGCTACCTCAAGTCCGGCCGGTTCGTGGAGGCCGCCGAGGCGCTCGAAGAAGCGGTGCGCGTGATCGAGGACGGCGAGGTCGACCCGGACGTCGTCGTCCCCGTCCGGTACCGGCTGGGTCAGGTGTGCGCGCGGCTGGACGAGATCCAGGCCGCCCGCCGGCACCTGGAGGTGGCGCTCGGCCTGGTCCCGGCCGACGAGCCGTGGCGGCGTGCGATGGTGCTGGACGTCCTGGGCGGTGTGCTGCGCCGCCTCGAACTGCCCTTGGAGGCCGCGTCGGCCTACCAGGGCGCCGCGGCGGCGTGGCAGGAGGTCGCGGATCCGGCCGAAGCCGCGGGTTCCCTGGTCGAGGCGGCCGCCGCGCTGCCGAACGACGAGGCCGCCGAGTGCGCCACCACCCTGACCGCCGCCGAACAGCTCCTGCCCGACGTCGAGGATCCCGACCACCGCACCCACCTGACCGCGCGGATCGCCGCGATCCGGGCGTTCCTGCACATCCAGGCGGGCGACCACGCGGCGGCGATCGAGCAGAACGGCATCGCCGAGGAACTCGCCGCGCACCTGGACGACCCGGACTGGCAGACGTTCCTGGTGGCCCGCGGCGCCAGGTTCCTCCTGGAGTCGGGAGACCCGGTCAACGCCGAGGCCGAAGCCCGGCGCGCCGGCGCCCTGATCAACGACGAGACCCCGCCACAGATCCTCGGCGACATCGCCAACGCCCTGGAGGAAGCCCTCCGAACGCAGGACAAGCCCACCTCGGGCGACCCCCTGCTCCGCACCCTCACCAGCCGCCTCGAAGACTGACCAACGGCGTGCTGATCGGCCTGTAACGGCTGGTCAGCACGCCGTTGAAGGCGGCACGACAAAGTCAAGAACGATCACCACATCGAGCGAATCACCGGTCCAGCCAGAACCAAAACCCACTTCGCGCGTCGCCTAGAACAAGAACGGAGGCCGGCTCAGGCACCGCACCCCCGCCCCCACCACCCAGCCAATCCGCCGCTCAGCCACTCAACCAACCGGCCGCTCAACCAACCGGACCCAACAGGGCCCACCCACCCAACGGGATCAACAAGGCCACCCAGCCAACGGGAACCCAACAGGGCCATCCCGCCAACGGGGCCTCCACCCAACCGGCACCCAACCCGGCACCCGGCCGGGACGGTGGCCCCCGGGCCCCTCAGATCCCCGGCCCCTCAGGTTCCGAGGCCCGATGTCCCCTCAGGTCCGCTGAGCCCGAGCCGAAGCGTAGAGGCACACCGCAGCTGCGGTAGCCAGGTTGAGGCTCTCCGCCCCGCCGTAGATCGGCACCTTCAGCGAGGCGTCCAAGCCCGCCACGACCTCGTCGGGCAACCCGTGCGCCTCGCTGCCGAACACCCACCCCGTCGGCACCGCGAGGTCACCGCGCAGGTCGGCGGTCACCAGGTCCTCCGGCGCATAACCGTCCGCCGCGACCAGCCGCAGCCCGGCGTCCCGGCACGCCGCGAACGCCTCACCGGCGTCCCGCACCCGTGCGATCGGCAGGTGGAACACGCTGCCCGTGGACGCGCGCACGCACTTGCCGTTGTGCGGGTCGACCGTGTCGCCCGCGAAGATCACCGCGTCGGCGCCCGCGGCGTCCGCCACGCGCACCACCGTGCCCGCGTTGCCGGGGTCCGCCACGCCGTGCAGCACGGCCACCAGCCGCACCCCCGGCGCGAGCGCCTCCGCCGCGGGCACGTCCACCAGCGAGCACACCGCGACGATGCCCTGCGGCGTCACGGTTTCCGACAGCGCGGCGGCGGCCTTGTCGGTCACGCTGCTCACCGGCACTCCGGCGTCCACGGCGTCGCGCACGAGCTCGCGGTTGCGGGTGGCGGCGACGGCGGTCACGAACAGTTCGTGCACCCGGCCGCGCCCGGCGGCCGCCCAGGCCAGGGCTTCGCGCACGGCCTGCGCGCCCTCGGCCAGGAAGCGCTCCGCGCGGTCACGGCCGGAACGCCTGGTCAGACGCCTAGCGGCAACGACCCGGGGAGTCCGTTCGGTGAACGGAGCTTCCCCGGGTCGTGGTGCGCGATCGTCCGCGCTCAGGCCTTGTCCTCGACGGGCGCGTTGACATCGCTCGGCAGGGCGGCGCGAGCGGCCTCGACCAGCGCGGCGAACGCGCCGGGGTCGCTGACGGCCAGCTCGGCGAGGATCTTGCGGTCCACCTCGATGCCGGCGAGCCGCATGCCCTGGATGAAGCGGTTGTACGTCATGCCGTTGGCGCGGACACCGGCGTTGATGCGCTGGATCCACAGCTTCCGGAAGTCACCCTTGCGGGCGCGGCGGTCCCGGTAGGCGTAGTTGAGCGAGTGGAGCACCTGCTCCTTGGCCTTGCGGTACAGCCTCGAACGCTGGCCGCGGTAGCCGCTGGCGAGCTCAAGGGTGGTACGGCGCTTCTTCTGGGCGTTCACTGCCCTTTTGACGCGTGCCACGGGTCCATCCTGTCGATCTCATGGGGCCGGTGGAGGCCCCGGTGTTCAAGGGGGTGAAGGTCTAAGGCCTTTACAGGCCGAGCAGCTTCTTCAGCCGCGGCACGTCGTGCTTCGAGACGTCGGTCGTTCCGGAGAGGCGACGGGTCAGCTTGCTGGACTTCTTCTCCAGCTTGTGGCGCTTGCCGGTCTTCTCACGGATCAGCTTGCCGCTGCCGGTGACCTTCACTCGCTTGGAGGTCCCGCTGTGGCTCTTGTTCTTGGGCATTTCCGTCCTCAGTCTCGTGCAGCCACCGGGGATGGGGGCGGCCATGCTTGCTCCCGGCCCGGAGGCCGGGAGATCACTCCTCGACAGACTCCGCCGGCGCCTCATCGGCGTCGTCGTGCTTGATCGGGCGGGTCTTCGTGGTCTTGTGCGGGGCCAGCACCATGATCATGTTGCGGCCGTCCTGCTTCGGGTTCGACTCGACGAAACCGAGCTCCGCGACGTCTTCCGCGAGCCGCTGCAACAGTCGGTAACCCAGCTCCGGCCGGGACTGCTCGCGGCCCCGGAACATGATGGTCACCTTGACCTTGTTCCCGTGCGACAGGAAGCGGGCCACGTGGCCCTTCTTCGTCAGGTAGTCGTGCGGGTCGATCTTCGGCCGGAGCTTCTGCTCCTTGATGACCGTCAGCTGCTGGTTGCGGCGTGACTCGCGGGCCTTCTGCGCGCTCTCGTACTTGAACTTGCCGTAGTCCATGAGCTTGCAGACGGGCGGCCGAGCCTGCGCGGCGACCTCGACGAGGTCGAGGTCCGATTCCTGGGCGAGTCGGAGCGCGTCCTCGATGCGAACGATCCCGACCTGCTCGCCGTTCGGCCCGACCAGACGAACCTCGGGCACGCGGATGCGGTCGTTGATGCGCGGCTCGGTGCTCACCGGAGCACCTCGGTTCGAGGGACTTGTCATTCACGTCCTTTGTGACTCGTTGTGCGCCAAAGACAAGAGGCCTCACACCTGCCCGGTGTGAGGCCCGCTTCCTACCGATCGCACAACGAAGGGCGCAGTCGACCCCTCGATGGACCGGACCCGGCCACCTGCACGAAGCGGCAGACTCGGGTGGGAGCGGGGCTCCACTTGCCGTCCCCACACGTGTGGGGACTGGTCGCGCGGAGAATACTAGCAGACGGCCTTGTCAACCCCCGAATCGGCGACCCGTCCGGGGCGGTTGCGAGAATGGCTCCCGTGACCGACCTGCCTTCGAACAACGTCCGCGACCTGTCCGATGTTCCCAGCGTCGAGGTGATCAGCAAGGCGGCGATCATGCTGCTCTCCTCCGCCGCCGAACGCCTGGGCCTGGCCGACGAAGACCCCGACCACAGCCCTCGCCGCGACCTCGACGAGGCCCGCCGCCTGATCACCGCGCTGGCCGGCCTGGTGACCGCGTCGGCCGAGTACCTGGGACCGCACGCCGGGCCGCTGCGCGAGGGGTTGCAGTCGGTGCAGCGGGCGTTCCGCGAGGCGTCGGCGTACCCGGACGAGCCGGGCCAGGGCCCGGGCGAGAAGTACACCGGCCCCGTCTACTGAGCGTTGAACTCAGGGGTCCTGAACGTGGGACTCGCGGGTCCTGAACGTGGGACACGCGGGTGCTGGAGGTAGGACACGCGGGTTCTGGGGGTAGGACACGCGTGGGGTGGGGCGGGCGGGGGCGCCGAAGGTGCGGTGGAGGGGCGCCGAAGGTTCGACTCGTCGGGTCTGGAGGTGGGGTCCCGGGCGTGCCAGGGTCGGGGAGGTTCGCGCGAACCCCTTTTTGATCCTCGAACCCTGCACGAGGGAGAACCCGACATGGGAGAGTTTCGCGCGCCCTGGATCCGATTAGCGACGAGAGCGGCCGGTGTCGGCGCGTCGGCGCTGGTGGCGGCGGCGTTGGCGGTGGCGCCCGCGCAGGCCGGCGAGGCGTCGATCCGCGACGCCGGCAGTCCGACGGCCGTGCCCGGCAGCTACATCGTGGTGCTGGAGGACGGCGCCGGGGTGGACGCGGTGGCGGCGCGGGTCGACGCCCGCGTCACGCACCGCTACCGGTCCGCGCTGAACGGTTTCGCCGCGACGATGAGCGAGCGGGACGCGAAGCGGTTGGCCGCCGACCCGGCGGTCGCCTACGTGGCCCAGGACCAGCGGGTGCACGCCCTGGCCGACCAGCCGAACCCGCCGTCGTGGGGCCTGGACCGGATCGACCAGCGCGACCTGCCGCTCAACGCGAACTACAGCTACGCCACCACGGCGGGCAACGTGCACGCCTACATCATCGACACCGGCATCCGCACCACGCACGCGGACTTCGGCGGTCGGGCCAGCTTCGACGCCAACACCACCGGTGACGGCAACAACACGGACTGCAACGGTCACGGCACGCACGTCGCGGGCACGGTCGGCGGTGCGGCGCACGGTGTGGCGAAGGCCGTCCGGTTGCACGGCGTGAAGGTGCTGACGTGCGCCGGTTCGGGCACGATCGCGGGCGTCGTGGCGGGTGTGGACTGGGTCACGGCGAACGCGCAGAAGCCGGCGGTGGCGAACATGAGCCTCGGCGGCGGTGCGAACGACACCCTGGACGCGGCGGTGCGGCGGTCGATCGCGTCGGGCGTCACGTACGCGGTGGCGTCGGGAAACTCGAACGCCAACGCCTGTTCCTTCTCCCCCGCGCGGGTGGCGGAGGCGATCACGGTCAACGCGACGGACAGCGCCGACAACCGGGCGTCGTTCTCGAACTGGGGCACTTGCACGGACGTGTTCGCGCCGGGTGTGGGCATCACGTCGGCGTGGCACACCGGTGACGGTGCGACGAACTCGATCAGCGGGACGTCGATGGCCGCGCCGCACGTGGCGGGTGCCGCCGCGCTGTACGTGTCGGGCAACCCGGGCGCGTCGCCGCAGCAGGTGCGGGACGCGCTGGTGACGGCGGCGACGCCGAACAAGGTGGCGAACCCGGGTACGGGTTCGCCGAACGTGCTGCTGTTCACCGGTTCGGCGCCGCCGCCGCAGCCGGGCGCGGACACCCTGGTCCGCGGTGAGAGCCTGGCGGCCGGGCAGAGCAAGGTGTCCCAGGACGGCCGGTTCACGCTGGTGATGCAGGGTGACGGCAACCTGGTGCTGTACACGGCGGCCGGTCAGGCGCTGTGGCACACGAACACGCACGGCACGGCGGCGACGCACGTGGTCCTCCAGCACGACGGCAACCTGGTGATCTACACGGCGGCCGGGCAGCCGTTGTGGCACACGAGCACGCACGGCACGGCGGCCGACCGGCTGGTCGTGCAGAACGACTCGAACCTGGTGCTCTACGGCCCGGGTGGTCAGGTGTTCTGGCACCGCCTGGCCTGATCCGCGAGTCGTGACGCCGGGGTCGGTCCGCCCGGCCCCGGCGTCACGGCCGGACGCCGCTGGCTCGCAGCCGTCGGGCGGCGAGTTGGCGGATCACCTCCGGGTCCTGGCGTCGCCAGCCCTCGACCGGGTCGCCGGGGAAGGCGGCCAGGTCGCGCAGCGACAGGGTGTTCAACGCGTGCAGCGCGAGCAGGTCGAGGCGGCCCTGGTCGCGCAGCCGCCGTGCCACCGCGGCCCGTCGGGCGAACCGCAGTCGCAGCGGCAGCCACGTGACCAGCAGGAACGCCAGGGGTATGGCGATCAGGGCGATGGTGAGCCACAGGGCGGTGGACTCGACGGCCTGCACCTGGGCGTCGCCCGCGGCGGTCAGCGTGCCGCCGGCGGACCGGCCGCGTTCCAGCGCTTCGGCCAGCTTCCCGCCGACCAGCGGCACGTCGCGGGCCTTGGCGGCGGCGTCGCCGAAGGTGTCGGTCAGGTGTTGTCCGGCGGTGGCCAGGCCGTCGCCGGGGGCGCGCAGCGCTTGGACCGCGTCACCCACCGCCGTGGCGACCCGGACCCAGAACCACGTCCAGGCGAGCGCGAGCAGGTCGGCGACCACTTGCCGGACCAGCCGGGGCGAACGATCCGCGTACCACTTCATGGGGTGTGGTCTTACCACCTCGGCGTTACCGGAAACCGACGTGATGGTCGTCGCCGGGACGGTGGGCCTCGGCCGGGGCGCGTGCCACTACTGTCGAGGCGTGGGGATGACGTTCGGTGAGCTGCTGCGTGCGCACCGGTTGCGGGTCCGGTTGACGCAGGAGGAGCTGGCGGAGGGTTCCGGGGTCAGCGTGCGGGCGATCAGCGACATGGAGCGCGGTCGCGCGAAGGGGCCTCAGCGGCGCACGGTGGAGGCGCTGGCCGGGGTGCTCTCGTTGGCGGAGCGGGAGATCCGGGAGTTGTTGGACGCGGCCAAGCAGGGCCGGGTGCGGCGGGTGCCGTCGTCGGTGGCGCCGTTGGCGTTGCCGCCCGATGTCGCCGACCTGACCGGGCGCGAGAGCGAGTTGGCCGTGTTGGCGGCGGAGGCGGAGCGGGCGCGCACGACGTCGTTGGTGGTCGTGCACGGTCCGCCGGGTGCGGGGAAGACGGCGTTGGCGGTGCGGGCGGCGTACCAGTTGGCGTCTCGTTTCGCGGACGGGTGTTTTTTCTTCAACTTGCGCGGCATGGACGTGCGGCCGGTGCACCCGTCGGAGGTGGTGCACCGGATGTTGTTGGCGCTGGGGGTGGACGAGAAGCAGATCCCGGCGGGTGAGGCGGAGCGTTCGGACCTGTACCGGGCGCGGCTGCGGGAGCGGTCGACGTTGTTGGTGCTGGACAACGCTTCCGACGAGGCGCAGGTGCGGCCGTTGCTGGCGACGGGGTCGGGTTCGTTGGTGGTGGTGACGTCGCGGCTGGTGCTGGGCGGGTTGGAGGCGGGCAGGCGGCTGGGGTTGGACGTGCTGGACCCGGGTGAGTCGTTCGACCTGCTCGGTGCGATCGCGGGGCCGGCGCGGGTGGGTGCGGAGCCGGTGGCGACGGCGCGGGTGGCGACGTTGTGCGGTCACCTGCCGCTGGCGTTGCGGATCGCGGGCAACCGGTTGGCCAGTCGTCCGAAGTGGACGATCGGGCACCTGGCGGGGCAGCTGGTGGACGAGCGGCGGCGGTTGTCCGCGTTGACGGCGGGTGACCTGCAGGTGCGGACCGCGTTCGAGATGTCCTACCGGCAGCTCGGTGAGAAGGCGGCGGTGCTGTTCCGGCGGCTGTCGTTGGCGCCGGGGGCGCACTTCGGGCCGGAGTTGGCGGCGGTGGTGGCCGACGTGGACCGGTTCGCGGCCGAGGACACGTTGGAGGAGTTGGTGGACATGAGCTTGCTGGACACCGCGGAGGTGCCCGGCCGGTACGTGTTCCACGACCTGATCCGGGTGTTCGCCGGTGAGCGGTTGGCGGACGAGGAGCCGGCGCCGGTGGTGGGGCAGGCGCGGCGGCGGGTGGTGGACTGGTTGTTGGGCACGGCGGTGGCGGCGGCCGGGTTCTTCGGGCCGGACGCGCGGGTCACGCCGTCGGGGTCGTTGCGCGGCCAGGAGGACGCGGACGCGTGGTTGACCGCGGAGGCGGGCAACTGGTTGGGCGCGTTGCGGTGGGCCGGCGGGAACGGGATGCACGCCGAGGTGGTGCGGTTGGCGACGGCCATGCACTGGTACTCGGACCAGCGCGGGCGGGCCGAGACGTGGGTCGAGGTGTTCACCGCGGGTGTGGCGGCGGCGCGGGCGTTGGGCAGCGTGCGGGACGAGGCCGTGCAGCTGAACTTCCTGACGTGGACGTTGTCGGTGCTGATGCGCCGCTACCCGGAGGCGTTGGCGTTGTACGACGAGGCGTGGCGCGCGTCGGTGGCCGCGGGTGACGTGACAGAGCAGGGTTGGGCCGTGCACTACCGGTCGGTGTCGGAGTTGCGGACCGGGCGGTTGGAGGAGGCGCAGGTCAGCGCGCGGCGGGCGCAGGAGCTGTTCCGGGAGGCCGGGTACCCGTTGGGCGAGCAGATCTCGTTGTCGTGCCTGGCGTTGGTGTTGGACGGGTTGGCGCGGTACGAGGACGCGGTGCAGGTGCACCGGGAGCTGCTGGGGAACGTGCGGTCGGGGAGGTTGGCGCTGGCGCCGGTGATGGCGACCGAGATGTCGGCGACGCTGCTGGTGCGCATGGCCGACAGCCTGGGCCGGTTGGCGCGGTGGCCGGAGGTGCTGGCGGCGGCGGACGAGGCGCTGGGGCTGCTGCGTGCGTCGACCGCGACGCCGAGCCTGTGCGACGCGCACTACCTGCGTGGGCTCGCACTGCACCGGTTGGGTGATCCGGAGGGTGCGCGGGCGGAGCTGGTGCGGGCGGTCGCGTTGGCGGAGGGGCATCGCCACCACCGGCTGGCGGTCGTGCTCACCGCGTTGGCGGACGTCCAGCAGGCCCTGGGCGACCCGGTCGAGGCTGGGGTGTCCCGCGACCGGGCCGCGGCCGTGGAGTCAGCCGATCGGTGATGCGTTCCTAGCCATCGCCGGGTCCTTCCCTGACGTGCTTCTCGGAGGTGACTCCAGTCAATCGCCCCGGTGGGCCCGGCACCACGCAGAACAACCGGCAGAAGTACGTGCGGTCCCCCCGCGCGGGTTCTGCCGGTCGGTCGAGTCCGGTGTCAGTCGAACACGGTCGGTCGCGTCCGGCGTCGGTCGAACACGGTCAGTCGAGGCCGGCGCCGGTCGAGTCCGGTGTCAGTCGAGCACGGCGAGGGCGTCGATCTCGACCAGCAGCTTCGCGGGCAGGCCGACGTAGACGGTGGTGCGGGCGGGGTAGGGCTCCTCGGTGACGAACTCGCCGTAGGCGGCGTTCATCTCGGCGAAGTGCGCGGTGTCGGTGAGGTAGACGCGCAGCATCACCACGTCGGCCAGGGACGCGCCGCCGGCGGCGAGCACGGCGAGCACGTTGCGCATGGCCTGCCGGGTCTGCTCGGCCACGGTGTCGCCGACGATGGCGCCGGTGGCCGGGTCGAACCCGACCTGGCCCGCGACCTGGAGGATCGGGCCCTTGCGGACGCCCTGGGAGAACGCGGCCACGGGGGTGGGCGCGTCGGCGGTCCTGATGTCGGTCTTCGCCATGGGTGTGCGTTGTCCTCTCTGGTGGTTCGTCAGTCGCGCGGCGTCCAGCCGCACTCGACGGACGCGGCCCGCGCGGTGGCGAGCAGGTCGGGCAGGTGGCCGAGCAGGCCGTCGAAGTCGAGCAGCACCTTGGGCACGGACAGGGACACGGCCGCGACGACCTCGCCGCGGGCGCCGCGCACGGGTGCGGCGACGCAGTGGATGAAGTCCTCGTGCTCGGCGTTGTCCACCGCGTAGCCGGCGGTGCGGACGCGGTCGAGCTCGGCCAGGTAGGCCTCGGGTGAGGTGATGGTGTTGGCGGTCAGCGGCACGTAGTCGATGGACCGGGCGACCTCGCGGCGGCGCGGCTCGGGCAGGTCGGACAGCAGCACCTTGGCCACGGCGGTGCAGTGCAGCGGTGCCCGTCTGCCGATGCGCGAGTACATCCGCATCGGGTGGGTGCTGTCGTACTTGTCGATGTAGATGACCTCGCCGTCCTCGTAGGACGCGAGGTGCACGGTGTAGCCGGTGCGGGTGTTGAGGTCGCGCAGGGCGTTCTCGGCGCTGCGCCGCACGTCGCGTTCCTCCAGGGCCCGGTTGGCCAGGTCGAACAGGGCGGTGCCCAGCCGGTAGTGGTGCACGCCCTCGCGCTGCACGAACCGGTGCGACTCCAGGGTGCGCAGCAGCCTCATGGTGGTGGACTTGTGCACCTCGATGACACCCGACAGCTCTTCGAGCGTCTTCGGTCCGGTGGCCAGTTGACCCACCAGGGTCAGCGCCCGGTCCAGGCTCTGGCTCATCGACGGCTCCTCAGGTGTGCGGCGGCCCACGTGCGGGAGTCGGCGTCCAGCAGTGGCGCGGTCACCGCGGACGGCAGTGGTTCGCCGACATCCTCCCTGGTGAGCAGGGCGGCGGCGGCTTGGAGGTGCCCGACGCGCAGCCGGCGGGCCGGTGGCTGCCCGGAGAGGTGGGCGGCGAGGTAGCCGGCGGCGAACGCGTCGCCCGCGCCGACGGGTTCCACCACGTCCACCCGCAGTCCCGGCTGGAACGTCGTCGCACCGCCCTCGACCACGGTCGCGCCGCGGGCGCCGTGCTTGACCACGAGCGTCGTCGGGCCGGGCAGCAGTGACCGCAGGTCGGCGGGGTCGCCGGTGCCCCACACGACCTCCGCCTCGTCCGAGCCGGCGAGCACGACGTCCGCCGCGTCGGCCAGGTCGCGCAGCACGGAGGGGTCGCGGTCGCGCCACAGCGCGGGCCGCCAGTTGAGGTCGAACGACACGAGCGCGGTCCTCGGTCGGCGCAGCACCGCGCGCACCAGGTCCAGGCAGCTGTCCGACAGCGCCGCGGTGATCCCGCTGACGTGCACCAGCGCGACGTCGTCCAGGCGCAGCCGGTCCAGCGCGTCGGGGCCCATCGCGGAGGCCGCCGAGCCGCGCCGGTAGTAGCGCACGGCGCTGCCGGCGGCGTCGGCTTCCTTGACGTAGAGGCCGGTCGGCCGGTCGGGATCCACGCGCACGTCGGTGACGTCGACGCCCGCGCCGCCGATCGCGTCGAGGACCGCGCCGCCGAACGCGTCGTCGCCCACGGCGCCGACCCACCGGCTGCGCACCCCCAGCCGCGCGAGGTGGATGGCCACGTTGGACTCGGCGCCGCCGATGGCCCGGGTCCAGGTGCGCGCGGCGCGCACCGGTCCGGGTTCGGCGGGCACCAGCACCGCCATGGTCTCGCCCAGGCACACCACGCCGCCCGGCAGGTCGAACCGCATCCTTGCTCCTTGATCGACGGTGCCGGCCGGCGGACGTCGGCCCGGTGACGGGCGCGGTCGGGTGACCGGCGTCGGTTGATTGACGGCGGGGCGACCGAATGTTACACACTCCAGCAGCACATCGCGCAATAGCCGTTGCGTAACATGCAACGTGAGGAGCGACTGACGTGGACCTCGACGCTGTGGCCGCCATCCGCGACGAGCGGGTCGACTGGCGGTTCAAGGGCCTGCCGGCCGACGCGTTCGGCGCGACGATCGGCGACGTGGCCGAGCGCCGGCTCGACCTGTTCGCCGACGGGTTCGTCGGTCCGCTGGTCGTGCTGGACGCGGCCGCGCTGGAGCACAACCTGGCCACCATGGCCCGGTGGTGCGCCGACCGCGGCGTGCTGCTCGCGCCGCACGGCAAGACGACCATGGCCCCGCAGCTGTTCGCCCGCCAGTTGGCGCACGGCGCGTGGGGCATCACCGCGGCCAACACCAGCCAGCTGCGGGTCTACCGGGCGTTCGGGGTGGAGCGGGTGCTGCTGGCCAACCAGCTCGTGGACCCGGCCGGGCTGCGGTGGCTGGCCGCCGAACTGGCCGCCGACGACACGTTCGAGTTCACCTGTTGGGTGGATTCCGTCGCGGGCGTGGCCCGGATGACCGAGGCGCTGGGCACGCCGGCGCGACCGGTCGACGTGCTGGTCGAGCTGGGCGCGCGCGGCGGGCGGACGGGCGCGCGCGACCAGGCCACGGCGCTGGAGGTGGCCCGTGCCGCCGCCGCGAGCCCGGCGTTGCGGCTGGTCGGCGTCGGCGGCTACGAGGGCGCGCTGGCGCACGACGCGTCACCCGCGGCGCGGTCCGTCGTGGACGACTACCTGACCTCGTTGCGGGAGCTGGCGATCGCGCTGCGGGACCTGTTCGCCGTGGACGAGCCGATCGTCACCGCGGGCGGCAGCGCGTACTTCGACCAGGTGGCCGCGGCGCTCACCCGGCCGTGGCCGTTCCCGGTGCGGCCGGTGCTGCGCAGCGGCGCGTACATCACCCACGACGACGGCTTCTACCGCGGCATCTCGCCGCTGGCCCGCACGCCCGGCGCGCAACCGTTCCGCGGCGCGCTGCGCGCGTGGGCGCAGGTCACCTCACGGCCCCAGGCCGGCCTGGCGCTGCTCACGCTGGGCAAGCGGGACGCGTCGTTCGACGAGGGGCTGCCCGAACCGCAGGTCGTGCGCGGCCGTGACGGCGTCGAGCGGCCGTTCGCGGCGGAGGTCACCGCGCTCAACGACCAGCACGCGTTCGTGCGGCTGTCCGGTGACGACGTGGAGGTCGGCGACTGGGTCGGCCTGGGCCTGTCGCACCCCTGCACGGTGTTCGACAAGTGGCCGCTGATCCCGGTGGTCGAGGGCACCACCGTGGTCGACCTGGTGCGCACCTACTTCTAGGGGGACCGTCGCCGTGGACATCGTCTTCAGGGGCGCGCGGGTCGTCGACGGCACCGGCGCGCCCGCCTACCGGGCCGACGTCGGCGTGCGCGACGGGCGGATCGCCGCGATCGGCGACCGGGTCGACGGCGGCCGGGTGGTCGACGCCGACGGCCGGGTCCTCACCCCCGGCTTCATCGACATGCACTCCCACTCCGACCTCCAGGTGCTGGCCGAGCCCGACCACCTGGCGAAGGTCTCGCAGGGCGTGACCACCGAGGTCCTGGGCCAGGACGGGCTGTCCTACGCGCCCGCGGACGACGACGTGCTGGCCGTGCTGCGCGCCCAGCTGGCCGGGTGGAACGACGACCCGCCCGGGTTCGACTGGGACTGGCGCACGGTCGGCGAGTACCTGGACCGCCTCGACCGGGGAATCGCGGTCAACGCCGCCTACCTCGTGCCGCAGGGCACGCTGCGGATGCTGTGCGTCGGCCAGGACGACCGGCCCGCCACCGACGCCGAGCTGGACCGGATGCGCGAGGTGCTGGCGCGGTCGTTGCGGGAGGGCGCGGTGGGCATGTCGTCCGGCCTGACCTACACCCCCGGCATGTACGCCGACACCGCCGAGCTGACCGGCCTGTGCCGGGTCGTCGGCGAGCTCGGCGGGTTCTACAGCCCCCACCACCGCAGCTACGGCGCGGGCGCGCTGGCGGCGTACGCGGAGATGGTGCGCGTGTCGCGCGACTCCGGCTGCCCGCTGCACCTCGCGCACGCCACGATGAACTTCGAGGTCAACCGCGGACGGGCGGGCGAGCTGCTGGACCTGCTCGACCGGGCGATCGCGGCGGGCGCGGACATCACCCTCGACACCTACCCCTACCTGCCCGGCGCGACCTACCTGTCGGCGTTGCTGCCGAGCTGGGCGGGCTCGGGCGGCCCCGAGGCGACGCTCACCCGATTGTCCGATGTGGACACCCGGGAGCGGATCCGGGTCGAGATCGAGGAGACCGGCTCCGACGGCTGCCACGGCGTGCCGGTCGACTGGACCACGATCGAGGTCAACGGGGTGCGCCAGGCGGAGAACGCGCACCTCGTCGGCTCCTCGATCGCCGAGTCCGCGCGCCGCGCCGGGCGCCCGCCCGCCGACCTGTTCTTCGACGTCCTGCTGTCCGAACGGCTCGGCACCTCGTGCCTGATGCACGTCGGCCACGAGGACAACGTCCGGGCGATCATGCGGCACCCCGCGCACACCGGCGGCAGCGACGGGCTGCTCGTCGGCGACCGGCCCCACCCGCGCGCGTGGGGCACCTTCCCCCGCTACCTCGCCCGGTACGTGCGCGAGCTCGGCGTGCTGGGCCTGGAGGAGTGCGTCGCCCACCTGACCGGGCGGGCCGCGCGGCGGCTGCGGCTGACCGACCGGGGGCTCGTGCGCGAGGGGTACGCGGCGGACCTCGTGCTGTTCGACCCGGACACCGTCGCCGACACCGCCACCTTCGAGGCGCCCCGGCAGGCCGCCGCGGGCATCACCCACGTCCTCGTCAACGGCGTCGCCGTGCTGCACGAGGGCCGGCGGACCGACGCCCTGCCCGGACGTGCCCTGCGCAACCCCCGCAGCCGCGGCTGATCGACCGGTCGTCTCACCCGCCCGCCTTCGTGCCGTCCGGCTTGGCGGCGAACCACACCCCGCCCACGCCGTGGCCCTTCGCGTCACCGCACACCACGTCGTCGGCGAACAGGTACAGCGGCCACCCGGCGACCGTGGCCTGCAACGTGCCGTCCGCGCGGGTCACCGCGCCCACCGCCGACGGGTCCACGCCCTGCACGCCGAACCCGGGCGCGTCCACCAGCAGCGGCGGCCACTTCGCCGCGCAGTCGCCGTCGCAGTTCGACGCCGACGGGTCGGCGGTGTCCCGGTCGAACCGGTACAGCGTCATGCCGTCCTTGTCGGTCAGCACCGTGCCCAGGTCGCCGACGGACGCGGTCGTCAGCACCACACCCGGCGCGGGCGCCGCCTTCCTGCCATCCGGCGCGGCCACGAACCACGTGCCGCCCACGCCCTGCCCCTTGGCCTGGCCGGGCGCCGTGTCCTCGGCGAACCGGTACACCGGCCACCCGGCCACGGTGACCTGCCTGGTGCCGTCCGCGCGGTCGAGGGTCGTCACCAGCGCCCGGTCGACCCCACGCAGCCGCACGTCACCGGACGTGGCCAGCAGCGGCGGCCACATCCGCGCGCAGTCACCGTCGCAAGTGGACGTCGACGGGTTGGCCGTGTCCCGGTCGAACCGGTACAGCGTCAGGCCCTCACCGTCGGTCAGCACCGTGCCCAGGCCCGGCACCACGGCGGTGGTCAGCACCGGCTGTTCGGGCGGGGCGATCTCGCCGCCCGCCTTCGCCGGTTCACCCGCGACCGGCCCCGACGCCTGCTCCCGCCCCGCGGGCCGCGCGGTGCCCTCCTGGGTCGCGGTGCCGCAAGCGCCGAGCAGGGCGATACCGAGGACGGCGGCGACGACGGCACGAGTGCGGGTCATGGTGGACCTCCCTGAGGCGATCGGATGCCACCCACACGCACGGCGAGCCCGGACGGTTCACCCGGATCCGGTGATTTTCCGCGCCCGGTCTCAGCTGTTCTCCAGCGCCGCCCGGAACCCGGCCAGGTAGGTGCGCAGACCGCGCTGGCCGCTGCGCATCATCAGCTCGTGGTTGGCCTTGAGCAGCGGTCGGCTCACCAGCGCCAGGCCGCGCAGCAGCGGCTTGCGCACCACCACCTCCTGCTCGTAGAGCAGCCGCGACCCGGCGCCCTCGGGGAAGATGCGCCAGCTCGCCGTGCCGTCCAGGTCTCCGACCAGGTCGGCGCGCAGCAAGCCCGCCTCCGGCTCCCGGGCGTTGTGGTGCGCCTGGAACACCAGGTCGTAGGGCAGCACGGAACGGCACCGCAGCTCGGCCGCGTCCTCGGCGACCTGGCGGGCGGCACGCACCTCCCGCCACCACTGCGGGTAACTGCCCAGGTCGGCGAGCACCTCGAAGGCGTGCCCCGGCGAGGTGTCCACCGACCAGACGCTGCGGAAGCGGTAGGAGTTCAGCGGCATGCCGCCATGGTTGCCCACGCCGGCCACCGGTCCAACCTCCTGCGTGCCCGGGTCTGACCTCCCGGGTGCCTCGGTCGGTCCCGGGTGCCCGGTTCGACCTCCCGCGCGAACGGTCAGCCGACCGCCGCCGTCGCGGGCAGCACCTCGCGCAGGAACTGCCCGGTGTAGCTGTCCTCGACCTCCGCGACCTGCTCCGGCGTGCCCTCGGCCACCACCATGCCGCCGCCGGACCCGCCCTCGGGACCCATGTCGACCAGCCAGTCCGAGGTCTTGACCACGTCGAGGTTGTGCTCGATCACGATCACCGTGTTGCCCTTGTCGACCAACCCGTTGATCACGCCGAGCAGCTTGCGGATGTCCTCGAAGTGCAGACCGGTCGTCGGCTCGTCGAGGATGTACACCGTCTTGCCGGTGGACCGCTTCTGCAGCTCCGCCGCCAGCTTCACCCGCTGCGCCTCGCCGCCGGACAGGGTCGGCGCGGGCTGCCCCAGCCGCACGTACCCCAGGCCGACGTCGACCAGCGTGCGCAGGTGCCGGTGGATCGCGTTGATCGGCTCGAAGAACGTCGCGGCCTCCTCGATCGGCATGTCGAGGACCTCGGAGATCGTCTTGCCCTTGTAGTGCACTTCCAGCGTCTCGCGGTTGTACCGGGCGCCCTTGCACACCTCGCACGGCACGTACACGTCCGGCAGGAAGTTCATCTCGATCTTGATCGTGCCGTCGCCCGCGCACGCCTCGCAGCGCCCGCCCTTGACGTTGAACGAGAACCGGCCCGGCTGGTAGCCGCGCACCTTCGCCTCGGTGGTGGCCGCGAACAGCTTGCGGATGTGGTCGAACACACCCGTGTAGGTGGCCGCGTTCGACCGGGGCGTGCGGCCGATCGGCGACTGGTCGACCTGCACCAGCTTGTCGACCTGGTCCAACCCGCGCACCCGGGTGTGCCTGCCCGGCACCTGCCGCGCGCCGTTGAGCTTGTTCGCCAGCACCGTCGCCAGGATGTCGTTGACCAGCGTGGACTTGCCCGAACCGGACACGCCGGTGACCGAGACCAGGCAGCCGAGCGGGAACGACACGTCGATGCCGCGCAGGTTGTGCTCGCGCGCGCCGACCACCGTGAGCTGCCGCTTCTTGTCGACCTTGCGGCGGGTGGCGGGCATCGCGATCTCCTTGCGCCCCGCCAGGTAGGCGCCGGTGATCGACTCCTTGTTCTTGAGCAGCTCCCGGTACGGGCCGCTGTGCACGACCTTGCCGCCGTGCTCACCCGCGCCGGGGCCGATGTCGACCACCCAGTCGGAGGTGCGGATGGTGTCCTCGTCGTGCTCGACGACGATCAGCGTGTTGCCCAGGTCGCGCAGCCGGATGAGGGTCTCGATCAGCTTGTGGTTGTCGCGCTGGTGCAGGCCGATCGACGGCTCGTCCAGCACGTACAGCACGCCGACCAGGCCCGAGCCGATCTGCGTGGCCAACCTGATCCGCTGCGCCTCACCACCGGAGAGGGTGCCGGACGCGCGGTCCAGCGACAGGTAGTTCAGGCCCACGTCGAGCAGGAAGTGCAGCCGGGCCTGGATCTCCTTGAGCACCGCGCCCGCGATCATCGACTCGCGCTTGCCCAGCTTGAGCCCGTCGAGGAACTCCGAGCACTCGGCCACCGACATGTTGCACACCTCGGCGATGGACTTGTCGCCCTTGCGCCCGTGGTGCAGCGTGACGGCCAGGATCTCCGGCTTGAGGCGGGTGCCCTGGCAGGTGGGGCACGGCACCTCCCGCATGTAGCCCTCGTACTTCTCCCGCATGTACTCGGACTCGGTCTGCTCCTGCCGCCGTTCCAGGAACGGGATCACGCCCTCGTAGTTGGCGTAGTAGGAGCGCTCGCGGCCGTAGCGGTTCTTGTAGCGGACGTTGACCTGCTCGTCGACGCCGTGCAGCACCGCCTTCTGCACCTTGGCGGGCAGCTGCCGCCACGGCGTGTCCGTGCGGAACCCGATCGCGAGGCCCAGCGACTCCAGCAGGCGGGTGAAGTACTCGGCGGTCTGGCCGGAGGCCCACGGCGCGATCGCGCCCTCGGCCAGCGACAGCTCGTCGTCCGGCACGACCAGCTCCGGGTCGACCTCCTTGCGCACGCCGATGCCGGTGCACGCCGGGCACGCGCCATAGGGCGAGTTGAACGAGAACGACCGCGGCTCCAGGTCCTCGATCGCCAGCGGGTGGCCGTTCGGGCAGGCCAGGTTCTCCGAGAAGCCGCGCACCCGGCGCGGGTCGGTCTCCGGGACGTCCACGAACTCCAGCTCGACCAGGCCGTCGGCCAGCCGCAGCGCCGTCTCCACCGAGTCGGTCAGCCGCTGCTTGGCGCTCGTCTTCACGCTCAGCCGGTCGATCACGACCGCGATGTCGTGCTTCTCCTGCTTCTTCAGCTTCGGCACCTCGCCGAGGGCGTACACGACGCCGTCGACCTTGGCGCGCGAGTAGCCCTGCGACTGGAGGGTGGAGAACAGGTCGAGGTACTCGCCCTTGCGGCCCCGGATGACGGGGGCGAGCACCTGGAACTTGGTGCCCGACTCCATCGCCAGCACCTGGTCCACGATCTGCTGCGGCGTCTGCTTGCTGATCGCCTCGCCGCAGGTGGGGCAGTGCGCCTTGCCCGCGCGGGCGTAGAGCAGCCGCAGGTAGTCGTAGACCTCGGTGATGGTGCCCACGGTCGAGCGCGGGTTGCGGCTGGTGGACTTCTGGTCGATCGACACCGCGGGCGACAGGCCCTCGATGAAGTCGACGTCCGGCTTGTCCATCTGGCCGAGGAACTGCCGCGCGTACGCCGACAGCGACTCGACGTAGCGGCGCTGGCCCTCGGCGAAGATCGTGTCGAAGGCGAGGCTGGACTTGCCCGAGCCGGACAGCCCGGTGAACACGATGAGGCTGTCCCTCGGCAGGTCGAGGTCCACCCCTCGCAGGTTGTGCTCGCGCGCCCCGCGAACGACAAGCCGGTCTGCCACAACGGTTCCCTTCGGTTTTTGACCTTCCCCCGAACAGACGTTCGAAAAGCGTATCGGACCACTGCGTCAGCCCTGTCGGGGAGGGCGTCAACCATGCTAGGGGCGGGCACCGACAAAACCCGTTCCGGGCACTTCCACGATCGTGCGCCAACGGCTCTACCGGTCGGTAGTGAACGCCCCTACGCTGGGGTGATAGGCCGTTCGGCCGCATACGCCGGGATGAGGTGCCCATGAGCTTCGCTGATGCCGCCCAGGTCCGATCCGCCCAGACGAGCGTACCCGCGCCCCGAGAGCAGTCGGCCGCGGTCCAGGACGCGGTCGCCGGGCTCGCCGAGGTCGAACGTGCGACGCGGGCGTTGTACGAGGTCGTCGCCGAGCTGGACCTGGTGGCGCTGCGCGGTCCGAGCCTGCTGCCGGGCTGGAGCCGGGGCCACGTGGTGACGCACCTCGCACGCAACGCCGACGCCCTGGTGAACCTGCTCACGTGGGCCAAGACCGGCGTGGAGCACCAGATGTACCCGAGCGCGGCCGACCGCGACGCCGACATCGCCGAGGGCTCGGGCCGGCTGCCGCAGCTGCTGCGCGCCGACCTCGACGCGGCGTGCCAGCGCTTCGCCACGGCCGCCCGCGAGCTGCCGCCCACCGCGTGGGAGGCGGAGGTCGTGCACCCGAAGGCGGGGCCGTTCCTGGCGCACCGGGTGCCATGGCTGCGGCTGCGCGAGGTGTGGTTCCACCTCGTCGACCTGGACCGCGGCACCGGGTTCGCCGACCTGCCGCCGCACCTGCTGGAGCACTTCCTGGAGGACGTCGTCGGCCAGTACGCCGACCGGGCCGACGTGCCCGCCGTGCGGGTCGAGGCGGTGTTCCCGGACGGTCGTCAGCGCAGCTGGGAGCTGACCGCGGCGGGCGGGACGTCGGCCGCGGTGAACGGCGCGGCGGCCGACGTGCTGGCGTGGCTCACCGGCCGCCAGAGCGGTGCGCGGCTGAACGGGACGGTGCCGACGCTGCCCAAGTGGCTCTGAGCGGCGTGCAGGTGGGCGCTGAGCAGGACGCCCGCCACGGCCGGCCGGCTCGCCGTGAGCACCCGGTGCGCCGGCCGTTCCACGAACTTGGTGAGCAGCCAGCCCAGGACGACGGCGGTGCCGGTGAAGGCCGCCAGCTCCGCCCACGGCCCGCCGTGCGGCGCGACCTTCGCCATCACCAGGTAGCCGATCTCCTGGTGGACCAGGTAGACGCCGTAGGAGATGCCGGCCAGCCACCTGATGGGCCGGGCGAGCACGCGCAGGGGCGCGACGTCCCAGTCCGGGCCGCCCGCCGCGGCGCACACGCCGATCAGCAGCACGCCGAGCCCGATGGTCGACGCGAGGTCGGCGCTGTGCACGGCTTGGGCCAGCAGTGACGCGGTGAGCAGCGCGAACAGGTGCCGGTCGCCGAGCCGCGCCCGCGACCACAGCCAGATGCCGACGCCGATGGCGAACAGCTGCCCGCGGTGCACGCCCAGGCCGTCGTAGAGGGTGCGGATCGCGCCGGGCTCGACCGTCCAGACCCTGGTGACCAGGGGTGCGACGACGAGCGTCCAGAGCAGCGGCTTGACCGCCCGGCCGCGGACGCGCGAGGCCAGCAGCGCGCCCGCGACGAAGCCCGTGACCTGCACCGGGAGGGTCCAGTAGGAGAAGTCGACCAGGCGGACGCCGGGGAACCAGTTCTGCAGCATGAGGACGTTGAAGAGCAGGTCGCGCGGTTCGAGGTGGCTCCAGCCCTCCGGTGCCAGGTGGCGCAGCACGGCGTACGTGCCGGTGGCGGCCACCACGTAGGCCGGGACCAGGCGGGCCAGGCGGTGGCGCAGGAAGCGGGCCGGTTCGCCCTTGGCCAGCGAGGCGCAGGCGAAGTAGGCGGAGAGGACGACGAGCCCGCTGGCGCCGAACTCCAGGGCGAAGACGAAGGACGGTCGGCCGAGTTCGGAGTGGACGGACGGTCCGGCGTGGGTGGCGTGCTGGAGGAGCACGCACAGCACGGCCAGGATGCGCAGGACGTCCCAGTTGATCCGACGTTTGGTAGGCACGAGGTGGAAGAACCCTAATCAGACGACATCGGAGTGGCGGCGGCGAGCGTTACAAACCCTAAGGGGTCGACGTGCGGGGGTCCTGAAGGGTGTCCGGTCGGATACGGTCGGCCATTGTGGACGTACTAGAGGACTACACGGGGCATGTATCGCCGGGCGGACCGGCGGCACGGCGCACCCTGGACGCGTTGACCATCACGAAGGTCTCGGTGGGGCCGATGGACAACAACGCGTACCTGCTGGTCTGCCGTGCGACGAACGAGGGTCTGCTCATCGACGCGGCGGCCGACCCGCAGCGGCTGTCGGACCTGGTCGGGCACTCGGTGAACCGGCCGAGGCTGAAGACGGTGGTGACCACCCACCAGCACGCCGACCACTGGGGCGCCCTGGGCGCGGTGGCGGGGGCGAACGGCTCGAACACCGTCGCGCACGCGGCGGACGCGGACGTGCTCCCCATCCCGCCGGACGTGCTGGTCGGGCACGGGGACACCGTGCACGTCGGCGAGGTCCCCCTGACGGTGGTCCACCTGCGCGGCCACACGCCGGGCTCGATCGCCCTGCTGTACCGCGACCCGACCGGCCACCCCCACCTGTTCACCGGTGACTCTCTGTTCCCGGGCGGCGTGGGCAAGACCACGTCGCCCTCGGACTTCGCCTCGTTGATCGACGACGTGTCGTCCCGGATCTTCGCCGAACTACCGGACGACACCTGGTTCTACCCCGGTCACGGGGACGACTCCACCCTGGGGGCTGAACGTCCTCACCTGGACGAGTGGCGTTCGCGCGGCTGGTGACTCGCGGATCCCGGAAAGCCGTTGCGAGAGGGTCCGCGACCTCCTCGACGCCGACCTGATCCACGGCCGGCCGACCCCTCCGGGTGACGCACCCGACGGGGTCGGCCCGGGACGCCCACCCGCACGCGCGGCGGTTGTGGGTTGGATCCGCTACGCGTTCCGCTCCACGGCGTCCAGTACGTCGAGGTAGCCGTCGCCGACGCGCCACAGGGCGTCCGAGACGGCGGTGAGCTTGCCGGGGCTCCAGCGCTTCTCCTCGTAGGCGCGGCTGTGGCGGCGCAGGGCGCGCAGGCTCACGGCCAGCTCGTCGCGCAGCCGCGCCCGCACCTCGTCCGCTCCCGGCGCCGGCAGTCGGAACTGCTCGCCGCGCCCGTCCGCGAGGGCCGCGACCGCCTCCTCCACCACCCCGTCCACCGGGTCCCAGACCAGCACGGGCCGGTGGACGTGGTGGTTCCAGACCGGGGCGTGCGCCGACCGCCACAGGGCCCTGATCGGGTTCCTCGCCACCCGCGTCGCGTTGGCCCAGTGCTCCGCGCCGTGCGGCTCGCTCAACCACGGCACGTCGTCGACCGGCAGGTCGACCACCACGGCGACGGTCACCTGTTCGAGATCACGTGGCTCGCCGAGGACGTCGCCCACGGCCCACAACCGCACCACCCGCAACGGCTGGATCGAGGTCGGCAGGCTCGCCAGCTCACCGCACTTGACCGCCAACTCCTCGACGTGCCGCACCGCCCGTGTCCACTTCACCCGCCCATCCTCGCCCAACCCGCGGCGCGGCCCTCACTTCCGGCCGGTCAGCACGGTCACGTGCACGTGCTCGGTGAACGGCCCGTGGGGTTCGAGCGCACGGCGGATCCGCTCGGTGAAGTCCGCACGCCGCGCCGGGAGCCGGTCGACGGGCAGCGCCGAGAGGACACCGCCCACAATGGACTCGACGTCCAGCGTGCCGACGTAGTCCACACCGTGCACGTCCACCCGGAACCCGGCGCCGGCCAGGCTCTCCCGGTACCGCGCCTGGCTCTCCTCGTCCGTGCCGCACGCGTTGCCCGCCGGCTGACCCAGCCACTGCTCCAGGCACCCGCGCAACGCCCGCGACCAGTCGGTGTCCTGCAACCACAGCGGGGTGCCGTTGGTCAGCACGGCCACACCCCCACCCGACCGGACCAGCGGGAACACGTCGCGGAACAGGTCGTCGGGCCGCATCCAGTGCAGCGCCTGGCCGATCGTGACCACGCCGACCGACCCGTCGCCGAGCACCCCGCGCAACGCGGGCACGTCGGCGTCCGTCCCGACCACCCAGGCCAGGTTCGCCGCACCCCGCTCCGCCGCCGCACGCCGGCCGTGCGCCAGCATGTCCGGCTCCGGGTCGACCCCGACCACCGCGCGGACCCGGGCCGCGAGGGGCACCGTCACCTGACCGGTGCCGCACCCGAGGTCCACCGCGACGTCGTCCGGCGTCAGCCTGAACGACTCCACCAGCGCGTCGAACACCGCGGGCGGATACCCCCGCCGGTACCGGTGGTAGAACTCCGCCACCTCACCCCTGAAACCCAGTGCCATGTCCCCAGCGTGCCCACGGCCGCCGGTGCGACGACAGCGATTGCGCTTTCGGCGCAACGGCGCGGCGGAACGGCGGTCGCCCGGGGCAATGGCGGTCGCGCGGCGGAAGGCGGTCGCGCGGCGGAGCGGCCCGGCCCACTCGGTATGTTGCGCCGCATGGAGCAGGTGGTGGAGATCTACACCGACGGCGCGTGCAGCGGGAACCCCGGACCGGGCGGGTGGGGCGCCGTGCTGCGGTACGGGGCGCACGAGCGTGACCTGTTCGGCGGGGAGTCGACGGCCACCACCAACAACCGGATGGAGCTGATGGCCCCGATCCGGGCGTTGGAGACGCTCAAGCGGCCGTCCGCGGTGCGGATCTACACCGACAGCACGTACGTCCGCAACGGCGTCCTGTCCTGGATGGCCAAGTGGAAGGCCAACGGCTGGCTCACCACGAGCAGGCAGCCGGTCAAGAACGTCGACCTGTGGCAGCGCCTCGACGCCGCCGCCGCACCCCACCAGGTCGAGTGGCACTGGGTGAAGGGGCACGCCGGGCACCCGGAGAACGAGCGCGCGGACCGGCTCGCGGTCCGCGGCGTCCGCGCGGCGACGGAGTCGGACCTGCGGGCGGACGTCGTGCACGACGGGAGTTGAGCCCGGCAATTCCATTCGACCCCGAAGCAATTCCCCCGCGAACGGCGCGCGGTCACGATCTCGTCGACCGGCGGATAACGCGGCACGGGCTCGTTATCCTGCGTCCATGGGGCGCCGGAAAGGCCGCGGCAACAGGGCGGACGCGGTCGCGGTAGAGCAGGGGAATTCGCAGCGGAAGAGTCGGCGGGTGGCGGTGTACGCCATCGTCGCCCCTTTGGTGCTGACCGCGGTGATGGCCACCGTCTTCTTCCAGGAGGCGGTCGACGTCGTGGTCGGCTCGACCGGTGTCGACCCCACCTCGATCGAAACCCGGTGGCCGCTGAAGTTCGGCTGCGACCTCGCCGGTGTGGTGGCGATGCCGAAGGGCGGGAAAGGGCTCGACGACCTCGGCATCACCTTCGCCGAGGACCCCAGGCAGACCGCCGTGAAAGCGGGAGCCGGGGCGTGGGGCCGCGGCACCCTCTACGTTTCCCTGCGCACGAGCAAGGACAACGAGGTCGTCGTCAACAGCGTGCAGCCCAAGCACGTCACCAGGACCGACGAGGTCGCCGTCGACTGGCTGCTGTCCCAACCGGCCACCTGCGGCGGTGAACCGGGCGCGTGGCCGCGGGCGCCCTACCAACTCGACCTGGAAACCGGGTCCTTCGCCAAGGTCGACGACGAGGGCAAGGTGCAGCCGCTCGACTTCGTGGACCGGGTGGTGAAGGTGGACGATCCCTTCACCTTCTTCGTCGACGTGACGGGTTGCTCGGGTACCTACCGGTGGCTTTTGGAGGTCAAGTACTCCTACCGCGGCCACGAATACACCAGAACGGTCGGTTCGGTCGAAAATCCGTTGTTGTCGATCGGCGGAAGCACCGACGCGGCCGTCTACGAGTCGAATCCCGGCACGACCGAACCGGGCCGGTGGTACGAGACCGTGCCGAGCCTGGACAAGCCACCCTGCGAGTGAGGACCTGAGCACCGATGCGCCCGTTGATCAAGGTGGTCGCGGTTGTCGCCCTCCTGTCGCTCCTCGTCTCCAGCACGGCGCCAGGCGGTCGTCCGAACGCGGCCGACGCACGTCCGGCCGCCCCTGTCGAACCCGCCGCGCAGCCGGAGTCGTGGCGGTTCACGTCGATCGAGGAGATCAGCGGCGACGGCCGCCCGTTCGACGCGGACCTCGTCGTCTCCTTCGCCGCCGGGTTCATCGCGGTCCGGGAGTCGACGGTGCGGTTCTGGTTCTCCCCGGACGGCACGTCGTGGCGGCGGGCACCCCTGGACAACCTCTTCCCGGGCCTGCCGGGGAACGCCTACGGCACCTACATGCTGGCCGAGCACGACGGCAAGGCGTACGCCTTCACGAGGGAGCGGCGAGACGGTTCGTACCCCACGCGCCCGGCCGCGTTCGCCACCGCCGACGGCGTGGTCTGGCAGGACGTCTCGGACGAGTTCCCCTTCCACACCTACACCGTGCCGCCGGCCGAGACGGGCAACCCCCTGGGCACCGCCGCGGAGATCGCCGGCGCCTCGCTGGACGGTGAGTGGGCACTCCTCTACGACTCGCTCTCCTGGGCCCGGGCGCCGGTCGACGGACGGCGGACCTGGCGCTCCGCGGACGCCTTCCCGTTCGTCTGCTCCTTCGCCAACCGCGCCACCACGGAGCTCGGCCACCTCTTCCTGGGCGGTTGCGGCGGCAACGAGCACACCGGGGAGCAGCCGTACGGCAACATCGTCGCCCTCACCCGGACGGGGAAACTCGTCGACCTGCACGAGGACGTGCCGCTGCTGTGGGGCAGCACCGCGGCGTCGTCCGACGGCTCGACCCTGATCTTCGACGCGCACAGCTTCACCAGGTCCGACGACGGCAGGTCCTGGTCGACGCCGGTTCGCCTGCCGATCCCCGACGAGTTCGCGGGGCTGGTGGTCGAGCAGGCGATCGCGGTCGGCGGCGGCATCCTCGTCTTCGGCCAGGCAGTGCCCCGGGGCGGCACGGTGGGGCTGCCCGCGGTGTGGCGGACCGACGAGGGGACGTCGTGGAGCTTCACGCAGCTGGAGCCCTACCACCGGGAGGGCTCGCTGCGGGGGGCGGCCGAGAAGGACGGCCGGGTGGTCGTCCTCGCCCACGGCTTCGACCACACCAAGGGCGTCCGCACCGCGGGCGTGTTCGTGAACCGGTGAGCGGGGCCGCGGTCAGATCAACGGGCACGTGTCGTACATGACCTCGAACAGGCGTGAGGACTCCGGCGTCCGCCCCGGCGGCAGGTCGAAGTAGCCCTTGGCGGCCTCCACGCAGGTGCTGAGCAGGCCGTTCTCGGTGGACAGGGTGGACTGGCGCGACCGGTTGGACTCCAGGGCCGCGTCGAGCTCTTCCTGCTGCCCCCTCAGGTCGGCGAGGCTGCGCTCGCGGTCCACGACGGTCGCGGCCACGCCGTCGCGGTCGGCTCGTTCGCCGAAGTAGAGGACGGTGAACGTGGCGGTGGCGATGGCGAGCACGGCGGCCAGCGCGATCAGCACGACGACCGGCGCACGGCTCGGGCGGGCCGGCGGCGGTGCCGGCTGGGACTGCGGCGGCTGAGGCGGCTGGAGCGCCGGGAACTGCTGCGCCTGCCCGGACGCGGGTTCGGAGGTGAACGGCGGCGGCGCGAGCGGTGGTGCGAACGGCTGCGCGAACGGTTGCGGCGGGGTCGTGGGCTGGCGGTCGGCTTCGGGCGTGGTCATGGGTGCTCCCAGCTCAGCAGTTGTCCGACGCGCGGGAGACCGCGGGGCCGAGGGCCGCGTCGTCGCCGTCCCGGGCCGCGATGATCGTGTCCTTGGCCGGCACCGCGCACTTGCGCAGCTCCGCGTTCTGCGTCTCCAGCCGGGAGATCTGGTTCGCCACGTCGTCGTTGGCCGTGTCGGTCGCCGCGAGGCGGTCCTGGGCCTCGGTGAGCGACCGGCCCGCCTGGTCCAGGCGCTGGACCTCCAGCCCGTGCTCGTCCTTCGCGCCCACGAACAGCACGATGGCCGACACGGCCGCGCCGACCAGCAGCACGACGAGCACGCTCAGCAGCACGACCGCGCCCCGCGACCCGGACGGCGACGGCGGTTCCGGCGGCGACTGCGGCGGTGGTGGCGGGGACGGTGACGGGATCGGCGGCGCGTAGTCGGTCATGAGGCCCCTCTTTTCCTTGGGATGCCTCGAAAGTAGGGACGCGGGGGCCGGCGGCCAAGCCCGCGGCCCCCGGAAACTTCCGCTACCTGCCGGCGGTCCGGTGGAACCGGTCCCCGGACCGGGCCGGACCGGGGATCACAGCCAGCCGTTGTCGTGCGCGGTCAGGTAGGCCTCCGCACGGCTGGTCGCGCCGAGCTTCGCCACCGCCGCGGCCAGGTAGTTGCGCACGGTGCCGGCGGACAGGTGCGTCCGGCGCGCGATCACCGCCGCCGGCGTGTCGTACTCCGCGAGCCGCAGGACCTCCAGCTCGCGCGGCGTCAACGGGCACGGCGGCGTGGTCAGCGCGTCCGCCGCCAACTCCGGGTCGACGTACCGGGCGCCGCCGTGCACCCGCCGGATCACGTCGGCCAGCGCGCCGCCCGGCGACCCCTTGGGCAGGAACCCCTTCGCGCCGGTCGACAGCGCGCGCCGCAGGTGCGGCGGCTTGCCGCGGCCGGTCAGGATCACCACCGAGCACCCCGGCAGGGACGACGCCAGCGCCGCGGTCACCTCGAACCCGTCCAGCGACGGCATCTGCAGGTCCACCACGGCCACGTCCGGCCGGTGCGCCAACGCCACGCGCACCGCCTCCCGCCCGTCCGCGGCCTGCGCGACGACCTCGATGTCCGGCTCCAGCCCGAGCAACGCCGCCACCGCGACGCGGATCAGCTCCTCGTCGTCGGCCAGCAGCACGCGTATCACGGCCGCACGGTCGCCACCAGCGTGAACACCCCGTCCTCCTCCCCCGTGCGCACCGTCCCGCCCACCCGGGCCAGCCGCTCGGCCAGCCCGCTCAACCCCGACCCGTGCCCCCGCACGCCGGTCGCGCCGTCGTTGGCCACGGTCAACCGCACCTCCCCGGCGCCGACCTCGACGTCGATCGTGCACCACCGCGCCCGGCTGTGCCGCAGCACGTTCGTGCCCGCCTCCCGCATCGCCCACGACAGCTCGCGCGACACCGGCGGCAGCCCCGCCGGCACCGACACCGTGCACCGCACCCCGGACGAGGTCAACACCTGCCCGATCGCCGACGCCTGCTCCTCCAGCTCCACGGTCCGGTAACCGTGCACGGCCTGCCGCAGGTCCGCCAACGCCGACGAGGCCAGCACCCGCACCTCGTCCGCCTCCGCGCCCGCACGCACGCCGTCCACCACCGCCAGCCGCGAGGCCAGCTCCGCCTTCAGCGCGATCACGGTCAACCGGTGCCCCAGCACGTCGTGCACGTCCCGCGCGAACCGCAGCCGCTCCTCGACCACCGCCAGCCGGGCCCGCGCCTCACGACCGCGCCGCGCCTGCACCACGAGGTCCCACAGCCACACCGGCAGCACGTGCGCCAGCGCCAACCCGACGCCGATCCCACCGGCGACCACCGACGCCCGCAGCGGTTCCGCCGACAGCGCCGCGGCCACCGCGACCACGACGGGCGCCGCCACCCACCACCGCCGCACCAGCACCGGAGCGGTCCCGACGAGCGCCGCGCCGACCCACGCCCACGTGTCCCACCGCCCCGCCGCCACCGGCGCCAACAACGGCACCGACAGCAACGAGGCCGCCGCGAAAGCCGCGTCCCACCGCGCCCGCGCGACACCCGGCGTCACCACCGCGTACAGCACGCCCGCGTGCGCGACGCCGAACAGCAGCACGCCGACCAACCCCGCCACCACCCAGGCCGGCCGGGTCTCCCGCAGCACGCCGATCCCCGGGCCGACCAGGCTGGTCGACCACGCCACGCCCAGCGACACCAGCGTGAGCACCCTCGCCCGCCGCATCACGCGCACCTCCCCCCACCGCGAACAGTTCCTCACCATGCCAGCGACACCGCCACGAACGTGTCGACCACGACGCAGCCGAGCGCGTACCAGGTGGGCACCACCAGCTTGGCGCGGAAGTGCACGAGGTCCCACGCGGCGTGCGCCAACCACCCCGCCGCCACCACGTACCGGCCGACGTCGGGGTCGACCAGCAGCGCCACCGCCGCCACCGCGCCGAAC
Source organism: Actinosynnema sp. NPDC050801 (assembly GCF_040673975.1). Lineage (NCBI taxonomy): Bacteria > Bacillati > Actinomycetota > Actinomycetes > Pseudonocardiales > Pseudonocardiaceae > Actinosynnema > Actinosynnema sp. NPDC050801. The sequence goes on along the minus strand of NZ_JBFAQZ010000019.1, from coordinate 97,674 downwards.
ACCGCCACGCCGCCGAGTTGCGCCCACACCAGCGCCGGCCGCCGCAGCTCGCCCCGCACCAGCCCGAACAGCAGGTAGGCCAGCGCGCACGCGACCAGGCCCCACGTGCCGAAGCCGGTCCAGTCGTCGCCGTCGGCGACGATCGCGGTGCCGAGCGCCGTGGAGATCACCAGGGAGTAGACCGAAGAACGTCTCATGGGAACCACGGTGCGGCGGGCCACGCGCAACACCCACCCCCGCGGTGTCACCGGAAACCGTGCGGAACGCACGGTCCGGCCGTGCACCGCTACCGCAGCACGGCCGCCAGCCTGCCCATGCCCTCCGCGATCCGGTCGACCGTGTTGGTGGTGAACGACAGCCGCAGCGTCGACCGGTCCGGCGTGGTCGCGTAGAACGGCGCGCCGGGCACGAACGCCACGTCGCGCTCCAACGCCGACGTCAGCAGCGCGGCCGCGTCCACCCCGCCCGGCAGGGTCACCCACACGAACATCCCGCCGTCCGGGTCGCTCCACCGCGTCCCGTCGGGCGCCGCGGCCGGCAGCGCCGCGACCATCGCATCCCGCCGCTCCCGGTAGGCCGCGCACAGGCCGCGGACGTGCTCGTCGAGGTCGTTGGCCTTCAGGTAGACCGCCGCCGCGGCCTGGTCGATGGCGGAGGTGTGCAGGTCCGCCGCCTGCTTGACGATCACCAGCGTGCGCATGACCGACTCGGGCGCGCGCAGCCAACCCAGCCGCATGCCGGGCGCGCCGACCTTGGAGAAGCTCCCCGCGTACAGCACGTGGTCGCTCATCGTGGCCAGCGGCGGCACCGGCTCGCCCCGGTAGCGCAGTTCGCCGTACGGGTCGTCCTCGACCACCCACAGGCCGTGCCGGTCGGCGAGCGCGGCGACCTCGGCCCGCCGCGCCGCGCTCATCGTCCGCCCGGTCGGGTTGGCGAACGTGGGCACCAGGTACAGCAGCTCCGGGCGGTCCCGCTCGACCACCTCGGCCAGCGCGGCCGGGTCCATGCCGTGCTCGTCGCCCGCGACGGGCACGATCCGCGCGCCGGCGAGCTGGAAGCACTGCAGCGCGGCCAGGTAGGTCGGCTCCTCGACCGCGACCACCGCGCCCGGCTCCAGCAGGGCGGTCACCACCAGCGCCAACGCCTGCTGCGAACCCGTGGTGACGAGCAGGTCCGCCGCGCCGGTGGGCAGGCCGCGCGAGGTGAGCCGGTCGGCGACCAGGTCGCGCAGGTCCACGTCGCCCTCGGTGGGCGCGTACTGCAGGGAACGGCGCGACAGCGCCTGGTCGAAGGCCGTGCGCAGGCCGTCGACGTCGAACAGCTCGGGCGCGGGCAGGCCGCCCGCGAAGGAGATGACCTCGGGGCGGGAGGTGAGGGCGAGCAGGTCGCGGACGGGCGAGCCGGCGAACGTGCGCGGCATGAGGGCTCCTCGGAATCGTCGAGCGGAGAAGTTCACGCGGTCGTGCCACGCATGAAGTCGGCTGCGCTGGGGTCGAGGAGCCAGCTTCATCCTAACGTGTGGGTGTGGACCTGGAAGCGCACCGCGTGGAGCTGACCGGCTACTGCTACCGCATGCTCGGCGGGCCGTTCGAGGCCGAGGACGCCGTGCAGGAGGCGTTCGTGCGGGCGTGGCGCACGTTCGACCCGGGGCGGGGCTCGCTGCGGACGTGGCTGTACTCGATCGCCACGAACGTGTGCCTGGACATGCTGCGCAGCGCGCAGCGGCGGGCGTCGGCGATGGACCTGACCCCGCCCGCCTCCGTCGGCACACCGCTGGGCGCGCCCCTGCCGGAGGAGAGGTGGGTGCACCCGGTCCCGGACGCGCGGGTGCTGCCCGCCGACGAGGTGGCGGTGGGGCGGGAGACGGTGCGGCTGGCGTTCGTGGCCGCGTTGCAGCGCCTGCCGCCGCGGCAGCGGGCGGTGCTGATCCTGCGGGACGTGCTGTGCTGGCGGGCGTCCGAAGTGGCCACCCTGCTGTCCACGACGGTCGCCGCGGTGAACAGCGCGCTGCAACGCGCACGCGCCACGCTCGCCGACCGCAAGCCCGCGCCGTTGCAGCCGTTCGACCGGGCACTGCTGGAGCGCTACACCACGGCGTTCGAGCGGCACGACGTGGCGACGTTGGTGGCGTTGCTGCACGAGGACGCGACGATGACGATGCCGCCGTTCGCGTGGTGGCTGCGCGGCCGGGCCGACATCGCGACCGCGCTGTCCTACCCGGACAGCGGCTGCGAGACCGCGCGCCTGGTGCCGACGTGGGCCAACGGGGCGCCGGCGTTCGGCCAGTACCGGCCGGACGACGAGGGCGTGCTCCGCCCGTTCGCCTTGGTGCTGGTGGAGTTCTCGGGCGGGCTGGTGGTCGGGTCGACCACCTTTTTGGGTGATCGGTTCTTCGACCTCTTCGAGTTGCCGATGATTTTGTCGGTCCCCTCCCGTACGAGTAGGTGAGACACACGGGAGGTCTGGATGTACGAGACGGTGAACGGCGTGCGCACCTGGTACGAGGTGCGCGGCGAGGGCGAGCCGCTGGTGCTGCTGCACGGCGGGTTCAGCGACTCGCGCGACTTCGAGCCGAGCCTGGCGCGGTTGGCGGACCGCTTCCGGGTGTTCCTGGTGGACCGCCGGGGCCACGGGCGGACGCCGGACGTGCCCGGCCCGGTGCCGCTCGACGTGCTGGCCGGTGACGTGATCGCGTTCCTGGAGCAGGTGGTCGGCGGCCCGGCGCACCTTGCGGGCTACAGCGCCGGTGGCGTGGTGGCGCTCGGCGTGGCACAGCGCAGACCGGACCTGGTGCGCAGGCTCGTGGTGCTGAACTCGGCCTACGCCAAGGACGGCTGGGTGTTCCTGCCCGAGGCGGGCGGCGAGCTGCCCGCCGAGATCGCCGACCGGTACGCCGAGGTGTCGCCGGACGGGCGCGACCACCTGCCGGTGGTGGTGGACAAGTTCGCCCGCGCCGCGCACGACCCCGACGTGGTCGACCTGGCCGCCATCACCAGCCCCACGCTGGTGCTGGGCAGCGACGACGACATCGTGCACCTGGAACACACCGTCGCGATGTACCAGGGGCTCCCGGACGCGCAGCTGTGCGTGCTGCCGGGCACCTCGCACCTGATGCCGTTCGAGCGGCCGGAGCAGTGCGCGTCCCTGGTGGCGGACTTCCTGACCACCACCCCCGCGCCGCTCATGCCGATCCGCCGGGCGGGGGTGGGCGCCTGATTGACAGCGTGTATGCCTAGGCGGCTATATTGCCGTCATGGCATCTACGTTCGCGGTGCTCGCCGACCCGCAGCGCCGTTGGATCCTCGACGTGCTGCGCGACGGCGAGCGGCCGGTCAACGACCTGGTCGACGGGCTGTCGGTGAGCCAGCCGACGGTGTCCAAGCACCTGAAGGTGCTGCGCGAGGCCGGGTTGGTGGAGGTCCGGCGGGACGCCCAGCGGCGGCTCTACCGGCTGCGGCCGGGGCCGTTGGCCGAGGTCGACGCCTGGCTCGCGCCCTACCGGCGGATGTGGGAGGACAGCCTCGACGCGTTGGAACGGCGACTGGACGCGGTCGGCCGAGCGGACGCGAGTGGCGAAGCGGACGGGAGTGGACAGGTGGCCGGGAGCGAACAGGCGGGCGGGAGCGGCAAGGCGGGCGGGAGTGGACAGGTAGGCGGGAGTGGCCAGGCGGGCGAGAGCGGCCGAGTGGACCGGAGTGGACGGTTGGGCGGGACTGACCGAGTGGACCGGAGTGGACAGGTGGGCGGCGAGGCGGACGGGATGAGCCGATGAGCACCGAGTTGCGGCACATCGACGGCAAGCCCGTGCTGAGGTTCGAACGGGTGCTCGCGCACCCACCGGCCTCGGTGTGGCGGGCGGTCACCGAGCCCGGCGAGCTGGCGCACTGGTTCCCGGCGGAGGTGGCGATCGACGGGCGGGTGATGACGTTCTCCTTCCCCGACCAGGTCACCACCGGGGAGGTGCTGGAGTTCGACCCGCCGCGGGTGTTCGCGTTCCGCTGGAGCACCGACGTCCTGCGGTTCGAACTGCTGCCGCACGAGCGCGGCTGCCTGCTGGTGTTCACGCACGTCCTCGGCGACGAGCACGGCGCCGGGCGCAACGCCGCGGGCTGGGACACCTGCCTGGCGGGCCTGGAGGCCCGGCTCGCCGACCGCCCGTTCGAGCCGCCGGCGGACGTGCGCGGCCCGATGGAGCACTACATCCGCGAGTTCGGGCTGGACGAGGGCCGGCTGGACGACGGCGTGGTGCGGTTCGTCCGCGACCTCGTCTGGCGCCCGCTGGACGAGGTGTGGTCCCTGCTCACCGAGGGCGAGCAGGGCGTGCCCACCCGCGCCACCAACCCGCACGTGCCGGCCGGCCCGCTGGTCGAGCGCACCGAACCGCGCGTGCTGGCGTTCGACTCGCCGACCGGCCGGGTGCGCTGGGAGTTCCGGCACGACCCCGAGCAGGGCACCTCGGTGGAGCTGACGCACGCGATCACCGACCCGGCGTTCGCGCCGCAAGCGCTCGCGGCGTGGCACGCGCACCTGGAGCTGTTCTTCGCGGCGACCTTCGGCGACCTCCGCCCGTGGCCGCCGGCGCGGGTCGCCGAGCTGGTCCGCCGCTACCGCGAGCGCTACCCGAGCTGAGCGTCGACCCGGGCCAGGTGGTCGCGCCCGAACGGCCCGTTCTCCAGGCCGTCCACCAGCACCGCGGGCAGGTCGGCGCGGATCTCGGCGGAACGTGACGCGGCGGCCAGGGCGACCGTCGCCACCGTGTCGACGTCGCCGGTGAAGGCGACGCACTCGCGCAGGACCGAGCTCAACGAGCCGCCGCCGGCCAGCGCGGTCAAGGCCGCGCGCACGCTCATCACGCCCTTCGACCCGACCTTGCCACGCCACGGCCGCGCCCACACCCCCGAACCCAGCCGGTCGGCGATCCACGAGCCGACCTCCGCCACCGGCCCCAGCCCGTGGTGGCAGTAGTGCACGGCCAACGCGGCCGCCCGCGCCGACGCCACCCCGTCCGGCGTGTCGTGGGTGACCTTGGCCTGCACGTCGGTGTGGTGCAGCACGTCGGCCACGGCGGGCAGCAGACCGGCCGGGGCGGCGCGCATCGCCGCGCCGCTCTTGTCGCTGTCGGGGCGGATGCGCGCCAGGAACTCCGCGCCGGTGTGCACGGTCTCCAGGAACGCCTGGAAACCACGCGCGTACCCCTCCCGCCGGTCGCGGTGGAACGCGGTCACGAACGCCGACGCCACCGACTCGGGCGTCCACGGCGCACCGGACGCCCGCAGCTCCGCCAACGCCAACGTCATCTGCGTGTCGTCGGTGTACGAGCCGGGGCGGATGCCGTGGTGCCGGGGGTGCGGCACGTACCCGGACAGGGTGTTGTGCCTGGTCACGTAGGCGGGATCGGCGTACTCGAAGCCCGCGCCGTACGCGTCCCCGATGGCCAGTTCGACGAGCATGGAGCACACGCTATCCGCCGCGTTATAACCGATTCGATATATCCCTTTTCACCTGATCGAGTGGTACGAATCTCGTGACCCAAGACACCCCTGTGCGCGAGAAATCGCGTGTCTTCGGAATCGAGGAACCTTGCGCATCACCAGGTTGATCCCTGCGCTCGCAGCCGCGTTGCTCTCCCTGCTCGCCCTCGTCCCGTCGGCGTCGGCCGCGCCCGCGGAGGAGGGCGGCGTGACGCCGTACATCATCGGCGGCAGCTACGCGAGCAACGCCCCGTGGGCGGCCCGGCTGTTCTCCAACGGCAGGCAGACGTGCAGCGCGACCATCATCGCGCCCACGTGGATCCTGACCGCGAAGCACTGCGTCAGCGGCGGTGGGCTGTCGTTCCGCATCGGCAGCCTCGACCAGACCTCCGGTGGCACGATGGCCAACGGCGTCCAGACCCACAACCACTCGTCGGACCTGTCGCTGGTCCGGCTCGACCGCTCCGTGTCCGCGACCTACGCCCGGCTCGGCCAGCCGGGCTCGGTCACCGTGGGCCAGAACGTGCAGGTCTACGGCTGGGGCGCGACGTCCCGGTGCGGCTCGGAGATCAACTGCCAGTCGCAGTACCTGAAGGTCGCGAACGTGACCGTCACCGGTGGCTGCACCGACGCCTACGGCGGCAGCGCGATCTGCGCCCGGCGCGGTGACGGCATCACCGCGGGCGGCGACTCGGGCGGCCCGATGATGGCGGGCGGCGTGCAGGTCGGCGTCGCGTCCACCAGCGACCGGCAGACCACCACCGCCTACACCAACGTGACGCGGTACCGGTCCTGGATCCAGTCCATCGCCGGCGTCTGACCACTCGGGTGGAACCCGCTCGCGCGACCGCGCCGTCACGGCACGACCCGGTCGCGCGAGCGGGCCACCGGGTGGCCGTGCGCCGCCGACCGGACTCTCAGTCCAGTGTGGACAGAGAGCGGCCGGACGCGTTGTCGTAGGCCGAACGCGCGGCCTCGATCTCGGTGCCGTGCCGCAGCACCCACTGTCCCAAGGGGACGACGAGGTCCAGCAGGGAACGGCCCAGCGGGGTCGCCGCGTACTCCACGCCGGCGGCCTTGCCGGGCCGCACGTGCCGGCTGACCAGGCCGTCGCGTTCCAGGTTGCGCAGCGTGCGGGTGAGGATGCGGCGGCTCAGCTCGTGCACCGCGCGGTCCAGTTCGTTGAAGCCGTAGGGGCGTTCGGCCACCAGGACCAGCACCAGCAGGCTCCACTTCTCGCCGACCCGGGTCAGCAGGTCGGACACCGAGCAGGCGGCGCGGTCGGCGGCCGTGACCGGCACCGGGACCAGTGACATGGATGTGCCTTCTTCCGGGGCGTCGCGGCGGGCTCCAAGCTCCAGGTTATGGCGAACACGGTGATCACGGGCGGCACGAACGGCATCGGGAAGGCACTGGCGGCGCGGTTGGCGCGCGAGGGGCACCGGGTCGCGGTGGTGGGCCGGTCGGCCGCCGCGCCGGACGGGGTCGAGCTGGTCCGGGGTGACCTCGCCACGATCGCCGGCACCGCCGCGGTCGCCGACGAGGTGGCGTCGCGGTTCGACGTGGTCGACCACCTCGTGCTCGGCGCGGGCCGGTTCAACCCCCGCCGCGTGGTCACCGCCGACGGCCTGGAGCACTCGTTCGCGCTCTACGCGGTGAGCCGGTTCGCGCTGGTGGAACGGTTGTTGCCGGTGCTGGAGCGGTCGGCGGCGCCGGTGGTGGTGAGCCTGTGCGGCGTGGCCGGGTTGCGGGGGCCGGGGATCCGGTGGGACGACCTGGCGCTGAGCCGCGGCTACCGGGCGCTGGGGGCGGTCAGCCAGGGCGCGCGGGCGGTCGACCTGCTCGGCGCCGGTTTCGCCGACCGGCACCCGGGCAGCGCCGTGCGGTACGTGCTGCACAACCCGATGTTCGTGGACAGCGGGCTCGGCGCGCAGGTCGGCGGGTTGCGCGGCCGGGCGCTGGACCTCGCGGCCCGGCTGTTCGCCCGGTCGACGGCCGACGCGGCGGGCCAGGTCCACCGGTTCCTGGCGGACCCGCCCGCCGCGTCCCTCACCGCGTCCCGCGCGGGCACGCCGGTCGACCTGGCCAGGCCCGAGTTCGACCGGACCGCCGCCGCCCGCCTCTACACCGTGCTGGAGGGCGTCACCGCCTCGGCGCGGTGACGCGGATCCGCGCGGTGACGCGGATCGGCCGGCTCACCGGAGCACGCGGAACCGCAGGTGCACGACGTCGCCCGCCTCCACCGCCTCGATCCGCTCCAGCTCGGTCGGGTGCAGGCCGTCCAGCAGCCGCGAGCCCCCGCCGAGCAGCACGGGCACGAGCTGGAGCCGGATCTCGTCGACCAGGCCGGCGCGCAGCACGTGCCGAGCCGACTCCGCGGCCGCCATGACCAGCACGACCTTGTCCCCCGCCGCCGCGCGGGCCTGGCTGATCGCGCTCTCCGGGCCGTCGGTGACGAACGTGAACGCCGCCGACCTCATCACCAGCGGCGGGCGCTGCTCGTGGGTGAGCACGAAGCTCGGCACCGGGAACGGCGTGTCCTGCCAGTGCCGCAGCCCCACGTCGAACGTCCGCCTGCCGAGCACGACCGCGCCGACCGACGCCGCGAACGCCGCGTCACCGTCCGACCCCTCGGCGAACAGCCAGTGGTGCAGTCGTTCGCCCCCCTCGCCCATCGGGTGGTCGTCGCTCACATTAGGCCCGGCGCTGTAGCCGTCCAGCGACACCGAGCCGTTCAACACCACTGTGGTCACGGTCGTCCTCCGGCGAACTCGGCGCGCACCCCCAGCAGGCGCACGGCTCGTGTGTCGTCGAACCTAGCCAACGCCGCCAAGGCCGCCGCCTCGATCGGCCCGGCGTCCATCGTCGGCTCGGCCAGCGCCACGCCCCGCGTGGAGGTGAAGAACGGCGCGAACCGCACCTTCACCACCACCCGGACCGCGGGCCGACCTTCCGCCCGCACGTCGTCGACCACCCGTCGCGCGAGCAGCCGGAGCTGCTCCCCGATCTCGTCCGGGTCCGTGAGGTCCTGTTGGAACGTCGTCTCCCGGCTGCGCGACTTCGCCACCCACGGCGTCGCGGTGACGGTCGTGTCGCCCGCGCCCAGCGCGAGCCGCCGCAGGTGCGGCCCCATCGCCGGGCCGAACCGCGCGGCCAGCGCCTCCGGGTCGGCCCGCGCCAGGTCCGCGACCGTGCGCAGGTCCGACTCCGCGAGCTTGGCCGCGGTCCGCGACCCGATGCCCCACAACGCGGTCACCGGCCGCCCGGCCATCACCTCCACCCAGTTGTCCCTGGTCAGCCGGTACACCCCGGCGGGTTTGGCGAACCCGGTGGCGAGCTTCGCGCGCAGCTTGTTGTCACCGATGCCGACCGAGCTCGCCAACCCGGTCCCCTCCTCGACCGCACGCCGCGCGGCCTCCGCCAACGCCTCCGGGTCGTCGGTGCGCGCGCCCAGGAACGCCTCGTCCCAGCCGATCACCTCGACCACCGCGGGCAGCTCGCGCAGCACGTCCATCACGTGCGCGGACACCTCTTCGTAGGCGGGCGGGTCGGACGGCAGGAACACCGCGTCGGGGCAGCGCTTCTTCGCCAGCCGCAACGGCATCCCCGAGTGCACGCCGAACTCCCTGGCCTCGTAGGACGCGGTGGCCACCACGGCGCGTCGCGTCGGGTCGCCTGTTCCTCCGACGACCACGGGCCTGCCGCGCAGCTCGGGCCGGCGCGCGATCTCGACCGCCGCGATGAACTGGTCGAGGTCGACGTGCAGGACCCAGTCCTGTTCGGACACGTCAGCCAGTATCGGGCAGGGTCGCGCTGTTTCGCGCGCGCGGACTTCGTGACACGATCAAGACGTGCCGACCAGCCCACGTGACCGCGACGAGCAGGGCCGGGCCCGCAACGCGCGACCCCGTGACGGGCTCGGCCGCCCGCTGCCCTACGGGCTCGCGGGCGTCGAGCGCCAACCGGAGGGCGTGCCCCGCACGCCCGAGGAGGCGCTGACCGAGGCGCAGCGCCTGCTGGACCTCGGCCGGCCGTTCCACGCGCACGAAGTGCTGGAGGACGCGTGGAAGGCGGCTCCGGAGCCCGAACGGGAGCTGTGGCGCGGGTTGGCGCAACTGGCCGTGGGGCTGACCCACGGCGCGCGCGGCAACGCGGCCGGCGCGTCGGCGCTGCTGGGCCGGGGCTCGCGCAACATCTCCCCCTACCTCGACGACCCGCCGCACGGGGTGGACGTGGCGGGCCTGGTGGCCTGGGCCGCGACGGGCGACGGCGTGCCGCGGCTGACCAAGGGTTCGTGACGCGCTACACCGCCCTGGAGCCGTGGCCGACGACCGGGACCGCGCGGTCGGCTACGCCATCGGGACGGCGGACACTGCCGTCCGCGCGTTCCACGACCGGTCGGGCTTCCACGGGATCGACGTGCCGAACGCGGAGCCGTTGAGCTGCTCGGGGCTCGAAGTTGGGCCGAACGCCTGCTTGAGAGCTCCCGCGGCGGGGTAACTGGTGGTCATCACCCCACTATGGAGGTCCCCCGTGTTCGCGATCATCGCCGCGGTCATCTTCGGTCTCGCCCTCCTGCTCGACCTGGTGAACGCCTCGCTGGGCTCCGTGCTGGACGGCGGGACGCTGCTCATGGCCGGCCTGCTGTGCGTGGCGTTGCACCTGGCCGGCGTCGGTGCCGGCGCGCGGGCGCTCAGCTTCCGCCGTCGCCGCTGACCACAGCCGTGCCCGCCCGGTGCGGGCGCGGTCCCGGGTGGACAATCGGCGCGTGGACGTGTCCGCGCGCCGATTCATCCCCCAGCCGCCCGAGGTGGTGGCGGGGTACGCGATGGACTGGCGGCACGACCACGAGTGGACGCAGGGCATCAAGCGGGCCGAGTTGAGCTCTCCCGCGCCCGGCGGCGGGTTCGGCGTCGGCGCCGAGGTCACGCGCACCGCGCACTTCCTGGGCAAGCGGATCGACTACGTGCTGCGGGTCGTGGCGCACGAGCCGCCGGGGCTGCTGGAGATGCGGTCGGTGGCGGGGCCGTTCCCGATGCACGTGACCTACCGGTTCGACGTCGCGCCGACCGGCGGCACGATGGCCTCCATCCGCATCCGCGGCGACGCGAGCAGGCACTACCGGCTGGTCGGCCCGCTCATGGCGCGGTTCGTCCGGCACAACGTCCGCAAGGACCTGCGCGACCTGGCCCACCACGTCGGTTGACCGCGCACACCGGTTCCCCGCACGCCGGTTCCCCGTTGATCGCGAACGCCGATTCACCGCACGTCCGTCGATCGCGCGGCGGTCAACCGACCTGCCGCGCGGGTGACGCCAGCAGGCACGCCACGCACGGCATGCCCTCGGGTTCGGGCAGCAACTCCGCCGTGCCGACGTCGATCCGCTCACCGCACAGCGTCACCAGGGTCGACCGCGTCCCATCGGGCAACGGCGCCAGGTGGCAGCTGCGCTCCCACTCCCCCACGAGGTCGCCACGCCTGCGCACGAGCAGGACGGGCTCCTCGGAGCGCTGCGAGGCGTTCACGTCGTCACCAGCTCGTCCGGTCGGGTCATCCTCCCATCGTGCGCGGTGACCGACCGGTTACGGCGGGTCGACGCCGAATCGCCGCCGTGGTACCCGCAAGTCGCATAGGAACCGGTTCAGCGGAACGCCCGGGCGAGTTCCGCCACGTCGCGCGCACCCTCCCAGGCGCCGAGCCGGCCCAACTCCCGCAGCACGTTGGCCGACCCGGTGGCGCGGGCGGTGTCGAGCGCCTCGTAGGCCAACGCCGCGGCGTGGTCGACCTCGCCCGCCATGGTGTGCGCGTACGCGAGCTTGGCCACGTGCACCCCTCGCTCCCACACGCACATCCGCCGCCACCGGCGTCGCCGCACGTCCTCGTAGACCTCGATCGCCCGGCGCGGCTCGCCCAGGGCCAGCCAGCTCGCGGCGCGCTCGGCCTCGAAGTGGTCGGCGCCGAGGCAGTAGCCGATCCAGTACTCCTCGTCGCTGGGCGATTCGACGCGCCGGTACTGCTCGTCCGCCCGGTCCAGGCGGTCCATGCAGGACGCCTCGTCACCCGCGACGGCCAGGCCGCGGGCCTCCTGGCGCAACGCCAGCGCCCGCACCATCGGGCTCGCGCCGTGCTCGCGGCCACCGGCACGGGCCAGCCCGATCACGCGGTCGACGTCACCGTCGGCCTCGGCGAGCTGCGACAGCCGGACGTAGGAGTAGGCGACCACGTCCCGGTCCTCCGCGGCCTGGCCCTGCTCCAGCGCGCGGGTGGTCCACCGGAGCGCGCCGTGCGGGTCGTCGGACTCCTCGTGCATCCAGCCGAGGAACTCGGCGTACAGGGCGGCGACGCCGACCAGGCCGCGGCGCTGCTCCCCACGCGCCGAACGGCGCAGCACGTCGACGTAGTCGTACATCGTCCGCGTGGTGGACATCAGCGCGCTGGAGCTGCGCCAGTTGTGCGCGTCGTTGACGACGCGCCGCAGCACCAGCAGCCGGCTCAGCGCGCCGTCGGCCGGTCGGTCGCCGCCGAGCACCACCGCGTCGGCGAGCGCGGTCACCGAGTCCGGGTCGAGGCCGACCACGCCGTCCAGCCCGCCCGCGAAGCCGGGCGCGAGGCGGTCGAGGTCGCGCCCCAGCACCGGCAGCGAGTCGTCGGCCAGGCCGAGCAGGTGCGCCGGGATGCCGAGCAGGCGTTGCAACGGCCGCAGCACGCGCAGGTCGTAGGCGATGTTGCTGCCGGACTCCAGCCGCGAGACGGCCGACTGGGAGAACCCGGCGAGCGAGCCGAGTTCGTCCTGGCGCAGGCCGTGCGCCCGCCTCGCGATCGCCACGACCGCGCCGGGCGACCGCTCGCGGACCGCGTCGCGCACCTCGGGGCTGGCCCATAACGACCGGGGCAGCGGGGGCAGCGGCGAGCGCGACACCACCGCGTCGGGCCGTCCCGCGTTCACGTTGGTGCGATCCAGTGCCATGGCCTGTTCCTTCCCCAGAGATCAAGCATCCTGGCACCGCTCCCAGAGCCGCGCGACCGCCGGATCGGGGCTTCGCCCGCGCGACCGCGGCTATGCTCCGGCCGTGATCAGGGTGCTGCGGGACTTCTCGACCGGTGTCGGACTGCTCGGCCAGGGTTTCGGACTGGTGTTCCGGTCGCCCAAGCTGCTGCTCATCGGCGCGATCCCGGCGTTGCTGACGACCGTGCTGCTGATCGGCGGTGTCGTGGGGCTCGCGATGTGGATCGACGACATCGCGGCCTGGGTCACGCCGTTCGCCGACGACTGGAGCGAAGGCCTGCGCACGGCCACGCGGTTCGCCGCCGGGTTCTCGATCATCGGCGCGTTCGTCGCGATCGGGCTGCTGCTGTTCACCGCGATCACGTTGATCATCGGCGGCCCGTTCTACGAGCACATCGCGGAAACCGTCGAGGACACGCACCTCGGCGGCGTGCCCGAGGCCGAGCAGGTGCCCTGGCTGAGGTCGGCGGCGGTCGGCGTGCGCGACGCCGTGCTGCTGGTCGGCATCGCGATCCTGTGCGCCATCCCGCTGTTCGCCGCCGGGTTCATCCCCGTCGTCGGGCAGACGGTGGTGCCGGTCATCGCCGTGCTCGTCAACGCGACGCTGCTGTCGATCGAGCTGACCGCCATCCCGTTCACCCGCCGCGGCCTCAAGCTCGACGTGCGCAGGCGGACGCTGCGCAAGCGACGGGCCGTCACGCTCGGCTTCGCCGTGCCGACCTACCTGCTGTGCCTGGTCCCGTTGGCGGCGCTGGTCGTGCTGCCGGCGGCCATGGCAGGCGGCACGGTCCTCGCGCACCGCCTGCTCCACAACCAGATCAAGTGAGCCGGCGGCTCAGGCGAACGGCACCCACGCCCGCGTCTGCAGCCCGTCGATCCGGCTGACCCGCACACCGGTGGCGGACACCGTCCACAGGTCGTCGCCGATCACCATGGCCCGGCGGATGCCCGTGTCGTAGCTCGACTCGTCGTGCCGGACCGTGCCCAACGCGGAGAACGCGCCGTCACCGAGCCGCAGCACCAGCAGGCCGCTCGACGTCGACTTCTCCGGCGCGCGGTCCGCGGGCATGGTCAGCACCGGCAGCACCACGAGGTCGCGCGCGGGCCAGTACAGGAACGCGTGCGGGTCGAACTCGACCTCGGAGTGCCCGCCGGGCAGGTGGTGGCCCGCGACCTTGGTCGGCGCGGCCGGGTTCGACACGTCGAACAGCGACACCTGCGTGCCGGTGGTGCGGCCCTGCTCGGTGGCCTCCTGACCGACGCCGATCAGCTTGCCGTCACCGGCGGGGTGCAGGTACGCCGAGTAGCCGGTGATCTTCAGCTCGCCCACCTTGCGCGGCTTGGCCGGGTCGGACAGGTCCAGCGTGTAGAGCGGGTCGACCTGCCGGAACGTCACCACGTACCCGACCGGGCCGGCGAACCGGACGCTGTAGATCCGCTCGCCCAGACCCAACCCGTCGACCTTGCCGACCTGCGCGAGCGTCGCGCCGTCCCGCTTGAGCACGGTCACCGCGCTCTGCGTGGCGGGCGCCTGCTCCGGGATGCCCGGCGCGTCCGCGGTCGTCGTGGCGACCCTCAGGTGCCCCTGGTGCTCGGACAGCGAGTACTGGTTGAGCAGCACGCCGGGGACCTGGCCGGACGCCACGTGCCGGGGCGGACCCGGCTGGGAGACGTCGAACTGGTGGATCGCGGTGGTCGGCGGGGCGGTCGGCGCGGACCGCGTCATCGGCCGCAGGTGGTGGTCGTCGGCCACGTACAGCGAGGTGCCGGTGCCGTAGACGGTGTCGCCGTCGGCCATGATCGTCACCGCGTCGCCGTTGCCGAGCTCGCCGGGGAAGTCGAACGTCAGCACGGACAGCATCGACGTGGCCGGCTGGTCCACCGGGTGGCTGACCCGGTCGCACGCCACCAGCGCGCCCTCCGAGCTGGAGCCGTCGGCGGCGGTCGACCGGTAGCGCGGCAACCACGACTCGATCGGCGCGGTGGCCACGAGTTCGCGGTTCGCGATCAGCGACTCCGCCTCGCTGCGGCCGTCCGTCGGGTAGACCCACGGCAGCCGCGGACCCGAGTGCACGACCACCCGCACCACACCGCCGACCTGCCGGGCGTCGACGTACCGGCCGTGCACGGTGAGCGTGCCGAGGACGCGCGGCTCGCCGGACAAGTCGACCAGCGTCACCGACGAGTCGTCGGAGTACACCTCGTGCGGGCCGTCGACCGCGATGCCCTGCCCGGCCATGCCCTGCCCGCTGCCGACGACGAGCGCGCGGTCCTCGTGCAGCAACAGCTGGGAGGCGTGGCCGGCGGGGACGTCGAGCGTGCCCGTGAGCCGCTGGGTGGCCACGTCCAGCACGCGGAGCTTGCCGTCCGCGACCGTCACGACCCGCTCGCCGTCGGTCTTGACCAGGTCCGGCTCGTCCACGCCCGCCTCGTGGGCGTTGGTCTTCGAGTGCTCGGGCACGGCGGCCGACTCCCGCGCCGAGCTGCCCGCCCGCGCGTCGGCCGGGCTGCTCATCGCCACGTCGCCGTCGGCCTTGGCCAGGAAGCCGTGGCCCCCCAGCCCGTACACGCCGACGTGCGGCGAGATCGCTTCCCGCAGCTCGGTCAGCGCCGCGTCGCACGTGTCGAACGCCACCAGCTCCACCGGCACCGCTTCGACCGGCGGCACGACCCGCCAGTCGTCCACCGGCGTGGGCACGGCGGAGGCCGCGCTCACCCCCACTACCAGCGCCGCGCCGCCGAACAGCGCCGCCCGCGTTCCCCAGGACCATCGCCTCATGTCACCAGGACGGGACGAACCTGCCAAACGGTTGCGCGGGCCGGGTTCCGGCCACCGGTGTAGGCCGTTCGGTCGCACCGGCGGTGACGTGATTGAGTAGCCGCGACCGATCCGCCAACACACAGGAGAGTCACATGGCCCCGACCAAGCCCGTGGTCGAGAAGTACGAGGGCGCGACGCCCGCCGACCTGGTGATCGAGGACATCACGGTCGGCGACGGGCCCGAGGCGACGCCCGGTCAGCAAGTGCACGTGCACTACGTCGGTGTGTCGCAGTCGACCGGCGAGCAGTTCGACGCCTCCTGGGACCGCGGCGAGGCGTTCAGCTTCCCGCTGGGCGCGGGTCGCGTCATCGCCGGCTGGGACCGCGGTGTCGCGGGCATGAAGGTCGGCGGCCGGCGCAAGCTCGTCATCCCGGCGCACCTGGGTTACGGCGACCGCGGCGCGGGCGGCGTGATCAAGCCCGGCGAGACGCTGATCTTCGTGGTGGACCTGCTCGACCTGAGCTGAGCTGCGGGACCGCGGTCCGGTTCCGCCCGGTGCTCCGTTCGGAGCATTTGGCCGCGAGGCGGAACCGGGCCGTTCACCATTGCGTCATCCTGAATGGACCAACGTCACCGCAAGGGGGAAGCCACCGTGCCCGAGGACATCGGCGCGTCCGAGCGGATGCTCGGCCAGTGGCGGCAGAGCATCGAGCAGAAGGCCGAGCGCTACCAGGAGATGGCCGCCCGCGTGCAGGGCCTGTCCATCTCCGAGGCCTCGCGCGACGGCTCGGTGCGGCTCACCATCGGCTCGAACGGCATCCTGACCAACCTGGAGATCGCCGAGTCCGCGCGGGACAAGCGGATGGCCGAGGTGTCGGCCCAGGTGATGAGGACGTTGCAGCGCGCGCAGTCCCGCATCCCGGAGCTGCTCCAGCAGGCCATGGCCGAGACCATCGGCACGCAGGACGAGACGGCCAACGTGCTGTTCGACGAGGCGAAGCGCAACTTCCCCGCCCCGCCGCACGAGGAACCCGCGCCTCCGCCGGTCGGCCGTGAGATCCGGTTCGGCATCGAGGACGACGACGCGCCGACCTCACGCCCCGCCCCGCCCGCCGGCCCGCCGTCCACCCCGCCGCCGCCGCGCAGGCCCGCGCGCGGGCAGGACGAGGACGACGACTTCGGCGGACAGTCCTTCCTCTCCTAGGTCGGACCGCCCTCACTTTCCTGTCCAGCCTTCCAGGGGGATCGCATGGCCGGTTTCGAGATCGTCGCGGACAGCCTCGAAGCGCACAGCAAGCAGTTGACCGACCTCGGCGCGCGGTTGCAGGGCGCGGTGGACGCGGCCAAGACGGTGAGCATGCCGACCGACGCGTACGGCATCATCTGCCAGCCGTTCCGGATGATGCTCGACCCGGTCGAGCAGTGGGGGCTCGACGCGTTGCAGGGCGCGGTGGAGGCGATGGAGGCCGCCGGCAAGGCCGTGAAGGACACCGTCGACCAGTACCGCGAGATGGAAGACGCGATCAGGGACAGCTTCAAGGTCGGTGAGTGATGGCGGGCGAGAACCCGTTGGTGGCGGCGCCCCCGGCCGAGTCGGGCGCGTTCTTCAACGCCGGCACCGGTGACAACGGTTGGGCCACGGGCATTTCCATCGCGGAGTCGGCGATGGACACGTTCAACGGGTTCGCGGAGGGCAACTGGGTCGCGGGCGGGTTGGGCATGGTGGGTCTGGCCGCGGACGCCGCGGCGATGGCCATCGACCCGTTCGGGACGTTGATGTCCTCCGCGGCGTCGTTCCTGATGGAGCACGTGCAGCCGCTCAAGGACATGCTGGACTGGCTGGCCGGGAACCCGCCGGTGATCGAGTCCTACTCCACGACGTGGAACAACGTGGCGGCCGAGCTGGGGAAGGTCGCCGAGGAGTACGCGGCGGCGGTGGCGCGGGGCACCGAGGGCTGGACCGGGGCGGCCGCGCAGACCTACCAGACCAACTCGGCGGTGCACGGCGACGCGTTGAGCGGTGCGGCGTCGGCGGCGGGTTCGGTGGGCACGGTCGTGGGCCTGATGGGGATGGTGGTCGGGTTCGTGCGCGAGATGGTGCGCGACCTGATCGCCGACCTGGTCGGGAAGTTGATCGCCTGGGTGTTGGAGGCGGTGTTCACCCTCGGGTTCGGCACGCCGGTGATCGTGGCGCAGGCGGTGACCGCGATCTCGAAGTGGGCCACGAAGATCGCCAAGATCATCCAGGACCTGCTGGACACGATCAAGAAGGTCTCGCCGATGCTCAAGCGTCTGGTCGAGGTCTTCGAGAAGATCATGAAGGTCGTCGGCAAACTGGCGGGCAAGGTCACCGGCCTGGACGTGCTCGACCCGAAGAACATCAAGAAGGGCGGCTTCCTCCAGACCGGCAGGACCGATGTCGACGCCCCCACCGGCACCTCCAGCACTCCCGGCGGCAGCGGCAACACCTCCGACGGCACCGGCGGCACCGGCGGCACGCCCTCGGGCACCGGCCGCGACACCGGCACCGGCGACCCCGCCACGCCGTCCTCCCGCCCCACCGACACCACCACCACCTCCAGCACCACCACGGCCGACCCGACCACCCCCAGGCCCGGCCGCGGCGACCCCGCCGACGCGCCCGGCGCCACCCCACGCCCCGGACGCGACACCGGCACCCCGGACAACGACCCGCCCCGCGGCAACACCCCCACTCCGGGCAACACCCCTCCGCCAGGCAACAGCCCGCCCCCCGGCCGGCCCGTTCCCGTGGGCGAACACCGGGGCGGACCAGGCGGCAACACCCCCACCAGCTCCAGTCCCGGCAACTACAGCGGCACCGGCAGCCCCGGCACCGGTAGCCCTGGCACCGGCAGCAACACGCCCTCCGGCGTCGGCTCACCCGGCAGCGGTTCGCCCGGCAACGGCTCACCCAGCAACGGCTCACCCAGCAGTTCACCTGGGGCCGGTTCACCTGGGGCCGGTTCACCTGGGGCCGGTTCGCCCGGCGGCGGTTCACCCGGCAACGGCGGTTCCTACAGCGGTGGCGGCGGCTCGCCCGGCGGCGGTTCTTCGGGCGGTAGCGGTTCTTCGGGCGGTAGCGGTTCATCCGGCGGTGGCGCGCCGAACCCGGCCGGCCAACCGCGTTTCGACCACACCTCCACGGCCAACGCCGCGACCCCCGAGGCCCCGGCACGCCCCGACCACCCGCAGACCGCCAGTCCCAACACCGGGCCGCAGTCCAACCAACCCAACCCCGGCTCCCCGGCACCGACCGGCAGCCCTGCGGGCGGCGCACCGGCCGGCGGCGGCACCCCTGGAGGTGGCGGCGCACCCGGTGGCGGTGGCCCGCGTCCGGGCGGCGGCGGAGGGTGGACCGGAACACCCGGCAGCCGCGGCGACCTCGGCTCCGGCGTCCCTTCCGCACGCGGCCCCGAGAACGTCACGCCCTCCTCGCACCGGCCTTCCGGCACCAGCCCGTCACACGCGGGGCCGCCGCACCCTGGCCCGTCACACGCAGGGCCATCACACGCAGGGCCATCACACGCAGGCCCGTCCCATGCCGGGCCATCCCATACCGGGCCGCCGCACGCGGGCCCACCGCACTCCGGGCCGCCGCACGCGGGACCCGGCACGCCTCACGGCGGTCCGCACGCGGGCCCGAACCCGTCCCACACCGGCTCCGGCGGATCCAGCCCGGCGCACACCGGCCCCGGCAACACCCGCCCTCAAGGCGGTCCGACGCCACCGCACGCCGGTCCACCACACGCAGGGCCACCGCACGCAGGGCCACCCCATGCCGGGCCGCCACACGCAGGGCCACCGCATGCCGGGCCGCCGCACGCGAACCCGCCACACCACGGGCCGTCCCACACCAACCCGTCGCAGGCCGGTCCACCGCACCCCAACGCACCTCGCAACGGGCCGGTGAACCCGTACGCGCCGCACTCGCCGAACAGCCCGGCGGGCCCGCCGCACCAGCGCGACGGCAGCCCGGACCTCGCCCGCCCACGCGGCGGCGACGGGCCGGTGCCGCACACCCCGAACCGGCCGTTCGACGGCGGCCCACCACCCCAGCGGCACCCAGACGCGCAGACACCGTCCCCCCGGCGCGACCCGGACGCCCAGGTCCCACCGCGCCGCGACCCGGACGGCATCCCCGACCAACGCCGCGACACCGACCCGTGGACGCAGCCCCACCGCGACCACGACCCGCACGGCGACCGGCCCGACAGCGACCGGCCCGACGGCGACAAGCCCGATAGCGACAAGCCCGACAGCGACCGGCCGGACAGCGGCACCGCGAACACCGACCGGCCGGACATCGACGAGGCGCACGCCCGGCACGGCGAGACCACCCCGGCCGGCATCTCGCACCACCGCGGCGACCCCGACATGGGCGACCTGCCCCACCGCGTCCCCGCCGACCCCCGCTACTTCACCGCCGACGTCCACGTCACCCCCGACGGCCGGGCCCGCATCGGCAACCACACCTACACCCCCGAGCAGTACGGCGACCTCCTCCGGCGCAACGGCTGGGACGGCAAGACCCCCATCCGCCTCATCGGCTGCGACGCCGGCAGCAACGACTTCGCCAACCGCCTCTCCCGCCACACCGGCGCCGACGTCCTCGCACCCACCAAACCCGCCTGGACCGACGCATCGGGCCGCGTCTACACCAGCGACGCCGACATCGACGCCAACGGCAACCGCCAACCCAGGATCCCGCCCAACGGCGAGTGGGAGACCCACCGCCCCGACGGCACCACCACCAAAGCGAGCGAGGACGGCTTCGTCCCCGGCACCGACGACGCCGACAAGCACGACCTCGACCCCACCGACGCCAGGGACCGGGGCCGGGACGATCCCGACGACCCGGACCCGCACGACGAGGGCGATCCGGACGGCACCACGGGCACGGACGGCGCGGAGGAGCGGTACGTGCCGCCGACCGCGGTGGAACCGGTCGCCGAGCCGCTGGACCTGTCGCAGGTGAACACGGCGGACCCGGGCGTCACGCCCCGGGCCAACCCGGATGGTCCCCCGCCCGACCCGCGACGCGGCGCCGTGCTCGACGTGTTCCCCGAAGGCGATCCGCGCGTCACCAAGCGCACCGACGGCCTCATCGAGGAGATCGACGGCGTCCCGGTCGGCGAGTACGTCGACAACCTGGCGAGGGAGCGCGTGGAGCAGATCGCGCCGCACATGCACCCCCGCAAGGACGGTCCGTGCTCGGCCGTGGCGATCGACCTCCGGACAGGCATGGTCACCGAGGGCATCAACGGTCGCTCCAACCAGCCGCTCCAGGTCGAGGAGCTGCACCCGCTGCTGCTGGACAACTACAAGAACCTGGCGGACTGGCGGCACGGCGTGCAGGAGAGCGACGGCGTGTTCGTGCCCAACCGGTTCGACAACGGCAATCCCGCCATCTTCGACGGCAAGGCGCACACCGACATCCCGCTCCGGCACGCCGAGATCAAGGCGGCCAACGAGTTGCTCTGGGCCCGCCAGCGGGAGAACCCGGACGTCCCGTTGAGCCCCGAGGTGCTCGACGAGATGCGGGTCGACCCGCGCTGGTTGAAGGACGGCCACGGCGACACCGGTGGTGGCATGAGGAAGGGCGAACCGGCGGGTTGCTGCGCGAACTGCGACAACGTCCTGCGCGGCGTGCCCAGTTACACTGGCCGGTACTCCTTCCACCCGGACGACTACCGGTACGAGAAGCACTCCGTAACACCACGGTGAGGACGATGCGGGTCAACAGCGAAGAAACCACGATGGATTCGGCCTCGCGCGTCCTCCACCAAGGCCTGCCGTTCACCGGAGAAGTGGTGGACACCGACGGCCAGGGACTCACGCTGGGCATCACCGGCTACCAGGACGGCCTGGAGCACGGTCCCCAGTTCGAGTGGTACGCGGACGGCGCCAAGCGGTTGGAGGGCCAGTCCGACCGCGGTTCGGCGGTGGGCGAGTGGCGGCAGTGGCACGCCAACGGCCGACTCGCCGAGTACACCCTGTTCAACAAGTACGGCGAGCTGATCCACCTGCAGCGCTGGGACGAGGACGGCACGCTGCTGGAGGAGAAGAAGTCGGCCATCACCCGCGGCCTCTGAACGGCACCGGTACGGCGGTCGGCCCGCGTGGGTCCGGGCGCCAGGGCCCGGCCTGTGGTCTCCCCCAACCGGACCACGCGCTCGTGGTGTGGCCGTTAAGATCAGCCCACCGTGTTCGGGGGGAGCCAAAAGGGGTGTTCGACGCATGAGCCAGCCAGCCACACCGCTGACCGAGCAGGAGCAGAACCAGCTCGTCAAGCAGATCGGCCGCGCCATGCTCCCCGCCCTGCCACCGGGGTGGCAGCGGATCCGGGCCGAGTACCGGGCGGCGGGTCGGCACATCGAGGTGGACCTGGCGTTCGCGGGCCCCGACGGGCAGTGGCGGCCGGTGCGCCCGCCGATGGACGTCGTGCAGCTGTTCGGGCAGCTGCGGACCGGGATGTACGAGCCGGTGCGCGGCACGTGGCTGAGCGCGGTGTACGAGATCGAGGCGCCGGCCGCGTTCTCCGTCGACTTCAACGCCGAGGACGAGCCGCGCTGGCGCAACGCACCGCCGGTGATCGGCTTCCAGGACGAGCTGCGCACGTTCCCCCGCCAGGACGAGCGGATCCCGCCGTGGCTGCGGCAGCGCGTGGGCCTGCCGCCCCTGCCACCGCCCGCCGAGCCCGAGACCGCGCAGCCCGCAACCCCGCAGCCCGCAACCCCGCAGCCCGCAACCCCGCAGCCCGCAACCCCGCAGCCCGCAACCCCGCAGCCCGCAACCCCGCAGCCGCCCGCACAGCCCGAGACCCCGCAACCGGACGGCGGCCTGCGCACCGCGCTCGTCTACGACGGCCGCGACGAGGCGGGTCACCCGGTGGTCAACCGGCAGGTGATCGACCCCCAGCTGGCCGACGCGCTGCTGACCTACCTGGAGGGCGCGCCGGTCGTGCTGGCCGCGCGCAACCTGGACGTGGACGAGTTCGTGCCGAGCGACCAGGACGTGCCGCTGAACTTCCGCACCGACGGCGCCTGGATCTGGGCCGGCGCCGTGCCGCACTACCTGCGCAAGCACGGCCTCCCGCCGGAGCCGGACCTGGTCGAGCACATCGTGGCCCGCGGTTTCCGGCTGGCCGAGGTGGACGAACCGACCCGCGAACGCGCGGTCGCGCTGATCACGGGCGGCTGATCACGGGCGGCTCGTCACGGGCCGCTGGTCACGGGCGGCCGATCACGGCCTGCCCGGGGCCGCAGGGCCAGCACGACGACGGCGGCCAGGCCCGCCCAGACGTAGGCGTTGCCGATGACCTGCTGCCACCACGTCCAGGTCTGCTCCAGCTTGTTCTCGTACGGCATGTACCACATGGGTGCGAGCCAGAAGAGGAACGCCAGGGCCGCGCCCCACGGCCAGCACCGGTGCAGCAGGTAGACGATCCCGGGCACCACCCACACCCAGTGGTGCGTCCACGACACCGGCGACACGAGCAGCCCGCCGACGGCGACCGCCATCAGCGCGGCCACCTCGTCGTCCCCCGCCCGGGCGACGGCCACCCACACCAGGGCGACGGTGGCCAGGCACAGCAGCGCCCACAGGGCGGACTCGCCGGTGCCGGTGAGCCCCCAGCGGTTGACCACGCCGCGCAGCGACTGGTTGGCCACGTAGTCGAGGCCGCCGACGCGGCCCGGGTCGAGCAGGGCGTCGAACCAGTACTGCTTGCTGTCGGTCGGCGCGGCGGCGAAGCCGACGAGGCTGAACCCGACGAACGACGCGACCGCCGTGACGACCGGCTTGATCCGCTTGCGCGGCAGGAAGAACAGCACGAACACCATCGGCGTGAGCTTGATGGCGGCGGCGAGCCCGATCAGCAGGCCGCGGGGCCACGGCGTCTTGGGCAGCAGGCAGTCCAGCGCGGCCAGGCCGAGCAGCACGAGGTTGATCTGGCCGAAGTCGAGCGTCGCGATGACGGGTTCGAGCAGCAGCGACCCGAGGGCGACGCCCAGACCCAGGAACAGCGCGCGCCGGGTGCGGCCGTAGGCGTGCTCGGCGGTCACCAGGCAGACACCCGTGAGCAGCGCGAGGCCGACGCCGGTCCAGATCAGCACGGCCGCCGACCACGGCACCACCGCGAGCGGGCTGAACAGCACCGCGGCCAGCGGCGGGTAGGTGAACGGGAACGGCGGGCCGGCCAAGGGCTTCGGGAACCCGTCGGAGTACAGCCGGAAGCCTTCCAGCCACGCCTCGCCGCCCGTGCGGTACACGCGCAGGTCGAGCAGGCCGATGTCACCCCCGGACCGGCTCAGCACCACGACCAGCGCGGTCACCACGGCGCCCGCCCACAGGCCCGCGACGGCCGCCACCCGCTTGTCCACCCGCACCGGTACCGCCACCGGACCACCCCCGCCTTCCATCCGGCGCATCGTAGCCGGCTGCCAGGTGAGTCCCAGGTCACCATGCCCCACCTCGAATGTTTACGTAGAGTCGCTAGGTGTGCGCACTCTGTCGACAGGTTCCGACGATCGGGTTACGTATGCGCACAGAAGCGCACGCGCGGGATACCCTGTGCGCATGAGTCCCGCGCTGGAGGCGGTGTTGGCCAAGGCAGGGCTGCAGGTCACCCCCGACGAGTTCCTGTCGCTCGTGGCCGACGCGGCGAAGAAGCTCGCTCCACCACACCCGGATCCGGCGAGCTACTTCCCACCGGACCAGCGCGACGCGCTGGTCGACGTGGGCCTCGACCTCAGCCCGCACCGCGTGGTCGACGACCAGGGCCGTGCGCGGTCCGTGGTCGCGCACGCCGTGCTGCGCGACTCGGCGCTGACCGTCGCCGAGGCCGCGCAACAGCTGGGCGTGGACACCAGCCGCATCAGGCACCGGCTCGGCGTCGGCCGCCTGGTCGGCTGGAAGGACCGGGGCAGCTGGCGGCTGCCCGCCTGGCAGTTCGCGGGTGCCGGCGTGCTGCCGGGGCTGGAGGCCGTGCTGGCCGCCGTGCCACCGGACCAGCCCGCGCTCGTGGTGGCCGGGTTCATGACGACCGCGCAGGAGGACCTGGTGGTGGACGGCGCGCCCACGACGCCGCGGGAGTGGTTGCTGGCCGGTGGCGAACCCCGCCGGGTGGCGGCACTGGCCGCGCAGCTGGGCACGCCCGTCTGACCCGGTCGCCGCCCCTCCTCGTCGAGAACCTTGGACGCGAATGTCACGGCTCCCCCAGCCGCCCTCTCCCGCTGTGCTCCAGGCGACGCTGCGCCGCACCGAGGACGTCGTGGCGGTGCACCGGGCCACCCGGTTGGTGCGCGTCTTCGCCGCGAAGGGACTGCACCCGCAGCGGTGGAACAGCTTCCGCTACACCGGCCCGCTGGCGCACGCGCGCTTCGACACCCAGCCGCCCGGCCCGGACGGCTCGCCCACGCACGCCCACGACCAGGGGGTGCTGTACTTCGGGCTGACCGTGCGGACGTCGGTGGCCGAGGTGTTCCAGGCGACCTCGGTGGTGGACCGGCGGACCCGCAGCCCGTTCCTGGTCGTGCTGCGGCCGCGGCGGACGCTGCGGCTGCTCGACCTGACCGGGCTGTGGCCCACCAGGGCGGGCGCGTCGCAGGAGATCAGCTCCGGCCCCAAGGCGATCACGCAGCAGTGGGCGCGGGCGATCCGCGCGGCCTACCCGGAGCTGGACGGGCTGTGGTACCGCTCGTCGATGGACTCCGGCGCCCCGGCGGTGTGCCTGTGGGACCCTCCGGGCGGCACGGGCCTGCCCGCCTCGCCGGACGTGCTGCTGCCGTTGGAGCACCCCGGCCTGGACCTGCCGCTGGCGCGGGTGTGCGAGGAGCTCAACTACACCCTGCTCGGCTGACCCCGCCGGCGCGGCGCGGGCAGGAACCGGCCGTAGCGGACCTCGGGCAGCTCCTGGTCGCCCAGCTCGTAGCAGTGCACCAGCCCGTCGTGGCGCCAGCCGTGCGACTCGTAGAACCCCCGGCTGCGGGCGTTGTCCTGGAACACCCACAGGACCGCGTACCGGAACCCCTGGTCCAGGAGGTGGCGCAGCCCGGCCTCGTGCACCTCGTGCCCCGCGCCCTGACCGTGGTAGCGGGGGTCGGCGTAGATCGCCACCAGCTCGCCGGTGTGCAGGTCCGGGTGCGCGTCCTTGGACTCGCGGACCGCGTCGACCGCGCAGTAGGCGCCGATCCGGCCGGTGCCCTCGTCGACCGCGACGAACACCCGACTGGGTTCGGGCAGCCGCAGCACGCGGGCCCACGCCGGGAGCCTGCTCTCGGGCAGCATCCGGTCCAGCACCGGGTCGTCCACTATCCCGCGGTACGAGTGCTGCCAGGCGTCCACGTTGATCCTGGCGATCTCGGGCGCGTCGTCGGGCCGTCCGGCCCGCACGGTCCACTGCATCCTTGAGAGCGTGCCGCAAGCACCGCGCCGGCCGCTAGCCATTGGGTCAACCCGTCATCAGCCCCGCCGCGGCGGCCCGGGGCACAGGTAGCCCGAGTACACCTGGCTCTTCACCCGGAACCGGGTCGGCCGGAAGCGCGACGGGTCGAGGTCGTGGAACCGGGTGCGCACGACGTCGTCGTGCAACTGCTGCGAGATCACCAGCACCAGGTCGTCCTCGGCGGCGGCCAGCGCGTCGCGGACCGCCTTGGCGTCGAGCAGCCGGCAGGTCACGATCGGGGCGTCGCCGACCAGTCCGAACGCGCCCGCGGTGAGCGGACCGCAGTGCATGGCCACGCGCATCCGCAGCGGTGTGCCCGCGGCGCGCAGGCGGGCCAACGCCTCGGCGAGCTGCTCGGTGAAGTGGGCGACCACCCACGCGGCGTCGGCGTCGGTGGGCAGCACGGCCAGTTCGCCGTCCCCGCGCACCTGCCGGTACCACAGGCCGCGGTCCAGCCCGGCGTTGCGGGCGGCCGCGTCCAGCACGTCGCTCAACCGCGACTGGACCAGGGACTGGTCCAGCGCGTCGAGCTTGCTGTAGCCCTCGACGTCCACGGCCACCACGAGGCGGTAGACCAGTCCGCGGAGGGGCGTCACCATTTCCAGCGTCACACCAGGAGCATCCCGCCGGTCCGCGCGCGGAAGTAGGGCGATCACCGGGTTTCCCGGTGTCAGAGTTCGGCGATCGTCCGCAACACGTCGCGGTCGACGATCGTGGTGGCCCGGTACCCCATGGTGATGACCCCGCGGTCGCGCAACGTGCGGAACTCCCGGCGCGCGGTGTCCTCCTCCACGCCGACGAGCGACCCGATCTCGGCCTGGGTGAGGTTGAGCTTCAGCGCGATGCCGTCGTCGCCCTGGTTGCCGTAGGCGTCGGTGAGGTACGCCAGGACGCGGGCCAGCCGCACGGTCGCCGGGTAGCCGGTGAAGTCCGTGCGCCGCTGCTCGCCCCACTCTAGCGTGCGCAGGATCATCCGGTCCAGGTCGAAGTGGGCGGCCGGGAACCGGGTGAGGAAGTCGGTGAACTGCGCCGCGGTGACCACCCTCGTGCGGGTGTCGACGCATGCGGTCACGGTCGCCGAGCGCGGTTTGCCGGTCAGGAACGCCATCTCGCCGACCAGGTCGCCGCCGACCTTGACGTTGAGCAGCGCGACCCGACCGTTCTCCAGCGTCACGGTCGCCTTGACCAGCCCCTGGAGGAGCACGACCACGTGGTCGGACCGCTCGGCCTCGCGCACCAGCGGCTCGCCGCGCCGGAACACCTTCGGCGCGCCGAGCCGCAACAACGCCTCACGACCGGCGGCGGACACCGTCTCCAGGTACGTGCCGGTGGGCCAACCCGAGGGGATCGCCATCTCGTGACACCTCCTCCGCGAGCGACCAGTGTGCCGCTCGCGCGGGGGTGCGGTCTGCCGATCGCGACCGGTTCAGCCCAAGTGGCGGGCCCACCAGTCGAGGACCGCGTCGAACCGCTGCGCGCGGTGGCGCGGCTTGCCCGAGCGGGTCAGCTCGTGGCCCTCGCCGGGGAACACCAGCATCTCGGCCTCGACGCCGTTGCGGCGCAGGGCGACGAACATCCGCTGCGCCTGTTCGAGGGGGCAGCGCCAGTCGTGCTCGGAGTGCACCACCATGAACGGCATGGAGATCTTCTCGGCGTAGGTCAGCGGGCTCATCGCGCGCTGCGCCTCCAGGCCGGGGCCGCAGTAGGCGTCGGTGAAGAACCAGCCGATGTCCGACGACCCGGCGAACGAGTCCCAGGCGTTGACCGCGCGCTCGCTCCACCCGGCGCGGAACCGCTCGCCGTGGTGCGCGGCCAACCACGAGGTCATGAAGCCGCCGTAGGAGCCACCCATCACGCCGACGCGGTCGGCGTCGAGGTCCGGGCGCTCCAGCGCGACGTCGAGCACGGCCAGGATGTCGTCCACGTCGACCGTGCCGAAGCCGCCGATCACGGCCTGGCCGTGCGCCTGGCCGTAGCCCGCGGACCCGCGGGGGTTGGGCAGCACGACCGCGTAACCGGCGGCGGCGTAGACCTGCGCCTCGTCGAAGAAACCCCAGGTGTGGTACATGAACGGGCCGCCGTGCACGGCCAGCAGCACGGGGTGCGGCCCCTCGCCCTCGGGCAGCACCACCCAGCCGTGCACCGGGTAGCCGTCCGGCGCCGTGCCCGTCAGCTCCACCGACGGCCGCAGCGGCACGGTCGAGCCGAAGTCGGTCAGCGTGCCGCCGCCGACCAGCTCGACCTCGCCGGTGTTGTCCGCCGTCGACACCACGGCCACGATCCGGTCGCCGTCGGCGGCGAACGACTTCACCTCGGCCCGGTCGCCCGCGAGCAGCTCCAGGTCCGACAGCACGGCGTGGTCGGCGTCCAGCGGCACCCGGCGCAGCTCGACCGCGCCCCGGTTCCGGACCGCCACGAGCACGCCCGCGTCGGTCACCACCGGCGTGCCCGCGGCCTTCTCGCAGTCCACCGTCTCCATGTCGGTGAGCCGGGCCAGCCGCTCGCCGTCGAACCGCCACAGGCTCGTGTTGCGCGCGATGGCGGCCGTGTGCGGCGCCTGCTCGGGCGAGTAGAACAGCACGCCGCCGTCGGCCAGCGCGACCGGGTTCGAGGCCCAGCCGGGGGTGCGCACGACCAGCTCGGGCGCGCCGCCGGACGCGGGCACGGAGTACACGTCGTTGGCGAACACCTCGACCGCGCCGAGGTCTCGTTCGGCCACGAACAGCACCGACTCGCCGTCGGCGGTCCAGGCGGGCTCCGCGGCGGAGAACGTGCCGTCGGTCAGCTCCACCGGCTCGGCGTCGGGGTCCAGCACGTCCGCGGTGAACAGCCGCGCGTGCCGGTCGGCGGTGAAGCCGACGTCGTCCAGCCGGTAGTCGAGCCGGGTGATGTGCCGCGGTGCCTCGGCGTCCGGCGTCGGGGCTTCCCCGCCCTCGACGAGCGGCGCGCCGTAGCGACCGGCTTCGGGAACCCGCGAGGTGAACGCGATCCGCCGCGAGTCCGGCGCCCACACCGGCACGCCCGCGCCGAGCGCCAGGTCGGTGAGCGCGCGGGCCTCGCCGCCGTCGGCGGGCATCACGTGCAGCTGCGGCGGCTTGCCGCGTTCGGTGACGCGCAGGAACGCGACCCAGCGGCCGTCCGGGGAGATCCGGGGTGCCAGGTCGCGTTCCGCCCACGTCCAACGCCTCGTCCCGCCGCCGTCCAGGGCGACGCGGTGCAGCCCGCCCCGGTAGGCGTTCGCGGCGACGTCGGGGGTGGCGACGTTCACCAGGACGAGGTCCCCACGCACCGTCACGGAGCCGGGCTGGGTCAACGACTGCAAGTCATCGGGGCGCACGCTTCAGCACGTTACCCCAACGATTATTAGCAAGGCTTACGAGATTTTGACGCTCACAGATGGTCACTGGGAGCGGGCGGAGCGGGCACCGGCTTGACCGACTCGGGGTGGCGCCGCACCTTGATCAGGCTGGCGATCGTGGTGATGGCCAGCACGCCGATGATCACCGACAGCGAGACCTCGATGCCGATGGTCGGCACGTGCAGCGGCTCACCGTCGTTGAGGAACGGCAGCGAGTTGGTGTGCAGCGCCTCCAGGATCAGCTTCACGCCGATGAAGCCCAGGATCACCGACAGGCCGATCGACAGGTACACCAGCTTGTTCAGCAGGCCGCCGAGCAGGAAGTACAGCTGCCGCAGACCCATCAGGGCGAACGCGTTGGCGGTGAAGACCAGGAACGGCTCCTTGGTCAGGCCGAAGATCGCCGGGATGGAGTCCAGCGCGAACAGCAGGTCCGTGGTGCCGATCGCGACGATGACGATGAACATCGGCGTGACGAACCGCCTGCCGGCGATCTTCACGAACGACTTCGAGCCCTGGTAGCTGTCGGTCACCGGGTAGACCTTGCGGACCACCCGCAGCGCGATGTTCTCCTTGTACTCCTCTTCCTCCTCGTTGTGGTCCGTCCGCGCCAGCTTGTAGCCGGTGTAGATGAGGAACGCGCCGAAGAGGTAGAAGACCCAGCTGAACTGCGCGATGACCGCCGCGCCGACGGCGATGAAGATGCCGCGCATGACCAGCGCCATCAGGATGCCGATCAGCAGCACCTTGTGCTGGTGGATCGCGGGCACCTTGAAGGTGGTCATGATGATCAAGAAGATGAACAGGTTGTCGACGCTCAGCGAGTACTCGGTGATGTACCCCGCGAAGAACTCACCCGCGTAGACACCGCCCGACCACAACCAGATGCCGAGCCCGAACAGGATCGCCACACCCACGTAGAAGGTCACCCACCGGGCCGCTTCACCGATGGTGACCTCATGCGGTTTGCGGTCGACGATGAAGAGGTCGATGGCCAGCAGGACCAGCAGGCCGGCGATCGTGGCGAACCACAGCCACACAGGGACAGACATCTAGTAAACCTCCGGTGCATCGCGCGCACGCCAATGACCGGAGGTCTCCTCCGCCGGCTTGGAACGACCGACCGGCGGCACCGGGAACCTCACGCCAGGCTCCGTGCTGACGACACCGCCGCGAGGGAGTACTCCCCTCCACGCATCCCACAGTCTCACGCATGAATGCGGGTTCGCGCCAGCGGAGGTGATCAGGGGCACCCGACCGGGCCCGCGACGGGGCCCGCGACCGGCCGGTTCCGCTGAGAGCGCGACGCCGCGCTGACAGCCCGTTCTCAGGTAATCACGCCTATGGTCAACTCCGTGGCCTCCCTCAACCGCCTCCGCGGCAGGTGGTCGCTCCCCGCGCTAGTCGTGTTGGTCGCCCTCGTGGGCGCCATCGTGGTCTTCACGCGCCAGGGGGACGACCCAGTCCCGGTGAGCACCCGCGACGCGGTGATCGACGTGCCGGAAAGTCCGGACAGCGACCGCACCGTGCAGATCGACACCACCCTTTACCTGCCCGAACGCACTCCGGCGCCCGCCGTCCTGCTGCCCCACGGCTTCGGCGGCAGCAAGGACGCCGTCGCCTCCCAGGCCACCGAGCTGGCCCAGCGGGGATTCGTCGTGCTGGCCTACTCGGCGCGCGGCTTCGGCCGCAGCACCGGCCAGATCGCGCTGAACTCGCTCGACCACGAGGTGCGCGACGCGCAGAAGCTGCTCGACTGGCTGGCCACCCGCGAGGAGGTGGTGACCGATGGCGGCGGAGACCCGAAGGTCGGTGTGACCGGCGGCTCCTACGGCGGCGCGCTGGCGCTGTCGCTCGCGGGCGTCGACCCGCGGGTGGACACCATCGCCCCGGTCATCACCTACAACGACCTGGCCCAGGCGCTGCTGCCCAACTCGGCGCGCGCCGACGACGTGCGGGACACCACCCCGGCGGCCGGCGCGTTCGCCGACGACGGCGTGTTCAAGCGCTCGTGGGCGGGCATCTTCTTCTCCGCCGGCCTGTCCGGCGCGGACGCCACCAACCCCGGCCAGGAGGCCAGCGAGCCCGGTCAGGACGACGACGACGGCCAGGCCGTCGACAGCGCCGCCGCGGCGATCACCGCGCCGCAGCAGCAGGGCGACCCCCGGCCCGCCGGGCCGCTCAACGGCGCGTGCGGCCGGTTCCAGGCCGACGTGTGCGCCGCCTACACCGAGGTCGCGACCACCGGCAAGGCCGGGCCGCAGACGTTGGAGGTGCTCCGCCGCGCGTCGCCGTCCTCGGTCACGGACAAGATCACCCAGCCGACGCTGCTGGTGCAGGGCGAGCAGGACACCCTGTTCGGCCTCGACCAGGCCGACGCCAACGCCCGCCAGATCGCCGCGAACGGCGCCAAGGTCAAGGTCGTCTGGTACGCGGGCGGCCACGACGGCGGCTCGCCCGGCCCCGAGCTGCGCGGCCAGATCGCCGACTGGATGGCGTTCCACCTGGAGGGCGAGGGCGCCGACCCGGGCACGAGCTTCGAGTACACGGTGGTCGGCGCGTTCCGCAGCAGCGGTGCGCCGTCGTTGCGCAACGTCGTCGCACCGAGCTACCCGGGCCTGAACGTCTCGTCCACCACCGAGCGCAAGGACGTGCCGCTGACCGGCCGCGAGCAGGTCGTGGTGAACCCGGCGGGCGGCAACCCGGCGGCGGTGTCCAGCCTGCCCGGGCTCGGGTCGGTGGTGTCGCGGTCCAGTTCGCTGTCGTCGCGGCTGTCGATCGACCTGCCCGGTCAGGCGGCGGTGTTCCAGAGCGAGCCGCAGACCGCGCAGACCCTGCTGACCGGCGCGTCGACCGTGCGGCTGCGCGTGTCCGCCGTGCCGGGACAGCCGGTGCCCGCCGAGGGCGCGGTGCTGTTCGTGAAGCTGTACGACGCGGACGCGAGCGGCGTGCGGACGCTGCCCGGCTCGGCGGTCGCGCCGGTGCGGGTGGCGAACCTGCCCGCCGACGGCACGCCGGTCGAGGTCACCGTGACGCTGCCCGGCGCGGTCCGGCCGGTCGAGGCCGACCACCGGCTCCAGCTGGTCGTGTCCACCACCGACATGGCGTACTCGAACGCCGCCGAGCCCGCCGCGTACCGGATCTCGCTGGCCTCGCCCGCGCTGTCGGTGCCGGTGGTGCCTGGCGCGAACGCGACCAGCGAGGTGCCGACCGCCGCGCTGTGGGGCATCGCGATCGTACTGATCGTCTGCCTCATCACGGCCGTCGTCGCGTGGTTCCGCCGCAGGCTGACCGCGGACGTCGACCCCTCGTTGGAGTCGGTGCCGCTGGTGATCGAAGGTCTGACCAAGTCCTACCCCGGCGGGTTGACCGCGGTGAAGGACCTGTCGTTCCGGGTGGAGCACGGCCAGGTGCTGGGCCTGCTCGGGCCCAACGGCGCCGGCAAGACCACCACGTTGCGCATGTTGATGGGCCTGATCCGACCCACCGAGGGCGGGATCAGGGTGTTCGGGCACCGGGTGAGCCCCGGCGCGCCCGTGCTGTCGCGGATCGGGTCGTTCGTCGAGGGCTCCGGCTTCCTGCCGCACCTGTCCGGCGCGGAGAACCTGAGGCTGTACTGGGCGGCGACCGGCCGTCCGCTGGAGCAGGCGCACGTCGAGGAGGCCCTGGAGATCGCGGGTCTGGGCAACGCCGTGCACCGACGGGTGCGGACCTACAGCCAGGGCATGCGGCAGCGGTTGGCGATCGCACAGGCGATGCTCGGCCTGCCGGACCTGCTGGTGCTGGACGAGCCGACCAACGGGCTCGACCCGCCCCAGATCCACCAGATGCGCGAGGTGCTGCGCCGCTACGCGGCGGCCGGGCGGACCGTGCTGGTGTCGTCCCACCTGCTCGCCGAGGTCGAGCAGACGTGCACCCACGTGGTCGTGATGCACAAGGGTTCACTGGTCGCGGCCGGTCTGGTCGACGAGATCGCGACGGGCAGCGGCGAGGCGAGCTTCCGGGTCGACCAGCCCGACGAGGCGGCCACCGTGCTGCGCGGCATGTCCGGCGTGCACGACGTGCACGTGGACGGCGAGCAGGTCCACGCGAGCCTCAACGGCACACCGCGTGCGTCGGCGTTGCAAGCGCTCGTGGCAGCGGGCGTGGCGGTGGACCAGGCCGGTCCGCGCCGCCGGTTGGAAGACGCGTTCCTCGAGTTGGTGGGCGAGTGATGAGCGAGAACGGTGTGCACACCGATCCGGCGGCGATCTCCGATCTGACCGACGCCGCGGAGGCCGAGCACTCGTCGGTCGCCCCGGACGGGTCGAAGGTCGGGTACCGGGCCGGGCGGACGTTGCCCGTGCGGGTGGAGTTGGTGCGGCAGCTGCGCCGCAGGCGGACGCAGTTGGTGCTGGGTTTCCTGGTGCTGCTGCCGTTCATCCTGGTGGTGGCCTTCGAGCTGGGGCAGGCGTCGCCGAACCGGCGGGCCGGCGGGTTCGTCGACCTGGCCACGGCCAGCGGCGTGAACTTCGTGATCCTGACGCTGTTCGTGAGCGGCAGCTTCCTGCTGCCGATGATCGTGGCGCTGTTCTTCGGCGACACGATCGCGAGCGAGGCGTCGTGGTCGTCGTTGAAGTACCTGCTGGCCGCGCCGATCCCCCGGCACCGGCTGCTGCGCCGCAAGGCGTTGGCGTCCGGGTTGATGTCGGTGTTCGCGCTGGCGCTGCTGCCGGCGGTGGCGCTGGTCGTGGGCGTGATCTGGTACGGGGCCGGGGAGGCGGTGTCGCCGACCGGTGAGGCCGCGTCCTTCGGCGCCGGGGTCTACGGCGTGGCGCTGGCCGTGGTCTACATCTCGATCCACCTGTTCTGGGTGGCCGGGCTGGCGCTGTACCTGTCGGTGTCCACGGACGCGCCGCTCGGCGCGGTGGGCGGCGCGGTGGTGGCGTCGATCGTGTCGCAGATCCTGGACCAGATCACCGCGTTGGAAGGCCTGCGGGACTACCTGCCGACGCACTACGCGTTGGCGTGGGCGGACCTGCTGTCGTCGGACGTCGACTGGTCGCAGATGGCGAAGGGCACGTTCTCGGCGCTGGCGTACGGGGCGTTCTTCACGCTGCTGGCGGCGCGGAAGTTCGCCCGCAAGGACATCACCAGCTGACGTTTCGTGGGTGAGAGCGGCGCACCGGGTTTCCTCCCGGTGCGCCGTTCGTCCTTTCCGGCTAGGACGGCGTCGGGCGCTTCGACCTGGGCAGCTTGGCCACGATGGAGTCGTAGGAGAGGTCGAGCAGGTCGAGCAGCTCGTCGGCGGGCACGGCTCCGTCGAGCCGGACCCGGTTCCACCCGTAGCGGCCGATGTAGGCGCTGACCGTGATGTCGTCCGGGTACCGCTCGCGCCACTGCGCGGCCTCCTCGGCGGTGGCACCCGACTTCACGCCGACGCTGCCGCCGTCCAGGCCGATGAACGCGAAGATCTTGCCACCGACCTTGCAGCACAGCTCGCCGTCGCCGAACGGGTAGGTCTCCTCGGCTCCGGGCTTGGTGAGGCAGTGCTCGATCACGTCGTCCAGCGTCATGGCGTCACGCTAACCCGCGGCATCTTCGGCATTTAGAGTGATCACGTGACTGTCTACACGGACGAGGAGAGCCGGACCCTGCGCACGGCCGTCTTCGGCGCGATGGTGCTGGTGTCCACGGCCGAGCCCGGCGCGTTGGACGAGGAGAGCCACGCGGGCATCCGGGCGCTGGCGACGTTCTCGCCGCGGCTGCGGCAGGTGCTCGGTGCGGCGCGTCCCGAGCTACCCGAGGGTTCGACGGCCGACGTGGAGGCCGGTGTGCTCGACGCGTTGCGGCGCTCGGTCGACATCCTGGCGGTGAAGGCGCCGGAGGAGGCGGAGACGTTCCCGGCGGCCGTGCTGGCGATCTGCACCGAGGTCGCGTCGGCGGACGGGCGTGTGGGCGAGGCGGAGAGCGCGGTGGTCGGGAAGGTGCGGGCCGCCCTGACGGTGCGGTAGGCGCCGGTGGTGCGGGCGTGGTGTCGGCCGACCTACGACGGGATGGCACCCACCGACGCCAGCAGCACGGCCAACGCCGGCAGGAAGTTGATCACCTGGTGCGTGACGACGCTCGCGAGCAGTCGGCGTGTGACAAGCCTGGCCAGGCCGGTGACGAGGCCGTACAGCACGATCACGGGGATCACCCGATCCAGGTGGTTCACCGTGTACACGGCCGTGGTCAGCACGAAAACCAACAACCGGTTCCACTGATGCCGTTCGAAGCCTCCCCAGAGCAGGCCGCGGTAGATGATCTCCTCGCAGACCGGCAGGACCAGCCACAGGTACACGAACA
This sequence comes from Actinosynnema sp. NPDC050801, assembly GCF_040673975.1. Taxonomy (NCBI): domain Bacteria; kingdom Bacillati; phylum Actinomycetota; class Actinomycetes; order Pseudonocardiales; family Pseudonocardiaceae; genus Actinosynnema; species Actinosynnema sp. NPDC050801. Next base: position 62,285 of record NZ_JBFAQZ010000019.1, on the reverse strand, counting down.
GCACGATCCCCTGTACGACCGTGAAGTTCGCGGGTGATCCGAGCCCGGCGAGGCCCGGTGGAGATGCGTCCACGAACCTCATCCACAGCAGGGTGACGACGTAGCCGACGACGACCCCTGCGGTGCCGAGCTTGAGCCCCGCCCGCAGGTCCGACCAGGAGAAGGTCAGCCGCAGGTCGGTGACCGGCCCGTTGCCGCGGTAGACCGTGATCAGCACTGCGATGGTGGCCGCGAGCACCGTCGGGGCGATTAACCACAGCATCGCCGCGGGTCCGCCCTGTTCCGGAGGTCCGGACAGGGTCAGCGACACCAGCAGGAGGGGTTGGACGAGCAGGAACGAGGCCAGGCCCCAGCGATGACGAGGCGTCTCCTCCGGCGACGACTCCCGGCGCACGGGAACGGTCAGGGTGGCGAGAACCCCACCTCGCGGCGGCGTCCTGCGGGCGGACACGGCGTTGAGCGTCCGGTGGTCGACGCGCTGAACCGCGGCAACGCGCCTCGATCGCGACCTGGTCCTCCCGAGCCGCTCGTCAAGGGTGTTCCGGAGCCGAGCGGCGGCCGCGATCTCCTCGGTCGTGCGGTGCTGTCGCGGGCCGTGCGGTGTCTCGGCCGCCAGGCTTGCGACCGACTCGGCTGTGTTCTTCCCGAGCTTCGCGTCCAGCGTCTGCCGCAGGCGGGCGGCGGCGATCATCTCGTCACGGACCTCAGGCGAGGGGGGCTTGTGGTTCACCGCGCCTCCCCGCCCTCTTCACCGGCCGGTTCCGCGGGAGCGTCGACCTGCTGTGGGTACCTGGCCAGCGCGGCCTCGGAGAACTTCTCGATCAGTTTCCACTCGTCCGGTCCGGCCAACCTGGACTTCGCTATCTCGTCCAGGATGTCCAGGCCGACCGTCCTCTCCCTGCTCGACTCGGACAGGCACAGCGTGGTCGCCCACTGGAACCTCCGGAACCACTCCTCGCGCTGGTCCGTGCGGTCGCGCTGCCGAGCGGTCATCCTCGCGCCGAGGAAGGCGGCCGTGGCGGTCATCGTCCCCGCCACCAGCGCGAGGACGGGCGTGAGCCAGTTCATCCGCGCTCGACCGCCTCCCGGGTCCACCGCTGCCCAACCCTGGAATGTAGTCGTTCGGCGACCAGGAGTAGCCGGAGTGGGGGAATCCGATGTAATCGACCAACCGAGCGACCGCGCGCCGCCGCACCGCGAACAGTTCGCCGGCCGCGCCAACTGAGCCCCTCGGGGCCGGATGCGCACCGGCATCACCGCACCGCGAGTGACCCGCCGCCGCCGAGGTCGGGCGTACCCGGGCACGATCCCACCGTCCCCAGGTCGTCGCCGGCTGGAGACGACCTGGGTCGGGCGTGGTGTCCGGCACCAGCCCACCACGAGTGGATCGCGGGTCCGAGCCGGTCTGGCGCCGCCGAGGGCGCGGGCTACTTGAAGGCGGCGTCCATGCCGCGCAGTTCCTTCTTCAGGTCCTGGATCTCGTCGCGCAGGCGGGCGGCCAGTTCGAATTGCAGTTCGCGGGCCGCGTTCATCATCTGGTCCGTCAGTTGTTGGACCAGGTCGGCCAGTTCGGAGCGGGCCATGTTGCCGGTGTCGCGGTCGGCCAGGACGCCCGAGCTGGCGCGGCCGTTCGCGCCGGGGTCGCCGGTCGGCTTCTTGCCGCGCGAGGCGTTGCGGCCCGAGCCGCCGGGGGCGATGGCGTCCTCGGCCTCGGCGTAGACCTGCTCCAGGATGTCGGTGATCTTCTTCCGCAACGGCTGCGGGTCGAGGCCCCGCTCCTCGTTGTAGGCGACCTGCTTGGCCCGCCTGCGGTTGGTCTCGTCGATCGCGTGCCGCATCGAGTCGGTGATCCGGTCGGCGTACATGTGGACCTGGCCGGACACGTTGCGGGCCGCGCGGCCGATGGTCTGGATCAGGCTGGTGCCCGAGCGGAGGAAGCCCTCCTTGTCCGCGTCCAGGATCGAGACCAGGGACACCTCGGGCAGGTCGAGGCCCTCGCGGAGCAGGTTGATGCCGATCAGCACGTCGTAGTCGCCCAGGCGGAGTTGGCGGAGCAGTTCCACCCGGCGCAGGGTGTCGACCTCGGAGTGCAGGTAGCGGACGCGGATGCCCAGTTCGAGCAGGTAGTCGGTGAGGTCCTCGGCCATCTTCTTGGTCAGCGTGGTGACCAGCACCCGCTCGTCCTTCTCGGCCCGCACCCGGATCTCGTGCACCAGGTCGTCGATCTGGCCCTCGGTCGGCTTGACCACGACCTCCGGGTCGATCAGCCCGGTCGGGCGGATGACCTGCTCGACGAACTCGCCGCCGGTCTGGCCCATCTCGTACGGACCGGGCGTGGCCGAGAGGTAGACGGTCTGGCCGATCCGGTCGGCGAACTCCTCCCAGGTGAGCGGGCGGTTGTCCAGCGCGCTGGGCAGCCGGAAGCCGTGCTCCACCAGGTTGCGCTTGCGCGACGCGTCGCCCTCGTACATGCCGCCGATCTGCGGCACGGTCACGTGCGACTCGTCCACGACCAGCAGGAAGTCGTCCGGGAAGTAGTCGATGAGGGTCGCGGGCGCGGTGCCGGGACCGCGGTCGTCGATGTGGCGCGAGTAGTTCTCGATGCCGTTGCAGAAGCCGACCTGGCGCATCATCTCGATGTCGTAGGAGGTGCGCATGCGCAGCCGCTGGGCTTCGAGGAGCTTGCCCTGCCGTTCGAGGGTCGCCAGCCGGTCGGCCAGCTCGGCCTCGATGTTGCGGATCGCCTTCTCCATGCGATCGGGCCCGGCCACGTAGTGGGTGGCCGGGAAGATGCGCAGCTCCTCCACCTCCTTGACCACGTCGCCGGTCAGGGGGTGCAGGTAGTACAGCTTGTCGATCTCGTCGCCGAAGAACTCGACCCGCAGCGCCAGCTCCTCGTACGCCGGGATGATCTCCACCGTGTCGCCGCGGACGCGGAACGTGCCGCGGTTGAACGCGATGTCGTTGCGCGTGTACTGGATGTCGACCAGGGCGCGCAGCAGCAGGTCGCGCTCGACCTCGACGCCCACCTCCAGCTTGATCGACCGGTCCAGGTACGACTGCGGCGTGCCGAGGCCGTAGATGCACGACACGGACGCGACCACGATCACGTCACGCCTGGTGAGCAGGCTCATCGTGGCCGAGTGGCGCAACCGCTCGACGTCCTCGTTGATCGAGGAGTCCTTCTCGATGTAGGTGTCGGTCTGCGGGATGTACGCCTCGGGCTGGTAGTAGTCGTAGTAGCTGACGAAGTACTCCACCGCGTTGTCCGGGAAGAACCCCTTCAGCTCGTTCGCCAGCTGCGCCGCCAGCGTCTTGTTCGGCGCCATCACCAGCGTGGGCCGCTGCACCTTCTCCACCAGCCACGCGGTGGTGGCCGACTTGCCCGTGCCGGTCGCCCCGAGCAGCACGATGTCCTTCTCCCCGGCGCGGACGCGCCGTTCGAGGTCCGCGATCGCCGCCGGCTGGTCGCCCGCCGGCTGGTAGTCGCTGACCACGCGGAACTTCCCCTCGGTGCGGGGGATGTCACCGACGGGACGGTGCGACGAGTGCGCCTTGACCGGGATCTCGGTTGGGAATGCCACGGCTACGACGGTACGCCGTGGGTACGACAATTTTCGATCCGGACCAGGTCACACCCGTCGCGGGAGCGGGGTCAGCAGTTGCAGTCGCAGCCGTTGCAGTCGCAGCCGGAGCCGCAGTCGCAGTTGCACCACGCCTCGCGCGGCTTGCCGCTGAACGGGCCGGGGTACGGGTCGCGGCAGCAGTACTGGCACGTGCCGCACTGGTAGAGCACGGCCAGGCAGCCGAGGAACGCGCCGCGGGTCACCGGCGGCACCTTCAGCTTCGGCCAGCACCACAGGCCGCTGCCGGGCGGGGGTGGCCCACCGCCGCGCCGACCCTTCCGGCTGCCCGTCGGCGGGACGGGCGGTCCGCCGTGGCCGGGCGCCGACGGCGGCGGCACGGGACCGGGAGGCGGCACCTGGCCGCCGTACGGGCCGGGGTGGCCGTGGGGACCGGGTTGGCCGGGCGGCGGGTACATGCCCGGCGCGGGCTGCCAGCCGGGCGGGGGCGGCGGGTTGTGCGAGTGCGGCCCGTGCGAGTGCGGCCCGTGCGAGTGCGGGTCGCCGAACGCCCGCCGGATCGACTCCTGGACCTCGTGCACCAGCAGCGTGTGCACGAGCCGGTCGTCGGCGAACTCGACCTCCTTCATCGCGAGCTTCATGCCCAGCGCCGCGTCGTCGCACAGCCGCCGCGCCTCGTCGAGCGTCGTGCCGGTCGCCACCAGCGGGTTCCACGCGCCGGACGCGCGGTCGGCCGCCAGGTCCTCCACCGCGTCCAGCAGGTGCGCCAACCGCCCGAACAGCCGCCCGACCTCCCGCAAGGGGCCCGCGTTGCCCGGACGCCCGGCCAGCACCGCGGTCTGCGCCACGGCCTCGCCCGCCGCCGTCTCGGTCGGCTCCGTCACGGCCAGCACCGACGAGCCGGGCCCGGCCGAGGCCTCCACCGCCGACTGCCGCCGCACGGCGTCCACCAGCACGGCGGTGTCGAAGCCCAGGTCGAGGCCCGTCTCCGACGCCTGCGCCGCCCACCGCCGCGCCACCTGCCTGCCCACACCGCGCATCGGCGCCCGCGCGAACACACCGTCCCCGTCGGCCACGTGGTCGCCGACCTTCGCCGACGCCAGCACCAGGGACACCGACGCGGCCAGGCGCGCGCCCGTGCCCACGGCGACGTCGGCCGACTGCATGCCTCTCAGGGCGCACGGCCCGGCGGAGCGCCGCGACCGTCCCGCCTGCGCCTCCACCAACGCGGAGATCACCAGGCCGTCGTAGTTGGTGACCACGCGGGCCAGGTGACCGTGGTCGTCGCGCAGCGCCAGGCACAGCCCGCACAGGTGCGCCAGCCACGACTCGCGCAGCTCGGGGCCCAGGCGGTTGCGGCAGGGGCGGATGATGCCGAACATGGCGGGAAGAGTAAGCGATCATCCTACTTTCGGGTGACAGGAAGGGGTGTTCGGCCGGTGTCGGTATCTAAGGTCGGCGCTGTGACGTCGAGCGCCGCCGGGACACGCATGCACATCCACCCGCCGAAGATCGAGTACTTCGACCTCGACGCCAAGAGCAACACCGACCCCAAGGGCCACCTGCGCGGCGTCGAGGAGTACCGGCTCACCGGGCACGGCCTCTACATGTTCCGCCCGGTGCCCGGCCACCCGCACCTGTCCCACTTCGAGTCGTGGCTGCTGCCCGCGCACGGCCTGCGCGTCACCCGGCAGTCCTGGCACCCCGGCCACGAGCGCGACTACGACCTGTACGTGGACGTGGTGGAGATCAGCTCCAGCGGGTCGGTGTGGAAGACCGTCGACCTCTACCTGGACCTGGTGGTGCGCACCGGCCGCAGCGTGACCGTGCTGGACACCGACGAGTTGCTGACCGCGCTGGACCAAGGGCTCATCAAGGCCGACCGGGCGCAGTGGGCGTTGGAGACGACGTACCGTGCGGTGGCCGGCATCGCCGCGCACGGGCACGACGCGGTGCGCTGGCTCGCGGCCCAGGGAACGATCACTACCTGGCGTCGCCGGTAGTACAGAACGTCACACTCGCTGGTCAACCGCCATCCGTGTCCCGTCACCCGATAGAGACCGCATACCACACAGACCGTGATGTAACGAATCGACCCGCTTAGTTACCGGGAGCACACTTCCGGCTACCCTCGGGTCGCGTGGGAGCGGTCATCACACCTCAGCTCGTCGACGTGGTCGACACCATCAGCGCAGTTCGCAGCTACTCCAGCGGCATGTCGCGGCGTCTGTCGACGTGCCGGGTCGAGCACTGGGGACTGCGGCTGGAGTGCCCCACGCCGGAGGACCCGTTCTCCGATTCGGAGGTCACCTGGTTGATGCCGGACCTCGGACTCCGGTTGACGCACCACCGCCCCCGGTCCAGACACGCGCGCAGCGGCCCGAGCGTGCTCAGCGCGGTCCGCGTGCAGCGCGACGGCCGCTCGTGGCGCACCACCGACCTGCTCCTCGGCCTGGCCGTGCCGGGCGGCACGACCGCGCGGATCGTGCGCTGCGAGGAGTTCGCCGCCGCCGTCGCCGGGCGCGTCCTCGGACCCGACGACGCCGACCAGGCGTTGCGCATCGTGCACCGCACCCTCGAAGAGGTCAGCCTCCACCGCCACGACCTCGGCGCGTGGCTGACCCACCGGGGCATCTACGACGCCTGGCCGTCCCTGTAGAAGGCGTCCACCCGGGCGGTCGCCGCGGCCATCCACGGCTCCTTCGACTCGCCGTAGGCGAAACCCTCCGCGTCACCCCGGTGCTTGCGCGCCAGTTCCAGCTTCAGCGCCGCGTACTCGTCCCGCGCCGCCGCGTCCGCCCGCAGCCAGTCGCGGAACCTCATCGCCCAGTCCCACGGCGGACCGCCCTCCACCCGGACGTGCAGGTTGACCCGTCGTCCCGGGTCCGCGCCCGCGTGCAGCCGCTTGTGCCAGTCCTCCGGCGCGTCGCCCTCGTACCTCACGCTGTCCTCGACGAGGCCCAGGCCCGGGAAGCCCGCCTGCGCCAACGCCTCCTCCAGCTCCGCGGCCTCCTCCAGCGACCGCACGGCCAGCTGGAAGTCCAGCACGTCCTTCGCGGCGAGACCGGGCACGGACGTGGAGCCGATGTGCTCGACCCGGCGGCCACCGGCGGCGAGCCGGACGCGGGCCGCGATCCGCTCGGCCTGCACCGGCCAGGTCGGGTCGTACGGCACCACGATCGGGGCGCCGGCGGCGTAGCGGCGCAGCCGGACGTTCGACTCGTAGCGCACCAACCGGTCGGCCCACAGCGCGTCGACCTCGGCCAGCACCAGGTCGGGCGTGCCGGAGTTGTCCAGCCACACGTCCGCGACGGCGCGGCGGCGCTCGTCGTCGGCCTGCGCGGCGATGCGCTTGCGCGCGTCCTCCTCCGCCAGGCCGCGGTCGCGCAGCCGGGCGATGCGCTGGTCGAGCTCCGCGTGCACGATCACCACCAGGTGGTAGAGCGGCGCCATGTCCTTCTCCACCAGCAGCGGGACGTCGTGCACGACGATCGCGTCGTCGGGCGCGGCGGCGATCAGCTCGCCCGTGCGGGCCGCGATCCGCGGGTGCGTGATGCCGTTGAGGGTGGCCAGGGCCTGCTCGTCGCCGAACACCTTCGCCGCGAGCGCGGGCCGGTTCAGCGCCCCGTCCGGACCGAGGACCTCCGCGCCGAACGCCGCCACGACCTCGCGCAGGCCGTCGGTGCCCGGCTCGACCACCTCCCGCGCCAGCAGGTCGGCGTCGACCACCACCGCGCCGTGTTCGGCGAGCCTGCCCGCCACCGTCGACTTGCCCGACCCGATTCCCCCGGAGAGACCCACGCGCAACATGACGACCAGCCTGCCACGCGGAAGATCCTCAGGCGCCCTCGATGGGCGTCATCGACTGCTGGGCCAGCGCCGCGAGGAAGCCGCCGATCGCGTCGTCCGGCAGCACACCGGCCTTCGCGCGGACCACGTACGTGGTCTTGCCCAGCGAACCCATGACCAACCGCTCGTCCTTGGTGCTGACGAACTGGCCCTTCTTCTTGCCCACGTCGACCTCGGCCACCGTGGCGCCCTCCTGGCGTTCGAGGGTCACGCTCTCGGCGACCCGGCCGGTGGCCGTCGGCTCGTCGGCGTAGGTGGCCAACCCGATGACGACGGGTGCGTTGGCGATGGGCTGGCGCTCCGGCACCGCGTAGTAGCAGTCGATCTTGCCGGTGCGGCCGAGCGACGGCTCGGGGATGCCGATGATGGTCTTCAGCTCACCCGGCAGCTCGCGCCCGAGGCGCTGGTGGAACACCTCGACCGGGACGACCAGCTCGCAGTCGTCCGGGATCGGGCGGTCCACCATCTGCGGGACGCGGCTGATCGTGGTGGGCGGCAGGATCGTCGGGATCGCGGGCTGTGCCACCGGCCCCTGCTGCACGGCGGCGCAGCCCGCGCACAAGAGCACCACCATCGCCGCCAACACCGTCGTCCGCATGCTCATAGCATTCTCAACTTAGCGCACGACAACGCCTACGAACCCCCGAAGGAGTGAACGACGATCGCCCCCCGCCCGAGGTGGGCGAGGGGCGATCGGTCGTTCAGTCAGCCGGCGAGGATCCGCCGACCGGTGCTGCTCAGGCGCCGCCCGACAGCTTCTCGCGCAACGCGGCCAGCTGCTCGTCGCTGGCCAGGGTGCCGCCGGCCTGAGCCGGGGCGCCCGTGCTGCTGGACGTCGCGGTCGCGGCCGGGGCCTCGCCACCGGAGGAGTAGTTCGTCTCCCCCGCAGCCTCTTCCTCGGCCGCGGCGGCCTTGGCGACCTGCTTCATGTGGGCCTCGTAGCGCGTGTGGGCCTCGGCGTACTGCCGCTCCCACTCCTCGCGCTGCTTGTCGAAGCCTTCCTGCCACTCCTGGGTCTCCGGGTCGAAGCCCTCGGGGTAGATGTAGTTCCCCTGGTCGTCGTACTCGGCGGCCATGCCGTACTGGGTCGGGTCGAACTCGGAGTCGACCGTGAAGCCCTCGTTGGCCTGCTTGAGCGACAGCGAGATGCGGCGGCGGTCCAGGTCGATGTCGATGACCTTGACCATGACGTCGTCGCCGACCTGCACGACCTGCTCCGGGATCTCGACGTGGCGCTCGGCCAGCTCGGAGATGTGGACCAGGCCCTCGATGCCCTCGTCCACCCGGACGAACGCGCCGAACGGAACCAGCTTGGTGACCTTGCCCGGCACGATCTGGCCGATCGCGTGGGTGCGGGCGAACTGGCGCCACGGGTCTTCCTGCGTCGCCTTGAGCGACAGCGACACGCGCTCGCGCTCCATGTCGACGTCCAGGACCTCGACCGTGACCTCCTGGCCGACCTCGACGACCTCGGAGGGGTGGTCGATGTGCTTCCAGGACAGCTCCGAGACGTGCACCAGGCCGTCCACGCCACCCAGGTCCACGAAGGCACCGAAGTTGACGATGGAGGACACGACGCCCTTGCGGACCTGGCCCTTCTGCAGCTGGTTGAGGAACTCGCTGCGGACCTCGGACTGGGTCTGCTCCAGCCACGCGCGGCGGGACAGGACCACGTTGTTGCGGTTCTTGTCCAGCTCGATGATCTTCGCTTCGAGCTCGCGGCCGACGTAGGGCTGGAGGTCGCGGACGCGACGCATCTCGACGAGGGAGGCGGGGAGGAAGCCGCGCAGGCCGATGTCCAGGATGAGGCCGCCCTTGACGACCTCGATGACCGTGCCCTTGACGGGCTCGTCCTTCTCCTTGAGCGCCTCGATGGTGCCCCAGGCGCGCTCGTACTGAGCACGCTTCTTGGAGAGGATCAGCCGACCTTCCTTGTCCTCCTTCTGGAGAACAAGCGCCTCGACCTCGTCACCAACCTTGACGACCTCGTTGGGGTCGACGTCGTGCTTGATCGACAACTCGCGCGAGGGGATGACGCCCTCGGTCTTGTAGCCGATGTCGAGCAGGACCTCGTCCCGGTCGACCTTGACGATGGTGCCCTCGACGATATCGCCGTCGTTGAAGTACTTGATCGTCTTGTCGATAGCAGCGAGGAAGTCCTCCTCCGTCCCGATATCGTTGATGGCGACCTGCTTCGGCGCAGCGGCAACCGGGACAGTGGTGGTGTCGGTGGACATTAGGTAGGTGGCTCCGGTACGGATTGGGGTTGGTGGCCTGCGGGTTCAACGCTACGCGGAGGGCACGCCCCACCGAGAAGACCGACTCACCAGGAGATCAGGCGATCGAGGACAACGCGAACCCACTACGCGGGCGATATCGTACGCGGCGCGACGTCCGCCGGGCAAACCGGCACCCTTGAATGGAGCAGTGTGTCCGACCAGCACGCGAGCGCCGAACGAGCGCTCGGCACCACCGGCATCGCCAAGCGGGGCGTCGACGCGGCCGAGTCCCGCGCGGCCAACCGGATGTGGTGGGACGCCGACGCCGACGACTACCACGCCGAGCACGGCGACTTCCTGGGCGCGGCGGACTTCGTGTGGTGCCCCGAGGGCGTCCGCGAGCAGGAGGCCGGCTACCTCGGTGACGTGCGCGGACGCCGGGTGCTGGAGGTCGGCTGCGGCTCCGCGCCGTGCGCCCGGTGGCTGACCTCGCGCGGCGCGCACGCGGTGGCGTTCGACATCTCGGCCGGGATGCTGCGGCACGCGGCGGTGGCGAACGCGGCGACCGGGGTGGCCGTGCCGCTGGTGCAGGCCAGCGCCGACCAGCTGCCGTTCGCCTCGGGCAGCTTCGACGCGGCCTGCTCGGCGTTCGGCGGAGTGCCGTTCGTGGCCGACGTGGGCGAGGTCTTCGACGAGGTGGCACGGGTGCTGCGGCCGGGCGCGCCGTGGGTCTTCTCGGTGACTCACCCGATCCGGTGGATCTTCCCGGACGACCCGGGTCCCGGCGGGCTGACCGTCACGCAGTCGTACTTCGACCGCACCCCGTACGTGGAGGTCGACGACTCCGGCCGGGCGACGTACGTGGAGCACCACCGCACCACCGGTGACTACGTGCGCGCGCTCGTGGGCGCGGGCCTGGAGCTGCTGGACGTGGTGGAGCCGGAGTGGCCCGCCGGGCACACCCGCACGTGGGGGCAGTGGAGCCCGCTGCGCGGCCGGCTGTTCCCCGGCACCGCGATCTTCCGCACCCGCAAGCCGCCGCGGCCCTGATCAGCCCGGCGGACGCCGTGCGGGCCCGCACCACCGGCACGACCGCCCGGGACCCGAATCACCGGGACGCCGCCCGCGCGTCCGCCGGGATCACCCGGGGAGCTGAGTAGCCTGCCTGGCATGACCGTCGGTCAAGGGCTGATGGAGGCGCAGAACGCGCGCTTCGCGAGCGTCGACCCGCTGCTGCCCGCGGTGGTCGCACCGCCGGACGGCGACGTCATCACCGCCGCGCTGCCGGACGGCACCAGGGTCGCGGGCGTGCTCCAGCGCCAGGTGCACGACCGGCGCTCGCCCGCCCGGCTCTGGTCGGCCACCGAGGTGTGGGAGCTGACCCCGCTGCTGGGTGCCACGGGCGCGGCGGGCATGGACGCGCTGCTGCGCGCGTGGCGCAAGCGGCTCGACCTGCTGGCGCCGGCCGAGCGGGACTCGGCGTGCGTGCTGACCTGGCCGAGCCGGGACGCGGAGGCGACCAGGGCGATGCTGGACCACGGGCTGGTGCCGCTGACCGTGATCGCCGTGCGGCAGGCCCCTCCCCCGCCGGTGACGGACGCGGTGACGATCCGCCGGGCCACGCCCGCGGACCTGGAGACGGTGCTCGCGCTCGCGCTGGCCGAGCTGCGCTACTCGTCCATGGTGGGTTCGACGGTGCACCGGCCGGACGCGGCGGAGCTCAAGCGGCGGACGTTGGCCGAGCGGCTGGCGAGCGGCGGCCCGGCGTGGCTGGCCGAGCGGGACGGCATCGCGGTCGCGCTGGCCGAGTGCGCGGTGGTGACGTCGGAGCCGGGCAACTGGACCTCGACCAGGCTGCCGCACGGCCGCTGGGGTTACGTGAACTGCGTGTCGGTGCTGCCGGGTGCCCGCGGCACCGGGGTGGGCCGCCGGCTGATGGCGCACGCGCACCGGGAGCTGCACCGGTTGGGCACGGTCGGCACCTACCTGTACTACAACCCGCCGAACCCGCTCTCCTCGGTGTTCTGGCCGCGCCAGGGTTATCGTCCACTGTGGACGATGTGGGAGGTCCGACCCGCCGGGGCGCTGCGCTAGGCGTCACACCGCGTCAGGTTGCGGGGCGGCCGCACGCGGACCACTATTTGAACTGACCAGTCAGTTCAAAAGGAGGTCCGCAGTGCAGATCCACGCCCGGCGCGTCGGCGTCGACGGACCGCACGGCCCGCTGCTGAAGCCCACGTCGCTGCGGGTCGGACCGGGCGAGCTGGTGCTGGTGGCCGGTGATCCGGGCACCGGGCACACCGCGCTGGGCCTGGTGCTGTCCGGCCGGATGCGCCCGAGCACCGGCGAGGTCTCCCCCTCGGCCGCCGAGCTGCGCGAGCACGTCGTGCTGGTCGACTCACCCGACGTCAGCGAGCCCGAGGGGTCGCTGACCCTGGCCGGCGTGGTGGGCGAGGAACTGGCCCTCAACGGTGCCCGCAGCGGGCGCAGGGCGGTGGCCGACTGGCTGGTCGAGCGTGGCGCGGACGAGCACCTGGACCGCCGGTTCGAGCAGGTGCCCGCCGCCACCCGGTGCGCGCTGATGCTGGAGCTGGCCGCGGGCCGCCCCGGCGCTCGTGCTGGACAGCCCCGACCGCTACCACGGCGACCCGGAGGGGTGGGTGGAGCTGGCACGCCGGCACGTGACGCCCGACCGGTCGGTCGTCGCCCTGTGCACCACGACCAGCGCCGCCGTGCTCGACATCCCCGTCGCGCGGATCGGCGAGGACAACACCAGCGAAGACAGCGAGGAGTCCGAGTGACCGCCGTCCGGATCGCCCGCAACGAGCTGCGCCGGATCACCTCCGGCACGCTGCCCAGGCTCGCGGTGCTGGCGCTGACGCTGGTGCCGCTGCTCTACGCGGCGCTGTACCTGTACGCCAACAAAGACCCGTACGCGCACCTCAACCAGGTGCCCGCCGCGCTGGTCGTGGAGGACAGGGGCGCGACCGCGAGCGACGGCACGCAGCTGGACGCGGGCCACGACGTGGCCGAGGAGCTGGTCGACGGCGACAAGTTCGACTGGCACCGGGTCGACGCGGCCGGAGCCGAGGAGGGCGTGCGCAACGGGACCTACACGTTCGCGCTGACCCTGCCAGAGGACTTCTCCCGGTCCCTGCTGTCGACCGGCGACTTCACCCCGAGGCAGGGCGTCATCGTGCTGACCACGAACGACGCGAACAACTACCTCGGCTCCACCATCGCCAACCAGGTCGTGGCCGAGGTGCGCCGGTCGGTGTCGGTGCGGGTGGGCGCGGAGGCCGCGGACCGGTTGCTGCTCGGCTTCTCCACGATCCGGCAGAAGACCGCCGAGGCCGCCGACGGCGCGACGAAGCTCGCCACCGGCCAGCAGGACGCCCACACCGGGGCGCGGCAGCTCGCCGACGGCGCCGGGCCGCTGGCCGACGGCGCGGCGCAGGTCTCGTCCGGCCTCACCCGGCTGCGCGACTCGACCGCGGGCCTGCCGGCGCAGTCGCAGCAGCTGGCGTCCGGGGCCGAGCAGGTGGCCGACGGCAACGAGACCGCCGCCAGGACCGCCGAGGACTACGCCGCCAAGGCGCAGGGCCTGGTCGACCGGCTGAACGCGGCGAACGGCGAGCTGGCCACCCGGCTGCGCGCCCTCGGGCTCCCCGAGGAGGACGTCCAGCGCGTGCTCGGCGCCGTGGGCGAGGTCCGCAGGCCCGTGGACGACGCCAACGCCAAGGTCCAGGGCACGGCCGGGCAGCTGCGCACGCTCGCGGACGGCGCGAAGCAGGTCTCCGACGGCGCGGCGCGCCTGGCCGCGAGCACACCGGCGTTGACCGACGCCATCACCCGGCTCGACGACGGCGCGGCGCAGGTCTCGTCCGGCGCGGCGCAGGTGCGCGACGGCGCGGGCCGGCTGCGTGACGGGGAGGCGCAGCTGGTGGACGGCGCGAACCAGCTGCGCGACGGGCTGGCCGCCGGTGTCTCGCAGATCCCGAACCCCGACGACCCGACTCGCGAGTCGACCGCGCGGACCATCGGCGACCCGGTGAACGTGCGCGGGGTGAGCCAGACGTCCGCGGGCAGCTACGGCGCGGGCCTGGCGCCGTTCTTCCTCGGGCTGGCCACCTGGATCGGCGCGTTCGTGCTGTTCCTGCTGCTCAAGCCGCTGTCCCGACGCGGGCTCGCGGCCGGCCGGTCGCCGCTGCGGGTGGCGTTGGGCGGGTGGCTGCCCGGTGCGCTGCTCGGCGCGGCGCAGGTCGTGGTGATGTACGCGGCGGTCACGCTGGTGGTGGGCATCCGGCCGTCGCACCCGCTGGGCGCGCTGGCGTTCCTGCTGCTGGTGTCGGCGACGTTCGTGGCCGTGCTGCACGCGTTGAACGCCCTGTTCGGCGCGGTCGGCAAGTTCATCGGCCTGGTGCTGCTGATCCTGCAGCTGGTCAGCGCGGGCGGCACGTTCCCGTGGCAGACCATCCCGGTGCCGCTGTACCCGCTGCACTACGGGCTGCCCATGGGCTACGCCGTCGACGGCCTGCGGCACCTCATGTACGGCGGGTCGCTGGGCGGCGTCGGCCGGGACGCGCTGATCCTGGTCGGCTACCTGGCCGCGGGCCTTGCCTTGGCGACGCTCGCCGCGTACAAGCAGCGGGTGTGGACACCCACCCGTCTGAAACCGGAACTGGTGCTGTGACCGGCGCGCGCCCCGGCCGCACCGCCGCGACCAAGCAGAAGCTGTTCGACGCCGCGCTGCGGCTCGTCGGCGAGCGGGGCGCGGCGAGCGTGACGGTGGACGAGATCGCCGCCGAGGCCGGCGTGGCGAAGGGCACCGTCTACTACAACTTCGCCAGCAAGGACGCGCTGGTCGACGCGCTGCTGCGGCACGGGGTCGACCTGCTGGCCGCGCGGTTGAAGGCGGCCGAGGAGCAGGACGGGACGGCGTCGGCGATGGCGTCGCTGGTGGACGGGATGCTCGGGTTCTTCGCCGAGTACCCGGCGTTCGGGCAGTTGCTGGTCTCGGAGCTGTGGCGCACGCCCGGCCAGTGGCACGACACGTTGAGCCTGCTGCGCGACGACATCGTGTCGATCGTGCGCGGCCAGATGCAGCGGCTCTCCGACGCGGGCCGGCTGCCCGACGGCGTGCAGGTCGGCACGGCGTCGGCGGCGTTGTTCGGCACGCTGCTGGTGATCGCGCTGGACTGGCAGGTCTTCCAGCCCGAACGCAGCCTCGCCGAGGTGCGCGAGTCGGTGTTGTCTCTGGTCCGGGGCCTGCGGCCGGGTTAGGCCCCGGCTCGGGGTCGATCGACGGGACCACGTGCGGCACGGCCGGCGCGAGACCCCGAGTCGCTAGTGCCGCATCACCCAGGTGTCGATCTCGCCCACCTGGTGCACCGACGGCGGCCGGTTGTCCAGGGCGCGGTGGACGGCTTCGAGGACACCGACCGACGCCTCCTCGTGGCTGAGCCAGCGGGTGCCGGCGCCGTGCCGGACGAAGCCCAGCACCACCTGCTGCGTCGGGTGGCCCGGCAGGGCCGGGTCCGGCACGCCGCGCACCGCGTGGATCGCGCCGCTGTCGTGCACCTCGACCACCGGGGCGTGCGGTGCGAGCAGGGGCGCGACGGCGCCCAGCACGTCGTCCCGGTAACTCGCGTGCACCCACGCCACGAGCAGGTCGGCCGGCCGGTCCACCACCTCGCGGACCCGGTCGGCCAGCTCCGCCGGTCTGGCCCAGTCCGCCGCCACCGCGACCTTGGACCCCTCGACGCCGCTCAGGTGCGGCACGTGGCCGCGGCCGCGCAGGGCCGCCCTGGCCGCACTGCCCAGCACGCCCTCGGGCCGCCGACTGGGCAGCACCACCTGCCACCCCTGCGCCAACAGCTCGTCCGCGCACCCCTTCAACATCCCGGTGCCGCCCAGCACCAACGCCGTCCGCCCGCTCATCGCACCGACTCCTCACCGCGCTCCGCGGCCCGTCGCAACGGGCCGGACCGCCATTGGTCGACCTCACGCTGCCCGCGCAGCCGCACCACCGCGAGTCGATCCGCGTGCTCGCCCCGGAGCACCTCGCGGATCCGCTCGCCGGTGCGGGCGTGCGACTTCCACGCCCACCGCAACAGGTGCTCCGGATCGGTGAACACCGTGCGCAGGGGCGGTTCGACGTTGCCGTTCCACAGCTCCTGGCGGCGGATCCGGCGCACCGCGGTGCGCACCGTCACCCGGCGCATCACCACGTGCCGCGGGTGGTCCAACCAGAGCAACGTGTCGGCGTGCTCCAGCAGCACCGGCCGCACCAGGCTGTACTGCCACTCCGTGGCCCACGCGTCACCCTTGACCAACCGCCGCACGTCGGCCTCGAACTCCGACCTCGCGGTCCACTGTGGACCGTGGAACAGCGAGTCCATCTCCACATAGGACAGGCCGAGCGTCCGTGCGACGAGACTGGCCAGGGTCGATTTCCCGGAGCCGGACGTGCCGGCCACGAGCACCCGGCGCGGCGGGTGCGGCAACTCGTCGGCTGGTCCCAGGAGCGGCACCGCGCCAGGCTACCGCCAACCGGGGTCGAGCAACTCCGCCACGCGCACCGGTCCTCCGGTCTCCGTGCTGCGGTTCGCGGCGAACCCCGTGAGCAGGGACAACGCGCCGTCGCGGTGCGTGGCCCGACGCCCGAGCGGGTCGTCCTGGCCGGGCGCCCCGTAGAGCACGTCGGTCATCCGCCGATCGGCCCCACCGTGCCCCGCGCCACCGGACTCCACCGGGATCTCCGCCGCGCGCCCGAACAGCGGTTGCACGGTCAGCCGGACCCCGCCCTCCTCGGGGTTGGCCTCCCGGCCGTGCACCGCGGGCTGCTGCCCGCTGACCCAGCCGTTCTCCACGACCTCCAGCTCCAACCTGCCGCGGCTGCCGTTGACCATCAGCCGGTAGCCCTCCCATGGCGAGTAGGCCGTGAGGTGGTAGGTCAGGTTCGCGCCGCCGGCGTACCGTACGAGCACCGACATGTCGTCCTCAATGGACACACCGGGCGCGAACGGATTCCGGTCGCGGTGGTAGCCGTCCTCGTGCTCGGCGTCGAGGTAGAGCCGGCGCAGCCAGGCGTCGCGCTCCAGGTGCAGCGCGAACGGGTCGTCCCGCGCCTGGGGCGAGCCGTGCACCCGGTCGTAGGGCCGGTGGTGGCCGTGGCGCTTGCCGTTCTCGTCGCCGTAGAAGAACAGCCGGCCGTGCGCGTAGACGACCTCGGGCACCGAGCCGACCCACCAGTTCAGCAGGTCGAAGTGGTGGGTGGCCTTGTGCACCAGGAGGCCGCCGGAGTTGGCCTTGTCGCGGTGCCAGCGGCGGAAGTAGTCGGCGCCGTGGCGGACGTCGAGCAGCCACTCGAAGTGCACCGAGCCGATCTCGCCGACCGCGCCGCCGGCCAGCAGCTCGCGGACCTTCTCGTGCACCGGGTTGTACCGGTAGTTGAACGTGACGGCGACCTTGCCGTCGTTGCGCTCCACCGCGTCGAAGACCTTGCCGACGCCGGCGGGGTCGACCGTCATCGGCTTCTCGGTGACGACGTCGCAGCCCGCGTCCAGCGCCTCCACGATGTAGGTGTCGTGGTGGCGGTCGACCGTGCAGACCACGACGACGTCGACCCGCTCGACCTCGATCATGCGGAGGAAGTCCTCGGCGGCGTAGGTCGGGACGGGCCGGTCGAGGCGCTCGTTGTGCACGGCCATCCGGGTGGGGTTGACGTCGCAGAACGCCACCAGCTCGCCCTGGTCGGCGTGCTCGACGATCGCGTCGACGTGCAACTCCGCCCGCGCGCCGGTGCCGACGACCGCGTAACGCCTGCGTGCCATGCCCAACCCTCCTGGTAAGCGTTTTCCACACGCTAGCCCGGCACGACCGCACACCGTCAAGGACGGTTCCCACCCGATGGGCGGCGACGCCGGACCGGCCGCGGGAAACCCCCGCCTAGCAGGCCGGGAAGAGGCGGCGGGTGTTGCCGGGCACGGTGTGGGCGGTGGGGTCGCTGAACCGGCAGCCGTAGTCCGGCGCGGCCACCACCGCCGGGTCGTCCACCCGGTCCCCGGCGGGCCGGCGACCGGTGTCGACCCAGGTCACCAGGTCGTCCCAGGCGGCGCCGACTTCGTTCGGGCTGAACTCGCAGTGGTCGACCGCGCGGATCGCCCGCTGCACGAGCAGGTCGCCCCTGCCGTTGCGCCGGACGTCGCGCTGGTAGACCTGCTCCATCGAGAACGGCACGAACAGGTCGCCCAGGCCGTGCAGCGACAGCACCGGCGCGGTCGGGCGCCCGACGATGCGCGGCACCTCGGTCAGCTTCGGCGTGAGGCGGGCCCTCAGGTTCTCCGGCAGCACGCGCTGGACGGCGCGGTTGACGTCGACCGGCGCGTTCGGCTCGTACCGGGTCAGGGCGTTGGTGGCGACCTGGCCCGGGTCGGCGGCCAGGCCCTCGCCGGACGCCGACGCCGCGAGCGCGACCAGGAAGTCCTTCCAGAACGTGAACGCGGGCGCCGCGCCGGGCCGCGGGCCGCCGCTGCGGTTGGTGACGATGGCGGCGAACTGCGCGCCGCGCTCGTTCGGGACGCCGGTCAGGCCGAGCTCCGCCTGGATGCGCGGCACGACCGCGGTCAGGTAGTCCTTCGGCACGGGCCAGGCGCGGATGCCGCTGAGGGCCTGCGCGGTGAGGTTGTAGTCGACGAGGAAGTCGAACAGCTCCTGGTCGCCGAGCACACCGCACAGCGGCAGGGCGCCCCGGTAGAAGCCGGGGAACTGCTCCAGCGACCGGCCGATGACGTGGCCGCCCATGGAGACGCCGATGACGAAGGTGTCCCGGGGCTTGCCGACGAGCCGGTGGAAGTGCTTCGCCAGGCCGTGGGTGCCGAGCACGCCCGCCTTCACGTCGTAGGCGTTGGCGTAGTAGCTCGACGCGGCCCAGGCGAAGCCCTGGTCGAGGAGCTTCTGGCGCAGGCCGTAGGCGGGCGGGTCGACGGTGAGCACGGTGGTCGCGCCGCGGTAGCCGTGCGCCCACATGGCGAGGCGGCCGTTCCAGCGCGGCGGGACCTCGATGGTGTAGGCCGCGTGCTCGTGCACGCCCTGGAGCACCCGTGACGGTTCGCCGCCCACCTGTGCGGGTGGCAGCGGCGGGTTGTCGATGGTGTACCCGGGTAGCGGCTGGTCACCGGGCGGTGTGGCCGCCACGGCCGGTGGTGCCAGCAGGACCAGGACGAGCGCCAACCCGAAGATCCGTCGCATGTCGCCCATTCTGCTCACCACCGGAGGTCCGCCACCAGCTCCTCGTGGGTCAACTCGAAGGTCAACGGGTAGCTCACCCGGATGACGTCGTCCTCGTCGCGGGTCAGCCGCGCGCCGGGGAAGACGCGGGCGACCAGGCGCAGCATCGGCTGGTTCTCCCCCAGGACGTCGCCGTGCAGCTCGGTGTAGCGCAGGTCGGTGGCGAGCCGACCGAGTGCGGCCACGAGCTTGGTGCCCACGCCCTTGCGCTGCCACGGGTCGACCACGGCGAGCGCGATCTCGGCGGTGGCCTCGCCGGTGGCGATCAGGCGGGCGATGCCGATCGGCTCGCGGTGGCACACCGCCACGACGGCGGCCTTGCGGTGGCCGTCCAGGTCGGTGAGGCGGCGGCGCATGGCCGCGGTGAGGCGCGGCACGGGCGCGTGGAAGCGCAGGTAGCGGCTGCGCGGGGACAGGCCCTGGAAGACGGCGTCGACGGCGTTGCCCGCCTCGGCGGCGTGCAGTTCACGGACTTTCATGGCGGGCGCCCCTTGAGTTCGGATTCCGAACCCTAGCTGGATCCGTTTTTCGAACGCAAGGGGTATCGTCAGTGGGCATGGCCCACGTGAAGGTTGCCGACGAGCTGTGCACCGTGTCGCTGCCCGCCGCCCTGCTGGGTGAGCGGTGGACGTTGCTGCTGCTGCGGCAAGCGTTCCTGGGCACGCGGCGGTTCGAGGACTTCCAGACCGCGATGGACATCTCGCGCAGCGTGCTGACCGAGCGCCTGGGCACGCTGGTCGAGGAGGGCATCCTCCGCCGCGAGGCCTACAAGGACGTGCGGACGCGGTACGAGTACCGGCTGACCGAGAAGGGCCTGGACCTCTACCCGGTGCTGGTCGCCCTGCGGAAGTGGGGCGACCGCTGGATGTCCCCCGACGAGGGGCCGTCGTTCGACCTGCACCACCGCACCTGCGGCGGGGACATCGGGGTGCACGTGTCGTGCGAGGGGTGCGGCGACGTGCTGACCGCGCGGGACGTGCGCGTCACGCCGCTGCGCGACTCACCCGCGTGAGCGCAGGAACCGCTCCACGGCCGAGACCACGAAGATCAACCCGAGCAGCACCGCGAACATGACGAAGTAGACGGTGTGCTCCTGGAGCTCGACGCGGTCGGCCGCCCACACGTCCATGGCGGTGAACAGGGTGAACCACGCCAGCCAGCCGACCACGGCCGCGGCGAGCCACCGGGTGCTCCGCCGCAGCACGGCGGCGACGGCGACCAGGCCCAGCGCCAGCTCGACCAGCTTGGCCAACCAGATCACCGGCATGACCCAGTCGGCGCCGAGCTCCAGGGTGGCGTCCAGGTACCGGCCGACCTGCTGCTGGCGGTCCTTCCAGCCCAGGGGGAGCTCGGCGAAGTTCAGCACGCCGAACAGGGCGAGGAACACGCCGATCGGGAGGAACATCCGCGACCACGCGGCCCCACCGTCCAGCACCGGCCTGTCGACCATCGTCGCCCCCCGTCGTCACGAGGAATCCTCACCCGGCGGCGACCGGAGAGAAGTACGGGTACCCGCAGCCGTGACGACGGCCGACCGTCCCCGGCGGTGACGCCCGCAGTGGGTAACGGACCGGAAAAGCGTCACCACTCGTGTGCGTTACCGTCATTTCCCACCTCTTTCCGGTGATTGTCGCATGCCACCGGACAACGGAGTGACACTCTAACCGGGCATTGCTGACACGGAAATTTGACTCCTATATTCGGAAGGACTCGGCGTAATAGCCGACATCCCCCGACGAGGAGAAAAACCGATGATGAGAATGACCAAGGTGCTGGCGGTGACGGCACTCGGGATCGCGCTCGCGCTCGGCCCGGCGGTCGGCGCGCTCGCCGCACCCGCCACGCCGACGGACGCCGCGGTCACCGCCTCGGAGGCCCCGCGGCAGCAGGTCCTCGGCGGCGTGAACCTCTGGGAGTTCTGCCGCAAGCTGGGTCACCGCGACGTCACCAACCAGCCCCCGAACAACGTCTGGTCCTGGTACTGCGTCCGGCAGGACGGCAGCCTGGAGGACATCAACATGTACGCCGCCTGCCAGTGGCAGTACAACAAACAATGGGCGAAGCCCGCTTACTGGGACGAGGCGGACGAGTACAGCTGGTACTGCTACCTCGACTGACGGACGAACGGAATTCTCAGTGGGCGGCGGCGTCCCAGGAACGGCCGACGCCCACTGAGACCTCCATCGCCACCGACAATTCGTACGCACCGCCCATTTCCGCGCGCACCAGGGCCTCCACCTGCTCCCGCTCGCCCTCGGCGATCTCCAGCACCAGTTCGTCGTGCACCTGCAGGAGCATCCGCGACCGCAGGCCCGACTCCTCCAGCGCCCGGAACACGCCGAGCATCGCGACCTTGATGATGTCCGCCGCGCTGCCCTGGATCGGCGCGTTCAACGCCATCCGCTCGGCCATCTCCCGGCGCTGCCGGTTGTCGCTGGTGAGGTCGGGCAGGTAGCGCCGGCGACCGAGGATCGTCTCGGTGTAGCCCTTCTTCCGCGCGTCCTCGACCACGGCGTGCAGGTAGTCGCGCACCCCGCCGAACCGGGCGAAGTACGCCTCCTTCTGCTCCCGCGCCTCGGCCGCCGAGATCCGCAGCTGCTGCGCCAGCCCGTACTCCGACAGCCCGTAGGCCAACCCGTAGGACATGGCCTTCACCCGGCGGCGCTGCTCGCCGGTGACCTCCGAGGTCGGCACGGAGAACGCGCGCGACGCGACGAACGTGTGCAGGTCCTCACCGCTGCGGAACGCCTCGATCAGGCCCGCGTCCTCGGACAGGTGCGCCATGATCCGCATCTCGATCTGGCTGTAGTCCGCGGTCATCAGCTCGGCGTAGCCCGGTCCGACCACGAACGCCTCGCGGATCCGCCTGCCCTCGTCGGTGCGGATCGGGATGTTCTGCAGGTTCGGGTCGGTGGACGACAGCCGCCCGGTCGCCGCGATCGTCTGGTGGAACGTGGTGTGGATCCGGCCGTCGTCGGCGACCGACTTGAGCAGCCCGTCGACGGTCGACTTCAGCCTGGTCACGTCCCGGTGCGCGAGCAGGTGCTGCAGGAACGGGTGCTGGGTCGACTCGAACAGGTTCTGCAACGCGTCCGCGTCGGTGGTGTACCCGGTCTTGGTCTTCTTCGTCTTCGGCATCTGCAGCTCGTCGAACAGCACCGTCTGCAGCTGCTTGGGCGAGCCGAGGTTGATCTCCTTGCCGATCACCGAGTACGCGTCCTGCGCGGCCTGCTTCACGCCCGCCGCGAAGTGCGCCTCCAGCGCCGCCAGGTGCTCGGCGTCGATCGCGATGCCGACCGCCTCCACCTCGTCCAGCACCATCATCAGCGGCAGCTCCAGGGTCGCCAGCAGCGATTCCTGACCGGTGTCGACCAGCTCCGCGTCCAGCGCGTCGGCCAGCTCCGCCACCGCGAACGCGCGCACGATCGCGGCCTGCGCGGTCTTCTGGCGCTCCTCGTCCTCGTCGGCCAGCAGCGACAGCTGCCCGTCGTCGGGCTCCTCGGCCCGCAGCTCGCGCTTGAGGTAGCGCAGCGCCAGGTCGTCCAGCGCGAACGAGCGCTGGCCTGGCCGCACCAGGTAGGCGGCCAGCGCCGTGTCGCTGTTCACGCCGCGCAGCCGCCAGCCGCGCGCCCGCAGCCGGCGCAGCGGCAGCTTCAGGTCGTGCGCCGCCTTGGTCACCGACTCGTCGGCCAGCCACGCGGCCAGCGCGTTCTCGTCGGCCTCGGTCAGGGAGGCGACCTCGACGTACCCGCCCTCGCCGCCGACCGCGGCCAGCGCCAGGCCCTCCAGGTCCTCACCGGAGGTGCGGAACGCGATGCCGACCCGGCCGGAGCGCGCGTGCGCGTCGAGCCACGACGCCACCTCGCCGACACCCACCGCGCCGCCGCTGACCGTGAAGCCCTCCTCGGCCTCCGGCTCGGCCGTGGGCAGGGTGGCGAACAGCCGGTCCCGCAGCACCCGGAACTCCAGCTCGTCGAACAGCCGGTGCACCGCGTCGCGGTCCCACGGCCTGGCCTCCAGCTCCGCTGGCCCCACGGGCAGCTCCACGTCCCGCACCAGCTCGGTGAGCTGCCGGTTCAGCATGATGTTGGCCAGGTTGGCCCGCAGCGCGTCGCCCACCTTGCCGGGCACCTCGTCGACGTGGTCGATGAGCCCGTTCAGCGAGCCGAACTGGGTGAGCAGCTTCACGATCGTCTTCGGGCCGACGCCAGGGGTGTTCGGCAGGTTGTCCGACGAGTCGCCGCGCACCGCCGCGTAGTCGGCGTACAGCTCGGGCGGCACGCCCTGCTTCTCCAGCACCAGCTCGGGGGTGTAGCGGGCCATCTCGGAGACGCCCTTGACCGGGTACAACACCGTCACCTTGTCGGTGACCAGCTGCAACGCGTCGCGGTCGCCGGTGCAGATCAGCACCTCGAAGCCCAGCGCCGTGGCCTGCGTGGTGAGGGTGGCGATCAGGTCGTCGGCCTCGAAGTTGGCCTTGGACAGCGTGGGGATGGACAGCGTACCCAGCACGTCCTCGATGAGGCTGACCTGGCCGCGGAACTCGTCCGGTGTCTCGCTGCGACCGGCCTTGTACGCCGCGTAGGCCTCGGTGCGGAAGGTCTTGCGCGAGACGTCGAACGCCACCGCGACGTGCGTGGGCTTCTCGTCGCGCAGCAGGTTGATGAGCATCGACGTGAAGCCGTAGACCGCGTTGGTGGTCTGGCCCGTGCCCGTCTGGAAGTTCTCCTTGGGCAGCGCGAAGAAGGCGCGGTAGGCCATGGAGTGGCCGTCGACCAGCAGCAGGCGGGAGGCTTCTGAAGTGCTCACGCGCCGAGTCTAGGGTGGGGGTCCGACAGTTCTGCACCGACTGGAGCAACCGTGACGCCAGCACCCGAGGACATCCCAGGCGCCGACCAGGCCGTCGCGCACGAACAGCTGACCTCGAAGCTCGGCATCGAGATCACCCGATGGGATGCCGATCGGCTGGTCGGCACGATGCCGGTGAAGGGCAACCGGCAGCCGTACGGGCTGCTGCACGGCGGCGCGAACGCGGTGCTGGCGGAGACGCTCGGCTCGGTCGCGGCGGCCATGCACGCGGCGCCGGAGCGGCTGGCCGTGGGGCTGGAGCTGTCCTGCACGCACCACCGGGGCGTCGCGGAGGGCATCGTCACGGGGGTGTGCACGCCGATCCACCGCGGTCGCAGCACCGCCACCTACGAGATCGTGATCACCGACGAGCAGGGGCGGCGCGCCTGCACCGCCCGGCTGACCTGCTTCCTCAAGGACGTCCGGAAGGACGACGCCCCGGCCGAAGACCCACCGAAGGCGTGAAGGTGCGGTCCGGTCCCACCGGGTGTGCAATTCAGGGTGTGCAATTCAGGGTGTGCGATCCAGGGGGAGAACCGACGAGTCGGAGGTGGGCGTGCGGCGTCTGGTGGCGGTGACGGCCGCGGTGCTGGTGGCGGCCGGGTGCGGGGACGCGCCGGTCGTGGCGGGTCCCGAGACGACGGCCTCGCCGGCGGCGACCTACCCGGTGCCGCCGCAGACCGTGCGGCCGGACGAGAAGCCGCTCAAGATACCCACCACCGCGGACGGCGACACGGCGTTCACGCTGGTCGGGCTCACCACGGAGATCCCGACGCTGATCGGCAGCCACGCCGAGTTCCACGCCAAGGGCCAGTTCGTGCGGATCCGGATGAGCGTGGTCAACAACGGCCGCAGCAGCGTGTCGTTCGCCGCGCGCCGGCACGTGCTGGTGGACGACCACGAGGTCGAGCACACGACGGACAGCCAGGCCATGACGATCAAGCGGCAGCCGGAGACGATCGACCTCGGCGCGAACGTGCGCCTGGAGTACGACGTCTACTACGACCTGCCCAAGGACGCCAAGCCGCTGGCCCTGCGCGTGTACGGCGGGCCGACGCTGACCGACCTGAAGGACGAGTCGAGCACCGAGATCCCGCTGGCCCAGCCGTAGCCGGGCCGGCGGGATCCCGGGTGGACGGTCAGTGACCGCCGAGGTACGCCGCGCGCACCTGGGGGTCGTCCAGCAGCTCCGGTCCGGGCGCGCTCTTCACGACCCGGCCCGTCTCCAGCACGTACGCGCGGTGGGAGAGCTTCAGCGCCTGCTGCGCGTTCTGCTCGACCAGCAGCACGGTCGTGCCGCGCTTGTTGATCTCCTTGATGATCTCGAAGATCTGCGCGATGAGCATGGGCGCGAGGCCCATCGACGGCTCGTCCAGCAGGAGCACCTTCGGCTTGGTCATCAACGCCCGGCCGATGGCGATCATCTGCTGCTCGCCGCCGGACATGGTGCCGCCGAACTGGTTCTTGCGCTCCGCCAGCCGCGGGAACAGCTCGTAGACCTCGGCCAGGTCGGCGTCCAGCGCGTCCTTGCGGGTGTAGGCGCCCATCAGCAGGTTCTCCTGCACCGTCATGCCGGGGAACACGCCGCGGCCTTCCGGTGACTGGCCGATGCCCGCCATGACCCGCTTGTGGCCGGGCATCTTGGAGATGTCCTCGCCGTTGAACAGCACCTGCCCGCTGGTCAGCGGGCGCAACCCGGAGATGGTCTTCAGCGTGGTCGTCTTGCCCGCGCCGTTGGCGCCGATGAGCGAGACGATCTCACCGTCCTCCACCTGCAGGCTGATGCCCTTGATCGCGGCGATCTTGCCGTAGTGGACGTGGATGTCCTTGATCTCAAGAAGCATCTTCGGACACCCCCAGGTACGCCTCGATGACCTTCGGGTTGTTCTGCACCTCTTGCGGGAGCCCTTCTGCGATCAGCTGGCCGAAGTCCAGCACCGCCACCCGGTCGCTGACGCCCATGACCAGGCTCATGTCGTGCTCGATCAGCAGGACGGTCCGGCCGCTGTCGCGGATCTTGCGGATGAGCGCCTGCAGCGACTCCTTCTCGGCCGGGTTCATGCCCGCCGCGGGCTCGTCGAGGAGCAGCAGCTTCGGGTCCGTGGCCAGCGCGCGGGCGATCTCCAGCCGCCGCTGGTCGCCGTAGGGCAGGTTCTTCGCGGTCTCGCTCATCCGGCCGGGGATGCCGACGAAGTCCAGCAGCTCCCGGGCCAGCTCGCGGCCGCGCTTCTCCTCCTTGCGGTGCCAGGGCAGGTTGAGCGTGGCGCCGACCGCACCGGTCTTGTGGTGCGCGTCCGCGCCGACCATCACGTTCTCCAGCGCCGACATGTTGTGGAACAGCCGGATGTTCTGGAACGTGCGGGCGATGCCCAGCTTGGTGATCTTGAACCGCTTGTCGCCGTCGATCCGCGCGCCGTTGAACAGCACCTGGCCCTCGGTGGGCTGGTAGACGCCGGTGACCACGTTGAACACCGTGGTCTTGCCCGCGCCGTTGGGGCCGATCAGGGCGAAGATCTCGCCCGGGGCGATGCTGAGCTTCGCCTCGCGCAGGGCGACCACGCCGCCGAAGCGCATGGTCACGTTGTCCAGTTGCAGGACGGGAGTGCTCACTTGGCCGCCTCCGTCGTCGAGACATCGGTGTCCGGACCCGGGACCTCGGCGCCCATGGTGCCCATGCCGCCGGTGCCCTCGTGCAACTCGGCCTTGCGCCGCCGTGAGGGCAGCAGGCCCTCCGGCCGCAGCGCCATCATCAGCACCAGCACGCCGCCGAACAGCAGGATGCGGTACTCGGCCGGGTCCTTGCCGCCGAGCGCGGCCTTGAGCCAGTCGACCTCGCGGAACCGCTCGGGCAGCCAGGCGATGACGAACGCGCCCAGCATCACGCCGGGCAGGTTGCCCGAGCCGCCGAGCACGACCGCGGCGAGGATGGTCGCGGACAGGATGAACGGGAACGTGTTCGGCTCGATGAACACGGCCTTGCCCGCGTAGATGCCGCCGGCCAGGCCGCCGATCGTGGCGCCGATGGCGAACGCGAGCAGCTTGAACTTGAACGTCGGCACGCCCATCAGCTCGGCCGCGTCCTCGTCCTCGCGGATCGCCGCCCACGCGCGGCCGACCCGGCTCTTCTGCAGCCGCACCGAGAAGATGATGACCAGCACGATGGCGATCAGCATCAGGTAGTAGTACGGCGCGGGCAGGAGCGCGAACTCGACCACACCGGGGATGTCCGGCGGGTGCGGCACGTTGGTGATGCCGCGCGCGCCGCCGATCTCGTCGGTGTTGTTCGCGGTGATGCGGACGATCTCACCGAAGCCGAGCGTGACGATCGCCAGGTAGTCGCCGCGCAGGCGCAGCGTCGGCGCGCCGAGGATGACGCCGGAGACGGCGGCCAGCAGGATGCCGAACACCACGGTCGCCCAGTAGTTCCAGCCGTACTGGGTGGCGAAGTAGGCCACCGAGTAGCCGCCGATCGCGAAGAACGCGACGAAACCGAGGTCGAGCAGACCCGCCTGGCCGACCACGACGTTCAGGCCGATGGCCAGCAGCATGTAGGTGCCGATCGGGTAGATCAGCACCGTGGTCCAGTCCGAACCGGGCGACATGAACTCGCCGATCACCGGCGCGGGCAGGATGAGCGCGAACACGATCGCGCCGAGGTACACGAGGTACCGCTGCCACACCTTGGCGTGTTCCCACCAGTCGCGGGCGCCGTCGAACAGGGCGCCCAGGCGCCTCAACGGATTCGCGTTGCCAGTCACTCCGTTGCCTTTCATGCGCGGGCCTTCTGCAGGGATTCGCCCAGGATGCCGGTGGGCCGGAACATCAGCACGACCACCAGCACGGTGAACGCGATCACGTCCTTCCACTCCGAACCCAGGAAGATCGCGCCCCAGTTCTCGATGAGACCGAGCACGATACCGCCGAGGAGGGCGCCGCGAAGGTTGCCGATACCGCCGAGCACGGCGGCGGTGAACGCCTTGATGCCGAGCACGAAACCGACGTTGAAAACTGTGTTCTCGAACTCCATCAGGTACAGCGCGCCGGCGACGCCCGCCATCGCGCCGCCGAGCAGGAACGTGATCCGCACGATGTTGTCGATGCTGACACCCATGAGGACCGCCGCCTCGGGGTCCTGCGCGGTGGCGCGGATGCCGCGACCGATCTTGGTCTTGTTCACCAGGCGGTCCAGCGCGATCATCATGATGACCGCGGCGACCACCACGATGATGTGGTCGGTGCGGATGGCCGCGTTGCCGATGGTGAACACGGTGTCGCGGTCGACGATGCGGGGCGCGGACTGCTGGTTGCGACCGGGCTTGCCGGTCAACCAGGGGATGATGACCAGCGCGAACAGCTCTTGCAGGAACAGCGACGCGCCGATCGCGGAGATCAGCGCGGTGAGCCGGGTGGCGCCCTTCCTGCGCAGCGGCCGGTAGGCCACCAGCTCCAGCAGGACCGCGGCGCCGCCGGAGATCGCGGCGGAGAGCACGATGATCAACAACATCACGCCGAACAGCGCGATCCCGGTCAGCGGCGACGCGGGCGCGATCGCGGTGATCACCACGAGCGACGTGAACGTGCCGATCATGAAGATCTCGGAGTGCGCGAAGTTGATCAGACGCAGCACGCCGTAGACCATCGTGTAGCCGAGGGCGACGAGCGCGTAGATGGAGCCGAACACCAGTCCGCCCACCGTGCTGGGTAGGAACTGGTTGAGGAAATCATCAAGCATGACAGGTTTGCCTCACGAGACGGGCGGGGAGAGAAACTTCGCCATAGTGGTGGGGAGCGGGAGCAGTCGTTCCCACGACGCTCCCGCTCCCCAGCGCGCTAGCTTGCTTGCCTGATCCTGGTCGGATCAGCCCTCCAGCTTCGCTTCCTCCGCCGGACCGAGCAGCTTGAGAACCCCGCCCTTGACCTGGTAGACGAAGATCGCGTTGTTCTCCGGCTCGCCGTTCGCCTTGAACTTGATCGGCTTGGAGATACCCTCGAACTCGATCGTCTTCAGGTAGGCGTTGATCTTCTCGCCGGTGGTGTTGCCCGCCTCGACGGCCTTGATGAAGGCGGTGGCGGCGTCGTAACCCTCGGTCGCGTAGATCGCCGGGTCGGTGTTGGCGCTCTTCTTGTAGTTGTCCGCGAACGTCTTCAGCTCACCGGTGGCCTCACCGAACGGGATCTTGCACGGGCAGGCGAGGACGGCGCCCTCGGCGGCCTCGGTACCCGCGCCGGTCACCAGCTGCTGGTCGAGCGAGCCGTCACCGGAGGCGAACGTGGCCTTCACGCCACCGTCGCGCAGCTGCTTGAGCAGGCGGCCGGCCTGCGCGTAGTAGCCACCGAAGACGATCACGTCCGGGTTGGACGCGGCGACCTTCGTGACGGTGGACGAGTAGTCCGACGCGTCCTTGGCGAACTTGTCGCGCTCGACCGTGACGCCCGAGCCCTCGAACGACTTGGCGACGGCGTCGGCCAGGCCGACGCTGTACTCCTGGTCGTCGGACAGGACGAACGCCTTCTTCGGGCTCTTGGCCTTGACCAGGAAGTCGGCGATGCCGGGGCCCTGGTCGTCGTCGTTGGCCACGACGCGGTGCCAGTAGGTCCAGTTGTTCTTCGCCAGACCGGGGTTAGTGGCGGACGGCGAGACGCTGGGGATCTTGCTCTCCTCCAGCTGGCCGCCGATGGCCTTGGACTCACCGGAGAACGCCGGACCGATCAGGCCGACGATCTTGTCCTGGGTGACCGCCTTCGTGATCAGCGAGGTCGCCTGGTCCGGCTTGCCCTGGCTGTCGTACGGCACCAGCTCGATCTTGACCTTGGGGTTCTTGGCGTTGTACTCCTCGACCGCCATCACGGCCCCGTTCCGGGGCGGGATCACGATCGCCGAGTTCTCACCGGTGAGGTCACCCATGAACCCGATCTTGACCGACGTGACGTCGCCACCCGCGTCGCCACCGCCGCCGCCTCCAGCGCAAGCCGCGAGCACCAGCGACGAAGCCGCCGCCAGCGCCAGAACTCGGCCGAGTCGTGCTCCTGACACCGGAATACCTCCCATGACACCAACCATCCCGCCGGTAGGCGGAGCCCTCACACGAGGGCGTGGGTTAGGGCAGGAACGTAGCTTCAGTTGAGTTCGCTGAACAGGTGGTCTTACTGCTCTGTGTCCACATCGTGACGGTAGTCACCGGGAAATGCCCTGCGGTTAAGAAGCTTAAATCCAGCTCAAATCGCCGCAGGTCACAACGCCAATGCGGGCAGTAACCGAGAATGACCCGGCCGACTGTCCGATACTCGAACGTGTATCACTCGCGGGGATACTCACCCGAAGTTTTCGATGACGGCTTCGGCCACGGCCTTCATGGTCGTGCGCCGGTCCATCGCGGTGCGCTGCACCCAGCGGAATGCCTCGGGCTCCGACAGACCCTGCTTGGTCATCAGCAATCCCTTGGCGCGTTCGACGACCTTGCGCGTCTCCAGCCGCTCGGTCAGCCCCGCGACCTCGTTCTCCAGCGCCTGCAACTCCGCGAACCGGCTCATCGCCAACTCGATCGCGGGCACCAGGTCGCGCTTGGCGAACGGCTTGACCAGGTAGGCCATCGCGCCCGCGTCCCGCGCGCGCTCCACCAGGTCGCGCTGGCTGAACGCGGTGAGGATGACGACCGGCGCGATGCGCTTGCCCGCGATCACCGACGCGGCCTCGATGCCGTCGACCTTTGGCATCTTCACGTCCATGATGACCAGGTCTGGCCGCAACTCGGTGGCCAGCGTGACCGCCTCGTCGCCGTCGGCGGCCTGACCGGCCACCTCGTACCCCTCTTCGCGCAGCATCTCGACCAGGTCGAGTCGGATGAGGGCTTCGTCCTCGGCCACGAGCACGCGCCGGGGCGCGACCTCGGGCTGGGCCTCGGCAGCCTGATGGGTCACCGGGGTCCTCCTGACACTCTGACGGCGGCTCGACGCGGTCGCGTCGGACGAAACCGCAGTCTACCGGCGTGCCCGGCCACGCCCGCTCGGTCGGGCCGTGATCACGGCCACCGGCGCCGACTTGGTCGGCTCGGACGGATCCGCTCGGCCGAACGCCACGGGTCGACACCACCCCTGGCGGGCGTCCCCGCCAGGGGTGGCCGATCCACCTCACCGCTCGCGGCGGTTCCCACCGGACCGGCGGTGCGGACTCACCGCACCGCTTGCGGCGGCTCCCACCAGCCCGTGACGCCCTGCGGCCACTCGACCGCGGCCAGCGCGGACTCGTGCTCGGGGTCCGGGCCGTCGACCTCGCGCAGGAACAGGTCGTACCACCCGGTGGAGATGCCGAGGCCGCCGCCGGCACTGGGAACTTCCACAGAACCGGGCAGGCCGAACACGGGGTGCAGCAGCCGGTCGGCGATCTTCGGCACGCCCAGGCCCGCGGGCCACTCCACCCACCACTGGTCGCCCCGCGCCAACGCGCGCACCCACGGCGCGGCGCCGAACAGCCGGTAGCGGCGCAGCACCGCGCTGCCCACGCCCGTCGGGTACGGCGTCTCGTCCAGGTGGTCGCGCTCGACCGCGGTGAGCGGGCCGTCGATGAACACGCCGCCCATGCCGCGACCTTCGAGCAGGTTGTGCACGTACTTCAGCCCCTCGGCCCACGCCCGCTCGTCCACGCCCGCGAGGTGCACCGCGGCGTCGAGCCCGACCAGCCGCAGCTCCACCGAACGCGGGTGGTGGGTGACGCGCAGGCCGGCCACGCCCGCCACCCACGACTCGTCGTGGCGCGGCAGCAGCTCGTACAGCAGCGGGCCGAGGGCGTGCTCGGTGAGGTGCACGCGCGGTCGCTCGGCGGGCTCGACGGTGCGGAACGCGTGCGCCGGGCGCAACATGCTGGCCGGCGGGCGCAGCTGGAGGTGCCCGGCGGCGTCCAGACCCGCTTTCAGCACCACGCATTCGAGCACCCGCTGGTCGTCGCCCTGCGCGTCGGGCAGGAACAGGCCGCGCACGTCGGCCTTGCCGCGCAACGCGTCGACCACGCGTTCGCGGAGTTCGCCGGGCAGGTCGTGCAGCACCGCCTTCACCGCGGGCACGACTTGGGTGAGGTTCTCGCCGGTGTAGCTCCGGCGTAGGTCGACCAGCTGCTCGGTCAACGACGATCGCGCCATGGCAGTCCTCGCTCCCGCCGCCCGGCTCGGCGCAACAAGGACGCGTCACGCGTCGTTCAACGGTTTTCGGTGGTCCTCCATGAGCAGGGGTGCCCTCACCCCGCGGCGGATCACGCCACCCGGTTGCCGGGGAGTGGCTCCAGCCTCACGTCTGCTCACACACGCCGTTGCCGACGATAGCAAAGGCGGACACGGCCCAGGCCCGCCCGGCGCTCCCGCACCCCCGGAACTCCCGCACCCCAGCACTCCTGCCCGCTCAGCACTCCCGCAGGCCCGGCACGCCCGCACGCCCAGGACGCCCGGCGCGTCCGGTTCGGCGGCCGTCCGGCTCGACGGGCCGTGGTGACATCGCCTGTGGCGTTGCCGGGAAGGCCCGGCGTCCCTAGCGTCTGGCTCATGGTGAGCGGGGCGGAGCGGTTGCTGGGTGTGCTGGCCGCGCACGGCGTCGAAGTCGTGTTCGGGCTGCCCGGTGTGCACAACCTGCCCGTCTGGGAGGCGCTGCGGACCTCCGGCATCCGGTTGGTCGGCGTCCGGCACGAGCAGACGGCGGTGTACGCGGCCGACGGCTACGCCAGGGCGACCGGTCGGCTGGGCGTCGCGCTGGTGACCACAGGTCCGGGCGCGGCCAACTGCCTCGGCGCGACCGGCGAGGCCTACGCCTCCGGGTCGCCGGTGCTGGTGATCGCCACCGACATCCCGTCGACGCTGCGCCGCCCCGGCGAGTACCGGGGAACCCTGCACGAGACGCGTGACCAGCGGGCGATGTTCCTGCCGGTGGTCAAGGGCGGGTGGACGCTGCGGGCGGCCGAGTCGATCGGCACCTACGCCGACAGCGCCGCGCTGCTGGCCACCACCGCGCCGCACGGGCCGGTGTACCTGGGCGTGCCGACCGACTTCCTCACCGCGGACGCCGGCGGGTGGAGCCGCATCCCGACCCGTGCGCCGGACGTGCCGGACGTGAGCGCGGGGGTGGCGTTGGTGGCGGCCGCCGAGCGCCCGCTGATCTGGGCCGGTGGCGGCGCCGCGCGGTCGGGCGCGGGCGAGGCGGTCGCCGGGTTGGCCGAGCGGATCGGCGCCCCGATCGTCACCACGTACGGCGCGCGGGGGTTCGTCGACCACCCGCACGTGGTCCACGGGCCGGTGCAGCTGCCCGAGGTCGGCGCCCTGTGGGACGACGCCGACCTGGTCATCGGGGTCGGCAGCGACTTCGACGGGATGATGACGCAGAACTGGTTGCAGCCCGCGCCGCCCGGGTTGCTGAACATCAACGTGGAGGCCATCCGCAACTACCGGCCCGACGTGACGCTGCGCGGTGACGCGCGGATGGTGGTGTCGGCGCTGGCCGAGGCGGTGCCCGCGCGCGCCGACACCGGCGTCGCCGGGCGGGTGGCCGAGCTGAACGACCTGGTGCGCAAGGCGGTGGAGGCGGACGAGCCGCGGGCGGTGCCCCTGCTGGAGGCGCTGGAGGGGCGCCGGGTGGTGGCCGACATGTGCGTGGCCGGGTACTGGGTCGGCGGGTTCGGCCGGATCACCCGGCCGCGCGGGCTGGCCTACCCGGTGGGGTGGGGCACGCTCGGGTTCGGCTTCCCGGCGGCGCTGGGCGCGGCGTTGACCGGTCGGGTGGTCGCGGTCTGCGGCGACGGCGGGTTCCTGTTCGCGTGCGGCGACCTGGCCACCGCCGCGCAGGAGCGGCTGCCGGTGACCGTGGTGCTGGTGGACGACGGCGGGTACGGGATGCTGCGCCACGACCAGGCGCGGGCCGGGCACGAGCCGTTCGGGGTGGACCTGCGGTCGCCGGACTTCGTCGCGCTGGCCGGCAGCTTCGGGGTCGAGGCCTGCCTCGTGGACGGCTTCGGCGCGGCGTTCCGCGAGCGGCTGGACGAGTACGCGGGACGACCGGGGCCGAACGTCCTGGTCGTGCGGACGGCGGCGCTGAAGCCACCGGTCACCACCTCGCCGCGGTGGTACCGGAAGAACGGCGTGACCTAGGGTGTCGAACATGAGTTCGAACGAACGCGTGTGGCCCGCGGCGGACGCCGACGACGAGCTGCGGTTGCTGACCGACTTCCTGACCTTCCTGCGGTTGACGGCGGTGGCGAAGGTGGAGGGCCTGAGCTGGGCGGACGCCTCCGCCACGCCGATGCCGACCTCGCCGGTGGTGAGCGCGCTCGGCGTGCTGCGGCACCTGACGGCGGTGGAGCGGTGGTGGTTGTCGATCGAGGTGGGCGGTGTGGAGCTGCCGTCGCTGTGGGGCGAGGACGCGGACGCGTCGTGGCGGTTGCACGAGGGCGACACGGTCGAGTCGGTGATCGCCGAGTACCGGGCCGAGTGGGAGCGGTCGGCCCGTGCGCTGGAGGGGCTCGGACCGGCCGACCGCACGCGCGGCGACCACGACGGCAACGGCCGCACGGTGCGCTGGGTGCTGGCCCACCTGGTGCAGGAGACCGGCCGGCACGTCGGTCACCTGGACTTCCTGCGCGAACTGGCGGACGGCGAGAAGGGCGAGTAGCCGCGCCGACGCCGGGATCCCGCCGCCCGCGCGGCACCGGAGCCGGCACCGTCGGCCGCACCCGCGTTCCGACCGATCGTCCCCTTGGCACCCGACCTCCCGCGGACGACGCTGGGCACATGCCGACCTACGTGTCCACGAACCCCGCCGACCTGTCCGATGTCGTCACGCGTGTCGACCTGGTCGGCGCGGAGGAGTTCGCCGCCGCCGCGCGTCGGGCGCACCGGGCCCAGCGGGAGTGGGCGCGGGTGCCCGCGCCGGTGCGCGGGCAGGTGGTGGCGAACATCGGGCGGCTGGTCGAGGCGAACGCCGAGGCGCTGGCCCGGATCGTGGCCCGGGAGATCGGCAAACCCCTGCCCGAGGCGCGCGGTGAGGTGCGGGAGGTGGTGGACACCTGCACGTTCTTCTCGGGCGAGGGCCGCAGGCTCTACGGGCAGACCGTGCCCTCGGAGATGCCGGACAAGCAGTTGTTCACGTTCCGCGAACCGGTCGGGGTGGCGGCGGTCGTCACCGCGGGCAACTTCCCGGTGGCCGTGCCCTCGTGGAGCATCGTGCCCGCGCTGCTGTGCGGCAACTCGGTGGTGTGGAAGCCCGCCGAGTACTCGGCCGCCTGCGCGCAGGCCTTCCACGACCTCGTGACGCGCGCCGGCGTGCCCGCCGGGCTGGTCGAGCTCGTTTTCGCCGACGGCGAGGAGACCTTCCGGGGCCTGGAACTGGCGCTCGCGGAGCGGTCCGTGCACAAGGTGGCGTTCACCGGCTCGTCCGCGGTGGGGTCGCGGATCGGCGAGCTGTGCGGGCGGCACCTCCAGACGCCGTGCCTCGAACTGGGCGGCAAGAACCCGATGGTCGTCACCGAGGACGCCGACCTGGACCTGGCGGTGCGGGGCGCGTTGTTCTCCGGGTTCGGCACCGGCGGGCAGCGGTGCACGTCGTTGGGCACGGTCATCGTGCACGAGCAGGTGCACGACGAGTTCCTGCGCCGGTTCGCCGCCGCCACCGAGGCCGCCGTCGTCGGCGACCCGTTCGACGACGTGCTGTACGGGCCGATGATGGACCGGAAGTTCGCGCTGGGCTTCGAGGAGCACCTGGGCTGGATCCGCGACCACCACGTCACGCACGGCTCCACGGGTCTTGGCCGGATCACGGGAGCCAACCCGCGCAAGGGTTTCCGCGGCGACCCGGACCGCGGCCTGTTCTACCACCCGGTCGTGGTGGCCGGCGTCCGCCCGGACGACGACGTGTTCCGGCACGAGACGTTCGGGCCGATCGTCGGCGTCACCTCCTACCGCGCGCTGGACGAGGCGATCGAGCTGGGCAACCTGCCCGGCTACGGCCTGTCGTGCGCGATCTACACCACCGACCCGGCGAAGGCGTTCGCGTTCCGGGCCGGCACCGGCGCGGGCATGGTGAGCGTCAACAACTCGACCTCCGGCGCGGAGGCGCACCTGCCGTTCGGCGGGAACGGCAAGTCGGGCAACGGTTCCCGGCAGTCCGGGGTGTGGGTGCTCGACCAGTTCACCCGCTGGCAGTCGATGAACTGGGACCACTCGGGGGCGTTGCAGAAGGCGCAGGTGGACACGCTCTCGGTCGAGGCGGACCTCGACTTCCGGCTGTCCTGACCGGGTACGGGCGGCGAGCGGGGTGACGAGACGCGGGCGTGGGCCGGTGAACGACCTGGCCGGGGCGTTCGCGCCGGCCGACTCGCTCGGCTTGCGGCCCACCACCGACCTCGGCGGTTCGCGGCTGGTGTCCGACCCGCTCCGGGTGTCCGCCAGCCCGCCGACCCACAGGACACCGCCGCCCGGACTCGGTGGTACCGCTAGCGGGTGAACGGGCGTGCGCCGTCCGGCGGCGGCTGATTGGATCAACGGCCATGCGCCATCTGGTAGCGGTGCTCGCCGCGCTCGTGCTGTCCCTGCCCGCCGCGACCGCGTCCGCCGCGCCGTCGGCCCCCACGCGGGCGGACGTCGACTTCACCGGCGCCGTGTCGATGAACGGCTGCTCCGGCTCGGTGGTCCGGCCGCCCGACCACCAGCCGTCCGACCCGGCCCTGGTCATGACGAACGGGCACTGCGTGCGGTTCATGGACCCCGGCGAGGTCACGGTCGACCAGCCGGCGGACCGGAGGTTCACCCTGCTCGACCGCGACGGCGTGGGCTCGCTCGGCACGCTGCGCGCGGCCGGCCTGGTCTACGCGACGATGACCACCACCGATGTCGCGCTCTACCGGCTCACCGCCACCTACGGCGAGGTCGAGGCGCTGGGCGCGCGGGCGCTGGAGCTCTCGCCGGAGCGCCCGGCCGCCGGCATCGAGGTCCGCGTGGTGTCCGGCTACTGGCAGCACATCTACTCCTGCCAGGCCGACGGCTACGTGCACGAGTTGCGCGAGGGCCGGTGGAGCTGGAAGGACTCCATGCGCTACACCGAGGCGTGCCGCACGAGGGGCGGCACGTCGGGCTCGCCGGTGGTGGACGCCGCCACCGGCAAGGTGGTCGCGGTGAACAACACCGGCAACGAGGACGGCGAGCGGTGCACGGTCAACAACCCGTGCGAGGTCGACGCGAACGGCGAGATCACCGTGCGCCAGGGCATCGGGTACGCGCAGCAGACCCACCAGATCGTGCCTTGCCTGACCGGGGGCGGCCGGGTGGATCTGACCGCCCCGGGCTGCGGGCTGCCGCGACCGCAGGCGGGCTAGCACCGCCCACCGGACGAGGCTCGGACCGCCGCCATCGGGTTGCCCCGGCGGCGGTCGACGGTGGTGGTCCGCAGCCGGGCCGGTCGGTGCGGACGTCCTCCGGGTCGGCCCGTTCTACGCTGGTGCCATGACCGAACCGTGGGGTGACACCGACAAGATCCGCCGCATCCTGGCCGACGGCGAGACGTGGGCCGTCGTCGGGCTGGCCGACCACCCGAACCGCGCCGCCTACGGCGTGGCCAGGTTCCTCCAGCAGCGCGGCAAGCGGATCGTGCCCGTGCACCCGGACGCGCCGACCGTGCACGGCGAGCAGGGTTACGCGACGCTGGCCGACATCCCGTTCCCGGTCGACGTGGTCGACGTGTTCCGCCGGTCCGAGGCCGCCGGCCAATTCGCCGACGAGGCGGTGGAGATCGGCGCGAAGGCGGTGTGGTTCCAGCTCGACGTGCTCGACGAGGCCGCGTACGAGCGGGCCACGGCGGCCGGGCTGGACGTGGTCATGGACCGGTGTCCCGCCATCGAGTGGTCCGCGCACGGACCGCGCTGACCGCGCCGGACCGCCCGCTCAGCCGGACCGCCCGCTCAGCCGGACCGGCGGCGGGCGGTGACCTCGATCTCGATGCGCATCCTCGGGTCGGCCAGGCCGCACTCCAGCATCGTGGCGGCCGGGCGCACGTCGCCGAACACCGCCCGCAGCACGGGCCAGCACGGCTCGAAGTCCTCGGCGTCGGGCAGGTAGTAGGTCACGCGCACCACGTCGGCGAAGCCGGACCCCGCCTCGGCCAGCGCCGCACCGATGTTGGCCAGGCACTGCTCGGCCTGCGCCACCACGTCGTCGGAGATGGTCATCGCGGTGTAGTCGAACCCGGTCGTGCCCGAGACGTGCACCCACTCGCCGTCGACGACGGCCCGCGCGTAGCCGATCTGCTCTTCGAAGGTGGAACCGGACAGGATCGCTCGTCTCATGGGTGCACCATAAGCGGCGCGCACGCCGACCTCGCAGCGGTTTCCGCGCGGCGATAGCAGGCGTATGGAGCCGGTGGGTAACCTGCCCGCCATGCCGGTCGTCGCGCTCAACGGGATCAACCTCAGCTACCAGGTGGAGGGCGAGGGCGACCTCGTCGTCATGGTGATGGGCACCGGCAGCCCGGGCCGGGTGTGGCACGCGCACCAGGTGCCCGCGCTGCGGGCGGCCGGGTTCCGGGTCGCGACGGTCGACAACCGGGGCATCCCGCCGACCGACGAGTGCGCGTCCGGGATGGTGATCGGAGACCTGGTCGGCGACGTCGCGGCGCTGATCGAGTCGCTGGGCGGGCGGGCGCACGTGGTCGGCACGTCCATGGGCGCGCGGGTGACGCAGGAACTCGCGCTGGCCCGCCCGGACCTGGTGTCGAAGGCGGTGATGCTGGCGACAGCGGGCCGCAACGACGCCGTGCAGACCGCGTTGTCGCGGGGCGAGCGTGAGCTGCACGACCGGGGGATCACCCTGCCCGCGCGGTACTTCGCGGCGGTGAACGCGGTGCTGAACCTCTCCCCCGCGACGCTGCGCGACCCGGTGGGCGTGCGGGACTGGCTGGACGTGTTCGAGTACACCGGGTCGGCGGTGAGCAAGGGCGTGCGGGCGCAGATGGAGATGAACGAGTTCGACGACCGGCTCGACGCCTACCGCGCCATCACCGTGCCGTGCCTGGTGGTGGGCTTCGCCGACGACCGGGTGCTGCCCGCCCACCTGGCCCGCGAGGTGGCCGCGGCCATCCCGGGCGCGCGGTACGAGGAGGTGGCCGACGCGGGCCACTTCGGCTTCCTCGAACAGCCGGCCGCGGTGAACCGGCTGCTGGTCGACTTCCTCCGGGGCTGAGCCCGGGCGCCGGTCCCACGACCGGACCCCAGTACCGCGTCCGGGACTGAACCACCCACGCGCGGGCGCCGTTGTGCTCCACGTGACCACCGACGGTGACCGATCGACCACGGAGACTCTCCTACCACCGCGCTGCGAACGCCGTTACCGTCGATCGCGACCTGGTGGAGGGACACATGGACGTGCGTCGGCTCGGCCGCACCACCCGCCTGGTCGCCCTGATCGTGGTCGGCGGGGTGACGTTCCTCGTGCTCGTCCCCGTCGCGATCAACGCCGCCACCGGCGGATCAGCGCCGCGGGTGCTCGGCCCGTACGCGCGGTGGCTGTGGGCGGCGCTGGGCGCGCTGTCGGTCGTCACCGCCTTGCTCGCGGCCTGGGAACCGCTGGGCGCGCTGCTGCGGCGACGACGTCCCGCGCACCCGACCAACCGGCGGGCGGCGCTGGACCGGGTGGAGCGGTTCGTCCGGGCGCGGGTGGACGGGTCGCTGGCGGAGCAGGTGCGGCTCAAGCTCGGTGTCGTGCCCGGGGTGGGACCGCGCCTGCCGACGCGGGTCCGCCACCCGCTGGTCGTGGTGGGCGGGCCGGGCGCGGGCAAGACGACGTTGCTGCTGGAGCTGGCCCGGGCGCTGCTCACGCGGGCCGTGAACGACCCGATCCAGCCGATACCGGTGGTCGTGGACCTGGGCGGGTGGCGGCGCGACGACGACTTCGGCGAATGGCTGCTGCGCGTGCTCGCCGACCGGTACCGGATCGCGCCGCGGGTCGGCCGCGCGTGGCTGCGGGAGCGCAACCTCGTGCTGCTGTTCGACGGGCTGGACGAGCTGGCGCCGGCCGACCGGGTCGAGTGCCTGGCCTGGATCACCGCGCTGAACGTGCCGCAGGTGGTGCTGTGCACCGAGGGCGACGAGCACGAGCACCTGCCGCGCTACGACGTCGTCCAGGTGGAACCGTTGTCGCGCAACGCGGTGCTGGAGCTGATCGCCGCGTGCGGACCGCGCCTGGACGGCCTGCACGACGAGCTGGAGAAGAACCCCGACCTGTGGGACGACGTGCGCACGCCACTCGCGTTCGCCCTGTTGGCGCTGGCCTACCGGGCCGGGCGCGCGGAGTACCGGGGTGTGCTGGACACCTACGTGGTCGAGTCGGCGGCACGGGGCCCGCACCGTCCGGAGCGGACGGTGCGGGCGCTGCGGTTCCTGGCCCGCATCGCCCGGCGCAAGCGCGACCTCGTGGCCCGGTCCCGGCTGCCCGCGCGGCACGTGTGGCTGGACTTCGTCGGCTCGGCGGTGGTGTGGCGGATGTTCCGGCGTGCCGCGCCGGGCGCGTTGGCGGGTGCGGCGGCGGCGATGTGCTTCGTGATCGGTGTGCGGCTCGGTCTGGTGACGGGCGCGGTCGCCGCCGTCATCACGGTCGCCGTGCCGCACAGCGCCTTCCGCGTGACGCGTGGTGATCCGCGGCGCGGGAACGTCTGGGCGGCAACGGGTTTCGTGGCCGGTGCGCTGGCGGTCGGCGGGGTCGCCGCGCTCGGCGGCCTGCTCGGGACGCTGGCCGCGCGGTGGCCCGCCCCGGTCGCCTACGGACTGGTCGTCGTGGTCACGCTGGCCGTCGGGTACGGCAACACCCGCGACCGGTACTGGGCGGTGGTGTGCGCGCTCGTGCCCGCCGGGGTGATGGTGCTGACCGGGCCCTCGCCGGACCTGGTGGCCGCGGTGGGCATCGGGCTCGGGTCGGGCGCGCTCGTCGGCGCGTTCATCGGCGGTCTGCGCGAGGTGTGGTCGGGGGTGCGCGTCCGGCCGGCCACCGGCCTGCGCTGGTTGCCCGCCGCCGGCGCGGTCGGGGTGGGTCTCGCGGCGCTCGCGGGCGCGGACGTCCGCCCGTCGGCGTGGGGCGCGGTGACCGGTCTGCTGGTCGGCCTCGCCGTCACGCCGATCACGAACCGGCCGTGGCACCCGCTGGCCGAGCTGCTCGCCCGACCGCTCGCGCTGGACGAGTTCCCGTTGCGCCGCAAGGCGATCCTCCAGTCCGCGCGGGACCGGGTGCTGCTCGTGGACGCCCACCGGTTCCCGCACGACCTGGTCCGCGACCACCTCGCCGAGTGCGACCCGGCGGAGCTGGCCGCGAACGTCGAGCGCAGGCGCGCCGAGCTCAGCCCTCCCGAACTCGGCCCCACCGGGTCCGACCCCACGGCTTGAACACCGACAGCACCGTGTTGACCGTGTAGAACGCCAACGACACGCACGCCGCCGCCAGGACGTCACCGCCGGCCGTGCCCACGACGCCGTCCGCCGCCTCGTGCAGACCCGAGCGCAGCGAGAACGTCGTGGCCACGACGGCGATGACGGTCAGCACGAACTTCACCAGCACCCACCGGTGCTTCACCAGTCCCCACTTCGTGCCGAGCGACAGCACCAAGCCGGTGACCAGCGCGCCCAACGCCAGCGGCAGCACGACGAGGTCGCCGAGCAGCGACATCGCCTGGTAGAGCTGCGGCGCGTCGAACGCGGCGATCGCCAGCACGAGCATCCCGATCGTGACGCCGAGCCAGCCGACGGACGAGATGACGTGCAGCAACAGCCACGACTTGCGTGCTCTCGGCTTCATGGCGCACAGCGTGGCCGGGACGACCTCGTCACCGCGTCGGCCCGACGGCGGCTCGCGCGCCTACGCCTGGCGACGTACCCAGTGCGCCGGGCGGGTCAGGGACTTCGGCAGCACGGTCGCGCCGTCGCCCTTGGCCGCGTCCACCTGGGCCTGGGTGAGGAACAGGCTGCCGGTCAGGTCGGCGCCGGACAGCTCGGCGCCGCGCAGGTCCGCGCCGATGAAGTCGACCAGCCGCAGGTCCGCGTTCGTCAGGTCGGCGCCGATCAGGTACGCGCCGCGCAGGGTGGACGCCCGCAGGTCCGCGCCCTTGAGGTCCTTGCCGATCAGGTCCGCGCCGCGTCGGTTCCGGCCCTTGCCGCGGGTCAGTTCGCTGGCCCGCAGCAGCAGGGCGTTCGCCCGCTCCCAGTACGGGCCCACGTCCAGCTTGAGCAGCTCCTCCGGCGTGCCCGCGGTGAGCTCCCCGATCTCCGCCCTCAGCTCCCGTGCCGCCGGGTGCAGGGCGCGGGCGGGCTCCAGGTCCAGCGCCTCGGTCAGGTACCAGAGCAGTTCGTGCAGCTGCCGCACGACCGGGAAGACGTCGAACATGGTCGCGGCCGACGCCGGGTCGTCACGCCAGCTCCTGCCGCCGAACGTCACCTGCGCCACCTGCTGGCCCGCGCCGAAGCAGTCGTAGACCGTGCAGCCGGTGAAACCGGTGTCCCGCAGGTTCGCGTGGACGCCGCAGCGGAAGTCCTCGCGCAGGTTCGGGCACGGTGTGCGGGCGGGCTTGTCGAGGGCGAAGTCGACCGACTTGGCGAACGCCGGCACCACGCAGCACAGGGCGAAGCAGCGGGTGCAGTCGGCGCGGAGCTCGTTCATGCGCTCAACGTGTCCAGGATCTCCTGGCCGTACTTGGCCAGCTTGTTCTCGCCGACACCGCTGATCGCGCTCAGCTCGTCCAACGTCGTGGGCGTGGACGTGGCGATCTGCCGCAGCGTGGCGTCGTTGAAGATGATGTAGGGCGGCACGC
The DNA here is from genome assembly GCF_040673975.1 of Actinosynnema sp. NPDC050801. Taxonomy (NCBI): domain Bacteria; kingdom Bacillati; phylum Actinomycetota; class Actinomycetes; order Pseudonocardiales; family Pseudonocardiaceae; genus Actinosynnema; species Actinosynnema sp. NPDC050801. The sequence continues at coordinate 19,687 of NZ_JBFAQZ010000019.1, read as the reverse complement.
CCTGCTCCCTGGCCTGCGCGGTCCGCCACGTCCGCAGCTTCTCGAACACCGGCACGGCCTCGGCGGTCAGCTCCACCTGCGCCGCCGCGCCCTTGGCCGGCTTGGCGGTCTTGACCTTGGCCAGGCGCTCCGGCTCGCGCCGCATCGCCACCTTGCGGCCCTGGAACAGCACCTCGTCGCTGCCGGGCGTGGTGACCAGCGTGGAGTACTCGCCCTCCACCGCGAGCAGGCCTTGGGCCAGCAGCTGCCGGATCACGCCGCGCCAGCCGCTCTCGTTGAGCTCCGTGCCGATGCCGAAGACCTTCAGCTGGTCGTGGTCGTGCTGGATGACCTTCGCGGTCTTGCGGCCGAGCAGGATGTCGATCGTCTGGCCCGCGCCGAACTTCTGCCGCCGCTCGTTGCGCAGCCGCACGACGGTGGACAGCGCCTTCTGCGCGGCCACCGTGCCGTCCCACGTCTCCGGCGGCGCGAGGCACGTGTCGCAGTTGCCGCACGGCGTGCCGGACTGGCCGAAGTAGTCGAGCAGGCGCACGCGGCGGCACTCGACGGTCTCGCACAGCGCCAGCATCGCGTCGAGGTGCGCCATGAGCTTGCGGCGGTGCTGCTGGTCGCCCTCGGAGTCGTCGATCATCTTGCGCTGCTGGACGACGTCCTGCAGGCCGTAGGCCAGCCACGCGGTGGACGGCAACCCGTCACGGCCCGCGCGGCCCGTCTCCTGGTAGTAGCCCTCGACGGACTTCGGCAGGTCCAGGTGCGCGACGAACCGGACGTCCGGCTTGTCGATGCCCATGCCGAACGCGATGGTGGCGACCATCACCAGGCCGTCCTCGCGCAGGAACCGGGACTGGTTGCGCGCGCGGGTGCCCCCGTCCAGGCCCGCGTGGTAGGGCAGGGCGGGGATGCCGTTCTGGGTGAGGAACTCGGCGGTCTTGTCCACCGAGTTGCGCGACAGGCAGTAGACGATGCCCGCGTCGCCCTGGTGCTCGGTGCGCAGCAGTTCCAGCAGCTGCTTCTTCGGCTCGTTCTTGGGCACGATGCGGTACTGGATGTTGGGGCGGTCGAAGCTCGCCACGAAGTGCTTGGCGTCACCGAGGTTGAGGCGCTCGGCGATCTCGGCGTGCGTGGCCGGGGTGGCGGTCGCGGTGAGCGCGATGCGGGGCACCTCCGGCCACCGCTCGTGCAGGTGCGACAGCGCCAGGTACTCGGGTCGGAAGTCGTGGCCCCACTGGGAGACGCAGTGCGCCTCGTCGATGGCGAACAGCGCGATCCTGCCGCGCTCCAGCAGCCGGGTGGTCTGCTCGGTGCGCAGGCGTTCCGGGGCGAGGTAGAGCAGGTCCAGGTCGCCGGCCAGGAACTCGGCCTCGACCATGGCGCGCTCGTCGGGGAACTGGCTGGAGTTGAGGAAGCCGGCGCGGACGCCGAGGTCGCGCAGCGCGTCCACCTGGTCCTGCATCAACGCGATCAACGGCGAGACGACGACACCGGTGCCCTCGCGCACCAGCGACGGGATCTGGTAGCACAACGACTTGCCGCCCCCGGTCGGCATGAGCACCAGCGCATCGCCGCCGGAGACGACGTGGTCGACGATGTCCTGCTGCTCCCCGCGAAAGGACTCGTACCCGAAGACCCTTCGCAGCACCTCTTGCGAAGCCATCGCGCAATCCTAACGGACCCCTCCGACACCCCCGTCGGACGCGGCGCCGGCGGCCCTCGTGCGGCGGAGGCGGACGACGACGCAGGCGCAGGCGGCGCCGAGGAGCAGCTCCACCCCGGCGGCGGTGACCAGGCCGGCCGCGGGCAGCCCGTCCACGGCCGCGCCGAGCAGGCGGGACAGGCCGTAGGAGAGGTGGATCAGGGCACCGAGCGCGGCGGCGGTGGCGGTGAGGCCCGGCACGAACGCGCCGACGTTCCAGGTGGTGGTGGCGGGCCGGTGCGTGCTGGAGGTCGACGGCGCCGAGCCGCGCGTGCTGGAGCAGGGTGACCTGACCTTGATCCCGCACGGCACACCGCACCGGGTGCGCAGCGCGCCGGGCACGCCGACCTCACCCCTGTTCGACATCCCGGTCGAGCGGATCGGAGACCGCTTCGAGGTGCTGCGCCACGGTGGCGGCGGCGAGGTCACCCGCGTCGACCACGGCGCCGTCCGCTTCGACCACGTGACCGCGCAACGCCTGGTCAGGCAGCTGCCCCTGGTCCTGCACGTCGGGACGTGGAACGACGACACGGCGGGGTGGCTGCGCAGCACCCTGCGGTTCATGGCCTTCGAGGCGCGCACGCCGAGGGCGGGCGGCGAGACCGTCATCACGCGCCTGGCCGACATCCTGGTCGTGCAGGCGATCCGGTCCTGGCTGGACTCGGCGCCCGAGGCCGACCAGGGCTGGTTGGCCGCCGTGCGCGACGAGCACGTGGGCCGGGCGCTGCTGTCGATCCACCGGGCGCCGGAGCACCCGTGGACCGTCGCCGAACTCGCCCGGCACGCCAACCTGTCCCGCTCGGCGTTCGCGGCGCGGTTCACCGCCCTGGTCGGCGAGCCGGCGATGCGCTACCTGACCGAGTGCCGCATGCGGCTGGCCCACGCGCACCTGAGGCGGACCGCGGAACCCCTGTCCAGCACCGCGCACCGCTTCGGCTACCGGTCCGAGGCGGCGTTCTCCCGCGCGTTCAAGCGCGCGTTCGGCGTGCCGCCGGGCAGCCTCCGGCACCCGGTCACGACCGACGTGGTGCGCTGACGACCAGGACGCGCGACAAGACGACCCCCGTGCGTGATGATGGGGTGCAGGGGGTGGCAGGTCATGGGGGAACTCTCCGGGGATGACGCGAAAGCGCTTGCGAGCAGCGTGCGGCGCCTGGTGCAGGCGGCCGCGAACATGGTCGAGCAGGACGGTGAGGCGGCGCCGTTGATCGCGCGCGTGCGCGATCACCTGGGTTGCGACCTGTCGCAGGTGTTGTCCGTCGCCACGCGGTTCGAGGCGTGGGAGCACGTCAACCTCCAGCGCGGTGTCGACGCGTACCTCGCGGCGCACACGCCGGACGTCGAGTGGTTCGGGGTCGGAGGTCAGCACCGCGGCCACGAGGACATCATGGGGATGATCCTGTCGGCCCGGCACGCGATGGCCTACGAGCTCGGCGCGGCCGACTACGCCACCGCCGCCGTGGGGCCGGAGGACAGCGTGGAGGTCGTCCAGCTGGGGTTGGCGCCGACCACCGCCCCCGACGGCACGCCGGTGTTCGTCGGCATCCGCGGCAGCAACGACTACGGGCCGCCGATGTGCCGGCTGGAGGTGCTCTCGGCCGATCGCGCGGCGGCACGGGCGGTGGGCGGCGAGATCGAGCGGTTGATGCGCGAGCACGACGTGTTCCGCCGTCAGGTGCTGGCGTTCGGGGTGAGCGAGCACCGGGGCAACGAGCTGGTGACGTTCCTGCCCCGGCCCGCGCTCGACGCGGACGACGTGGTGCTGCCGGATGGCGTGCTGGACTCGATCGAGGAGCACGTGGTCGGCATCGCCGAGCACTCCGAACGGCTCCTCGCCGCCGGGCAGCACCTCAAGCGCGGGCTGCTGCTGCACGGCCCGCCCGGCACCGGCAAGACGCACACCGTGCGGTACCTGATGAGCCGGTTGGGCGACTGCACGGTGATCCTGCTGACCGGCCAGGCGATGCGGCTCATCGGCCAGGCGGCGGCGTTGGCGCGGCGGTTGCAGCCGTCGATGGTCGTGGTGGAGGACGTCGACCTGGTGGCCATGGACCGCGGCTACGCGGCCGGCCCGGCGAACCCGCTGCTGTTCACGCTGCTCGACGCGATGGACGGCGTCGGCGCGGACGCGGACGTCACGTTCGTGCTCACCACGAACCGGGCCGACGAGCTGGAGCGGGCGCTGGCCGACCGGCCGGGCCGGATCGACCTGGCCGTCGAGGTGCCGCGGCCCGACGCCGAGGGCCGGCGCAGGCTGCTCGAGCTCTACGGGCGCGGGGTGGACCTGCGCGCCGACCTCGCACCGGTGGTCGAGGTCACCGAAGGCGTCACGGCGTCGTTCATCAAGGAGTTGCTGCGGCGGGCCGTGCTGGGCGCGGTGCGCGCCGACGGCACGGGCGGCGTGCCGGTGATCGGCGACGAGCTCGCCGACGTGGCTCGCGCGATGGTCGACGAACGGGCCTCGCTGACCAACGTGCTGCTCGGCGGGCGGCCCGGACCGCAGGAAGCGCCACGCGGCCCGACCTTCACCGCACCGCGCGCGGCCGGCGTGGCGCAGCCCGGGCTCTACCCGGGCGGGTGAGCGCCGCGGGCCGCGAGCGCCCGCCCGCGCCCGACGGTCGGGCGTTGGGGGGTCGGTCTCCTCCGCGGGCCACCCGCTCCGACGTGTTCCGCTCCGAAACGGCCCGTGCCAGGGTGTCCCGGAGCGGGTAATTGGTCTGGACCTCAGGTCCGGCGACGGAGAGGAGGCCGGCGATGCGCGGCACCACGGTGTTACCGGGAACGCCCTGCCGGGCGCCACGCGAGGGCGAGCTGCCGGTGCACCGGCTGGAGGTGCCGGTGCCCGACGCGCTGCCGTTCGCGGTCGGCACGTTCGACACGATCGGGCCGATGTCGCGGGCGTCGTTCCCGCACCGGCACACCTTCCACGAGATCGTGCACGTCACCGGCGGCACTGGCACGCACGTGGTCGACCTCGCCCGCTGGCAGCTGCGCCCGCCGCACCTGTGCGTGATCGCGCCCGGCCAGGTGCACCACTGGGAGGACGCCCGTGACCTGCACGGATCAGTGCTGCTGTTCACCGACGACTTCCTGCTCGACCACCCCGCCGACCGCGAGCTGCTGCGCCGGTTGAGCGAACGGCCCTGGCTGACGCTGGACGAGCGGGCGCACGCCCGGATCGACCGGTCGATCGCCGAGCTGCACGACGAGTACCGGCGTGCCGAGGCGGGCGTCGAGACGGTGCTGCGGGCACTGCTGCACGTGCTGGTCGTGCGTGCCGCGCGGTTGTCCGCGACGCCGGACGCCACGCCGGACGCGACGCCACCGACCCGACCCGGCGCGGTCGCCGAGGAGTTCATCCGGCTGGCCGGCCGCACGGACCACCGGCTGTGGTCGGTGCGCGCGTACGCGGAGCGGATCGGTGTCACCCCCGGCTACCTGACCGAGGCGGTGAAGGCGGCGACCGGGCGGACACCGTCGCAGCTGGTCCGCCAGGTGCGCACGCAGGAGGCGCAAAGGCTGCTGGTGAAGACCGACCTGACCGTGCGGCAGGTGGCGGACCGGGTGGGCTTCGCCGATCCCGCGTACTTCTGCCGGTTCTTCCGGCGTGAGGCGGGCGTGAGCCCCGGCGCGTTCCGGCGGGCGGACCGGGCCAGGCATCCCGGGACCGGGCGTTCACAGTGAGCGCGGCGCGCAACGGCGACCGCGAGGATCACCACGACCAGCGGCGTCAGTCCATCGTCGGGGGTGGGCCGCGTCCGTAGGTTCGGGTTGATCCCGACCAAGCCCCCACGAGGAGCTGGCTCAAAGGAGCAGGCTATGGACGCATCCACGGACGGCGCCCGCGGCACGACCGCGGACCCACCCGGCGACGGTACGGACGCCCACCACCTCAGCCGCAAGACGGTGCTGCGCGCCGCGGTCGCCGCGGGGGTGGCGCTGCCGGTGGCCCTGATGGGCGTGCCCGCGTTGGCCCGCACGGTCGGTGCGAACGGCGGTCCGGTGGAGTTGACGCCGGAGTGCGACGACGGTGACGACCCGACCCCGCCGCAGACCGAGGGCCCGTACTTCAAGCCGAACTCGCCGCGCCGCACGTCGCTGGTCGACGCCGGCACGCCGGGCACCCGCCTGACCGTCACCGGTTACGTGTTCGGGCGCGCGTGCCTGCCGATCGGCAACGTGCTGATGGACTTCTGGCAGGCCGACGTCAACGGGGTGTACGACAACAGCGGCTTCCGCTTCCGCGGGCACCAGTTCACCAACCCGGACGGCTCGTTCACGCTGACCACGATCGTGCCCGGCCTCTACCCCGGCCGCACCCGGCACATCCACGTGAAGGTGCAGGCGCCCGGTCGTCCGGTGCTCACCACCCAGCTGTACTTCCCGGGCGAGCCGCGCAACAACACCGACAGCATCTTCGACCCGCGGCTGCTGATGGAGGTGCGGACCGTGGGCGGCGGCCGTGAGGCGAAGTTCGACTTCGTGCTGAACGTGCCGCAGACGACCACCACGACGCGCCCGACCTCCACCACGACCACCACCCCGTCCTCGCCGGGCGGCGGCACGTGGGCGGCGGGCACGAACTACGCGGCGGGCGCCCGCGTCACCCACAACGGCGTCGGGTACGTGTGCTTGCAGGGGCACCTCGCCCAGCCGGGCTGGGAACCACCGAACGTGCCCGCGTTGTGGCGCGCGGAGTGAGCGCGGCGGTCTGACGCGTGCGGGGGAACCCCTCGGCGTGCATGGACGCCGAGGGGTTCCCTCACCAGACCTGAACGCTCAGTGAGTGCTGGTCAGGAGGTGCTGCCGGTGTTCTGCGGCGGCACGTCGGCCGGCTCGCGGAACAGGTCGGTGTAGGAGCGCTGCTCGTCCCGGCGCGGACCGCTGGTGTCCTCCGGCTTGTCCGTGTCCGGGTGGCTGAACAGCTCTTGGTACGTGGATGACATGTGTTTCCGACTTTCTTCGCGTCCGCTGCGTGCTCACGGTCGGCGATGCCGGTCCGGAGATCCCCGCACGGAGCGAGGGTGTTCGGGGTTCAGAAGAAAGGAACGCCCCCGATGGCGACTACGGTACACGTCGTGGTGCCGTTACCGCCACAGCGTTACGGTGAGCGTGTCGGGGGCGGGCCCGCACCGAGGCGTCCACTTCGGATCCTCCCGGCGGTCGCCGGACCGGCGCGGGGCTCCCCGACGGGTGACCTGACTCACTCCGGGCGGCCCGCGGGAACCATCCGGGCCTCCGCCGGGTTGTACGGGGTGGTCGTCAATCTTGTGTCCGTGTTTCCATCGTAGTTTCGCGGGAATGATGTTGCGGACGAAGTTCTTCCTTTGCCTTGCGGGACAAGCTGGAGAAGTCGTCGTCTGAATCCGACCCGGAGCCCCGATCGGGGTTCCGCATCCAGCACCGCCAAAGGAGAGATCATGACTCAGGGCACCGTGAAGTGGTTCAACTCGGAGAAGGGCTTCGGCTTCCTCGCGCAGGAGGGCGGCCCGGACGTGTTCGTGCACTACTCGGAGATCCAGGGCGACGGCTACCGCAGCCTGGAGGAGAACCAGCGCGTCGAGTTCGACGTCAACCAGGGCCCCAAGGGTCCCCAGGCCGTCGGCGTCCGCGCCATCTGATGTCCGCCTGACCCCTTTCGCTTGCTCCTACCGGCGGTGACGCTGACGGAGACTCGAAGCCCGACGCCCCGCGGTCCCGGTTTGGAACTGCGGGGCGTCGGGTATTTCCACACCGATCGCCCGAGACCCCGGCGGCGGAGACCCCGTCACCGCACGCACGGAGGTATCGCTCGTGACCGAAGCACTCCGGACCGGTTCCACCGCGGATTCCACCGCGGACCGTTCCCGCACCGCACCGGAACCGATGTTCGCCGGTGAGAAGTCCTCGACCCAGGTGTTCCTGGTCAAGCTCTTCGTCGTCGTCCCGGCCCTCGCCCTGGCCGCCGCGGTCCCGTTCGCCTGGGGCTGGGGCCTCGGGTGGGTCGACATCGGCCTCGCGCTGTTCTTCTACACGCTGACGTGCCTGGGCGTGACGGCCGGTTTCCACCGCTACTTCACCCACGGCGCGTTCACCGCCAACCGCGGGTTGCGGATCGCGCTCGCCGTCGTCGGCAGCATGGCCATGCAGGGCCCGGTCATCGACTGGGTCGCCGACCACCGCAGGCACCACGCCTACGCCGACCGCGACGGCGACCCGCACTCCCCCTGGCGGTTCGGCACGTCCGCGGGCGCGTTGGCCAAGGGGTTCTGGCACGCGCACCTGGGCTGGCTGTTCGACCGCGAGCAGACCAACGCGGCGCGCTTCGCGCCCGACCTGCTCGCCGACCCCGACATCCAGCGCGTGAACCGCTGGTTCCCGGCGTTGACCGTGGTCACGCTGCTGTCGCCGGCCGTCATCGGCGGCCTGGTGACGTGGAGCTGGTGGGGCGCGCTGACCGCGTTCTTCTGGGCGGGCCTGGTCCGGGTGGCCGTGCTGCACCACGTGACGTGGTCGGTGAACTCGATCTGCCACATGATCGGCGACCGGCCGTTCACCGCGCGGGACAAGTCGGCCAACTTCTGGCCGCTGGCCATCGCCTCCATGGGCGAGTCGTGGCACAACTCCCACCACGCCGACCCGACGTGCGCGCGACACGGCGTCCGTCGCGGCCAGATCGACATCACGGCCCGCCTGATCTGGGCGTTCGAGAAGCTGGGCTGGGCCACCAAGGTGCGCTGGGCCAGGCCCGAGCACCTGGCGCGCAAGCTCAAGGCCAACGCCGCCTGACCCCGTCGAGAACCGCCCGTGCCCCGATCGGCACGGGCGGTTCCGCGTCTGGCGGGAAGAGCACGCCGGCACATCACCCGTCCGGCGGAACTTCCGGTTGCACCGAAGGACATCCGCCGCTCCACAGTGGACCTACGAACGCCCCGGCATCACCAGGCGTCGCGACTCCGGTAGGCCATGTCCGGCTCGTCGTCCTCCACCGGCGCGGCACGCCGCACGATCCGGGGCGGCGCGGTGACCGCGACGGGCTCCTGCGGCGGCTCGTCGCCGAACGCCCGCCGGTCGTCGGCCAGCACCTGGTCCAGCAGCGTCGTGTCGCCCAACGCCGCGCGGACCACCTCGGCCTGCTTGCGGGCCGCGTCCGCGCGGGCCAGCGCGATGGTGCGCAGCGTGGTGGTGGACAGCACGGCGGGGTCGACCGAGCGCACGGCCTGGCCGAACGTGATCGACTTGACCGCGCCGTCCGACCCGGCGAGCACGGTCACCACGCGGTCGGGTGACGTCGCCGTGCCCACCACGTCCCGGAGCCCCTCGGCCATGCGCCGGTAGGACTCCGCGCGCAACCGGTTGTCGGCGGCGGCCGTGTCGATGGCCTCGATGCGGCGCAGCAGGATGTCGGCGGACTCGGTCACCGGGTCGCCCCCTCGTCCGGGCGGATGGTCTCCAGGAACGCCTGGAAGTCGCCGACCAGGTCCTCGAACTGGCCGGGCGTCGCGCTGAGCACGATCTGCAGCACCGCACGCCTGCGCTCGTCGCGCACGTCCGCCATGGCCAGGAACACCTGCAACTGCACCAGGTCCACCGGACGTCCGCCGACGGGCGCGGTCAGCCGCACCACCTGCGTGTAGGCGGACTCCAGCTCGTTGCGCCGCCCGACCTCGACCGGGCCGACGCCGTCGGCCAGCCGGGCCGCGGCCCGTTCGGCGATCTGCGCCAGGGTGGCGTCGTCGGCGCGGACCTCGCCGCTGATCGTCACGTTCGCGGTGAACCCCGCGCTGGAACCGGGGTGCAGCGCGACGAACGCCGCCTGCGGCGCCCCGACCTCGTCGGGCGGAGCCGAGAGCCACCCGTCGGGCAACGAGAACTCGATCGGCACCGGAAGGGTGGTGGCCATGCCTGGGTCTCCTCCTGGGGTCATGCCGTTCACCGGCCGAACAGGCGGCCGATGGCGCGGCCCGCGCCCTCCGCCGCGTTGCCGACACCGCGGCCGACGTCCTGCGCGATCTCGCCCACGTCGTCCGCGACGTCGGCCACCGTCTCCACGACCTCGACCGGGTCGACGCTGACGTCGAACCCGACCTTGCCACCCACGCCGAACGCGAGCCCCACCGACCCGCCGACGTGGAACTTGCCGTCCTCGCCCATGCCGAACTGACCGCTCGCGTGGCCGCCGATGCCGGCCCAGGCCTCGCCGTTCACGCCCGCGCCGATGCCCGCGACCTCGGCGCCCGCCTCGCCGGAGACCTTGGCGCCCGCGAACGCCTCGGCGTTGCCCTTGGCGCCGAGCAGCCCGATGGAGCCCTTCACCTCGCCGGCCGCGCCGATCATGCCGTCGGCGCTGCCCGAGACGCTCGCGTGCTGCCCGACCTTGATCTCGCCCTCGGCGTGGGCGGTGGCCAGGTACGCGCCCGCGCTCGCGCCGACCGTCACGCCCGAGTAGCTCGCGGTCGCGGTCGCCTCGGCCTCCGCGCTGAGCAGCGTGCCGCTGACCCGGCCCTGGCCGGAGATCGGGCCGGCCCGGAAGTCGCCGTCCTCCTCCCCCTCCTTGACCGCGGCGTGCCCGTCCTCGCCCCACTCCCGTTCGCGCAGGTCGACGCCGAACTTCTCGGCGATCTCGCCGATCGCCTCGGTGAGCAGGCGCTTGGACTCGCTGCCGGACTTGCTCTCGTACGAGCGCCCGTCCACGCCGTACTGCCAGCCGCCGGTGTCCTCGCCCTCCTCGTCGGTCTCGCGGTGGGAGGCGCCGAACTTCTCCTTGCCGAACGTCTTCTTGTAGCCGCCCTTGCCGTCGGACTCCCAGCCGAGCGCCTTGGCCACCACGTCGCCGATGCCGGACAGGCCCTCGCGGGCGTCGTCGAGCACCTTCTGCGCCTCGGCCGCGCCCGCCTGCCCGGGGTCCCGGAACGGTGCGGTGGCCGTGCCGGAGAGCACCATCGCGTCGTGCTCGGCGGCGGCCAGGCGGGACGCGGCCCGGGCTTGCAGGTACAGCTCGACGGCCCGCTGCGCCTCACCCTGGCTCTCGACCAGCGCGTCGGCGTAGTCGGCCAGCAGCTGCCCGCCGCCGCCCATGTCGGCGCCGGCCTGGAGCCAGCGGGGCGGTTCGGCGTGGAAGGCCGACCGGAACGCGCCGCTCGCGCCACCGCTCCAGCCGCCGGGGTCGACCCGGGCGAGGTCCTCGCCGACGGCCACGACCTGCCGCAGCGTCCGCACCAGCTGCCGCAGGTCGCCGCTGATCAGCTCCGGCTCACCGGGGACGAGCGCCTTGGGGTCGTCGGTCTCGCCGAGTCGCGCGGCCATCAGGACACCGGCCCGTCGAGCCGACCGAACCCGGCCGCGCCCTCGCCGTCGACGTCCACGTAGGACGACGCCGCCGCACGCAACCCGATGGCGTGCTCGTCGGCCTGCCGGCGCAGCCGCTCGACGTACGCCTTCATCTCCTCGATGAACAGCTCCCACGCGCCGGCGACCCCGTCGTGCCCGTACTCGCCGCTCGGCCCGCACCACACCATGCCGGAGGTCCGGTCGCCCGCGTCGCCGATCCTCCCGGCCGCCTGCCGCAACTCCTCGGGCACCGCCCCGAACCCACTCACGTCCACACCCCGCCCGTCCCCGTGCCTGCTGTGCCGGGGACACCTATATCGCCGGTTCCGGTCGGCGCGCAGGCGTTCGGCGGAATCCGGTTCGTGCGGACGGCCTCAGCGCGCGCTCAGGGCGTTCGGCGCGGTGCGGTCCCGGTCGACGCGAGGAGCGACCGGGTGCGGGCCGGAGCCGTGGGCGGCAGCGCGGCGACGACGTCGGCGAGCGAGTCGGCGGCGAGGCTGCGCCGCCACGCGTCGTGCGCGGCGGCCATCTTGGCCGCGAGCAGGCACGTGTTCTGGCAGTCCCGCGCGGGCAGCGCGCCGCGGCCCCGTTGGCGGATCTCCTGGCACTCGTACGGCGAGGACGCGCCGTCGACGGCCTCGACCACGTGCAACAACGTGATCTCCGACGCGGGCCGGGCGAGCCGGAAACCGCCGCGCGGCCCGGTGGTCGCGGTCAGCACGCCCGCCCGGACCAGGGCCTGGAGCTGCTTGGCCAGGTAGGGCGCCGGCAGGTCGTAGTAGGCGGCGAGCTGGGCCGCGGACGCCGTGGCACCGGGGTCGAGTTGCGCCAGGGTGGTCGCGCAGTGCAGGACCCACTCCGTGCTCACAGGCAGCTTCACGCCGCCCAGTCTATCCAAGACATTGCAGATCTATTTAGTCCGAGATAGGTTGACCGCACACGTCCGAACGGAAGGATCGTCATGCGGATCGCAGTCGCCGGCGCGACCGGCAACATCGGCTCCCTCACCGCGGCCACCCTGGAACGGGGCGGGCACGAGGTCGTGCGCATCAGCCGTTCGCTCGGCGTGGACCTGTCGACCGGCGAAGGCCTCGCCGAGGCGCTGACCGGGGTCGACGCGGTGGTCGACGCGGTCAACGCGCCCTCGGCCGACCGCGCCGAGACCGTGCGCCTGTTCGGCGGGATGACCCGGAACCTGCTCGACGCCGAGGCGCGGGCCGGCGTCCGGCACCACGTGCTGCTGTCGATCGTCGGCATCGCGGACATCGAGGGCAACGTGCACTACGCGGGCAAGCGCGAGCAGGAACGCCTGGTCGCCGCGAGCCCCGTGCCGTGGACGATCGTCCCCGCCACGCAGTTCCACGACTTCGCCGAGATGGTCGCGGACTGGACCGAGCGGGACGGCGTCGCCGCCATCGCGCCGCTGCTGGTGCAGCCGATCGCGCCGCAGGACGTGGCCGACATCCTCGCCGAGGTCGCCGTCGGCGAGCCGCGGGGTCGTCACGCGGACGTCGCAGGTCCCGAGACGCAGGACCTCGTCGACATGGCACGGCGCACGTACCAGGCGCGTGGCCGGGACGTGCGCCTGGTGCCGACGTGGTCGGGTGTGTTCGGCTTGGAGATGGCCGGGAACGCGCTGCTGCCGGGCGAGGGCGCCCGCATCGCGCCGACCACGTTCGACGAGTGGCTCGCGAAGTCGGTGTGAACCCGCACGGGTCCGGCGCCGGTGCCCGACGCCGGACCCGTCGCGGTCACCGCGTCGCGTCGACCAGTTCCTTGCGGTCCTGCTCCAGCGCGGCGCCCTCCACGTCGAGGGCCGGCAGCCGGCGCAGCCACTTCGGCAGCCACCAGGCCTTCTCGCCCAGCAGGGCCAGCGCGGCGGGCACGATGACCATGCGGACCACGAACGCGTCCACCAGGATGCCGATGGCCAGCGCGAACGCGATGGACTTCATCGGACCCTCGCCCGCCGGCACGAACCCGGCGAACACCGAGAACATGATCAGCGCGGCGGCGACCACCACGGGCGCGGCCTGCCCGAAACCGGTGCGGATCGCGTCGAGCGGCGGCCTGCCGTGGTGGTGCGCCTCGTGCATCCGGGACACCAGGAAGATCTGGTAGTCCATCGCGAGGCCGAACAGGATGCCCACCATCAGGATCGGGGTGAGGCTCAGCAGCGGGCCGGTGGTGTCGAGGTTGACCGCGTCGGCCAGCCAACCCCACTGGAACACCGCGACCGTCGCGCCGAGCGAGGCGCCGATGGTGAGCAGGAACCCCAGCACGCCCACCAGCGGGACCAGCAGCGACCGGAACACCAGGACCAGCAGCACCAGGGCGAGGCCGACGACCAGCGCCAGGTAGACCGGCATGGCCTCGTCCAGGGCGACGGCCACGTCCACGCTCACGGCGGTGGCGCCGGTGACGTAGGTGGTCGCGCCGTCCACGTCGGCCAGCCGTTCGCGCAGGTCGGTGACCAGCTGTTCGGTGGCCTGCGTCGCCGGCCCGGACTTCGGGATGACGGTGACCATGGCGGCGGTGCCGTCGGCGTTGGGCACTGGCGGCGTGACGAGCGCGATGTCACCGGCGCCCTGGATGGTCCCGGCGGCCGCGGCGGCCGTCCCGGCGGCGTTGTCGCCTTCGAACAGCACCACCAGCGGACCGTTGAAGCCCTCGCCGAATCCGTCGGCGAGCGTCCGCTCCGCACGGGCCTGCGTCGAGTCGGCGGCCGGCGCGGCGACCAGGGTGGTCTCCATCGACAGCACGGGCAGCGAGATCGCGCCGAGCCCGGCGACCGCCAGCAGCAGCGCCACCACCCGGTTGCGGGTGACACCGCCGATCCAGCCGCGGAAGAAGCCGCGCCCGGCGTCCCCGGCGTCCTCGACCTGCTCGACCGGTGCGGTGCGCTGCTTGCGCGGCAGCACGCGGCGGCCGAGGAAGCCCAGCACGGCGGGCACCAGCGTGACCGCGACGAGCACCGCGACCACGATGGTCACCGCGGCGGCGACGCCCATCTGGGTCAGGAACGGGATGCCGACGACGGCCAGGCCCGCCAGCGCGATGACCACGGTCAGGCCGGCGGTCACCACCGCGGAGCCGGCGGTGCCCACGGCCGTGCCGATGGCGTCGCCCACGTCCCGGCCCCGGCGCAGCTCCTGCCGGTAGCGGTTGATGATGAACAGGGCGTAGTCGATGCCGACCGCCAGGCCGAGCATCGCGGCCAGGATGGGTGTCGTGGACTGCAGGTCCATGAAGCCGGAGGCGATGGTGACGCCCAGCGCGCCGATGCCCACGCCGACGGCGGCGGTCAGCAGGTTCATGCCGGCCAGCACGAGCGAGCCGTAGGTGATGGCGAGGACCAGCAGCGCGATGGCCACGCCGATGATCTCCGCGGGGCCGCCCACGTGCGGCGGGGCCTGGGTGGCCTCGCCGGTGACCTCCGCGGTCAGCCCGCGCACGTCCCGCGTGGCGTCGACGAGCGCGGTGCGCTGCGCCTCGGTGACCTCGCCGACCGGGGCCTCGAAGGTGACCGTGCTGTAGGCGACGTCCTGGTCGGCGTTCACGGTCGGGGCCCGCGGGTCGAGCGGGTTGGTCGCCGACGTGACGCCCGGCAGTTCGGACAGCTCCCCCACCAGCGCGGCGAGCTCCTGGGCGTGTTCGGGAGAGGTCACCTTGCCGCCGTCGGGGGCGCTGACGACCACCCGTGCGGTCGCGCCGCCACCCGTGCCGAACTCCTCGGAGATCTTGTCCAGGGCGGTGGTGGACTCCTGGCCGGGGATGGAGAAGGAACCGGAGGTCGGCCCGGCCAGGGTGGCCGCGCCGACGCCCGTGCCGCCGAGCACCAGCAGCCACAGCAGGACGACGACCAGGCGGCGGCGGTGCGCGCCGAGGCCGAGTCGGTAGAGCAGGCGTGCCATGGGGGTCAGGCCTCCGCGGGGGTGGGGACGGATGGGGAGGGGCCGGCCGGGGATGGGGCGACCGGGGAGGTGTCGCGGTGACCGAGCGCGTCCAGGCAGGTGGCGATGATGTGCGGCCGCCACGCGGTCTTCTCGCCCGCGTGGTTGGCCGCCAGGCTCAGCACGGCCAGGGCGCTGAGCATCCCGACGACCCGGACGAGCCGCTCGGTGTCGTCGCCGTCCGGCTCGACGCCGAACACCACGAAGACGTGCTGGGAGAAGGCGTCCAGGCGGTTGCGGTCCACGTCGTCGGCGCCCAGCATGCCGATCGCGCGTGACTCCAGGGCGATCAGGCCGGGGCGGTCGAACGCGAAGTCGACCAGCAGCTCCACCGCCCGCCGGTCCCGCGCCGGGCCGACGGGCATCCGCGCCGCCTGCTCCAGCAGGTGCCTGCTGTGCGTGCGGCCGACGTCCAGCGCGGCCTCGAACAGCGCTTCCTTGGTCGGGTAGTGGTGCAACAACCCGGCTTTCGACAACCCGACCGCGTCGGCCAGGTCCTTCACCGACGTGTGATCGAACCCGTGCCGTGCGAAGAGCCCGGCCACGCGATCGAGCAACTGGTCCTCGGTCATCCCGCGCAGTGCCCGTGCCATGTCCACCACGGTACAGACTTACCGACCGATTCGGTCGGTAAGCCGACCGACCCGGTAGGTGGGTTCCGTCACTCACCGGCACCCGCACCAGCCGGTGAAACGTCCACAGAGCCGCGCCCCCTCTGGCGACACCGCATAAGCAGGCCATATAGGCGCCTGGACACTGCAAGCAGCCTTCAGCCCGTCCTCAATGAGAAGGTCCCCGCCGCCGTCCGGTGACCACCCCGGGTTCCCCGCGTGCGCGGGCGGGCTCGGCTTTGTGCCGAGCCCGCCGCTCCAGTTCCACACGTTCCTGACGCTCACCCGGTTCGGCGTACGTCCTCGCCCGCGGACGTCAGGAACGCCCGAGCCGGACCTGCGTCACGCCACTGGTCAGCGTTGCAGCGTCAGCACACCCGGCAGGTAGGGCAGCTTGCCGTAGTCCATGCCGTCAGAACGGGGGTCGCGGCCCTGGTAGAGCAACTGGAGGTTGCAGGGGTCGATGGTCTTGGTCTGATCGGGGTTGGTGCGCACCAGGTCGCCGTGGCTGATGTCGTTGGTCCAGGTGGCACCGCTGTTGGCCTTGCCGGCGAAGGGGTTGCCCTGGGTGTCGGCCTGCGGGGTCCACGTGCCGTCCAGGCTGGTGGCGGTGAACGAGCGGAAGAAGCGCCCGTTCGACCCCTGCGCCTCGACGATCATGAGGTACTGGTTCTGGCCCTGGACCTTGTAGACCTCGACCGCCTCGAACAGGTTCTCCGGTGTGTCGCTCATGATCTTCGTGTAGCTGGAGCCGAAACTGCCCGGGAAGTTCCCGATGGGCATGCTGGCCCGGTAGATGCCGCCGAGGTCGTCGGCGAAGAACATGTACATGTTCCTGTCGTCAGCGATGAGGGTCTGGTCGAGAGGTGCCCCCTTGGGGAGGGTGCCCGTGAACAGCGTCTGCTGCGCGGACCAGCCGTTGGGGTTGGTGGGGTCGCTCGACGTCCGGTAGGAGAAGGTGTCCGGCCAACCCCACTGGTAGGCGATCACCCAGATGTTCTTCGGGGCGAAGTAGAACAGCGTCGGCGCGACGGCGCTGAAGGACAACGTGTTCTGGGTGGCGGTCGCCATGTCGGACCAGTTCGTGAAGGGGCTGAAGCTCATGCCTCCCCAGGCGGTCCCGGTGTCGTGCGACGTGCCGTAGACGAGCTTCCGGCCGTTGTGGACGACGGCGCTGAAGTCCTTGAGCGAGACCCACCCCGACTTCGGGGTCGCCAGCGGGCCGGTCGACGTCCAGCGGTACGACGACGGCAGGGTGCAGGTGCCGCCGCCCCCACCGACCCGGACGAGCTGCCACTGCTGGTTGCTGCCGTTCCAGTCGCTGTACTGCACCACGCCGCCGCCGTCGGCGGTCGAGGCGCCCTGCACCTCCACCACCTTCCCGCTGTTGCGGTTGACCAGCCGGACGTAGCCGCTGTCGGAGTCGGCCAGCCGGAACTGCTGGTTGGCACCGTTGCCGTCGGGCCACTGCACGACCGCGGCACCGTCGGCCGACGACCAGTTGAAGACGTCGAGCACCTTGCCGGAGTGCCGCGCGCGCAACCGGTAGTAGCCGCCGCCCGAGTCCACGAACTGGAACTGCTGGTTGTTGGCGTTGGTGCGGGCCCACTGGACGAGGTTGGCGCCGTCGGCGGTGGACGCGCCGTTGACGTCGAGGGCCTTGCCGCTGTTGCGGTTCACCAGTACGTACCAGGCGGTGGTGTCCACCGTGGCGGCCGACGCCGGCGTCGTGGCCACCGTGAGCAGCCCGCCCAGGACCGCCAGGACCGCCGCGGCGGCCAACCCCGGCCGCCACCTCGCGGTGCGCGCAAACCCAACCGACATGGCATCGTTCCTTTCATCGTGGGGGACCGCCGACATGAGGCGGGCCGCATCGGCGCCGACCCCGACGACATCCGCGCACGGAAAACTGCTCGAAAAGTAACGTGTTAGCGCTAACATTCGAGGACGATCCGTGCCGGGATATTGAGGTGTGTGGGTGTTGGATGGCCGACCGGCGGTGCGACTGACCGCACCACGTGGACTGTGAGCGATAACATCGACCGCGTCAAGATGTAACGGGAAGGTTTTCGAGGAATGTCCCGTATGAGACGCTCGGCCTCGTCGAAGCCCGACCGGCGGGCTAACCTCCGCCATTCGCCGACCGTTGCCTCAGGTCGCGATCCGGGTAGCGCGACTCGGAGTGCCGGCGGCCTGACCCTTCCCCCTGATCCGGCCCGACGCCATATACGGCTACCCGTTCGTCTTCACCGACCCAGAGGTGTCCGAAAAGGACAAAGCCGCTCAGACCGAACCCCCGTACCGACCCCGAACCGGGAGCCGGCCGCCTGTTCTCGGGCGAGATGACGATCGGCCTGGTGATCTGCCCGTCGCGGGTCGGTGGCCACCCGAACCGGCCGGGTCGGTGACGGTGCCCGTCCGGGGCCGGCTCGGGTGGCGCTTGCCCGCCGACCTACGGGAACAGCGTCAGCGCCGGGTCGGTGCCGATGGCGATGAGCTGCTCGACGGTGAACGGAGGCGCGGGCGCGGTCGGTCCGCCACTGCCTTTGACCGTGGCGACGTTCTCGGACTCGATCCGCAGCCACGTGCCGTCCGCGCGGATGACCTGCACCTGGTGCTTGCGGGTGCCCCGCTCGAACTCGAACACCTCGGTGAGGATCTTCTCCCCCCGGGGTCCGGTGACTTCCGCGCAGTGGGTCCGGTCGAGGGTGCCCTCCTCGCCGCACAGCGGACTCAGCGTGGGAAAGAAGGCGGGCCGGGTATCGAACCCGATGTTGCCGTCCCCGAGTGGTGTGCTGGCCGTCGCCCAGGCGTGGAGAGTGGCCCGGACGTCGCAGACGGACACGTCGGGGTACGCCGGCTCGACCGTCTGGTAGAACTCCAACGGCCCTCGGGGCGTACCCGCCGGGAACTCCGCGTTCGCCACGAGCTGCACGTCCGGACGCCGTTCCCGCACGGCCTTCGTGGCGGCCCGGGTGAGGCGCCCAGCGGCCTCGGCGACGGTCTCCAGGTCGCCCTGTTCGCACTGCGGTGGCGGCACCGGGTCCGGGATCGGCGGGAGCGTGACCACGCCCGGCTGGTCGTGCCCGGACGGTTGCGCCCTCGGCCGCGACGGCGTCGAGGCCGGTGGCGCCGTGGTAGACGTCGGGGCTGCCGTGCCGACGGTCACGCCACCGTCGTCGCCCGGTGTCATCGAGTACGCGGCCACACCGGTCAGCAGCACCACGGCCACCCCGGCCGCGACCGCCGGGTGCGTCACGCGGCGAAGCCGGGCCGCGCGGCGGCCGCGGACGATGACCGCGTCCACGTCGACCGTGGACGGCGGCACCTCCCCGATCGCGTCGTCGAACAGTTGCTTGTCCATCACGCACCTCTCGCTAGTCGGACTGCGCTGCCTTGGCGCGCAACGTGTCGAGCCCTCGCGCGGTCTGGCTCTTCACGGTGCCCACCGAGCAACCGAGGATCTCGGCGGTCTCCTCCACCGAGAGATCGCAGTAGAGGCGCAACACCACCGCGGCCCTGCGCTTGGGCGGCAGCCCGTCGAGCAGGTCGAGCAGCTGTGCCCGGCCGACCACGGCGAACTCCTCCGCCGTCGGCAGCTCGGGCAGCTCCTCGACGG
The DNA here is from genome assembly GCF_040673975.1 of Actinosynnema sp. NPDC050801. NCBI lineage: Bacteria > Bacillati > Actinomycetota > Actinomycetes > Pseudonocardiales > Pseudonocardiaceae > Actinosynnema > Actinosynnema sp. NPDC050801. The sequence continues at coordinate 502 of NZ_JBFAQZ010000019.1, read as the reverse complement.
CCTGCTCACGACGCCACGGCCTGCGCTTCTCGTCCAGCCAGGTGCGCAGCAGCGCCTTGCGGACGTACGCGTCGATACCGGGTGTCGCGCCGACCCTCGGCCAGTGCCGGTACAGCTTGCCGATGGTGATCGACACGACGTCGTCCGCGGTGTGCCAGTCCCGGCACAGGAGGTACGCGGTGCGGCGCATCGTCTCCATCCGAGCCGTCACGTACTCGCGGTACGTGTCCTCCTCGGCGCGTTTCACCCGGTGACCTCCTGTGTTGTGCCTTTACAACAGCAGGAACGCGCCTCGGATGCGCCGAGGTTGCCTCTGGTCGGGATGAATCCGAACGGAAGTCCCAGCGATAGTTCTCTCGTCCGCGCATCGAAGCGCCTCATCCGCTCACGCTCGGGAACGGACACTCAGCTTGCCGTTTAAGCTGTTCGGCGGGGTTTGGTGCCCTTCTTGTGGTGGGCTGGTCGGGTGTGTGCCTGGCCGGTGGCCAGGAGTAGGCCGACG
>NZ_JBFAQZ010000018.1:0-160474 GCF_040673975.1 Actinosynnema sp. NPDC050801 | reverse complement strand
GTTAAGCCTTCCAGCGCCGATGGTACTGCACTCGTGAGGGTGTGGGAGAGTAGGACGCCGCCGAACAATTCTTCAGCCTTCAGGGGCATCCGTGGATACGGGTGCCCCTGAAGGCTTTTTGCGTTCAGTGCAAGTTCCGGTCCGGCTTTCCACGCGACGGCGACCCGTCACTTTCCGGTGGCTTCCACCGCTATTCGGGCGACGCACCTCGCGCGAGCGGGTGACGCACGGATCGCCGCCTTTGATCGTCCATACCGTAGCCGGCATGAGCAGCGGAGAGTGGACAGGGGAGGCGCCGGTGCCGTGGCGCGCACGCAGACGAATCAGCCGAAGAGGCCGGCACTCCCGTGCCAGCCTGCCGTCCTCCGAGACACCGATGTGGGCCTCGGTCGTCCTGGGCCTGGTCGTCCTCGTATGCCTGATCCTGCTCCTGCTGACCTACCTGTAGCGGCACCTCACTCGACGGGCTCAGCGCCGCCGGCCTTGAGATCCCCGGGCCCGACATCCACCGACTCGACCGGCTCGACGTCCACGGGCTTGAGGTCCACCGGCTTGAGGCCACCGGTCGGGAAGCGCCGTTCGTTGCGCTCGATCTTGGCGAACGCCGCCTCGATGAGGTCCACGTCGAGCTTGTCGGCCAACCGCACGAGGTAGTGCACGACGTCCGCCAGCTCGTCCCGCACGTGCCACGCCAACTCGGGGTCGTCCATGGCCCGCGCGGCCTGCTCCGGCGTGAGCCACTGGAACAGGTCGGTCAGCTCGCCGACCTCCCCGGACAACGCCATCACGAGGTTCTTCGGGGTGTGGTACTGGTCCCAGTCACGCGCGGCGGCGAAGCGGCGCAGGGCGTCCCGCAGGTCTTCCAAGTTCATGCCCGCAGAGCTACCACACGGTGGTCGCCAGGCCGGCGGTGGTCGCTCGGCCGCACGCCGCGCACCCGCTTGAACGCCGTGCTGAACGTGAACCCGTCCGCGTACCCGACGGCACGTGCCACCGACCTCACCGTCGCATCCGGTCTGCGCAGCAGGTCCGCGGCCACGTCCATGCGCCACTCGGTCAGGTAGGTCAGCGGCGGCACTCCGACCAGCGCGGTGAACCGGCGCGCCAACGCCGTCCGTGACGCCCCGGCGCGCGCTGCGAGTTCCGCGACGGTCCAGGCGCGCTCCGGCGAGTCGTGCATGGCGTGCAGCGCGGGGCCGACGATCTCGTCGCTCAACGCCCGGTACCACGCCGGCGTGTTCGTCTCGGATCCGTCGAACCACTCACGCAGCGTGTACGCCAGCAGGAGGTCCAGCAACCGTTCGAGAATGATGTCCTGCCCGGCCTGCTCCTTGGAGATCTCCGCGGACAGCACGTCCAAGGTCGGGCAGTGCTCGTCCTCGCACGACACCACGAACGCCGCCGGCAGGGCGTTGAGCAGCCGACGGGCCATGCGGCTCTCGACGTCGTAGGCGGCGGTGATCACCACCGTGTCGTGCTCGCCGGCGCTCTCGTCGGCACCCTCGTCGGCGAAGCCGTACGTGCGGGGGCCCACGCGCCACTGCTCGCAGTCCGCCGCGGTGATCTCCAGCTGCGGGGACGTGGACGGGTCGTCGGCCAGCACGAACCGCAACGGGCCGCGGACCAGGCCGACGTCACCGGGGCGCATGAGGATGCTGGTGCCGTCCTCGACCAGCAGCCAGGTGTCGCCGCGCACGGCCGTGACGAGGGTGAACGGCGCCGTCACCGGGAACGCCAGGGACCACGGTGGTGAGGCCAACGAGCGGCACACGTCGGCGTGCTGCGCGTGCACCCCGCGCAGGAGATCGGTGAGAGGGTCCACGTAGACGATTGAACATGCATCCGGGACGGTGAGCCATGTTCCGCCCAGCACGATCTTGATTGTCTGGTGGCATGACAATCCTGGTTATCGGAGCCACCGGCAAGACCGGCCGTCGCGTCACCTCCGCCCTCGACGCCCGCGGTGTCGCCCACCGCCCCGTGTCCCGCAGCACGGACATCCGCTTCGACTGGTCGGACCAGTCCACCTGGGCACCCGCCCTCGACGGCGCCACCGCCGTCTACCTCGTGCCGCTCGCGCTCAACCTGGACGACACCGAGGTGGCGGCGTTCGTGCCGCAGGCGGTGGAGGCGGGTGTGGGGCGGATCGTTCTGCTGTCGGCGCGCGGGCTCTCGTCGGACGACGGCCGTGAGCGCGCCGTGCGGGAGTCGGGGGTGGACTGGACGGTCGTGCGGCCGACGTGGTTCGCGCAGAACTTCAGCGAGGACTACTTCCTGCCGGAGGTGCTGGCGGGCGAGGTCGTGCTGCCCGAGGGCGGTGACGGCGCGCACCCGTTCATCGACGCGCAGGACATCGCCGACGTGGCCGTGGCGGCGTTGACGCAGGACGGGCACTCGGGGGTGGAGTACGAGGTGTCGGGGCCGGAGGCGTTGACGTTCGGCGAGGCGTTGGCGCGGATCGGCGAGGTGTCGGGGCGTTCGATCCGCGTGGTGGACGTGCCCGCGGCCGACTACACCCGCAGGTTGGTGCAGGCCGGCATCGACGAGGCGTACGCGGAGGTGCTGACGATGTCGCTGACCGCGATCCGCGACGGCCACGACGCCGCGCTGTCCGACGGTGTGCCGTCCGTGCTGGGCCACGACGGACGGCTGTTCGGCGACTACGTCAAGGACGCGGCCGGCGCCTGGGCCTGAAGCCGGACGGCTACCTCGGGACGACGGTGAGGTTCGGTCGGGTGGGGCGGCCGGTGTCGCCCTGGCCCGGCAGGGCGGTGAGCACCAGGCCGAACACGAGCCCGTTCAGCTCTTCCACGTCCAGCAGCAGTTCGCGGGCTATGCCGTGCGGCGTCGTGCCCCTGGCGCGCAGGGCGCGGAAGACCTTGGTGAGCCGCTGGGACGTCTCGCGCCGGTCCATGCCGGCGGTGCCGCGGTCCATGCCCGCGGTGCGGCGATCCGTGCCGGCCGAGCGCCGGGCCAGTTGGGCGCACACCGTCGCGTGCTGGGTCCGGGTGAGCAGGCCGAGGGCGTGCAGGCGGTGCGCCAGGGTCAGCGGCGACACGTGCCAGGTGGCGCTGTGCGCGACGACGTGCTCGGTGAGCGGGCCGCGCGGGATGGCGGCCAGCACGCCGGCCCGGGGCAGCAGGAACGCGGTGGCGAACGCGTGCGCGTCGACGTTCCCGGTCAGGTGGCCGAGCTCGCGGGCGGTGTCGAAGCGGGCCTGGCCGGGTGCCGCGGTCGGGTCGAGGAAGACGTACGGGGTGCCGTCGTGGTGGCAGGAGAACGGTCCGGCGGCGGCGCAGTCCGGCGGCAGGGAGAAGACGCGGACGCCGTGTGCTTCCAGCAGGTGGACCATGTTGGGCGCCGGGCGGTGGGGGATGCCCCAGCGGGCGCGCACCACCTCGGCCGCGGTCTCCGGGTCGGGGTGCTCCCACGTCGGCACGTCCGGCTCCGGGAAGGTGAAGGCTCGGCTCAGCCAGCCGTCGAAGTCGACGGCCAGGCGTGCGGCGCTGACCGCGGCGTCCCGTTGCCGCTGGGACGGCTGGGCTCGGGTGCCGTCGAACGCCACCTCGACCTCCGGCACGTCGTCGGCTTCGAGGAAGCCCGGCGGGAAGCCGAGTGCCTCGGTGAGCCTCGCGGCGGTGTCGGGTCGTGGTCGGCGGCGGCCGTGCTCGTAGTCACCGATGCTCGCCGGGCTGGTGCCCGCCTTGCGCGCCAGTTCCACCGCGGTCAGACCGCGACGGGTCCGGGCCAGGACGAGGCGGGAGGGCGTGAGCATGATCGCGCCATTCTCGCACCCGCCTACGGGCGTGGCGTGACGGTCACGTCGACGTCCTCGGGACCGTGGTGGCCGTGCGGGTCGCGTGGTGCGGGCAGCGGGCCGAACACCAAGGGCGGCAACGTGATCCGGCGTGCCCACCGGTCCACGACCTGGCCCTGCGGCGTGGGCTCCGGCTGCGCCACCTCGCGCAGCACGACCAGCCGCTCGCCTTCCTGGTGGGGGTAGGTGACGAGGAACCACAGCTTCCACTCGTGCGTGTGCAGCGAGTCGAAGAGCGTGAACTGGTCGCGGTCGTTGCCGCGCATCATGGCCGCTATGGCCGGTCCCTTGGCGTAGTCGCTGCGCAGCGGGGCGCCGGGGGTACCGGTGTGGCGGTTGCCCTGGAGGGTGCCGAGCACGACCGGTTTGGTGGGGTGCTGGACGAGGCCCGCGTTCCACTTGTCGACCCGCGTCCAGCCCTCGGCGACGAGGACCTCGCGGAGTCTGCCGACCCGGTGGATCCAGTCCAACAGGCCGGCGCCGTTGGTCGGGCCCAGCGGTGGCGCGGAGGCCCGGGCGTCGACCCCGGCCCAGATCGCCTCGTCCAAGTGGTCCGTGCGCAGCCCGAGCTCGGCCAGTTGGGCGTGGTGCTCGGCGGTCAGCTCGGTGGCGTTCGACATCCTCATGACCGGCACGGTAACCCCGACCACCGACAGTCCGGCCGCCGACGATCCGGCCGCTGTGACGATCTGGCCGCCGGGGATCCGGCCGGGTCACCCCAGCAGGTTGTGCACGGCGGCCTCCGCCAGTCGCCGCGCCCCGTCACACGGTTCGGTGCCCTGGTCACCGGCACCCGCGCCGGTGAACGACGCGACGAGGTACTGCCCTTCCGCCATGTCGACCATCACGTCGCAGGAGGCGGTGTCGGACGGCACCGTGACCGTGATGGCAGGGAAGCCGAGGACCGGTCCGGTTTCGGTCGGCTTGGCGGCCCGCTCGCCGCCGGTCCAGGCCTCGATGCCCTCGGTGGGCACCGGGATCAGGCGGTAGCCCGCACCGGTCGCGGTCCACGAGCAGCCGGTGGTCTCGTACACCTTGACGGGTATCGGTTTGCCCGCGCCGGCGATCCCGAACTCGGCCAGTTGCCCGGCGGTCAGGAGCGCGCACGGATCCTCGCCGTCGAGCCTCACCTCACGCGGTCGCGTCGGCGGTGCCGCGGTCGCCGACCCTGCCGCCGATCCGGCCGATGTGCCGGCGGGCGTCTCGGTGGTGGGGGTTCCGGGCGTTGCACCGCATGCCGTCGCCGTCATCAGCGCCAGTGCCAGCACCAGTACCGCCGGCCCACCGACTGGAAGTCGCCGCATGGTGTCCCTGTTCTGCCGCGTGTGGCTTGCCGTGGCGGTGAGACGTCGGTGTCCGCCGCCCGGTTCCCGAGCGGTATGGGCGTGGTGGAGGTGACAGGATGAGCCGATGGACGTGCGCAGCAGGAACAACGTGACGGTGACCGGCAACGCCGACGGTCCCGTGGTCATGCTCGCGCACGGGTTCGGCTGCGACCAGACCATGTGGCGGCTGGTCGTGCCCGCGCTGGCCGAGACGTGCCGCGTCGTGCTGTTCGACCACGTGGGCGCCGGGAAGTCCGACCTCTACGCGTGGAGCGAGCGGCGTTATTCGACGCTCGACGGGTACACCCGGGACGTGCTGGACATCTGTCACGAGTTGGAGCTGCGCGACGTGGTGTTCGTCGGGCACTCGGTGTCGGCGATGGTCGGGGTGCTGGCCGCGGTCGCGGAGCCGGCGACGTTCGCCAAGCTGGTGCTGGTCACGCCGTCGCCGCGGTACATCGACGACGGCGACTACCGGGGCGGGTTCAGCGCCGCCGACATCGACGAGCTGCTCGACTCGCTGGAGAGCAACTACCTGGGCTGGTCGGCCGTGATGGCGCCGGCCATCATGGGCAACCCCGACCGGCCGGAGCTGGGCGAGGAGCTGACCAACAGCTTCTGCCGCACCGACCCGGAGGTGGCCCGGGTGTTCGCCCGCACGACGTTCCTGTCGGACAACCGCGCGGACCTGGACCGGGTGACCGTGCCGACGTTGGTGCTGGAGTGCAGCCACGACGTGATCGCGCCGCCCGAGGTCGGTGCGTTCGTGCACGCGCGGATCCCCGGCAGCACGCTCGTCACGCTCGACGCGACCGGCCACTGCCCCCAGCTCAGCGCCCCGGAGGCGACCGCGGCGGCGATCGCGAGCTTCGTGGCGGACCTGCGGTGATGTGCGGGAGCGAGCCGGATCACGACCGCGAGCTGTTCTCCGCGCTGTTGGAGGACAGCGCGGAGGACCTGTACGAGAACGCGCCGTGCGGCTACCTGTCCACCATGCTGGACGGGCACATCGCGAAGGTGAACGGGACGCTGCTGCGCTGGTTGGGGTACGAGCGGGAGCAGCTGGTGGGTCGGCTGCGGTTCGCCGACCTGCTCAGCGTGGGCGGCAAGCTGTACCACGAGACCCACTTCGCGCCGTTGCTGCGGATGCAGGGCCACGTCGGCGGGGTGGCGTTGGAGATGGTCGCGGCCGACGGCACCCGGTTGCCGGTGCTGGTGCACTCCACGGTGAAGACGGGCGGTGACGATCAGCCGTTGCTGATCCGCACCACGGTGTTCGACGCGAGCGACCGCCGTGCGTACGAACGGGAGTTGCTGCGCGCCCGGCAGGTGGCCGAGCGGGAGCGCGACGAGATCCGGCGGCTCGCCACGACCCTCCAGCGCACCCTGCTGCCGCCGGTGCTGCCCGCCGTGCCGGGCTTGGAGACGGCCACGCACTACCACCACGCCTCGCCGTTCGAGGTCGGCGGCGACTTCTACGACCTGTTCCCGCTGGCGGACGGCCGGTGGGCGTTGTTCTTGGGCGACGTGTGCGGCAAGGGCGCCAACGCGGCGGCGGTGACGTCGCTGACCCGGTACACGCTGCGTTCGGCGGCCGTCTACGACCCGGACCCGGCCACCGTGCTGACCAACCTCAACACCGTGCTCAACCAGGAGCAGAACGGCGGGCACTCGCGGTTCTGCACGGTGACGTTCGGCGTGCTCGCCGTCGAACCGGACCGCTGCACCCTCACCCTCGCCGCCGGCGGCCACCCACCCGGTCTGCTGCTGCGGGCCGACGGCACCGCCGAGTACGTGGAGATGCCGGGCGGTCAGCTGATCGGCATCCTGCCCGACGCCCGCGTCGTCACCACGACCGTCCACCTCTCGCCGGGGGACACGTTCGTGCTGTACACCGACGGCCTGACCGAAGCCCGGACCGGTCGCGACACCCGGTACAGCGAGGAGGACCTGCTGGAGTTCGCGGCCACCCTGCCCCCGGTGTCCGCGTCCGGCGCGGTCAGCGCCCTCGTCGGCCTGCTCGACCGGCTGGGCAAGGGCGTGGAGGACGACACCGCCGTGTTGGCGATCGGCGTGCCGGCCCGTTAGGACTCCCCGCGGTGCACGAGCGGGCCGCTCATCGCGGCCGTCCGACCGGTAGGCCGAGCAGCCGTCGGCCCGTGACCAACGCGATGCTGGTGAGCACCAGGGGCATGGCCAGCAGCAGCATGAGCGTCCACACGGCGGGCCAGGAGATGGTGCGGACGTCCGGGCCGTCCTGGCCGAGCGGTGCCGACGACATCCCGAGCGACAGGCCGACGAAGGCGAACATGGTCATGAAGAGCGACGACGTCCACGCCACGACGATCCCCGAACGCAGCTCGCCGACCCTCTGCAGATCGAGGTGCTGGGCCGACACGTGCCGGCGGGCGGCGAAGAGCAAGACACCCGCCAGGACCACCATGACCACGCTGCCGCCGACCAGCGACCAGCTGAAGACGCCGAGCGCCGGGTACACGGGAGGCAGTCGCCCGCCGAACAGCGCGAGGAGCGGGATCAGCACGAGGCAGGCGATGATCAGCAGCAGGGAGACCCTTCGGCACGTCGTGCGGATCCGGTGCGCGTGCGGCGCCGGGATCCACAGGTACCGCGGTGGCACGGGTGGTGGCGGGTAGCTCACGGTGCTGCCAATCCGGCTCGTCGTGGTGGGCCGGTTCGAGCACCGGGTCCGCTCACGCTATTGCGGTGCGTAGTCAACCAGGTTCGGAAAGTAGTCGGAATCCGGGGCGGCTCAGGGCTCCCAGACCTGGATGGCCCGCACGACGAAGGGGGCGTCCGGCACGTACGTGCCCTTGCCCGGGTAGGTGGTGAACTCCGCCTCGGTTGAGCACGTGGCGCCCTGGTAGACCGACACGTCCCTGTTCAGGCGGTTGGCGAAGGACCGCGCCACGAAGCCGTCCGGCAGGGGGATGCACTCGCGCGGGTTCGCGGTCTCCAGGTCGAGGCGGTGGGAGTCGCCGGTGTAGTCGGCGGCCGACCACACGCAGAACTCGCCGCGGTCGCACTGCGGGCCGGGTCGCGGGTCCTGTTGCCGCGCCACCGCCGTGCCGCCGGACGCCAGGGCGCCGGCGGTGAGGGCGAGGGCTGTCACGAGGCCGCGGGTGGTCATTCGGGTCACCTCCACGCACTCCAGAGTGCTGCGGCCGGCGTCGGCGTGGGGGCGGGTCGGCCGTCGTTCACCTGATTGTGTGGGCCGGTCCCGGTGTCGGCAGCGCGAGGCGTTCGGCGAGTCGGAGGGCGTCGTGCGGTGCGACCGCGTCGGTGTCGTTGTCGAAGTACACGTAGACGTCGTGGTCGGCGGCCCAGCCGCGGACCTTGGCCGACCAGGCGTCGAGCTCGTCGTCGGAGTAGCTGCCCACGTACAGGGCCTGGTTGCCGTGCAGCCGCACGTAGGCGAAGTCCGCCGTGACGTCTTCGAGGTAGGGGAACCGGCCGGCGGAGTGGGACACGACCAGCGCGATGCCGTGCGCGCGGAGGAGGTCGTGGAACTCCGGGACCAGGAACGTCGGGTGCCGGACCTCCAGGGCGTGCCGCAGGGGTCGGTCGGCATCGGTGGTGGTCCAGGCGCGTTCTCCGGGCAGACGGGCGTCGTGCCGCTCGGCGAGGTCGGCCGCCGCCGCGGTGGTGCGGGGGAGGAGGTCGAAGAAGGTGGCCAGGCGGTCCGGGTCGAACGGCAGCTTGGGCGGCAGCTGCCACAGGAACGGTCCGAGCTTGGCGCCGAGTGCGAGCACGCCGGAGGCGAAGAAGTTGGCCAGCGGCGTCTCCACGTCGCGCAACTGCTTCAGGTGCGTGATGAACCGGCCGCCCTTCACCGCGAACAGGAAGTCGTCCGGCGTCTGCTCGGCCCACGCCCGGTAGCTCGACGGGCGTTGCAGCGAGTAGAACGAGCCGTTCAGCTCCACCGACGTCATCAGCCGGGAGATGTGCTCCAACTCCCGCCGTTGCACCAGGCCCCGCGGGTAGAACGCACCACGCCACGTCGGGTACACCCAACCCGACGTCCCGATCCGAACCTCACCCGTCACCACCGAGGGGTACCCGGATGATCTCCGGCGTACCACGCGGACTGGTGGGACCATGCCGGTGTGAGGTTCGCCGACCGCCTGCTCCGGCTGTTGGCTGAGCATCCGGAAGGGCTCAGCGACAGCTCAGGCAGGAGCACCCGGACGACGAGGTGGCGTTCGCGTTCCCGGATGTGCCGACCTACCGCTCGTTGGTCCGCACGATCGAGATGGCGGTGGCAACGATGCGCCTGTCGGTGTTCTTCGTCCGCGACGACGGTTCGGTCGAGGCGTGGTGGGAGGCGCGGTCTTGACCTCCAGCGCACTCGAAGGTGCAAGTTGGTGCCATGGACGACCGGACACTCGACGCCTACCTCGCCAGGATCGGCGCGACGCGCACCAGCACCCTCGTCGATCTGCACGAACGGCACGTTGCCGCGGTGCCCTTCGAGAACCTCTCCATCCACCTCGGCGAGGAGGTCGTGCTCGACGAGGGCCTGCTCGTGGACAAGGTCGTCAACCGGCGGCGCGGTGGGTTCTGCTACGAACTGAACGGGGCGTTCGCGGCGCTGTTGCGGGCGTTGGGGCACGATGTGCGGCTCTTGTCGGCCAAGGTGTGGGTCGACGGCGTGTACGGGCCGCCGTTCGACCACATGGCGTTGCGCGTGGGTGATCTGCTCGTGGACGTCGGTTTCGGGCGGTTCAGCCTGCGGCCGTTGGACCTCGTCAGCCGGGACGAGCAGCGCGACCCCGCCGGTGTGTTCCGGGTGGTCGACACGCCCGAGGGCGACGTGGACGTGCTGTTCGACGGCGTGCCCCAGTACCGGCTCGAACTGCGCCCGCGTGCGCTGGAGGAGTTCCGCGCCACGTGCTGGTACCAGCAGACGTGGCCGCGGTCGCCGTTCCGGCGCGGTGCGACGTGCTCGCTGCCCACGGCGGACGGGCGCATCACCATCGCCGGCAACAAGCTGATCACCACGACCGGCGACGGGAAGGTGACCGAGGAGTTGGACGACGACGCGCTGCTCGACGCCTACGCCAAGCACTTCGGCATCGTGCTGGACCGCGTGCCACGGCTCAGCTGACCCGCTCGGCCAGGGCGAGGGCGTCGAACGGCGCCGCGCCGCGCATGGTGTTGTCGAAGTACACGTAGACGTCCCGCTGGGCCGACCACTCGCGGACCCGGGAGGCCCAGCGGTCGAGGGCGTCGTCGGAGTACGCGCTGACGTACAGCTCCTCGTCGCCGTGCAGCCGGACGTACACGAAGTCGGCGGTCAGCTCGTGGAGCTCGGGGAAGCGGCCGGCGGACTCGGCGACGACGAAGGAGACGTTGTGCCGTGCCAACAACTCCGCCAGTTCGGGCGTGTCCCAGCTCGGGTGCCGCACTTCGAGCGCGTGCCGGACCGGCGGGCCTGGTAGCAGGTCCAGGAACGGGGCGAGTCGTTCCGGCCGCCACGGCAGCATCGGCGGCAGTTGCCACAGGACCGGTCCGAGCTTCGGCCCGAGGTCGAGGACACCGGAGTCGAAGAACGCCTCCACGTCCTTCCCGACGTCCCGTAATCGCTTGTCGTGGGTGATCTCGCGGTGCGCCTTCACGGCGAACACGAAGTCGTCGGGCGTGCGCTCGAACCACGACTTGTAGTCCGTCGGTTTGCGCAGCCCGTAGAACGAGCCGTTGATCTCGACCGTGTCGAGTCGCCGTGACAGGAACTGCAATTCCAACCGCTGTTGCAACCCGCGCGGGTAGAAGTCGCCGCGCCACTCGGGATAACGCCAGCCGGAGGTGCCGATTCGGATTTCACCCACGGTGACGATGTTGCCCATGTGAGTGATCGCTGAAACGTGACGACGGGTGGAGTGCACCGGATCGTCGTAGTGATCGCCGTCCACTCGGTCCAACATCGACCGGCCGGCGGTCACGGTGCGCTATAACGGTGTGCATGTCGGAGCCACGGTGGGACGGTCTGCTCAGCGGTGACCCGGGCCAGGCCGAGCGCAGCGTCGACGACTGGGTCGAGGGCATGCGGCAGCGTGCCGACAAGCTGCAGGCGCTGCGCGCCGAGGTGGAACGCATCCAGGTCACCGAGACCAGCGCGAACGGCGCCGTGGTGGTGACCGTCGACTCCAGCGGCTCACCGGTCGACATCCGGTTCACCGACCGGGCGGGCGCGGTGCGGCCGGAGGACCTGGGACCGCTGGTGATGGGCTGCCTGCGCACGGCGCGCGCCCGCATCACCGCGCAGGTCCGCGACGCGGCCGAGGCGAACATGGGCGGCGACCTGCCCGACACCCGCCGGATGCTGGTGGACAGCTATCGCGAGCGGTTCGGTGAAGCGGCCCCGCCGCCGACCCGGACCAGGCACGACGACGACTTCGGCGACGATTCGTACCTGGCTTGAGGGGGCGACCATGACCGGCTACGACGTCCTGCCGACCGAGCTGCGCGCGCACGCGGGCAAGCTCGACGCGTTGGCCGAACGGCTAGGCGAGGCCGTGCACGCGGCCCGCGCGGTGAGCATGGCCGACGGCGCGTACGGGCAGCTCTGCCAGTTCCTGCCGGCCGTGATGCGCGGTATCGAGGAGCAGGCGGGCGCCGCGCTGACCGCGGGCGCGAAGGGCATGGCGGACATCTCGACCAACGTCCGCTACACCGCCGACGAGTACGAACAGCGCGAGGACGACGCCGCCGTGACGTTCGGCGGCCTGCGATGACCGGCGGCAACCCGCTCATCGCGCCGGTGCAGGACAGCACCCGCTGGTACTCCGGGATCGGCGTCGCCGAGTCCGCCGCCGACGTCAAGTCCGGCATCGAGAGCGGCAGCTGGGTCGACATCGGGCTGGGCGTCGCCGGGGTCGGCCTGGAGGCGCTGAGCTTCGTCGTCGACCCGTTGGGCTCGCTGTTCTCGGCCGGGGTGTCGTGGCTGATCGAGCACGTCAAGCCGCTGTCGGACGCGCTGGACTGGCTCGCGGGCAACGCCGACCTGGTCGCCTCGCACGCCCAGACCTGGAAGAACGTCGCCAAGGCCGTCGGCGAGGTGCGCGACGACTACACGCGTGACGTCGCCGCCGACACGGCCGGCTGGCAGGGAGCGGCCGGTGACGCCTACCGGGCCGCCGCCGCGCGCACCGCCGACGTGCTGGGCGGCGGGTCCACCGCGGCCGACGGCTTCGGCTCGGCCGTGGAGATGGCCGGCGTGGTGGTCGCCGTGGTCCGCGAGGTCGTCCGCGACCTGATCGCCGACCTCGTCGGCCGGCTCATCTCGTGGGCGTTGGAGGTGGCCTTCACGCTCGGCCTGGCCACGCCGGTGGTGGCGGCGCAAGCGGCGGCGGCGGTCGCCCGGTGGGGCGCGAAGATCGGCGACATCCTCAAGAAGCTGATCCGCACGATCGGCAAGCTGATCCCGTTGCTGCGCAAGCTCGGCGACGTGTTCGACAAGGTCCGCAAGGTGCTGGACGACCTGAAGTCGCCCGCCCGGCAGGCCGACGAGGCGCCCAGGCCGGGGCAGACCGGCGGCGCCCGGCCGGTGGACGACGGGTCGCTGCGCGCGTACGACCGGATGGAGCGCTGGTCGGAGAACGCCTACCAGTCGATCCGCGGCTCCGACGACGTCGACGACGTCGCCGGGCACGTGAGCGGTGTCCAGCGGGCCGACGGCAGCACCGGGTTCAGCCGGGCGGAGATCGAGCAGATCAAGAACCACGTCTTCGAGGACCTGCACCCGTTGGAGGGGCAGAACGGCGGTACCGTGATGGCGCGGTTCGACCCGAGCCCCGACATGGCCGAGGCGTGGCTGCGGCTGCGGTCGGGCCGGGCGCTGCCGGAGGACGTGGCCCTGCTCGAACACGAACTGGCCGAAGCCCGATACTGGCAGCAGAACCCCAACGCCTCGTACAAGGACGCACACGCCGCGGCGAACGCGGTGTCGCAGTGGGAGACCCGGATCCCTCCGCCGTCCAACGAGGACTACAGCAAGCCCTGGAGGTAGGCCGTGGCCATGCTCGTGTACTTGCACAAGGAAGAGGAGACCGCGGCCAGCGTGCGCTACCGGTTCCACACCGACGGCGGCACGGAGCGGTTCCTGGTGCTGGACAAGGCGTCCGAGACCATCCAGCCGGACGACGGCAACCGCGACGGCGTGTTCCGCGCGGCGGCGGGCAAGCTCGCCAAGGCGTGGTTGAGCACCCACGAGGCCCCGGAACGGCTGGTGCACCAGAGCTAGAACCCCGCGCCGTCCAACGCCCCGCTCACCACCCGGTCGACCCTGGCCTGCTGCGGATCGCGGGCCAACGCCTCCGTGCACGGGCACCCGGCCAGGTCGCTGCCGCACAGGTACACGCCGAGCACCCGCAGGCTGCGCGCCGTCTGCCGCAACCGCGCCGCACCCCGCAACCGCACCTGCCCGTACACCGCCTTGGCCAACTGGTACGGCACACCGGGGCCGAGGTCCACGCACGCCTGGCTGTCCAACTCCTCCGCCACGTGCGCGATGGGCCGACACCCGTACGTCCGGGCCGACCGCACGAGCCTCTGGTCCAACCGGGCCACCAGCCGCTTCGCCACCTCGTCCCGCCACACCCGGTCGGCGCGGAGGTAGGCGACCAACTCCTCCACGCGGACGGGATCGGGCCGGGGACGGCGCGCGCGCGTTCTTCGTCGTCGTGACGTCATGACACTCAACATCCGGTGTCGCAAACCGTTGTGAGCACCCCTCACCCACCTGCGTCGCGAAAGCACCCGCGCGCACTAGCGACTCGACACCCAGAGACACCGTCACCCGCCGGTGGAGCGGATCAACGGGTCATCTCCTCCAGGTACTCCTGCGTCTCCGGGTCGGTCGAGCAGACGCACACCCCGCGCATGCCCCGGGTGAGCAGCACCCGGTAGGTGTTCCTGATCAGGTCGTGGAAGTTCGCGTCCGCGGCGCTCTTCACCGCCGGATCGCGGGAGTGCTCACTGCGGGCGACCCACCGGCCATCCCGCCGGACGAAGTCGGGCCCGAAGATCACACCCGCCCAGTCGTACTCGAAGCCCTGTGCCGTGTAGACGCAGCCGACCTGGCCGAAACCGCGTTCGTCGCTCGCCCAGTAGTGGGATTCGGGTGCGTCGGGAACCCGTTTCCCGGGCTTCGCGTTCCACGGGCGTTCCCAGTCACCGATCCGGACGTCGGGCACGAGCACCTTCGTGCCGTCCACCGTGACCGGGTCGCTCCACTTCCAGCAGTAACCGGCCGCGAGGCGTGCCGTGCCACCGAACCGCGCCTGCTGCGCCAGCAGCCACTCCTCGACTCCGCCGGGTGTGCCGGCGGCACGCACGACGAAGTCCTCGTCGTCGCGGGTGACGAGATCCGACCAAGCGGTGGCGCGGCGTCGACCGATGTCGAGCAGCCCTCCGCTCCACGCGTCGAAGAACTCCGACCCGCCGCACCGGTACTGGCCCGCCAGGTGAACGATCTCCACCGCACACCCGAGCGAACGCGCGGCCGCCTCGATCTGCTGTCGCGAGCCCATCTCGCCCGGACGCACGATCTGGTGTTCGTCCAGCAGGAAGACCGGCACCGACGCCGCGTCGATCAACTCGGCCACCTGTCGCCGCGCCCGCTGTCGGGCCGCGGCCTTGGTGTACCGGTTGACGCTGGTCTCGCGGACGCGGTGCGCCTCATCGCAGATCAACACATCCAGACCGCGCGGCTCGGCGTCCATGAAGCTGTTGAAGTACTTGAACATGCTCTGCACCCGAGGCGCGCGTTTCCCCGCCAGCTTGCGCAGCGTGCTCGTGAAGGCGCTGGAGCCGGTGGCGTGGTAGACGCGGCGGCCCAGCCGGGCCAGCTCGCCGAGCAGGCTCAGCGCGATGACGCTCTTGCCCGAGCCCGGACCGCCGAGCACGATCACCACTGTCTGGGTTCGGCTGGTCCGCGCGCGCTCGACCGCCTGCATCACCAAGCTGTAGGCCACCTGCTGCTCGTCGAGCAGCACGAACTGCTCACGGTCCTGGATCTCCCGAGCGGCCAGGTCGAGCAGCGGCTTCGACGGCGCGTGCCTCGCGTTCAGCAGGTACTCGGCGGCTCGGCCCGCCGCGTCCCCGGTCGCCGGGTCGGGGTCGAGCAACACCCTCAACCGGTCGGTCATCCGCGACCGGGTGTCCATCGTGTAGAGGCGGCCGTAGTCGTCCATCCCGTACTGGGTCAGCTGCCAGACACCGGACTCCAAGGCGTTGTGCAGGTAGGCGAGACCGTGCACCGCGCCGGGCTGTTCCGCCAACGCGGGTGTGGAGTCGACGAGGTACTCGCAGTACCGGCGCACCTGCTCCACGGGGTGCAGGACCGGCTCCGGGTAGTGCGGCACCGTGACCAGGTCGTCGCCCACGGATTCGGCGCTCGACCACTGCTTCAGCTCCACCAGCACGAAGGACGGCGTGCCCCGCCGCGGGTGCGTACCGCACAGGATGACGTCGACCCGCTTGGGGTTGTGCGGGAGCTTGTGCTCGAGCAGCACTTCGACGTGCCCGAGACCGGCCTCGACCACGTCGGTCAGGAACGCGGGCAGGCTGTTCTGCCACGACCGCACCTCGGCCGCGCCCACACCCGACTCGAACTGGATGCGGGCCTGCTCCTCCAGCACGGTGTGCAGTCGATCGGCCATGTCGAGCAGGTTCTTTGCGCTGCGGCGCACGAGAGCCACCGGTTGATCCCCCACCTGGGCACGCGGAATACACGTGCGGGTGGGGGCAGCGACGGAAGTGATCCCGGTGCCCGGCGGGCCGCGTGATCAGGTTAGCGCCCTTCCGCGCCGACCGGCCGCCGGTTCGGTCGGAGTCCGAGTGGGTATGCGCGCAAGCGCTTTCGTCGGTTGCTCGCATCAGAACATCGGCACCAGAGTGCGGATCGCGCGTTACCGCGCTTCTCCGGCGGTGACCACGAAGCGGCTCGGTTCGGCCAACACCGCCGCTGCCCCGTCCGGATCGGCCAAGCGTGCGGCCAGCGTCGCCGTCGCCAGTGCGTGCGGCAGCGTTTCGCTGAACTTGAGGGCCCTGGGTTTCGACGTGGGTGACCTCGACCTCGTGTGCTGCTCCTCGGTGGCCGGAGCTGGAAGGTCGGCTGGATCGACTGGAAACGAAGGACTTCGGCGTGGTCAGCAGGACCTCCGGTGGATCGCGGAGGATCTTCTGGCGAGTGGCCTGGCTGATGTCGCCGTGCCACAGACCGACCCTGCGCCCCAGCCACGAGGCGTAGCCCTCCAGCCGGGGGTGCAGGTTGTTCAGCAGTGCCCTGAGGGGACACACGTAGATGACCGAGAGACCGGTCCACTTGTGCCGCTCCATCGCGTTGAGCAGCGGGAAGCAGGCAGCCTCCGTCTTGCCCCCGGCCGTGGGCGCCAGCAGGATCGCGTCATCGCCGTCAACCAGCGGACCCACCGCCTCCGCCTGCAACGGCCGCAACGAACTCCACCCGAGTGTGTTCACGATGTGGTGCACGAGAACCGGGCGCGGACCGTCGAGGCCGGTGGTCACGGCAGGCCCAGCTCGATGTCGTCGGCGGAGCGCGCCGCGGCGTTCCGCTCGACCTCCGTCAGCTCCGACTGCGCCAGGGTGAGGGCGTAGTGCCTGCGCGAGTCGAAGTCGTCGTGCTCGTCCACGCGGTCCAGCACGTCGGCGACCAGCTTCCGCAGGAAGATCCTCGGTGCCACCCCGACCTGGCCACCAAGACCCCCGGTGACCGCATCGGCGAGCTGAGCGACATAGGCGTCATCGACTACCGACGAAACCCGTTCCGGGTGGCGTGCGACGCCCGCGTACAGGTCGCGCACCGCCCGGCCGAGTTCGCCCAGCCGGGTCAGCTCGAACCCCGAGAGCCGCAGCTGAACCGCCTGGGGGAGTCGAAGCGCGGGTCGGTCGTGAAATCCGTGGCCAGCCGCTGCACGCCCTGCTGACCGTCGAAGAACTGCGGGCGGCCCTGATTGTCGTTATAGGACCGACGGCCTCTCGCGTTTCAGGCGTCACCCGTTCGGCTCAACACCTGCGCCTCATCATCCTGCGGGGGCCGGTGGCGTGAACAGCCGCCGGCCGACGAAGTACGCGACTCCGGTGAGCAGGGCGGGGGTGGCCATGAGCGACAGCACCGCGCCCACGAGCACCGGGTGGTGAACGACCTGTTCGGCCGGACCGCCGGACAGGGAGAGCCCCAACGACAGTCCGGCGCCGGAGATCACCGCGCTGCCCAGCCCCAGTCCCCAGACGACGCCGAGGGACTTGCGCGTCGTCAGCGCCCCGTCCACGTCCAGGTGCTCGCCCGTCACGTACCGGCGGCCTCCACGCAGAACGGTGGCCGCGACGAACACCTGCACCACACCGAAGGCCGCGAAGGTCCAGCTCAGGGAGCCCAGCGCCGGGTAGATCGGGGGTAGCCGACCGCCGATCAGCACGATTGCCGGCGCCGGCAGGACCCCGGCGGTGAGCAGCACGGTGCCGAGCCGCCCGCACGCCACGCGGACCTCGTGCGCACGCGCCGCGGAGATCCACACCTGACGCTGCGGTGGGGGCGGCGGGTAGGCCGTGAACCCGGTCGGGGTCACAGCCGAGTCCTGGCGGACGGCAGGCGGAGCCGGAACCAGGAGACGACGTCCGACGAAGAACAGGACACCGGTCAGCACCGGGGGCGAGGCCAGTAAGCACAGGTATGCCCAGACGCCGACCGTGAAGCGCACGTCCGGGTGGCGGGGGTTGTCCGCTTCGGCCGCGACGGTGGCCAGCAGCAGGAGGCAGGCGAAGGACGAGAAGACGATCGAGGTGACCCACATCGCGGCCAACAGCCGCCGGGTCCTCCGTGCGCCGTTGACGTCGAGGTAGCCGCCCTGGATGTAGGAGCGGACTCCTGACAAGCCGAGCGCGGCGTAGAGCACGTTGAGCGCCGAAGCCCCGCCGATGATCCACACCACCGGGCCGAAGAAGTGGTAGGCGATCGGGAGGCGCAGGCCGAGCACCACGGTCGCCGCCGCGAGCGCGACGCTCACGACGGCGAACAGCCTGCCCGTCGAACCGCAGGCGGCGTGGACGTGCCGGGCGTGCGACTCAGAGATCCACACGTGCGGCGACGGCGGTGGCCCCGGTGCCGGGTGGATCACGACCCAGGCCGCCAGTCCGACCCGTCGCCATCGGTGGCGCTGGCGTCCCTCATCGCCCCGGTGTCGGGCATCGACCAGTCCGAACCGAGGTCGTGGATCTTCTGCCTGATCGTCGTCTGCTCGGTCTCGATCGTGTTGACCTGCGACTGCATCGCCAGCACTCCCGTGCCGATGAGTGCGATGGCAGCACCGCAGGCGGCGCTCAACGCGGCGATCCCGATCGGGATGCCCACGACCGAGCACGCGCTCGCGACCGCGCCGGCGGCGCCGATCACGAACGAACCCAAGGCGAACCACATGGTGAGCTGGAAGCCCTCGATCGCGTTCGCCAGAGCGGTGAGCGAGCTGCGCATCTGGTTGGCGATGTCCTTGACCGAGTTCAACCCGGCCGCTTGGGGCGGTACTGCGGAGTGGTAGGCCCGGGCCGCGCGCCCTTCCCACTCGACCGTCGTCCGGAGCTTGTCGAGCCCGACGGTGCCCGCGATGTCGCCCAGCACGTCGCCGACCTGGGCCACCCACTGCTCGCCCACCTGTTTGAGCCGGTCCGGATCACCCCATTGGTCGATCAGGTGGCCGACGTGGTCCCAGAGTTCCGCCACCTTCTCCGCCAGCAGCCGCATGCCCTGGACGATGGGGTCGATCATGTGTTCCAGCGGGGGCGGCACCCACTTCAGGACGCTCTCGACCTGGTCGAAGAACGCCTTGACGTCCTGCTGGGCGTCCTGCCTCTCCTGCTCGACCTGCTGTGCGAGCGGGTTCACCGTCCGCCCTCCTGGTTGTGGATGCGGTCCATCGCCAGCCGGTTGGCTTCTTCTTCGCTCTCGTAGGTGTTCGCCGCGGCGTGCAGGCTCTCGCCCAAACCGCGGAACGCTTGGATCGCCTGGGCGAGCATGTCCTCCAGGGCGAGGCGCGCGTTGTCGTAGGTGCGGTGCAAACCCCGGTCGGCCGCCCATTTCGACATGTCGGTGTCGGTGACCACGAGCCCACCGATCGCGGAACGAGGTGTCTCCAGGCTTTCCGAGGCGGCGGTCCAGAGGGCGGCGTCGGAGCGCATGGCTTCGAGCGCGACGGAGATGTCGGTCATGGCAGCAACCCCACTCGGCGCAGCAGCGTGTTCGGATCACTCACCAGTGCGACGAGTTCGGCGATGGCAGGGCTCTGCGGCCCCTGTGCGAGGTCGGTGGGAGCGCTGCGGGCTCGAAGTGCCCGGAGCACTTCCAGGAGTTCCTGCTCCAACTCGCTGTTGCGGGCCGTGTGCGCCCAGGCCGGGTCGATGGCGATGTCGAGCACCTGTCCGCGTTGCGCGGTGCCACGCACGTGCCCGCCCCGGCTCTCTGCGGTCACCGACCGGTCGATCACCTCGGCGACCTGCTGCTTGAAGCGCTCCAGGTCGGCCGTGACGGCGTCCATGAGGCGCGTCGCCTCTGCCGGCGTGATGCGGGAGCCGTCCTGCGGCGGGATTGACGACGCGGGTGGTTCTTCGGCCACCGGCCGCTCGACATGCTCGGCCAGCGCCTGCATGGTGGCCGCGTTCATCGCGGACGTGACGGTTGAGCCCAAAGCCCTGGGATCGACGACCTGCTTCCAGTGCGCCGCCAGCGCCACCGACAGCACGTCGGCCGAGTCGTCGACCGTCACGGTCACGACGCCGTCGGAGTCCTTCCCCCGCAGACCGTCGACCACGCCGGGAGCAGCCGCCTGCTTCCGACGTGGCCGACGGTCCTCTTCGTCACCTTCTTCAAAGCCGAAACTGAATGTCTCGCCCACGTCGCCCCCTGCGATCCGTAGTCAATCGACTTCGGACTGTAGCGGGCGGCCGGAGCGAGCCGCAGCCGAACCCGGAACTACGCGCTGGCCGGCACCTCGTATCCCGCCCAGCAACCGGTGGTCGGGCCACGCCGGATGGCGATCGGCACGGGCCGGGTGGTTCAGCTGAACCCGACGGGTTCGCGTGCACGTCCCCACTGGCCGTGTCCGTCAGGCGGCGGAGTTGGGAAGGCAGGTAGGGGCGGGCTCGGGTTGGTTGTCGAGGATGGCCTCGGCGAGGCGGGTGGCGCGGTCGCGGGCGGCGGTCGGGTCGGGCATCGACTACCAGGGAAGCACCGCGCCCCGGCGGCCGCACGACGTCCGAGCGGGTGCGCGGCGCGCGGAAAGGCCGGGCGCCGCGCCTGGAACCGGGAACCGCCGGGCGGCCGCGCTTGGAATCGGGAACCGCCGGGCGGCCGCGCTTGGAACCGGGAACCGCCGGTGTCGGCGGCACTTCGACCGAACTCGCGTCGTCGGCGCGGGATCCGGGCGTAGCCTCTATGCGTGATCAAGAGGAGCGGCGCCCGGAGGGGTCGCCCATCCGCCTCGCGTCCGCTGGGAATGTCGTTGCTGCCCCTGCACGTCGCGGTGGCGGTCCTGATCGGGTTGGTCATCGCGGGCGGCTCCGCGGTGGCCATGTGGTGGTGGCTCCTCGATCACCCCCCGCTGCGTCCCGGCGTCCCGATCGACTTCAACGCCGAGAACCGCTACCGGCTCATGACCATCGCGTTGACGGTCACCGGTGGCATCGGCGGGGTCACCGCGCTGGTCATCGCCTACCGCAAGCAGCGCCTCGGCGAGGCGGACCACGCGCGCGAGGACACCAGGCTGTTCCACGAGCGCTACGCCCGCGTCGCCGAGCAACTGGGCTCCGACAAGGCCGCGGTGCGGCTCGCCGGCGTGTACGCGATGGCGGACCTGGCCGACGACTGGGCGATCCGCCGTCAGGTCTGCATCGACGTGTTCTGCGGGTATCTAAGGCTGCCCTACCGGCCGCCGGGAGGCGACGAGTCCGACGACGACCGCGCGGCGCAGGAGGAACGGCAGGTGCGCCACACCGTCATCCGGCTGATCCGGGACCACCTGCGGTCCGGGGCGGCGGTCGGCTGGAACGGGCACGACTTCGACTTCACGTCAGCGGTCTTCGACGGTGGCGACTTCAGCGGCGCGGTGTTCGACGGCGGCACGGTGTCGTTCCGGTCCGCGCGGTTCGTCGGTGACGTCTCCTTCCGCGACGTCGTGTTCGCGGAAGGCGTCGAGGTCTCCTTCGACGGCGCGGTGTTCGACGGCGCGGACGTATCGCTCACCGGGGTCGCGTTCGCCGGTGGACGGGTGTCGTTGCGCGGCGCGGACTTCCGCTCCGGCACGGTCGACCTCTCGAAGCCGGACCAGTGGCGACTCGCGCCGGTGCTGGATCTGGAGGAGGTGGGCTCGGTGGTCCTGCTGCCGCCCTTCGACCAACTGCTGCGCGCCGTGCTCAGACACCCGTCCGTCGTCCGGGTCGACACGGCCGCGCCGGGCAAGCGGGCCGTGGCGGTGCGGAAGAAGCAGGCGATACCCGACCAGGAGGAGCTGATCGGCTACCTGGAGCCGATCGCGTTCACCGACCGGCGCATGCACGTCGGTCAGGAGCTCAAGATCCCCTACTCGGAAGCTGGCGCGGTGACGTTCACCTGGCACACCGAGACGGTGGGCGAAAGCAACGATCAAGGCTCAACCGCCAGCGAGATCACCTACGTCAAGATGCACTTCCAGGACTCCGAGGAACGGCTCTACCACCACCGCGACGTCCTGGTGGAGCTGATCCGGACGATCAGCCGTTTCCCCCGGCTCTGAGCAGCGTTCTCGAGCCGCCGGCAGTGCTCCTCCACCGCCCGCCCCCGGACGGCGGGCACCAAGCGGGTGGTCAGAGGCAGAGCAGGGGCAGGCAGTTGTCGACGCCCACCTTGTCGATCACCGGTCCCCAGCCCGAGCCCGTGGTGCTGGCGAACGTGATCGTGGTGGTGAAGCCGGTGGCCACGAAGACCGCCTGCCGACCGACGTAGCCCATGTTCGTCTTCGACTTGCCGGTGATGTCGAACGAGAAGTCCTGGAGGACGTTGCCGTCGACCAGGATCCGGCCGGTCTTGAGGGTCGGCGGGGCGCCGGTGTTGCCGGCCAGCCGGTAGCTGATGCGGTAGGCGAACAGCGGGACGGTGTCGATGGTCTGGCTGACCGCGCCCGGCGCCGCGCCGCCGTCCAGGTCGAGGGACTGGTTGCCCTCGGCGGTCTGCCAGAAGCCCGCGCCTGACAGGTCGACGTCGTTCGCGGTGACCGTCCAGGCGCCCAGTGACGCGCCGACGCCGTACCGGGTGAACGTGTTGGCGGGCACGGTGGGCGACTCGAAACCGCCGTCGTCGACGGAAGCGCCGGCAGGGGGTGCGAGGGCGACGGTCATGAGCGTGGCCAGGGTGGCGCAGAGCGCGGTGCTTCGCCAGGAGCGCATGGGGATCACCTTTCGGTCCGGACGACCGGTGTCCCGAGTTGTCGGCTCGATGATGACCGATCCCCCGAACCGTAGGCCGGGGAAGCCCGGACGGGTCCGCACATCTGCGCAGTCCACGGGCACGATCGCCGACGCAAGGAGCAGGCAGACCGCCGGACCCGCCGCCGTCAGAGGCAGAGGATCAGCAGACCGCGTTCCACCCGCACGGCCTCGATGACCGGTCCGTGCCTGGCGCCAGTCGTGCCGGCGAACGTCGCACCGCCCTGCGCCGTGGTCAACGGCCGCGCCAGACCGGGTGCATGTACCGGCGGCGCTGGTCGGGTGCTTCTTCGGTGACGAAGTGGTCGTTGGTGCTCCGGTAGACGCAGTCGATGCCGAGCCGGTGCAGGAACGTGAGGCCGTCGTCGGCAGGGCGTTCGGGGAAGAGCGCCATCAGTCGGGTGACCGGGTCCGGGCTGTCCGCCGCGTAGTCGAGCAGTTGGGCAACTGCCTCGCGCACCTTGCCGTGGGTGGCCAGGCTCTTCGCCTCGATGACCGCGACCTCGGCGCCATCGCGGTAGTACAGGTCGGCCCGCTTGCCGCCCGGCGTCACGAAGCTGGTCATCTCGACGTCGGAGCGGAACGTCCGGTAGTAGGCGACCAGTCGCGCCTCGATCCGGTCGTGCGCGGTCTGCCGTTCGGCGACCCTGTGCCACACGGTGTCGACGTGCTGCGCTCCACCGGCACGACCCGGCTGCCCAGCCCCACCAGATCGGCGGTGGCGTTCAGCCGGGCGTCGGCCTCCGCTTCCACCGTGCTCGGACTGATGCCGAACGCGCTGATCAGGCGAGACGACCGCGGTTCGTCGACGATGCGTTGCCCGTACACGTAGTCGCCGGTGGTGAAGCCCTCGATGCTCCAGAGGTCGGTGACCGGGTAGTCGGTCAGCCGGACGTTCAGCACGCTGTACACGTTGGTGAAGCTGGAACTGTTGGCGTGCTGGTTCCAGAGCAGGTCGGCCAAGGGGTTGTTGCGGAACAAGTGGCCCACCTCGCCGACGGCCTTGATCTTCTTCTCGCCGACGAACAGCACGACCCCGCCCGATCGGAGCCGCTCCATGGGCTTGTCGTGCAGGGGGATCGCGCCCCAGAAGTGCGCTTCACCCGACGGGTGCAATTCCTCCAGCCTCGCCAGGTCCGCTCCGGCCAGCAGCGAGCGGTAGGGCTCCCGGCTGAACGGGATCGCCCCCGCGATCGTCTCGTGGAAGCGCTTCCTCGTATCGGGGTTGCCGTAGCACGGTGCGAGCAGCGCGAGGGTCATGGATGGGTTCCCACCGGTTGTCACCTGATAGTGCAGGTGTCGACCATAGGTCCCGACGCGCGCCGTGTCAGGGAAAAGCACCGCGCCCCGGCCGTCGCACGACGGCCGGGGCGCGGGGGACTGGTGGTCAGGCGGGAACGGAGGCGACGCCGGGGGCGAGGAAGCGCTTGCCCGTCACCTTCTCCGAGATGCCCGAACGGTCCAGGTACGGGGTGATGCCGCCCAGCCAGAACGGCCAGCCGGCGCCCAGGAGCATGCACAGGTCGATGTCCTGCGCCTCCGCCACCACGCCCTCGTCGAGCATGATCCGGATCTCCTCGGCCAACGCCTCCAGCGCACGCGCGAAGACCTCGTCACCGGTCAACGGCTTGTCGCCGAACGACCACAGCTCCTGCACCTCGGGGTCGACGGACGGCTTGCCCGTCGAATCCCACTGGTACACCGCGGTCTTGCCGGCGGCGACGAACTTCTTCATGTTCTCCGACACGCCGAACCGGTCGGGGAACGCACCGTGCATCGTGCCGGCCACGTGCAGCGCGACGGCGGGGCCGACGAGCTGGAGCAGCACCAAGGGCGACATCGGCAGGCCCAGCGGCTCGGTGGCCTTGTCCGCCACCTCGAACGGGGTGCCCTCGTCGATCGACTTCACGACCTCGCCCATGAACCGCGTCAGCAGCCGGTTCACCACGAACGCCGGGGCGTCCTTCACCAGCACCGACGACTTCTTCAGCTGCTTGCCCACCGCGAACGCGGTGGCGAGCGTCGCGTCGTCGGTCTGCCCGGCCCGCACGATCTCCAGCAGCGGCATGATCGCGACCGGGTTGAAGAAGTGGAAGCCGACGACCCGCTCGGGGTGCTTGAGGCCCGCCGCCATCTCGGTGATCGACAGCGACGACGTGTTGGTCGCCAGCACGGCCTCGGCCGAGACGAACTCCTCGACCTCGGCGAACACCTTCTGCTTCACGCCCAGGTCCTCGAACACGGCCTCGATGACGAAGTCCGCGTCCGAGAACGCCGCCTTGTCCAACGAACCGCTCACCAGCGCCTTGAGCCGGTTCGCCTTGTCCGCCGACACGCGCTTCTTCGCCAGCAGCTTGTCGACCTCGGCGTGCACGTACCCGACGCCCTTGTCCACGCGCGCCTGGTCGATGTCGGTGAGCACCACCGGCACCTCCAGCCGCCGCGCGAACAGCAGCGCCATCTGCGAGGCCATCAGGCCCGCGCCGACGATGCCGACCTTGGTCACCTTGCGCGCCAACGACTTGTCCGGCGCGCCGGCCGGTCGCTTGGCCCGCTTCTGCACCAGGTTGAACGAGTACAGCCCGGCCCGCAGCTCGTCGCTCATCACGACGTCCGCCAGTGCCTCGGTCTCGGCCGCGTACCCGGCGTCCAGGTCGTTGGCACGAGCCAGCTCCAGCAGCTCCAACGCCTTGAGCGCACCGGGCGCCGCGCCCTTGGTCTTGCCCTCGACGATGGCCCGCGCCCGCGCCACGGCGGCGTCCCAGCCCTCACCGCGGTCGATCTCACGGCGAGCGGGCACGACTTCGCCGCGCACCACGGAAGCCAGCCACAGCAGCGACTGCTCCAGGTAGTCCGCGGAGTCGAACAGCACGTCCGCGATGCCCAGGTCGAGCGCCTGCTTCGGGTTGAGCATCTTGTTCTGGTTCAACGCGTTCTCGAAGATCACGGTGACCGCGTCGTTCGCGCCGATCAGGTTCGGCAGCAGCTGCGTGCCGCCCCAGCCCGGGAACAGGCCGAGGAACACCTCGGGCAGCGCGATGGCCGCCGCGTTGGACGCCAGCGTCCGGTAGTGGCACGACAGCGCCAGCTCCAGGCCACCGCCCATCACCGCGCCGTTGACGAACGCGAAGGTCGGCACGGACGACTCGGTGAACTTGCGGAACACGTCGTGCCCGAGCCGACCGATCGTCACGGCCTGCGAGCGCTCGGAGGCGCCCTCGACGGCGGTCAGGTCCGCGCCGACGGCGAAGATGAACGGCTTGCCGGTGACCGCGATCGCGACCGGGGACGCCGCCGCGGCCTCGTCGAACGCCGCGCTCAGGCTGACCAGCGACTGCGGGCCGAACGTGGACGGCCGGGTGTGGTCGTGGCCGTTGTCGATGGTGATGAGGGCGACCTGGCCGGCCAACCCGGGCACGGAGACGAGCCGGGTGCGGGCGTGGGTCACGACCTCGTCGGGGAACAGGGCCTTGGCCTCGTCAGCGGTCAACGCGGTCACTTCGACTCTCCGTTCCAATGGGGGTTCTCCCAGATCACGGTGCCGCCCATGCCGATGCCGATGCACATGGTGGTGATCCCGTAGCGCACGTCGGGGCGCTCGGCGAACTGCCGCGACAGCTGGGTCATCAGGCGCACGCCGGAGGACGCCAGCGGGTGGCCGACGGCGATCGCGCCGCCCCACTGGTTGACCCGCGGGTCGTCGTCGGCGATGCCGAAGTGGTCGAGGAAGGCGAGCACCTGCACGGCGAACGCCTCGTTGATCTCGAACAGGCCGATGTCCTCGATGGTCAGGCCCGCGCGCTTGAGGGCCTTCTCCGTGGCCGGCACCGGGCCGATGCCCATGACGTCCGGTTCGACGCCCAGGAACGAGTAGCCCACCAGGCGCATGCCGACCGGCAGGCCCAGCTCGCGGGCGGTCTCCTCCTCGGCCAGGATGCAGCCGGTCGCGCCGTCGTTCAGGCCGGCCGCGTTGCCCGCGGTGACCCGGCCGTGCGGGCGGAACGGCGTCTTCAGCTTCGCCAGGTCCTCGACCGTCGTGCCGGGGCGGGGCGGCTCGTCGGCGGTGGCCAGGCCCCAGCCGTTGTCCGCCGAACGGGTCGCGACCGGCACGAGCTCCGGGCCGATCTTGCCGTTCTTCAGCGCGTCGGCGTACTTGGCCTGCGAGGCCGCCGCGTACGCGTCCGTGCGGTCCTTGGTGATG
The DNA here is from genome assembly GCF_040673975.1 of Actinosynnema sp. NPDC050801. Taxonomy (NCBI): domain Bacteria; kingdom Bacillati; phylum Actinomycetota; class Actinomycetes; order Pseudonocardiales; family Pseudonocardiaceae; genus Actinosynnema; species Actinosynnema sp. NPDC050801. The sequence goes on along the minus strand of NZ_JBFAQZ010000018.1, from coordinate 133,644 downwards.
TGGGGGAACCGGTCGTGCAGGTTCTCCGCCGTCGAGCCCATGACGAGCGCGGACGGGTCCACGATCTTGTCGGACAGGAACCGCGGGTTGGGGTCGACGCCCTCGCCCATCGGGTGGCGGCCCATGTGCTCGACGCCGCCCGCGATCACCACGTCGTACGCGCCGAACGCGATGCCGCTGGCCGACGTCGTCACGGCCGTCATCGCGCCCGCGCACATGCGGTCGACGGCGTAGCCGGGCACCGACTTCGGCAGGCCCGCGAGCAGCGCCGCCGTGCGGCCGATGGTCAGACCCTGGTCGCCGATCTGGGTGGTGGCCGCGATGGCCACCTCGTCGACCCGCTCCGGGGGCAGCTCGGGGTGGCGCCGCAGCAGCTCGCGGATCACCTTGACGACCAGGTCGTCGGCACGGGTCTCCGCGAAGATTCCCTTGGGGCCGGCCTTGCCGAACGGCGTGCGCACGCCGTCGACGAAGACCACGTTTCGAACGCGTGCCGGCGCTACTGGTGCGGCCACGGCGTCTCCTCCACTTGTGGTGACGATTCGCCCGAGCGGTCGGGGCGCGACTCCTACCGATCGGTAACACAACTCTAGCCCCTGTTACTGGTCGGTAACCACCTTGGTCGCCCTGTCGGGTCGGTCACAGAACGCGCGGATGGCCAGGAACAGCCCGAACCCGAGCGGGGACAGGATGATCGTGAACACCAGCAGCGGGCCCATGAACAGCGGGTGCAGCCCCAGGCGGCGGCCCTCCCGGTACATCCACGCGCCGATCAGCAGGTCCCACGCGATCACCTGCGCCCACACCGCCGAGGCGCCCCAGGAGGTGGCCAGGAACTCCCGCAGCGTGTCCAGGTCCGGACTGCTCATCGTCGCCCACAACCGCGGGAGGTGCCCGGCGACCAGGGTCACGTAGACGACCAGCGGCGGCACCGCGATCAACGGCGACGACGCGACCCGTGCGGTCACCGGCGACTTCGGCGCGAAGATCATCAGGCCCCAGAACGGGACGGTCAGCCAGAACGTGATCTGGAACAGGAACCCGGTCATGCCGGCACCGCCTCTTTCGGGCTGTCGGTCGTGCGGAGGGTCCTCGCGACCACGGCGGCGGTCCACGTCGCCACGGCCAGCGCGCCCAGGGCGGTGAGCAGGTCCGGGCGCAGCAGCGGTTGCCCGCGCAGCGCCTGCCACGTGACCAGGGCCATCAGGCCCGCGTAGCCGATCGCGAGACCCCAGGCCAGCTTCGGGGTCGCGCGCCGGCGGAACAGGAGCACGGCCAGCGGGAGGATTTGGAGCGCGTGGATGCCGACGAAGTGCGGGACGCGCAGGTCGCCGCCGGTCGTGCTCCAGCCCGTCAACGCCATGTACGGGCCGCCGTCGGGCACGCCGACGCTGTGCGCGCCCACGATCCCGGCGGTGGCGTCCTCCTCGTTCCGCTGCCTGGTCATCAGGATGCCGAGGGCGAGGCCGACCAGGGAGAGGACCAGGCCGAGCCTGATCGCGAGGCCCGCGGGACGATCCGCGAACCGGGTGAAGACCAGCGCGACCGCGATCACCGTGTGCATGATCCAGAGCGTGAGGATGCTGTAGGTCATGACGTCCCACAGCAGGTCGTCGAACGGTGTGGCGACGTTGAAGTGGCTGCGCCTGCCGCGCACCACCTGCCCCACGACGACGACCATCTCGACGGTGCCGGCGAGCGCGATGACCGTGCCGGCCCACCAGCCGACGCGGCGCAGGCGGGTGGTGAGGGTGAGCATCCAGGCGAGCGTGACGCCGTAGAGGGCGAGCGAGATGGCGAACTTGAACGGCTTGAACCAGATCGGCGACCCGACCAGAATCCGGTCGTCGACGATCAAGCCGCCGAGGGAGACGACCGTGAGGGCGGCCATGAGCAGGGAGAACAGCATCAGCGGCGGATGCCAGCGAAGGAAGCGGGTCATGGACGGCTCCTAGTATGGATAGCAGCGCTTTCTACTATCGGATAGTTACAGTATCCATACTGAGAACCGTCTCAGGAAGGGGCCTGCCGTGCGCATCGCCGAGTTGAGCCGTCGCAGCGGTGTGCCGGTGCCGACGATCAAGTACTACCTGCGGGAAGGGCTGCTCCCGGCCGGTGAGCTGACCAGCCGCAACCAGGCCAGGTACTCCGAGGACCACGTGCACCGGCTGCGGCTCGTGCGGGCGATGGTCGAGCTCGGCGGGCTGTCGATCGCGGCCGTGCGGGAGGTGCTCGGGGCGTTGGACGACCCGGAGAAGTCACTGCACAAGGCGATGGGCACGATCTCGGCCGCGGTGGCGCCGCCGGACCTCGGCAGCGACGACGAGGCGGCGCACGAGCAGGCCCGGGCGTTCGTGGAGCGGCAGGGTTGGGTGTACCGGCCCCAGTCGTACGCGTACCAGGCGCTGGTGGGCGTGCTGGCGACGGCGCGGGAGGTGGGGCACGAGCGGTTCGCGGAGATGCTCGACGGGTTCGCCGACGCCGCCCGGCCGTTGGCCGAGGCCGACCTGGCCTACGTGCTCGGCGGTGGGTCCAAGGACGAGGCGCTGGAGGGCGTCGTCGTGGGGACCGTGCTGGGTGACGCGGCGATGGCGGCCGTGCGCGCGTTGGCCCGCCGTGAGCTGTCGGGCGTGCGCCAAGCCGAGGAAACGCCCTCCCAACCCTGCGACCCCTGACCCGCGCGAGTCGAACCTCCAGGTCCCGCGTGTCCTACGTTCGCGTCGCGCGTGTCCTACGTTCAGGACCCCCGAGTTGAACACTCAGAACAAGATCGACTGTTCTGAGCGTTGAACTCGGGGTACGCGAACGTAGGACACGCGGGACCTGGACGTAGGACACGCGCGACTTGAGGGTTCGACTCGCGAGGGCTGAAGGTTCGACTCGCGGGGGTTGGGGGTTAGGCGGGGGGTTCGGTCAGGGCGGCGGAGAGGGCGTCGGCGGTCAGGGTGATCTGCCAGTTGCGGGCGCCGCCCTCGCGCAGGGCCGCGGCCACGCCCTCGGGGGAGACGTCCTCCGGTGGCTGCCAGCACGTGCGCCGCACGAGGTCGGGCAGGAGCAGGTTCTCGACCGGCAGGGTGTTCGCCTCGGCCACGGCCGTCAGAGCGGTCCTGGCGGCCGCCAGGCGGGCCGCGGCGGCCGGGTCCTTGTCCGCCCACCGGTTGGCCGGCGGCGGGCCGTCGTGTTGCTGTGAGGCCTCCGGGAGCTCGGCTCGGGGGAGGGCCGCGGCGCGTTGCAGCGCACCCAGCCACACGCCGACCATGCGTCGTTGCGCCCGACCGCGGAACACGGGCAGCGCCGACAGCGCCGCCTCGTCGGCCGGAGCGCGCACGGCGGCCTCGACCAGAGCGGAGTCCGGCAGCACGCGGCCCGGCGCGATGTCGCGTTCACGGGCCAGCGCGTCCCGCGCCTCCCACAGCGCCCGCACCGCGGCCAGCTGCTTGGGGCTGCGGATCCGGTGGATTCCGGAAGTGCGGCGCCACGGTTCCGCGCGCGGACGCGGCAGGGGGGCCGTGCGGGCGGCCTCGAACTCTTCGAGCGCCCACTCCAGCTTCCCCTGCCGCTTGAGCTCCTGTTCGAGCACGTCACGCAGCTCGACCAGCAGTTCGACGTCGAGGGCGGCGTAGTTCAGCCAATCGGCGGGAAGGGGGCGGCGCGACCAGTCGGCCGCACCGTGCCCCTTCTCCAACCGGTAGCCCAACAGCCGCTCGACGAGCGTGCCCAGCGCCACCCGCTCGAACCCGGCCAGCCTGCCCGCCAGCTCGGTGTCGAACAACGCGCTCGGACGCAAGCCGAGTTCGGCGAGGCACGGCAGGTCTTGCGACGCCGCGTGCAACACCCACTCGGTCCCGTCCAGCGCCTCGACCAGCGGGTCGATTCGACCGCCCAGGGCGATCGGGTCGACCAGCACGGTCCCGGCACCTGCCCGGCGCAGTTGCACCAGGTAAGCGCGTTGCGAGTAGCGGTATCCCGAGGCTCGCTCGGTGTCCACCGCAACCGGACCCGTCGCTCCGGCGAGCGCATCAGCGGCACGCCGGAGCGACGGTGCGTCGGCGACGACAGGCGGAACGCCGTCAGCGGGTTCCACCAGCGGCACCGGATCAGCACCGGTTGGTTCGGTTGGCTCGTCGGAGGGTACGTCCACGGCGGAAGACCCTACGACGAACGCACCACTCGCGGGTGTGTTCGGCCGGTTCAGTGTGCCGACCTGGCTAGCGGATCACGCCGGCACGCATGGCCAGCGCGACCATCTGAGCCCGATCCCCGGTGCCCAGCTTGCGCCCGATCCGCGACAGGTGAGACTTCACCGTCAACGCGGAAAGGCTGAGCGCTTCGCCGATTTCCTTGTTGCTCTGGCCATCGGCGACCAGCTGGAGGACCTCGACCTCACGCGCGGAGAGTTCCCGCGGCGTGTTGTCGGTGCCCGGCACCCTCGTGCCCGCGGCAAGCACGGGCGCGACGCTCGGGTCTGCGTAGACGCCGCCGTCGAGGACCCTGCGCACCCCGTCGGTGACCACCATCGGCGAGGCGGACTTCAGCAGGTACGCCTGAGCGCCTGCCTGGAAGGCCGACCTGACCGCGTAGGGGTCGTCGGAGGACGCGAGGACCACGATGCGGGGCCAGCCCTGGGCACGGAGTTCCGTGACCAGGTCGATGCCGGTGCCATCCGGCAGACCCAGATCGAGGATCGCGAGGTCGCACGGTCCGGTGGCGAGTGCCCGCGCCCGAGCCTCCGCGACCGAAGCCGCCTCATGCACTGTCCCGGCTCCCATCTGGGTGAGCCGAGCCGATATCGCCTCCCTCAGCAGTGGGTGGTCGTCGACCACCAGCACTGAAAAAAGCTCCTCCCGCGGGTGCGGGACCATGTTCGCCGGCAACGTGCCGGCTGGCGTGGTACGAACGGCCTGACCTAAGCCGACGGCAGCCACGTCACTACCTCCCTGGAGTCGGTCGTGCCCCCCGACCGGCACCGGGACTTTCGTCCAATCAGCCGCGCCACTGATCGACCGAAAGTGGTGTCGTCTGGGGCAGCGTAGCCGCCCAAGCGGGTCTACGGGACGATCAATCGGGTATCTATCCCGAATGAGTTGTCACTGATGGCCCCCGTTGTCACACGATCGGCTGACAACTCGATCGGGCACGTAACGCGAGCGGTTCTCACGACGACATCAAGGAGTTGCGGGTGGCGAGCACCACAGGTCGAGGCCGGGCCGAGGAACTGCTGGCCCGGGTGCCACTGGTCGACGGGCACAACGACCTGCCGTGGGCGCTGCGCGACCTCGCCGCCACCGGGCAAATCGGTGAAAAGTCAACGGCCGGTGACGCGACCCCGTGCGTCTCGATCGTCGACCTGACCGTCCGCCAGCCCGCGTTGCAGACAGACCTGGTCCGGGCGCGCGACGGCCGGTTGGGCATGCAGTTCTGGTCCGTCTGGGTCCCCTGCCGACTGGCGGGCGACGCAGCCGTGACCGCCGTGCTGGAGCAAGTGGAGTTGGTGCACGGGCTCGCCGCGCGCTACCCCGACCACCTCCGCGTCGCGACCACGGCCGACGAGGCCGAACGGGCCTTCCGGGACGGGCGGATAGCCTCGCTGATCGGCGCGGAGGGCGGACACAGCATCAACGGCTCGTTGGGCGTGCTGCGCGCGCTGCGGCGGCTCGGCGTGCGGTACATGACGCTCACCCACAACGAGAACACCGAGTGGGCCGACTCGGCCACCGATGAGCCGGTGCACGGCGGGTTGACCGACTTCGGGCGCGATGTGGTGCGGGAGATGAACCGCATCGGGATGCTGGTCGACCTGTCGCACGTGGCGCCATCCACGATGTGGGACGCCCTGGAGGTGTCGACGCGGCCGGTCCTGTTCAGCCACTCGTCGTGCCGCGCGGTCGCCGACCACCCCCGCAACGTGCCCGACGACGTGCTGGCGCGGCTCAGGGACAACGACGGGGTGTGCATGGTGACGTTCGTGCCGCACTTCCTGTCGCAGGCCCACGTCGACTGGGACGCCCGCCTCAAGGCCGCGATGGAGGCGGCTGGGGAGAACCACAACGACCTCGACACGCGCCACCGCTTCGTCGACTCGTGGACCGACGGCGGCCCGACCCCTCGCGTGACGATGGACGACGTGGTCGCCCACGTGGAGCACGCCCGTGAGGTGGCCGGCATCGACCACATCGGCCTCGGCGGCGACTACGACGGGACGCGCAGCCTGCCGGAGGGCATGGAGGACGTCTCGTGCTACCCGGACCTGGTCGGCACCCTGCTGGACCGGGGGTGGAGCGAGGACGACTGCGCCAAGCTGGTCGGCCTCAACGCGCTGCGCGTGCTGCGGGCCAACGACTGACCGGGCCCCACCCGCGGCGCTGAACGGCGGCGACCGCGCAGGTCAGCGCAGGGTCGACACGCCCACCGGGGGCAGGCCCACGGCGGTGGCCATGACGTCGAAGAACGCGGTGCCGTGGGCGGCCAGCTCGGCGGTCCGGGCGGTCCAGGAGGCGCGCAGTTCCAGGTCGTCGGTGCGGGCCGGGCCGGCGATGTCGCCGAACCTGGCCGACGAGGTCTGGGTGACGGTGCCTCCCAGCGCCAGGAACTCCGCCCCGGACACCTCCAGCGCCTCCACCAGCCACGACCAGCCGACCTCGGGCAGCAGCGGGTCGGCGGCCAGCTCCGCGTCCAGCTCCACCCGCACGTACGCGACCAGCCGGAACACGCCCGACCACGCCTCGACCCCGTCCGGGTCGTGCAGCAGCACCAGCCGTCCCGTGGACAGCTCGTCGGCGGGCCCGGTCACCTCCGCGGTCAACGCGAAGGACCAAGGCGCAAGCCGCTGCGGCGGGCGCACCTCGGTCAACTCCAGTTCGGGTCGGGTTCGCACCGACCGGAGCGTCGCCACCGCCCGCTGGAACAGTTCGGGCTCCGTCACACCACGGACTGTAGGCCCCTAAACCTCGGAACGTGAGCGCGGCACGCCGGGTCCGCAGCCGCCGCCCGAAGACGCCCGCCGCCCAGCCCATGGGACGATGGACGGCGAGATGAACGACATCACCGAAGCCCCGTTGCTCGTCGCCGCGCGCGGCGGCCGGCCGTCACGCACCCCGGTCTGGTTCATGCGCCAGGCGGGCCGCTCCCTGCCGGAGTACCGCAAGCTGCGCGAAGGCACCGCGATGCTGGACGCCTGCATGGACCCGGAGATGGTCTGCGAGATCACCTTGCAGCCGGTGCGCCGCCACGACGTGGACGCCGCGATCCTGTTCTCCGACATCGTCGTGCCGCTCAAGGCCGCGGGCGTCGACCTGGACATCGTGCCGGGCACGGGGCCGGTGGTCGCCAAGCCGATCGCGACCGAGTCCGACGTCAAGGCCATCCCCGAGCTGCACGAGGAGCAGGTGCGGCCGGTGGTCGACGCGATCGGGCTGCTCAACGCCCGACTCGGCGACGTGCCGCTGATCGGGTTCGCGGGCGCGCCGTTCACCCTGGCCTCGTACCTGGTCGAGGGTGGCCCGAGCAAGCACCACGAGCGCACCAAGGCGCTCATGCACGGCGACCCCGACCTGTGGCACGCGCTGCTGGACCGGCTCGCGGGCATCACCTCCGAGTTCCTGCGGGTGCAGGTCGCCGCGGGCGTCAAGGCGGTCCAGCTGTTCGACTCGTGGGCGGGCGCGCTGTCCGAGCGCGACTACCGCGAGTTCGTCCTGCCGCACTCGACCAGGGTGCTGAGCAGCGTCAGCGGCGTGCCGCGCATCCACTTCGGCGTCGGCACGGGCGAGCTGCTGCCCGCGATGCGCGAGGCGGGCGCGGACGTGGTGGGCGTCGACTGGCGCACGCCGCTGGACGTGGCCGTGCGGCGGCTCGAACAAGCGGCTCCGCACCTGCCGAAACCGGTGGTCCAGGGCAACCTCGACCCGGCGCTGCTGTTCGCGGGCCTGCCCGCGCTGGAACGCGAGGTCGAGCGGATCAAGCACGAGGGCCGGGCCGCCGCCGGGCACATCTTCAACCTCGGTCACGGCGTGCTGCCCGACACCGATCCGGACGTCATCACCCGGGCCGTCGAGATGGTGCACCGGGTCGGATGAGCACGCGGCGAGTGGCGGTGGTCGGCGGCGGGATCTCCGGCCTCGTCGCCGCACACCGGCTGCGCAGGCTGCTCGGGCCGCACGCCGAGATCACCGTGGTCGAGCAGTCCGGCGTGCTGGGCGGCAAGCTGCGCACCGCCGAGGTCGGCGGGCGCGCCTACGACGTGGGCGCGGAGGCGTTCCTGCACCGCCGCCCCGAGGCCACCGGGCTGATCGCCGAACTGGGCCTGACCGACCGGCTGGTCCACCCGACGAAGGCCGCGGCGAGCATCCACGCCGCCGGCGACACCCGGCCCATCCCCGCGCACACCCTGATGGGTGTCCCCGCATCGGTCGAGGCCGTGCGCCGGGTGTTGTCGCACGAGGGCCTGCGCCGGGTCGCCGCCGAACCGGCCCTGCCGCCGATCCGGCTGGACGGCGCGGACGTGTCCGTGGGCGCCCTGCTGCGCGAGCGGTTCGGCCCCGAGGTGGGCGACCGGCTGGTCGGGCCGCTGCTCGGCGGCGTCTACGCGGGCCGCACCGACGTGCTCGGCCTGCGCGCGACCATGCCGCAACTGGCCACCGCCCTGGACTCCGGGGTGGGCTCGCTGCTGGCCGCCGCCGCGACCACCGTGCCCGCGCCACCCCGACCGGGGGTCCCTCGACCGCCGGTCTTCGGCACTCTGCGCGACGGCCTGTCGACGTTGGTGGCACGGCTGGCCGAGGCGGCCGCCGCCGAGATCAGGCTCGGCCTGCCGGTGCGCGCCCTGATCCGCCGCGAGCACGGCTGGCGGCTGGAGATCGGCTCCGCCGCCGAGCCGCGGCACCTGGACGTGGACGGCGTGGTGCTGGCCGTGCCCGCGCCCGCCGCGCGCAAACTGCTGGCCGACGTGGCGCCCGCCGCGTCCCGCCGCTACGCCGAGGTCGAGCTGGCGTCGATGGCGGTGGTGGCGCTGGCCCTGCCGCCCGGCACCGAGCTGCCCGAGCGGTCCGGCGTGCTGCTGGCCGAGGGGGAGCGCGCCGCCGACGGCGGGCCGTTCACCGCCAAGGCGTTCACCTTCTCCAGCCGCAAGTGGGCGCACCTGGCCGGTGAGCCGGTGCTCGTGCGCGGCAGCGTCGGCAGGCACGGCGAGGCGCACCTGTTGCAGCGCGACGACGACGAGCTGGTCGCGGCGGTCCGGCACGACCTGCGCCGGCTGACCGGCGTCACGGCCGAGCCGATCGACACCGCGGTCACCCGCTGGGGCGGCGGCCTGCCGCAGTACGGCGTCGGCCACCTGGACGTCGTGCGCGGCATCGAGGACGCGGTCGCCGAGGCGCCCGGCCTGGCGGTCGCGGGCGCGACGCTGCACGGAGTCGGCATCCCCGCGTGCATCGCGACAGCGGACGCCGCGGCCGCGCGCGTCGCCGCCCACGTGCTCGGCGGAGGAGATTCGACACAGCGTCCGCCGGGGTAGTCGGGCGAGCGCAGTGAGAGAATCGGAGCCATGGCCCGCCTGAACTACAACGAACTCAACGACACCATCCGCTACACCATGTGGTCGGTCTTCCGGGTGGAGCCCGGTCGCCTGCCCGACGACCGCGGTCCGGCCGCGTCCGAGGCGCAGGAGTACCTGGACGGCCTGGAGGCCAAGGGCGTCGTGGTGCGCGGCGTGTACGACGTCGCGGGCCTGCGCGCGGACGCCGACTACATGATCTGGTGGCACGCCGAGGAGATCGAGCAGGTCCAGCAGGCCTACACCGGGTTCCGCCGCACCGCCGTGGGCCGCGTGTCCACCCCGGTGTGGAGCCAGGTCGCGCTGCACCGGCCCGCGGAGTTCAACCGCAGCCACATCCCGGCGTTCCTGGCGGGCGAGGAAGCCCGCAAGTTCGTGTGCGTGTACCCGTTCGTGCGGTCCTACGAGTGGTACCTGCTGCCGGAGGAGGACCGCCGCCGCATGCTCGCCGACCACGGCAAGGAAGCGCGGGACTACCCGGACGTGCGGGCGAACACGGTCGCGTCGTTCGCGCTGGGCGACTACGAGTGGATGCTCGCCTTCGAGGCCGACGAGCTGCACCGCATCGTGGACCTGATGCGCCACCTGCGCGGCACCGAGGCCCGCCGCCACGTGCGCGAGGAGATCCCGTTCTACACCGGCACGAGGGTCCCGGCCGCGGAGCTGGTCACGAACCTGCCGTGAGGGCGGCGACGACCCGCTTGGCGTGATGGCTGCCGACGTGCGCGCCGAACGTGCCGAGCACGATCCACGAGCCGTCTCGGAAGACCAGGCCGAACCGTCCCCGCGCGAGCAGCCGGGGACGGCGTTCGGCGGCCACCAGGAGGTTGCGCGGCATCGCCCACGTCACGGTCATCCGGTCGTCCCGGTTGACCAGGGCGACCAACCGCCGGGGCGTCACGGCGAGGAAGCTGTGCCCGGTGAGGACCGCTTCGAGCTGCCTGGCCTGTGAACCGGCCGGGCCGAAGCAGGTGCGCCCGCCGATCCAGCTCTCCGGGAAGTCGGCGGGCAGGTCCACCGACGGCGACGCGAACGCGACCCCGCCGACGCCGGCCAACGCCCTGCCGACCCAGCCCTTGGGCTCCGGCACGGCCCGGGCGACCCGGTCGACGGCACGGCCCGCGGGCGTGGTCCAGAAGTCCGGCTCGGCGCCGCCGCGCGCGCCGTAGGCCACGGCGGCGGACGTGAGCGCGAGCAGCGCCTCACCGGGGTCCAACGCGCGACGCGCGTCGTCACCCCACGACTTCAGGTCGTCGACCAGCGGCATCAGTCGTCGTCGGTGGCGTAGTCGTAGACGTCCTTGCCCATGTTGAACAGGCCACCCGCCGGTCCGCCCGGCACCGACTCGCCCAGCACCTGGCCCAGCGGGATGCGCACCGGCGCGGTGTAGATCGACTTCGCCACGCCGAGCGCGATGCCTTCCTTGCTGAACGTGCCGGCGGCCTTCTTCAGCGCCTTGATCGCCTTCAGGCCCTGCTTGTAGGCCTTGGCCGCCTCGGCGAGCTTGCGCAGCATGTTCGACAGCTTCATCAGCAGGTCGGCCAGCTTCTTCACGATCTTGAAGACCTTGCCGAGGGTGGCGGCGGCCTTGGCGGCGGCCGCGGCGGCACCGGCGGCCAGCGACGCGCCGAAGCTGATCACCGACGCGGCCAGGCTCACCAGCAGGTCGGTCACCAGCATCATGATCAGGTCGATGACGAGGTCGATGATCAGGTTCGCCGAGTCGACGCAGCCCTTGGCGGCCTCCACCAGCATCCCGGACGTGTCCTGCACGTTCTGGGCGAGCTGGTCGACCTGCTCCTCGATCTCGGTCAGCCGGCCGTTGAACTTGTCCGCGGCCGGGCCCTGCCACACACCGGAGACGGTCTGCCGGGCGCTCGCCTCGTCCGACACGATCGAGCGAATGTCGGTGGCGGCCTTCTCCCACGCGTCGGCCGCGCGGATCAGGTCGTCCGGGTCGCCCGCGACCCAGTCGATGGCCTCCAGGAACGGCGTCAGCAACGGCCGGATGATGCCCTGGATCGGGCCGGGGCAGCCGTTCAGGAAAGTCTCGATCTTGTTGTTGACCTCGACGGTCGTGCTGGGACTCATCCGCCCACCTTCGGAATCGTCAGCCCTTCGAGGCCCTGGACGATATCTGTGAGGAACTCTCCGATTCCGGTGTCCACGTTCTGGTAGTCCTCGGCCGTGTCGCGCACCGATTCGGCGATGTCCCGCATCGCCTCGGCGCATTCCTTCAGATCGTTCATGGTCGAGGTCACGCGTTCCTCGTAGGACGCGTGGATGTCGCCGCTGGACGGCATCTTGCCGAACGCCTCACGGCCGACCTTCGCGGCCTCCAGTTCGGCCATGACCTGGTCGAACCGGTCGCCGCGGCGGACCGACGAACCCGCGAACTCCAGGATGCCGTCGAGCCTGACGTCGAACTTCGCCGTCATCGCGCCACCTCCCAATACCGACCACTCCGACGGTCGCGAACCCCCCGCGGTTCCGCCCGATCCCGAATTGCGCCGCCGTTCGGTGCACTAGCCTGCGGCAGACAGTAGTACAGCGGATCGAGGGCGCGATGCGAGAAGATCTCGAGCAGAAGCTGGCACGGATCACCCAGCTCGCCGAGCAGAAGCAGCAGCAGGCCGACGAACTGCAGGGCCAGTTGGCCGGGTTGCGGGTGACCAGGAAGTCCGGTGACGGGTTGTTGACCGCGACCGTGACGGCGACCGGTCAGCTGGTCGACCTGCGCATCGAGGACCGGGCGCTGCGCAACGGCCGTGAGCTGGCGGCGAACCTGCTGAACCTGGTCTTCCAGGCCTCGGCCGCCGCGTCCGAGCAGGTGCGGGCGCTCGCGGCGCCGCTGCTGGAGGACAGCTCGATCGACCCGAGCCAACTGAGCCCGGGTCCGACGCCGCCCGTGCTGCCGGGCGGTCCGGGGGTGCCGGCCGCGCCGGCCGGCCAGGGCGCGCCGCCGCCGCACCAGCAGCCGCCGCACCAGCAGCCGCCGCAGTACGAGCAGCCGCCGCAGACGTTCCAGCAGCCGGTGCGGAACTACCCGCCTCAGCCGCAGCAGCCGCCGCAGCCCCCTCCGACGGGCCGTCCCCAACCGCCACCGCCTCCGCCGCCCGCGCGCCGCCCGCCCGTGGACGACGACCCGGACGAGGGCGGCTCCATCTTCCGCAAGGACTCGTGGTGACGGGGGAGGAGGGGCGCCCGGTCCCGGACGCCCCTCCTCCGACCGCCGTTACTTGGTGAGCCGGTAGGCCCGGATCACCGTGTGCTCGAACGTGTTGCCCTTGCTGTCGGAACCCTTGGCCCGCAGCGAGGCGTAGCCGCCCGGCTCGCCGGCGTTGCGCACGAGCGCGGCGCCGCCGATGACCGGAGCCTTCGACCAGGTCTTGCCGTCGTCGAACGAGACGTCGACCTCGACCTTGCGGACGCGGCCGTTGTCCGCGCCCTGCTGCTGGTCCACGGTGAGCGGGATGCGCAGCAGCCGGCCGGCGGGCGTGCCGCCGTCGGCGTCGAGACGCGGCGTGAACCGCACCACCGAGATCGGCAGCTTGCGGATCTCGCCATCGGGTGCGGTGTCCGAGCGGAACGTCCACGAGCCGAAGACCCGGGACGTCAGGTCGGTGATGCCCGGCGCGCGGACGAAGTCGACCTCGACCTTGTACCCGGCGTCACCCGCGGGCACGGTGAACACCCCGCCCGGTTGCGTGAGCTCGCCGACCTTCTGCCCGTTGCGGTACAACGCGGTGCGCCCGGACTCGTAGGCCGAGCCGCCCAGGTTGTTCGAGGCGTCGTTGAGCAGCGGCACCTCCACCAGGATCTGGTTGCCGAACCGGGCCAGGTACTCGTACCGGGACGCGGGCAGGCCGGGGCCGAACACCGGGAAGTTGAACCGCTCCGTGGCGCGCGCACCGGGGCGGTAGGCGCGGTCGGGTGAGAAGTAGTTCGCGACGATCTCGAACTCGCCCCGGATCTGGATGAGCCGCCAGCCCCACTTGATGTCGGCGGTGTTCACGTAGTCGACCGAGGCGCCGCCCGCCTTCACCGGGAACAGCACCGCCCAGCCGCCGGAGCCGTTGGGGCCGATGGCGTTGCCGCCGAAGGCGAACTCGTCGGCGGCCGGGCCGGGGCCGAACGCCGACCGCACCTCGGCCAGCTCGCGCTTGGCGGGCGCGCGGACGAAGCCGGTGGGCGCCTTGCCGTGCTCGATCCACGCGAACCGGAAGTTCACCGGCGTGTCGCCGACCGGCGTGCCCTGGTACTGGGCGCCGATCGTGACTTCGAGCTCGTCGTCGGGCAGCGCCGGGCCGACGTGGCCGAGCGTCACGTTGTCGGTGAACCCGTCGAGGAACGCGACCCCGAACCCGATCGGCCTGCCCTCGAAGACGCGGTCGAGGCCGATGTCGCCGATCATCGCCACCGCACCCGGATCGGGCGCGGTGATGTCGACCGGCTTGGCGGTGCGGGCGTCGAACGTGAGCGCGGCGTTCCCGGTGATCGAGAGCGACGGCTGCGGCAGCACGGCGATCCGGCCCGCGGTCTCGTCGCCGCTCACCACGTTGGCGTAGACCATGTACTCGCCCTTGGGCAGGCGGGTGGTCACGGTGTTGTCGGTGTCCTCCAGGAACGTGAACGTGTCGTTGTCCACGCCCATCACCACGCCCGTGTAGAACGTGGGCGCCCCGCCCTGGTCGTCGAGGAACGTGGCGGTGATGTCGTAGCTCTCGACCTCGCGGTCCACGCTCACCGGGGTGCGCAGCACGTCACCGGCCACCACGGCGCCGGAGAACGCGCCGTCCGCCGTGCCGACCTTGGTGTCGGCGGTGACGGTCACCTTCGCCTCGCCGCCCGCCGGCACGGTGACGGTGGCCGGGGTGACGGTGAACATGCCCGCGGGCGCGGGCTTGCCGTCCGGGCCCTTGGCCTCGACCGACACCGGGAACGTGACCGGCTCGGTCCCGCCGTTGCGGTAGGTCAGCTCCTTGGTGACCGGGGTGTCGTCGGTGTGCGGCCACAGCTGGCGGCCCATGGCCAGGCTGGCGGGCTCGGACGTGACCGAGGTGGTGATGGCCTCGCCCAGGTCGACGCGACCCGCGCCCTGGTCGAACGAGGTGAGCGCCGGGTTGCTCTTGGCCGACGCCATGAGCGCGGCCTTGATCTGCGCGCCCGTCCAGTCGGGGTGTTGCTGGGCGACCAACGCGGCCGCGCCCGCGACGTGCGGGGTGGCCATGGACGTCCCGGACAGCGCCACGTGGTGCTCGCCCACGGGCGTGCCGATGCTGCCGGTGGCGGCCTTCGCGGCGACGATGTCCACGCCGGGCGCGGTCACGTCGGGCTTGACCGCGCTGTCGCCGACGCGCGGGCCGCGGCTGGAGAAGTACGCGATGCTGTCGTCGCGCTCGACCGCGCCGACGGTCAGCGCGGCATCCGCGCTGCCGGGCGAGCCGATCGTGCCGGGGCGGCCGGAGTTGCCCGCGGCGATGACGAACAGCGTGCCGCTCTGGGCGGACAGCGTGTTGACCGCCTCTTCCAGCGGGTCGAGCTCGGGCCGGTCGCCGCCGCCGAGGCTCAGGTTGACCACGTCGGCGCCCTGGTCGACGGCCCACTGCATGCCGCCGAGGATCCAGGACTCCGCGCAGCCGTAGAGGACGCACACCTTGCCGTCGAGGATCTGCGCGTCCGGCGCGACGCCCTTGTACTTGGCGCCGTTGCTGGCGACGGTCGCGGCGACGTGCGTGCCGTGGCCGTCGACGTCGGTGGCGTCGGGGTCCTCGGTGAAGTTCTGCTCGGCGACCTCCTTGCCCGCGAGGTCGGGGTGCGCGCCGTCGACGCCGCCGTCGAGGACGGCGACCTTCACGCCCTTGCCGGTGTACCCGGCCTGCCAGGCGGTGGGCGCGCCGATCTGCGCGGTGGAGCGGTCCAGCGACGGTTGGCGCAGGCCGTCCAGCCACACCTTCTCCACGCCCGGGTCGGCCACCAGGGCCTGGAACGCCGTGCCCGCCTCGGACTTGGCGGTCCGCGCCGCCACCGCGCCGACGGTCGGCAGCTCGCGGGTGACGTGCGTGCCGGCGGCCCGCACCCGGGCGTCGCCCCGCTGCGTGACGATCAGCGGCACGGTGTCGCGCTTGGCGTCGTCGTAACCGGACTCGACCAGCCCGGTCACGTCGAACAGGCGCAGGTCGAGCTTGTCCTTGGCGACCGCGCCGAGCGCGTCGCGCGGGACGACGTGCAGGTTGCCGTCCCGGTGGAACGTGTGGAAGCCGACCCGTTCGCGGCCGGGACCGGCCTGGAACGAGCCGAACGTCGCGCCGTTGAGCACGACGCGGTCACCCGTGATCAGGGTGACGGTCGCGCCGTGGCCGGCGTGCCCACCGGCCCGGCCCTGCTGGTCCGGCGCAGCGGCGGCAACCCCCGTTGCCGTGCCTGCCGCTAGTCCGGTCGCGAGGACGGCGGCTGCCCACCGCGTCCCGCGCCTTCGTGATCTCGACGTCAACACAGATACCTCCCGAATCTGGTTGTCGCGCAGGAAAAGCGCGCAGTCGGAAGGCGCCGCTGACCCCCGGTGGCGGCGTGGTGACCGGAACAGTGAAGCCCCCCAACGACTTCGACGCTATCCACCCGTCAGGGTGAGGTCAGCGTCTCTTAGTGGGGAATTGGCCACCCGAACAGGCCAGTGGGTGATTACTCACCGTTGTAATCCGGGAGAGGGGGGCATACGTTCGAGCGAATGCCCCCTCTCTGTCGATGACCGCTCAGCCGATCTTGCCTGCGTCGATCTTGTAGGCGCGGACCACCGTGTGCTCGAACGTGTTGCCCTTGCTGTCGGAACCCTTGGCGCGCAACGAGGCGTAGCCCGCCCGGTCGGCGTTGCGCACGAGCGCGGCGCCGCCGATGACCGGGGCCTTCGACCAGGTCTTGCCGTCGTCGAACGAGACGTCGACCTCGACCTTGCGGACGCGGCCGTTGTCCGCGCCCTGCTGCTGGTCCACGGTGAGCGGGATGCGCAGCAGCCGGCCGGCGGGCGTACTGCCGTCGGCGTCGAGACGCGGCGTGAACCGCACCACCGACAGCGGCAGCCTGCGGGCCTGCTCACCGGGCACGGTGCCGGAGCGGAACGTCCACGAGCCGGTCACCCGGGACGTCAGGTCGGAGACGCCGGGCGCGCGGACGTAGTCCACCTCGACCCGGTAGCCGGCCTCACCCGCGGGCACGGCGAACTGGCCGCCCGGTTGCGCGACCTCGCCGATCTTCTGCCCGTCCCGGTAGAGCGCGGTGCGCGACGATTCGGCCGCGGCACCGCCCAGGTGGTTCTCCGCGTCGTTGAGCAGTGGCACCTGCACCACGAGCCGGTCGCCGAGCCTGGCCAGGTAGTCGTACCGGGACGGGGGCAGGCCGGGGCCGAACACCGGGAAGCCGAACCGCTCGTGGTGCGTGCGGCCGTTGCGGTAGGTGGTGTCGTCGATCGAGTAGTCGGCCACGGACCTGCCCGCGGCGTCGTGCTGCGAGGCCAACCAGTGCCAGCTGAAGTCGTCACCGGTGAGGTAGTCGACCGCGTCGCCGCCCTCCGGCACCTCGAACAGCGCGCCCAGCGGGTTGGACCCGTCGGGTGCGGTGGGCCCGGCGCCGTGGCTGTACCGGTGGCCCGCCGGTGTGGGGCCGAACTTCGTCCGCACCTCGGCGAGCTGACCCTTGGTGGGCGCGCGGACGAAGCCGGTGGGCACCCGGCCGCGTTCGAGCCACGCGAACCGGTAGTGGACGGCGGTCGTGCCGACGGGCGTGCCGATCGTCTGGGTCGAGACGATGACGTCGAGTTGGTCGTCGGGCAGCGCCGGACCGAGGCCGCCGATCGTGGCGCCGTCGGTGAACCCGCCGATGAACAGCGAGCCCGCCCCGGCCCGCGCGTCCCGGTGGGTGCGGGTGACCCGCACCTCGGCGAGCACCGGCGTCGGGTGCGGGTCGGGCGTGGTGACCTTGAGCGGCTTGGTGGCGCGGGCGTCGAACGGCAGTGCCGCCGGGCCGGTCACGCTGAGACCGGGCTGCGAGAGGATGGCGACCCGACCGTCCTGCGGGTCGCCGGTGGTGACCTCGCCGTAGGCGATGTACTCGCCCTTGGGCAGGCGGGTGGTGACGGTGTTGTCCGTGTCGGTCAGGAACGTGAACGTGTCGTTGTCCAGGCCGATCACGATCCCGCTGTACCGCGTGGGCGCCTGGCCGTTCGCGTCCAGGAACGTGGCGGTCACGTCGTAGCTCTCGACCTCGCGGTCGACGCTCACCGGCGTGCGCAGCACGTCGCCCGCGAGCACCGCGCCGGCGAACATGCCGTCGACCGCGCCGACCTCGGTGTCCGCGGTGACGGTGGCCTTGGCCTCGCCGCCCGCCGGGACGGTGACGGTCGCGGGGGAGACGGTGAACATGCCCGCGGGTGCGGGGTTGCCGTCCGGGCCCTTGACGTCGACCGACACGTCGAACGTCACCGCGTCCGCGCCGGTGTTGCGGTAGGTGATGTCCTTGGTGATCGGGGTGTCGTCGCTGTGCGGCCACGACTGGCGGCCGAGCGCGAGTGACGGCGGGTCGGCGGTGACCGTGGTGGTGATGGCCTTGGTGAGGTCGACGCGGCCGGTGCCCTGGTCGAACGCGGTGAGGGCGGGGTTGTGCTTGGCCGACGCCATGAGCACGGCCTTGATCTGCGCGCCCGTCCAGTCGGGGTGTTGTTGGGCGATCAACGCCGCCGCGCCCGCGACGTGCGGGGTGGCCATGGAGGTGCCGGACACCGCGACGTGGCCGTCACCGACCGGCGTGCCGATCTGGCCGTGGGCGGCCTTCGCGGCGACGATCTCCACGCCCGGTGCGGTGACGTCGGGCTTGACGGCCCCGTCGCCCGAGCGTGGGCCGCGGCTGGAGAAGGGCGCGATGCTGTCGTCCCGGTCGACCGCGCCCACGGTGAGCGCGGCGTCCGCGCTGCCCGGCGAGCCGACGCTCGCGGATCGGCCGGAGTTGCCCGCGGCGATCACGAACAGCGTGCCGCTCTGGGCGGACAGCGTGTTCACGGCCTCTTCGAGCGGGTCGAGACCCGGCGTGTCGGTGCCGCCGAGGCTGACGTTGACCACGTCGGCGCCCTGGTCGACGGCCCACTGCATGCCGCCGAGGATCCAGGACTCGGAGCAGCTGAAGGAGCAGACCTTGCCGTCGAGGATCCCCGCGTCGGGCGCGACTCCCCTGTACTCGGGGCCGTTGCTCGCGATGGTCGCGGCGACGTGCGTGCCGTGACCGATCCGGTCGGTGGCGTCGGGGTCGTCGGTGAAGTTGTGCTCCGCCACCTCCCGGCCGACGAGGTCGGGGTGGGCCTGGTCGACGCCGCTGTCCAGCACGGCGACCTTGACGCCCGTGCCCGTGTAGCCGGCCTGCCACGCGGTGGGCGCCCCGATTTGGGCGACCGAGCGGTCCAGGTTCGGCTTGCGGACGCCGTCCAGCCAGACCTTCTCCACGCCCGGGTTGGCCACCAGCGCGTGGAACGTCGCGGCGGCGTCGGACTTCGGGGCCTGCGCGGCCACCGCGCCGACGGCGGGCAGGGCCCGGGTGACCTGGACGCCGGCGCGCGGCTGGTCGCCGGCGATGATCAGCGGCACGGTGTCGCGCCGCGCGTCGTCGTAGCCCGCCTCCACCAGCGCGGTGACGTCGAACAGGCGCAGGTCCAGCTTGCCGTTCGCCAGCGGCTGGGCGGCGTCGCGCGGCACGACGTGCAACCGGCCGTCCCGGTGGAACGTGTGGAAGCCGATCCGGTCGCGGCCGGGACCGGCCTGGACCGACACGACCGCCGCGCCGTCGAGCACGACCCGGTCACCCGTGATCAGGGTGAGGGTCGATCCGACGGCGTGGTGGCGCGCCGGGTCGGGCGACGCGCCGGCCGCCCCCGTGGCCGTGGTGGCGACGAACCCGGCCGCGACCAGGGCGGCCGAGGCGGTTCGTCGTGATCTCGCGGTCAACACAGATACCTCCCGAATCCGGTTGTGCGCGGTGGAGAGCGCGGTCGGAAGGCGCCGCCGACTCGCGGCCGCGGCGGTGTGCCGGAATTGTCGAAGCCCCCCAACGACTTCGAAGCTATCCGAAAGGGGGCATTCGCGAGTGCGAATGCCCCCTCTCCGGCTAGCGGATCCTGTACGCGCGGATCACGGTCTGCTCGAACGTGTTGCCGTTGCGGTCGGAGCCCTTGACGCGCAGCGAGGCGTGCCCGGCGGTGCCGGGGTTGCGCACGAACGCGGTGCGCCCCACCAACGGCGCCGTCGACCACGTCTTGCCGTCGTCGAAGGACACCTCGACCCGGATCCGGTCGACCCGGCCGTTGGCCGCGCCCTCCTGCTGCTCGACCACGAGCGGCACCCGCAGCAGCCGGCCCGCCGGCGCGGCGCCGTTCGCGTCGAGCGCGGGGGTGAACCGGACCGCGGTCAACGGCAGTGGCGCCCGCCGCTCACCCGGCGCGGTGTCCGAGCGGAACGTCCACGCGCCGCTGATCGCGGTGGAGAACTCCGAGACGCCCGGTGCCCGCACGGCCTCGGTCTCGACGCGGAAGTTCGCCGCGCCCGGCGGCACCGGGAACCGGCCCCGGGCCGCCTCCGCCGTCTCGCCGACCACGGTTCCGTTGCGCGACAACGTGGTCCGCGCCGACGACGTCAGCGACCCTCCGAAGTTGCCGTCCCGGTCGCCGAACAGCGGCAGGGCGAACTCGACCACGTCGCCGGTCCGGGACAGGTACGGGAACGGGCTCTCGGGCAGCCCCGGTCCGAACACCGGGAAGTTGAACCGCTCCCGGTACGTGCGCCCCTGCTGGAGGGTGCGCAGCGGGGTGTCGAGCACGGCTTCGATCGCGCCGTCCTGGAACTGCGCGAGCGACCACAGCCATCCCACGCCCGACGAGGTGGTGGCGTAGTCGAGGGACCTGCCCGGCGAGGTCACCGGGACGTCCACGCCGAGACTGCCCACGGCGTTGTGCAGCACGGGGAAGCCGGCGAAGCCGTAGGACTTGCCCGCCGGTCCGGGTCCGAACTCCGACCGCACCTCGATGAGGTCCCGCTTGGCGGGCGCGCGGACGAAGCCCGTGGGCACCTTGCCGTGCTCCGCCCACGCGAACCGGTAGTTCACCGGGGTCGTGCCCACCGGTGTGCCGGTGGCCTGCGTGGTCAGCATGACCGACACGTCGGAGGCGGGCAGCTCGGGGCCCACGTGGCCGATCGACACGGTGTCGCCGAAGCCGCCCTGGTAACCCGTGCCGATGGCGGTCACCAGCTGCCCGTTCCGGCTGCGGGTGATCAGGAGGTCGCCGAACTGCACCTCCGCCGCCGGGTCGGGGACCGTGATGGAGACCGGCTTGGCCTTGCGGGCGTCCACGGTGACCGAGGTGGTGTCCGGGCCGACGCGCAGGCTCGGCATCGGCAGCACGGCGTTCTTCGCCCGGTCGGTCAGCACCTCGTTCACGACCAGGTACTCGCCGACGGGCAGCCGGGCGGTGGCCGTCCCGACGTCACCGCCGAGGAAGAGGACCTTGTTGTTGTCCAGGCCGACGAGGAACGAGAAGTAGTCGACCGCCGGGCTGCCGTTCGCGTCCACGAAGTCGAACGTGACCTCGTAGCTCTCCACCTCGCGGTTCACGCCGACCGGCACGCGCAGCTCCACGCCGCCGACGGAAGCGACGACCGCGCCGCCGTAGGTGCCGTCCGCGGTCGCCGCCCTGGTGTCGGCGGTGACGGTCGCCTTGGCCTCACCGCCCGCGGGCACGGTGACCTCGGCAGGGCTGACGGTGAACACACCGGTCGGCGCGGGCGCGCCGCCGGGGCCCTTGGCGTCGATCGTGAGGTCGAGCGTGACCGGCGCGGTGCCCCCGTTGCGGACGGTGAACTCCTTGCTGGTCGGCACGTCGTCGTCGTGCGGCCACTCCTGCAGGCCCAGCGCGAGCGACGGCGGGTCGGCGGTGACCGTGGTGGTGATGGCCTTGGTGAGGTCGACGCGGCCGGTGCCCTGGTCGAACGCGGTCAGCGCGGGGTTGTGCTTGGCCGATGCCATGAGCGCGGCCTTGATCTGCGCGCCGTTCCAGTCCGGGTGCTGCTCGGCGATCAACGCCGCCGCGCCCGCGACGTGCGGGGTGGCCATGGAGGTGCCGGACACCGCCACGTGCTTGTCGCCCACCGGCGTGCCGATCCGGCCGGTGCTGGACTTGGCCGCGACGATGTCCACGCCCGGCGCGGTGATGTCCGGTCGGGGCGCGCCGTCGCCGACGCGCGGGCCGCGGCTGGAGAAGTCCGCGATGCTGTCGTCCCGGTTCACCGCGCCGACGGCGAGCGCCGCGTCCGCGCTGGCCGGCGAGCTCAGCGTCTCGGGTGCGCCGGAGTTGCCCGCCGCGACGACGAACAGCGTGCCGGTTCGCGCCGACAACGTCTCGATCGCCTGCTCCAGCGGGTCGACGTCCGGGGTGTCCGTGCCGCCGAGGCTCATGTTGATCACGTCCGCGCCCTGGTCGGCGGCCCACTGCATGCCGTCGACGATCCAGGACTCGGCGCAGCCCAGGGAGCACACCTTGCCGTCGAGGATCTGCGCGTCGGGCGCGACACCGCGGTACTCGGCGCCGGCGCTGGCGACCGTGGCGGCGACGTGCGTGCCGTGGCCGACCAGGTCGCTGTTGTCGGGGTCCTCGGTGAAGTTGCGCTCGACGACCTCCCGGCCCGCGAGGTCGGGGTGCGTCTGGTCCACGCCGCTGTCGAGCACGGCCACCTTGACGCCCTTGCCGGTGTACCCGGCCTGCCACGCCGCGGGCGCGCCGATCTGCGCCACCGATCGGTCGAGGCTGGGTTGGCGGATGCCGTCCAGCCAGATCTTCTTGACACCCGGGTCCCGCACCAGGGTCTGGTAGGTGCCGGCGGTCTCGGACTTGGCGGTTCGCGCGGCCACCGCGCCGATGGTGGGCAGGGCCCGGGTGACCTGGACGCCGGCGCGCGGCTGGTCACCGGTGATGATCAGCGGCACGGTGTCGCGCCGCGCGTCGTCGTAGCCCGCCTCCACCAGGCCGGTGACGTCGAACAGGCGCAGGTCCAGCTTCCCGTCGGCGAGCGGACCGCCCGCGTCGCGCGGGATGACGTGCAGCCGGCCGTCGCGCAGGAACCGGTGGAACGTGATGTCGTCGCGGCCCTGCCCCGGCGTGACCGAGACGAGCCGGTCGCCGGCGACGACGACCCGGTCACCGGTGATCAGGGTGATGGTGTGCCGCTCGCCGTCGGCGCGGCCCGGTGGTGGCGGTGCGGGTGACGCGGTCGCCGACGCGGTGCCGGCGACCAGCCCGAACGCGAGCAACGCGGTCCCCCAAGCGACACCGCGCTTGCGTGATCTCGGAGTCAACGCAGATACCTCCCGAATCTGGTTGAGCGGGAGGCGAAGCGCAATGCGTGTGCACCGAATGGTGAATATCGCCCCCCGACACCTCGACGCTAACCAGTCGGGGGAGCGGATTCAGCGGCCCAACGCGGTGCACGCGGTCGGCCGGGTAGCCCAACGGGCGTTGCTCGCCGAAAGGGGCGCCCGCCGGTCGCGGACGCCCCTCCCCGAGCGGGTCAGGCGATCTTGTAGGCGCGGATCACGGTGTGCTCCAAGGCGTTGCCGTTGCTGTCGGTCGCCCGCACCCGCAGCGACCCGTAGCCGGCCGCGTTCGGGTTGGAGATGGTGGCCACGCCCGCGGTCACCGGCACCGGGGTCCACGACGTGCCGTCGTTGAACGACACCTCGACGTCGACCCGGTCGACCCGCCCGTTGGCCGCGCCCTCCTGCTGCTGCACGGTCAACGGCACCCGCAGGGACCGGCCCTTCGGCGTGGCGCCGCCGGCGTCCAGCTCCGGCGTGAACCGCACCACCGACAACGGCAGCGGCACGTACTGGTCGCCGGCCGCGGTGTCGGAGCGGAACGTCCACGCTGCGCTCACCCTCGTGGCGAACTCCGACGTGCCGGTCGCCCGCACCGCGTCGGTCTCCACGCGGTAGGCCGACGCGCCCGCGGGCACCTCGAACAGCCCGTTGGCCGCGTACGTCGTCTCACCGACCTTCACCCCGTCGCGCAGCAACGTGGTCCGGGCCGACGAGACCGCCGCGTTGCCGCCGTTGCCCGCCCGGTCGGTGAACAGCGGCAGCGCGAAGCTGATCTCGTCGCCGCTGCGCGCCAGGTACGGCGAGCGCGACTCGGGCAGCGCGGGGGAGAAGACCGGGTCGTTGAACCGCTCCTCGTGCGACCCGCCCCGCTGGTAGGTGCGCTCCGGCGAGGTCAGCGTGGCCTCGACCGCGCCGTCCGCCCCGAACTGCAGGAAGCCCCACGACCACGCGAGGTCCGTGGTGACCCGGTTGACCGCCTCACCCGGCGAGGCCACGTACGGCAGCCACGCCCAGCCACCGACACCGCCCGCCGTGATCGGGTTGCCGCCGTGGCCGAACTCGCGGCCCGCCGGACCGGGGCCGAACGTCGTGCGCACCTCGGCCAGGTCGGCCGCGGCCGGTGCGCGCACGAACCCGACCGGCATGCTGCCCTGCTGCGACCAGGCGAACCGGTAGGTCACCGGCTTGTCGCCGTCCGGCGTGCCGCGGAACTGCGCGCCGAGCAACGCGGTCAGCCCGCCCGCGGCCAGCTGGGGGCCGACGTGCGCGATCGAGACGTCCGGGCCGAAGCCGCCGAGGAACGCGGTGCTCACGCTGGCCTGCCGGTCACCGTGGTTGCGGACCATCGTCACGTCGCCCAACGCCTCCTCGGCCGCCGGGTCCGGCGCGGTGATCCTCACCGGCTTGGCCGTGCGCGCGTCGAGCACCACCGCGGTGTCCGCGGTGACGTTCAGGCTCGGCCGTGGCAGCAGCGCCAGTCGCGTGTCGTCGGTCTCCACGTCGGAGTTGGTGAAGTACTCGCCCTTGGGCAACCGCAGGGTGAACGAGCCGTCGGCGTCGTAGGGGAAGGCGAACGTGTCGTTGCTCAGCCCGATGATCGACGTGTAGTAGTCGGCCGCGGGCGCGCCCGAGCCGTCCAGGAAGCTGAACGCCACGTCGTAGCTCTCCACCTCCCGGTTGACGCTGAGCGCGGTGCGCAGCGGCGTCGGACCGCCGGTGGCCACCACCGAGCCGACGTACAGGCCGTCCGACTCGCCGAGCCGGGTGTCGGCGGTCACGGTGGCCGTCGCCTCGCCGCCAGCCGGGACGGTCACCTTCGCCGGGGACGCCCCGACCAGGCCGGCGGGCGCCGCACCGCCGTCGGGCCCCTTGACCTCGGTGGTCAGCGTCAGCGTGACCGGCGCCGAACCGCTGTTGCGGTACGTGACGGACTTCGTGACCGGGACGTCGTCGGTGTGCGGCCACTTCTGCAGGCCCAGGGCCAGGCTGGCGGGTTCGGCGGTGACCGTGGTGGTGATCGCCTTGGCCAGGTCCACCCGGCCCGAGCCCTGGTCGAACGCGGTCAGCGCCGGGTTGCTCCGCGCCGACGCCACCAGCGCCGCCTTGATCTGCGCGCCGGACCAGTCCGGGTGCTGCTGCGCGAGCACGGCCGCCGCGCCCGCCACGTGCGGGGTGGCCATCGACGTGCCCGACATCGCCACGTAGCCGTCACCGGCCGGGGTGCCGATCGTGCCGCTGCTCGACCTCGCGGCCACGATGTCCACGCCCGGTGCGGTGATGTCCGGCTTCACCGCACCGTCGCCGACGCGCGGTCCGCGGCTGGAGAACGGCGCGATGCCGTCCTGCCGGTCCACCGCGCCCACGGTCAGCGCCGCGTCGGCGCTGCCGGGCGAGCTGATCGTCTCGGGGCGGGAGTTGTTGCCCGCCGCGACCACGAACAGCACGCCGGTCTGCGCGGACAGCGTGTTCACCGCCTCCTCCAGCGGGTCGAGCTCGGTCGTGTCACCGCCGCCCAGGCTGATGTTCACGATGTCCGCGCCCTGTTCGGCGGCCCACTGCATGCCCGCCACGATCGCCGACTCCTGACAACCCGAGACGACGCACACCTTGCCGTCCAACAGGTCCGCGTCCGGCGCGACGCCCTTGTACCGCGCGCCCGAACTCGCGATCGTCGCGGCGACGTGGGTGCCGTGGCCGACGCCGTCGGTGGTGTCCGGGTCGTCGGTGAAGTTGCGCTCCGCGACCTCGTGGCCCGCCAGGTCCGGGTGGTCCTGGTCCACGCCGGTGTCCAGCACGGCGACCTTCACGCCCTTGCCGGTGTGCCCGGCCTGCCACGCGGTCGGCGCGCCGATCTGCGCGGTGGAGCGGTCCAGGCTCGGTTGGCGCAACCCGTCCAACCACACCTTGCGCACGCTCGCCCTCGACACGAGCGTGTGCCAGGTGTCCGCTGCCTCGGACTTGACCACCTGCGCGGCGTACGAGCCGACCGCGGGCAGCGGCCGACCGACGCGCAGACCGGCCGTGGCCGGCTCCTGCTCACCGGTCACGATCAGGGGCAGGGTGTCCCGCCGGCGATCGTCGTAGCCGGACTCGACCAGTCCCGTGACGTCGAACAGCCTCGGGTCGAGCTTGCCCTGGGAAACGGCCTTCGCCGCGTCGCGCGGCACGACGTGCAGGTGCCCGTCACGCCGGTAGCTGTGGAACACCGTGCGTTCCCGTCCCGGTGCGGCGACCAGGGCGCTCACCTCGTCGCCGAGGAGCACGACCTTGTCACCGGTGATCAGGGTGACCTCGTGGTGCTCGCCGCCGGTGGCGGGCGGGACGTCCTGCGCCCCCGACACACCCGGACCGCTCGCCGTGAGGCCGGCCGCGACGAGCACGGCCCCCCAGATCACGCCACGCCAGCGTTTGCTCTTCAACTCTCGAACCTCCCGGTGGGGTGCCGCGCATGGCGGGACGCGGCCGGAAGGGCTACTTACCCACGGTGGCGGCGGAAGTACCGAGAGCGACGTTGCCCATGACCTCACCGACGCTAAAGGTCACGAAGAACGCGGACAGCCGCTGATTGGTCGGTATGTTCTTGACCAATTCAGCCGAGTAAACGGTTACCTACCGTTCGGTAACTGAGCCGTCGGAACTAACCACGATGCCTGCCTGCGGTCCACCCGCTGGGCAGTGCGGACCGTTGGGGTAGGCCATTTCGGGGGTCAGCGTGATTTCCCGGTCCACCACAGGAGAACCGGATTGGTCCAGCAGTCGCAGGTTCGCCGTGACCGGTCGCGGGGGCAGCAGCGGGAGGTCGGCGAAACCGTACTTGCCTCCCGTCGGCTCGGAGCGAGCGCTGCACGAGTCGTCCGGTGACGTGCCGGTGCAGGTCGTCTCGACACCCCGGGTCGACGGGTGCAGCTCCAACGAGGGGGTTGCACAGGAGCCGTCCCAGCAAACCTCGATCGTCCCGGAAACCACATCGGGGTGCTCCACGTTCACGGTGATGCCGACGAGGGTGCCCATCAGCGTGCACGCCGTCTCGGCACCGGTGTCGACCACGCCGCACGAGGCGGCAAGGAACAACGCGCCCAGGGGCCAGCTCCGTCTCCACATGCCCCTGTGACGGAACGTGCCGGTGCTCAGGTTGCTCGCTGCCACCAACGCCTCTTCCTCGGCGGTGCCAGCTCGCCCCGGGCCGCGGCCCACTCGGCGAACCGGGCGGCGTCCTCGCGGAAGCGCGTGCCGACCTCTTTGGGGTGTGCCCCGGCGTAGGCGTCGAACAGGGGGCGGAACCGCTCGCCCAGCTCGACGGCCACGTCGGGCCGGAGCATCTCCACGATCCCGCGGCGCTTGCTCAGCAACGCGCGCTTCTCGACGCGCACCCGCTCGGGGTCGAACCCCTCGGGCACGGCGCCGTCGGCCAGCAGCGCGCGCAGCAGTTCCGCCTGGGCGGCGGCCAACCGCTCGCGCTGGGGCCGGGTCATCCCAGCACCGCCCGGATCGCGGCCAGTTCGGCGGCCAGTTCGGCGTCGGCGGGGTAGTCGTCGTCGCGTTCGAGCAGGACGCCCGGCGGGTCGACACGGGCGCGCAGCTGGGCGAGGACGTCCAGCACCTCCGGGAGCACGGCGTGGGCGTGCGTGTCGTGGTAGACGCCTTGGTGCTCCTCGCCACCCGCGACGTGCACGTAGGCGAGGCGTTCGAGCGGGATCTCGTCGAGGAAGCGGGTCACGTCGGTGCCGAGGTTGCGGGCGTTGGCGTAGAGGTTGGCGACGTCGACCAGGAGGTGGCAGTCGGTGCGGTCGACCAGCTCGGCGAGGAACTGGCCCTCGGTCAGCTCGCCGTCCGGCCACTCCAGGAGGGCGGCGACGTTCTCCAGGGCGAGGGGCACGGGCAGGTCCTGTTGCACCGCTTTGACGTTGGCGACCAGGACGTCCAGCGCGTCGCGGGTGCGGGGGAGGGGCATGAGGTGCCCGGAGTCCAGGCCGCCCGCGCGGACGAAGCAGACGTGGTCGCTGACCAGCGGTGCGTCGAGCGCCTCGGCCAGCGCGCCCAGGTGCGCGACCCGTTGCGCGTCCACGGGTTCCGCGCCACCGAGCGAGAGGGACACCGCGTGCGGCAGCACGGGGACACCCCGTTCACGCAGGAGCAGGACCGACTCGGGCAGGTGCCCGACGTGCAGGTTCTCCGCGACGACCTCGACGAAGTCGACGCCGGGCAGGCGTTCGACGGTGAGGTCGATCTCCGGCCGCCACCCGATGCCGACACCGAGCTTCTCCACGGGCCACCTGCCTTTCGTCGCCTTCGGCCGGCGGTCAGTCGCCGCCGCCACCGCCGCCACAACTGCTACCACCACTGCACGACGAACCACCGCTGTCGGAACTACCGCTGCTGCTGCTGCTGCTGCAACTGCTGCTGGAGCAACTGCCGCACCCACCGCCCCCGGCGCCGTCCCCGCTGTTGCGCCTTCGCCGCCGCAACGTCGCCACCGCGGCCGGTTCGATGCCCAGAACCTGCCACACGTGGACGTTGCGCACGACCCTGCCCAGCAAACCGTTGTACGCGACCAGTGCGAGCCGGTTCGGCGACACGGCGACCTTCGCCAGCCGCTTCACCACGCGCCGCCCCGCACCGGTCAGCGGACGGCCCATCCGCTTGAGCACCACCGACCCCACCACCGCGAGCACCACCGAGAAGAAGGGCAACTCGAACGGCAGTTCCAGCGCGATCGACGCGATCACCGCGCCCACCGCCGCGGCGATCAGCAGGTGACGCGTTCGCCGCGCCACCTGTCGCCGCAGGGTCGGCGTGACCAGACCCCGGTCGACCAGGTGCCGCCCCAGCGACTGCGCCTCGGCGCTGCTCGCGGTCGCGCTGATCACGTCACCCAGTGGCAGCGGCAGCCGGCGCAGCACGTGCGCCTGCAGCGGGCTCCAGCCGTGACCCGGCCCTCCCACTCTGCTGACCAGGCCCT
Organism: Actinosynnema sp. NPDC050801; assembly: GCF_040673975.1. Lineage (NCBI taxonomy): Bacteria > Bacillati > Actinomycetota > Actinomycetes > Pseudonocardiales > Pseudonocardiaceae > Actinosynnema > Actinosynnema sp. NPDC050801. The sequence continues at coordinate 104,737 of NZ_JBFAQZ010000018.1, read as the reverse complement.
CGCGTGAGATCCGCACGGCGCCGGCCTCGACCAGCGACACCACCGCGACCTCGGCCGCCCGGCCCGGACCGCCGGCCAGGAAGGCCTGCTCCTCCAGCCCGGGTTCAGGCGTCGAACCCGCCGAACCCGCCGAAGTCGGCGTCCACTGAGTCGCCACCGTCATCACCCTCCAACCACTGCGCGGCCAACCACCCGCCCGCGAACCACCCGCCCGCCACCAGCCACCCGTTGCGGCGCTGCCAGCGTTGCGGTTCGACCACCACGGCACGCCTGCGCCGCGGCAACGGTGCCTGGGACGTTTCCGCAGGTGCGATCGGTTCCGCCCGCTCGCCGTCGAATACCGCCGTCTCCGCCCGTGCCGACCCCCTGCGCGGCACGGGCGGGACGGACGGGGCGGCGGTGCGGACCAAGCCGTACCGCGCGGTCACCTCGGCCGGGTCGACCGGGGCGAGGCCCGCCGTGGCCTCCTCGTACGCCCGCGCGCCCCTCCTGGTCAGGACGGGCGGCGGACCCAACAGCAGCAGGACCGCGAGCGCACCGGTGACCGACAGCGCGGTTGCCGTCACCCACCCGCCCGGACCCGTGAGAACCGCGACCACGGCGAGCGCCGCCGCCGGCACCACCGCCAGCAACGCCCGCACCAGCCGCCGTCGTGGCGACACCAGCAGACCACCCGCGACCAGGCGTTGCCCGATCTGCCGGGCCGGTCCGCTGGTGGCCGCGCCGACCACCAGCTCGTCCAGGTCGCACGGCCGCGTGAGCCGGGCGAGGACGACCGCCTGCAACGCGGTCGCCGGCTGCTCCTCGCCGGGCACCGCCGCGGCCACCGGACCGGACACCCTCGCCCGGTTCTCGGCCACCAGGCCGGCCAACGCCACCTCGACCGCCCGCACCGGGCCACCGCCGAGGTACCCGATCTCCTCGAACGACAGCGGCCGACCGGGCACGGCGCCGGCGACCCGCTTCACCCGCAGGCCCACCACCACCGCCACGACCAACGCCGGGCCGTACCACCACAGGAACGTCATGGCCGCCACCCTAGGAGCCGCCGGGCCGAACCCGGCCCCCGTCGCGGAAGCGTAAGGAGCCCGTCAGCCCCCGCCACCACCGCCGCCGCAACCCCCGCCGCCACCGCCACAGCTGCTGCCACTGCTGCCGGAGCAACTGCTGCCGCTGCTGCCGCACCCGACGCTGCCCGTCGTGCCGTACGCGGTGGCCGCGTAGGTCCCGCTCGCCGCGGTCCGGGAACGAGCGCGTGGACGCACCGCGGCGCGCAACGTGATGTTCGGGTGGCTGTTGAATCCGTCGAGAGCGACCATCACGACGGCGTCCGCCGCGTTGGTCACCGTCACTCCCCACCGCGAGGCGGACCGGCTCGCGCGAACCTTCGCCACCGCGTCCTTCCCCTTCGCGGTGGGCGTCACCTGGGCCGCCTGCACCAGCCCCCAGATCAGGATGCCGGTCAGCACGAGCTGCAACGTCAGGATCCACACCGGCGCGCTGATCAGCTGACCGTTGACCCAGCGCACGACACCGACGGCGAACAGCACCGCCATGGGCAGGACACCCGTCCGCAACCGGCGCTTCACCACGCTCCGCTCGACCAAGTAGCCCTGTTCTGCCAACCGGCGACCGACCTCGTGCGTCACGTCGAGCTCCGACACCGCTGTGATCAGCAGCGTCAGGGTCCGGTAGCGGTAGCGCTTCGCGTCCGCGAGCACCGCCCGGTCGACCGGGTGTTCGGCGACGGGTGTGCCGACGACGCGCACGGCGCCGTTGCGTGCGGGCACCAGGGCGCCCGAGTCGATGAGACCGGCGACGGACGTCTCGACCACCCGTCGAGGCCCGCCGGTCAGGTAAGCGATGTCCAGCAGCCCGAGCGCACCCGCGGGGGCGCCTCCCCGCGTCCCCCGCAGGCGCACTCGGATGAAGATCGCGAACGCCACCGACGCGGCCAGCGCGATCCAGTACAGCTCAAGGAATTCAGGGCCTGAAAGCCCCCACGGTCGCTCCACGGTCCACCCCCTGTGGGCCTCGGTGGAACCAGGTCCACCAGCCAGGAGGCAATCGTGTGCGCCAGGCCACACCCCGGCAAGAGTGCTTTAGCAAGCCTTGAGGTTGTGACCGGCTGACGTGCGCGTCACCTCAGGAAGAGGACGCGCCGTCCACGCCGCCGGAGCCTTCGCCGTCAGTGCCCTTGAAGATGCGCATGAGTCCTCCAGGTGTGGATGCGGTCGTCAATTCGGCGTAACGCCTTCAGTCTGCTCGACCCGGGGTGTCCTCGACCAGACGCAGGCTCACCGAGTTGATGCAGTAGCGCTGGTCCGTCGGGGTGTCGTAGCCCTCACCCTCGAAGACGTGCCCGAGGTGGCTGTGGCACGCGGCGCACAGCACCTCGGTGCGGACCATGCCGAGGGTGCGGTCCTCGCGGAGGATCACCGCGTCACCGGCCAGCGGCGAGAAGAACGACGGCCAGCCGCAGTGCGAGTCGAACTTCGTCGCGCTGCGGAACAGCTCGGCGCCGCACGCGCGGCACTCGTAGACGCCCTCGGACTTCGTGTCGGTGTACTCGCCGACCCACGCGGGTTCGGTGCCCGCGCCGCGCAGCACCGCGTACTCCGCGGGGGTCAGGATCTCCCGCCACTCCGACTCGGAGTGGACCACCTTCGGGGTGGCGCCGACGACAGGTTCCATACCTCCACGTTAGTCGAATCGGCGGAGGCGGGACCGGCGGCGGATCAGTCGAAGAACACCCAGACGAGGGTGCCGAGGTAGTACCAGACGCTGATGAGCACGCCCAGCAGGATGAGGCTCACCACGGCGACCGCGGTGAGCCGGCGCAGGCCGCCCGCCCGGTTGGCCGAGTCCGCGAACTGGCCGACGCCCGCGACCGTGCCCTCGATGGTGAAGCTCGGCGGCTGCTGCTGCATCCGGCCGAGGTGCTCGGCGAATGCCCTGGTCTCGGGGTCGTCGGGGTCGAGGCCGATCAGCTCGTCGTCGATGCCGCCCTGCGGGCGCTCGTCCGGTGCGTCTGCGGCTCTGGCGCTGGCCATGGAGTCCAGCGTATCGGGCGTTTCAATCCGCCGGGCGGTTCAGCTCACCAGGGCGGGTGACGGCCGGACCGCGCCGACCGGCCGGCCGTGGCCGAGCACGGGGAACGTGGCCAACTCCTCCGGCGCGACCACGCCGAGCCGGCGCAACGCGGCCACCACGACCACCGCCCTGGCGCGGCTGGAGCCGTCGGCGATCTTGCACGCCACGGCCTCGCCGGTCGGCAGGCCGATCGCGTAGACGCCTTCCGCGCCGTCCTTGGCCACCGCGCCCGGGATCGCCCGCATCAGCTTGGTGACGTCGCGGTCCGTGCCGCCGACCCACTCCGGATGCCGGCTCATCGCCTGCGCGATCCGCCGCCGCGGGCCGTCCACCGCACCGGCCAGCGAGCTGAACGCCCTGGCCAGGCCCGTCAGGCTGATGCCGAACAGCGGCGCGCCGCAGCCGTCCACGCCCTCGGCGCCGATGCGCTCGCCGGCCAGCTCCTCCAGGGTGTCGCGGATGGCGCGCTGGAGGGGGTGGGTCGGGTCGAGGTAGTCGTGGGTCGACCAGCCGTTGACGACGCAGGTCGCGAGCATGGCGGCGTGCTTGCCCGAGCAGTTCATGTACTTCGCGGCCTTGGGCCGGCCCGCCCGCAGGTGCGCCTTGAGGGCGTCCTCGCCGATGGGCAGGTCCGGGGTGCACTGCAGGGCCGTCTCGTCCATGCCGTGCGCGTGCAGGATGCGCTGGACGCCGTCGATGTGGAAGTCCTCGCCGGAGTGGCTGGCGCAGGCCAGGGCGAGCAGCTCGCCGTCCAGGTCGAGGCCGTGGCGGAGCATGGCCAGCGCCTGGACCGGCTTATTGGACGAGCGCGGGTACGTGGTGTCGTGCGGCCGGCCGACGGTGAGCACCTCCCGGCCCGTGCGGTCGAGGGCGATCACCGAACCGTGGTGCACGGATTCCAGGAACTCGCCACGCCAGACCTCGGCGACCAGTTCGTGCGCCATGCGTCCTCCAGTGATGCTCTGCCAACTGTCGACAGTTAACATCGTGGGATCCCCGCGCGCTAGGAGACGTTCGTGACACCGCCGCTGCACTTGAGCTTGGCCGGTCAGGCCGTGGACGTGCTCCGCGAACTGGTGCTGACGGGCGAGATCCCGCCCGGCACGCGGGTGAACGAGGTGGAGCTGGCCCAGCGGCTCGGCATCTCGCGCGGGCCGCTGCGCGAGGCGATCCGGCACCTGGCGTCGGAGGGGCTGCTGGTGCTCGCGCCGCACCGGGGCGCGTCCGTGCCGACCGCCGACGCCGCCGACGTGCAGGCCCTGTTCGAGCTGCGGACGGCGCTGGAGTGCGCGGCGACCGAGCTGGCCGCGTCACGGCGGAGCGACGCGGACGTGGTGCGGCTGCGCGCGGTGTGCGAGGAGTCGCGGCGGGCGTACTCGGCGGGCGAGCGCTTCCCGTACCGCCTGGACCTCGCCTTCCACCAGGCGTTGCTGGACGCGGCGCGCAGCCCGCGGATCGCCGAGCAGGTGCGGCTGGTGCAGCAACGGGTGGTGCTGCTGCGCAGCGCGCTGCGGGACGACCCGCCGCACCAGCACGCGTCGCTGGACGACCACGACGCCCTGGTCGCGGCCGTCGCCGCCGGCGACCCGTCCCGCGCGTCGGACGTGATGCGCAAGCACCTGGCCCGGGTCTGCGCCCAGATGCTCACCAGCCTCGGCTGAGTCAGTACGTGGCCAGGTGGTCGAGCAGGTGCAGCGTGGTCTGCTCCGCCGCCTCCTCCGGCACGAAGTGGCCCACGCCCGGCATCACCTCGAACCAGTACGGGCCGGTGGTCCACTGCGCCGCGCTCTGCGCCGTGTCCGGCGACACGACCTTGTCGTCCTCGCCCCACAGGTAGCGGGTGGGCACCGACACCGGGCGGTAGGTGTCGGTGAACCCGTTCGCCCGGTACCAGTTCAACGCCGCGGTCAACGCGCCCGGCTCGGTCAGCTTCCGCACGTACTGCGCCACCCGCTCCGGCGGGATCACGGCCGGCCAGCCGTCGCGCAGCCGGGCGCCGTTGTCGGCCAGCAGGGCGCGTTCGGCGACGCCCGGCTCGCGCAGGTGGTCCAGGTGCGACCACCTGCGCCGCTGGTCCGGGTCGGTGCGCAAGGCCTCGGCGAGGGCGCCGGGGTGCGGCGCGGACACGGCGGTCAGCGTGCGCACCCGCAGCGGGTACCTCGACGCCGCGATCCACGCCGTGATCGCGCCCCAGTCGTGCCCGACCAGGTCGAACCTCGTCCACCCCAGCGCGTCGGCGATGTCGACCACGTCCTGCACCACGTGGTCCAGCCCGTACGCGTCCACCTGCCGCGGGCGCACGCCCGGCGAGTAGCCGCGCAGGTCCGGCGCGACCGCCCGGTACCCGTGCGCCGCCAGCGCCCGCAGCTGGTGGCGCCACTCGATCCCGCACTCCGGCACGCCGTGCAGGAGCAGCACCTTGCGACCGGTCGTGGGACCGGTCGCGATGGCGTCGAACGTGCCCGCGGGGGTCGTGATGCGCTGACGCGTCAGATCGGATTCGAAGAGCACGGGTCGTGATCGCATGCACTCATCGTGCTGGCGTGATCGCGGTCAGTCCCTGGTGTGCGCTGCCCGAAGGCTGGTGGGGTCAGCCCTACCCTCAGCCGAGTGTCCCCGTCACCTTCGCGTGACCCTTGAGCAGGTTGCGGGCGATCGTGCGGCGCTGGATCTCGTCGGTGCCCTCGTAGATCCGCAGCAGCCGCAGTTCCCGGTACCAGCGCTCGATGGGCAGCTCGCGCGTGTAGCCCATGCCGCCGTGGATCTGCAGGACCCGGTCGACGATCTCGTTGGCCTTGATGCCGCCGTAGAGCTTCGCCATGCTCTGCGCCTGCCGCGAGTCGGCGCCCTGGTCGACCAACCACGCCGCGTGCAGCACGAGCCAGCGCAGCGCCTCGATCTCCATCGCCGAGTCCGCGATCATCCACTGGATGGCCTGGTACTCGGCGATCGGCTGACCGAACGTGACCCGGGTCTTGGCCTGCTCGATGGCCATCTCCACCAGCCGCTCGCACGAGCCGAGCGCCCGTGCGGGCAGCAGGTAGCGGCCCTGGCCGATCCACTGCATGGCCAGGGTGAAGCCGCGACCCACCTCGCCGAGCACGTTCTCCTCGGGCACGCGGACGTTGTCGAACACCAGCGCGGCCGGACCCCACTGGCCCATGGTCGGGATCGGCTCGGACTTCCAGCCCATGTCCCGGTCGACCAGGAAGCAGGTGACGCCGCCGTCCGCGCCCTTGTCCTTGTCCGTCACCGCGAACACCATCACGAAGTCCGCTTCGTTGCCCTGCGTGATGAACGTCTTCTCGCCGTTGATCACCCAGTCGCCGCCCTCCTTGCGGGCGGACGTGCGGATGGCCTTGGCGTCGGAACCCGCGCCGGGCTCGGTGATCGCGAAGCACGACACGCGCTCACCGGAGATCGTGGGCAGCAGGTAGCGCTGCTTCTGCTCCTCGTTGCCGTGGAACAGGATGTTGTCCGCGTAGCCGCCGAACCGGAACGGCACGAACGTGCGCCCGAGCTCGGCCTCCAGCAGCGCCGTCATCAGCGCGCCCAGGCCCATGCCGCCGTACTCCTGCGGCGTGAGCACGCCGAAGAAACCCGCCGCCTTGGCCTTGTCCTGGAGTTCCTTCAGCTCGTCCCGGGTCAGGCCGGGCTGCCCCAGGCGCTCGCGGCGCAGCACCTCCGGCTCCAGCGGCGCCACCTCCTTGCGCACGAAGGTCCGCACCCAGTCGCGGATCTCCTTCTGCTCCTCGTCAAGCGTGAAGTCCATGCCGTCCTCCCTCTACGCGAACGCGTTGACGCCGGTCAGCGCCCGGCCGATGAGCAATTTCTGGATCTGGCTGGTGCCCTCGTAGAGGGTCGTCACGCGGGTGTCCCGCAAGTACTTGCCGACCGGGTACTCGTCGACGTAGCCGTACCCGCCGAACACCTGGATGGCGTTGTTGGCCACGCGCACGGCGGCCTCGCTGGCGTACAGCTTCGCCATGGACGCCTCCGTGCCGAACGGCTCGCCGCGGTCGGCCAGGTCCGCGCACCGCCACGTGAGCAGGCGGGCCGCGTCGGTCTCCACGGCCATGTCGGCCAGCAGTTCCTGCACGAGCTGGAAGCCGGCGATGGGCTTGCCGAACTGCTCGCGCTGCTTGGCGTACCCGACGCTGGCCTCCAACGCGCCGCGGGCCGCGCCGACGCACCCGGCGGCGACGGACATCCGGCCCCGGTCCAGGGCGGCCATGGCGAGCCTGAAGCCCGCGCCCTCGTCACCGAGGCGGTCGGCGTCGGACACCCTGACCCCGTCGAGGGTGAGCTCGGCGGTGGCCTGGCCGCGCATGCCCAGCTTGCCGCGGATCTCGGTGGCGGTGAAGCCGGACGAGCCGGTCGGCACCAGGAACGCGGTGATGCCCTTCGGGCCGGGACCACCCGTCCGGGCGAAGATCAACGCCACGTCGGCCCACGTCCCGTTGGTGATGAACACCTTGCGACCGGTGATCAGCCAGTCGTCGCCGTCGCGGACCGCCCTGGTGGCCAGCGACGCGGCGTCGGAGCCGGTGCCGGGCTCGGTCAGGCCGAAGCAGCCCAGCTCGCGACCGGCGCACAGGCCCGGCAGCCACCGCTGCTTCTGCTGCTCGGTGCCGTGCTTGGCGATGGTCTTGCCGACCAGGCCGAGGGAGACGGAGATGATGCCGCGCACGGCCGAATCGCCCCGGGCGATCTCCTCCAGCACCAGGCAGTAGGCGAGGTTGTCGCCGCCCGAGCCGCCGAGCTCCTCGTCGATGCCCAGGCCGAGGAAGCCGACGTCGCCCAGGGCGGGCACGAGGTCGCGGTCGATGGCCTCGTCCCGGTCCCAGCGCGCCGCGTGGGGCACGATGCGCTCCTCGGTGAACCGGTGTGCCAGCTCCTTGAGCTGCCGGTGTTCGTCGGAGATGCGCAGATCCACCGGGGTGACCTCCTAACCGAACGGTGTTAGGTTATCTAACCTAGGCGTGGAATCCACCACAGGCAAGGGGAGCGGACATGCCGAGGAGCCCGATCCTGAGTGCCTCGCGCATCCGGACCGCCGCACTGCACATCATCGACCGGGACGGCCTGGACGGCTTGTCGATGCGCAAACTGGCCTCTGAGCTGGGCGTTCAGGCGGCGTCGCTGTACGGGCACGTGAGCACGAAGGACGACCTGCTGCACGAGGTCGCGGCGCAGATCCTGGAACAGGTCGACGTCTCCGGGTTCGAGGGCGGCGACTGGCGGTACGGCCTGCTCAGCTGCGCCCGTTCGTACCGGGCGGCCTTGGCCGCGCACCCCAACATCGTGCCGTTCCTGGCCTACGGGCCGGCGCACCGCGAGGCGTCGCTGCGCCGGTTGGACGTGGTTCACGGCGGCCTGGTCGCGGGGGGCTGGTCGCGGCGCGAGGCCACGATGATCGCCGCGTCGTTGCTGTACCTGGTGTTCGGCGCGGCGCTGAGCTCGTTCTCCAGCGGGTTCTCCGAGGACCAGACGTTCTACCGGGACCGCTACCCGAACCTGGACAAGGCCCACCTGCTGCCGTCCGTGGCGCGCGAGCTCGACCACGACAGCTTCGAGCTGGCGCTGGAGGCGTTCGTGACCGGGCTGGCGGCGCGGGTGCGCAGCTGAGCCTTCGGGTTCATGTGGCGGTCCTCGAGACCGGTGTCCCGGGAGCTGATCTCGATCAGGCCGGCGCCCGGGACCGTCCCCGTGCAGCGCTCCGCCTCGCCCACCGCGCCGGGGTCGTCGTGGTCGGTGTGGGCTGGTCGTCCGAGCACGCGGTGGTCGACGCGAGGAGCAGCAGGACCAGCGCGGCGCGGCGACCGACGTGCGGCTCGTGGTTCGGCCTCGTTCCGTTCGCGGTGGTCGTCCGGGTGGCCGGCGACGGTAGCCGCGGCCGGCCGGGCGCCGCCGGTGTTTTGCCGCGCTTGGGCCTGCCGGGCGCGTTAGGCTCGCCCGTGTGGCGTCCCCGGCTGTGGAACTGAACGTTGGCGAGCGCGTGGTGCGGGTGTCCAACCCGGGCAAGGTCTACTTCCCGGAGCGCGGCATCACCAAGATCCAGGTGGTCGAGTACTACCTGGCCGTCGCCGAGCCGCTGCTGCGCGTGCTGCGGGACCGGCCGACCACGTTGAAGCGGTACGTCGACGGGGTGACCGGGGAGGCGTTCTACCAGAAGCGGCTGCCCAAGGGCGCGCCCGAGTGGGTCGAGACGGCGCGCATCAAGTTCCCGTCCGGGCGGCCCGCGGACGAGGTGTGCCCGACGGAGCCCGCGGTGCTGGCGTGGGCGGCGAACCTGGGCACGTTCGACTTCCACCCGTGGCCCGTGCGGCGGTCGGACACCGATCGGCCGGACGAGCTGCGCGTCGACCTCGACCCGCAGCCGGGCACGGACTTCCGGGACGCGGTCGAGGTGGCGATGGTGCTGCGGGAGGTGCTGGACGAGCTGGGATTCACCGGGTACCCCAAGACGTCCGGTGGTCGCGGCATCCACGTGGCCGTGCGGATCCGGCCGGAGTGGGACTTCGTGGACGTGCGGCACGCCGTGATCGCGCTGGCCCGCGAGGTGGAGCGCCGCGCACCGGACCGGGCGACCACGTCGTGGTGGAAGGAGGAGCGCGGGGAACGCGTGTTCCTGGACTTCAACCAGGCCGCGCGGGACCGCACCATCGCGTCCGCCTGGTCGGTCCGGGGCACCCCGCGCGCGACCGTGTCGACACCGGTGACCTGGGACCACCTGTCCACTGTGGACCCGGACGACTTCGACGTGCTCACCGTGCCGAAGTACCTGGCGGACCACGGCGATCCACACGCCTCCCTGGACGACCGGGCGTTCGGCATCGAAACCCTCCTGGAGTGGTACGAGGCCGACGACCGGGGCGAAATGCCGTACCCGCCGGACTACCCGAAGATGCCCGGCGAACCACCTCGCGTGCAGCCGTCTCGCAAGCGGAACTAGGGCGCGTCACGACAGTGGATCAAGGCCGTGGACGTGGCCCGTCACACGGCACGCTCCATGCACACCAGTTGATCCCGTTCCTCCCACGATTCGACGACGGTGAAACCGAGCCGCTCGTACAGGGCGATGGCGCCTGTCCGCCACTTCCACACCGACAGCCCCACCGTGCCGACGCCGCACTCCGCGGAATGCGCGAGCGCGGCGCCGACCAGGCCGGACGCGATGCCCCGGCCCCGGAATGCCGGGTCCGTCCAGAGCCTCTTGACCTCCGACCGGCCGTCGACGGGGGCGGTCACCACCAAGCAGCCCGCGGCTGTGTCGCCGCTCAGCGCCACCAGCACGACATCGTCGGCGAACGCGGCCCGCGGGTCCGAGACCTCTGCCCGGTAGCGGTCCGGCAACCCGTCCACATCGGCGACCGCCTCGCCCTTCTCCTCCTCCGTCCGCAGGTGGTAGGCCGCCAGCAACTCGGCCAACCGATCCGCGGAAGGACCCTGATCCGGCCAGCGGACGATGACAACCTCGGGTTGAACGGTCATCGCGCCAGCATCACACGACCCGTACCGGACACCGAACGGGCCCCTTGATCCACTGTCGCGACACGCCCAGTGGTGCGTCATCGCCGGATCTCGGACAGCAGCACGCCACCCGTCCGAGTGGTGTTCGTCGGTCTGCGGCTGGCCCAAGGGGCGGACGCGGGGGTGCGGGGAACGACGGTGTCGTCGCGAACCCGCAGTTCCAGCTTCCCGACGGTGGTGGCGTCGCCGCCTCCCGGTGAGGCCGGCGGTCCTCGCGTCCCCGGACGGGGCATCGCTCGGGCCGGCACGCGGGAGCATGGTGAGGCGCGTGAAAGCTCGCCGTCTCGAAGTGCTGTTGCCCGCCGATGTGTCCGCCCACGACTACGCGGCCGTCTCCCATGCCATCTGGGCGGTGCTCAACGCCGCCGGGTTGGACGAGGACGGCGCGCTGCGGGCCGACGAGGAGCTCAACGAGGACGACGCCGACACGTGGTCCGCGGACGACCGGTAATCACCCGCCCGCAGAGAGAACGGCCGTCGGTCACCTCAGGTCGAGGCGCATCCCGAACGACCGGTCCGCCCCCACGTCCTGGGCCTGGAGTTGCACGATCGCGCGGTTCCCGGTCGACGACGACGTCGTCAAGGTGTAGTTGTCGCCCCTGTGCAAGCCGATCACGTCGCACCGGACGTCGAACCCGGCGGGGAAGGCAACTCGGTAGCTGACGTAGGCCAGCGGGTTTCCCACGCGCATCACGAACTCGTCCGGTTCACCGAACCGCATGAGGGGAGCGGCTTTCTGCGGCCACACCACGTCCAGGCGCAAGCGCACCTCGTCCCCTTTCTTGAGCAGCGTGGACCGGAGGTGGACGAGGATCTCCAGTCGGCCGTCCGGCAGCCAGTTCGAGGTGCGCTCGTAACGCGTTCCGCCGGTGCCGTCGACCTCGATGCTGCTCACGCTGACCCGCACCTTCCGGCGTGAACTCATCGGCTGGTCCCACTTCGACCCGAGCCGCACCCGGAAGAATCGCAACTCGTCCCGCTGGGCCATCGCGTGCACGACGATGGAGGCGGTGACGTCACCGTTCTTCGCGACGTCGACGTCCTCTTCCCAGCGGTCGATGCGCCACAGCGGGTGGATCTCCTCGTAGATGAGGTCGCAGTAGTAGGTGAGCAGGCCTTCGCGGCGCTCGACCTTCCGGCGCAGCACCGCCTGGCCGCGGGCCAGCAGGATCAGGCTGCCCAGCACGTAGAGGGCGGCGATGGTCAGCCCGGCGGCTTTCACCGCCACGGACCCGAAGGCGGCACTGAGGACGCTGCCGAACGCCAGGATGCCCAGCCCCGCCTTGAGCAGGCCGTGGAACCCCCGGTCCGCCAGGTAGTCGTCCAAGAAGGCCACGAACCCGTCGAGCATGCCGACCCCTCTCCGCCCGAGGAGGCACGCGGTGCGACTACTTGTCGCCGCTCTCCCCGCCGTCTCCGCCGTGGAACTCGTTCATGAGTACTCCCTTGTGCACGGGGAGCGCCGCTTCGCGGAAAGGCGTGCACCGCTGCGGTAAGTGGAAATTTCCACGCATCGGGGTGCTTTGCTGAGAAACGGAGCACCGCTCGAATGAATGGTTGACAACACCGGGACACGGCGTTGGGCCGCCGTGTTCCGGTGATAACCGTACTGGGGGATGCCCCCTTGTCCCGGCGGGGGTGGAATATCCGCGTAGAGGTGTTGTGCGCGCACCTCGGGGTGTCCGTTCGCGGGCGGTTGCCTTCGCGGAACGCCTGCGCGCGAATGCCGGGACGAGCGGGTCGGCCACCGGTTCGGCGGCCGGGCCTTGCGCCGACCGGCTGTTTCCCAGGGCGGTTCAGCCGCGATCCGACTGGTCCTCTCGTACCATGGGTGCAACGCCGGAGAGAGGGAGGCAAGCCGATGACGCAGGCGTACGTGGTGCGGTTCGTCGGTGGCCCCCTCGACGGCCGGGTCGACTCGCACGCCAAGCCGCCCGAGACGCCGAAGCAGACCGTCACCCACGTCCACCTGCACGGCGGCCCCAAGATCGTGCACCACTACGACCTGCAGTACGCGGTCGAGTACGGCTGCGAGTACCGCCTCCGCGTCGAGGAGTAGGCGCCTCTCCGCCGGTTCTTGACAGGGTCAGAACCGGCCGACCGTAGACACGCGCGTCACCAGCGGTTTACCGTTTGGCTTGCGTGAGAGCGCTCTCACAGAGTTGTGAGTCCCTGCTGGAGGTCCCTGTGCGTTCAATCCGCCCCCACCTGGCGGCCCTGGTGGTAGCCGTGGCCGCGGCTGCCGCGATCCCCCTCGCCCTACCCGCCACGGCCGACGCCGTGACGGTCGGCGCGGGCAGCTACGCCACCACCCGACCGGCGGGTGCGGTCGGCCCGTCCGACTCCAACGGCGCACCCCTGACGCCGAAGGTCACCGCCCGGATGGCCGGTCGCCCGGTCCCGACCAACGACTGGTGGTCATCCCTGGCCTTCCAGCGCTACCCGGGCAACCCGTACTCCGAGAACATGTACGCCCACCCGCTGACCTTCCACGCGGCGGCGCAGGGGCTGGGCGTCGGCTACCCGACCAGCCCGAACATCACCCCCGACGGCCGGTTCTACGAGTTCATGCACACCGACGACCTGTTCGTCGGCGTGAGCGGCCTCAACGCGCCGCGCACCCAGGTCGACGGCTGGTCCGACTGGACCGTCACTCCACTGTGGACCGACGGGACGCGCACCCTGCGCACGACCATCGGCCACGGCTCGCCGTACGTGTACGCGGAGGCGACCGGCGGCGCGGCCAGGGTCGGCTTCAACGGCGCCACCACGATCTGGAGCAACACCGGCACCACGCTCGGCGTGACGATCAACGGCCGCGACTACGCCCTGTTCTCGCCGAGCACCTGGAACGTCGTCGGCACCGCCGAGGCCACCTCCAACGCCGCGTTCTTCTCCGTGGCCGTGCTGCCCAGCCGCGACGCGCTGTCGCTGTTCCAGCGCTACGCGTTCTCGTTCGTCACCGACAGCAAGGTCAACTGGACCTACAACTCGGCGAACGCCCAGCTCACCGCCACCTACACGGCCACGACGACGGCACGCCAGGGCGCCCAGACCGGCACCCTGCAAGCCCTCTACCGGCACCAGTGGCTCAACTCCACCGACACCGTCACCGCCCACCGCTACACCTCGCCGCGCGGCGAGATGCGGTTGCGCGAGGGCCCGTCGTTCACCACCCGCAGCACGTTCAACGGTGTCCTGCCGGCGCTCCCCCTGTCCTCGGCAGCCGACCGCAACCGCTTGCGCACCGAGATCGACCAGGAGCTCAACGCCGCCGACCCGTGGAAGGGCGCGGGCGACACCTACTGGACCGGCAAGGCACTGTGGCGCCTGGCCGCACTGGCCCGCGTGGCCAACCAGATCGGGTACACCGAGGGCCGCGACCGACTGCTGGGCATGGTCCGCGACCGGCTCACCGACTGGCTCACCGCGACGCCCGGCGAGGCGGGCAACCACTTCGCCTACGACGCCACGTGGGGCACGTTGATCGGGTACAAGGCGTCCTACGGCACCGACGCCGAGCTGAACGACCACCACTTCCACTACGGCTACTACGTGCTGGCCGCGGCGGTCCTGGCGCAGCACGACCCGGCGTGGGCGTCCGACTCCCGGTACGGCGGCATGGTCAAGCTGCTGGTCAAGGACGCCAACAACTACGACCGCGGCGAGACGCGCTTCCCGTTCCTGCGCAACTTCGACGCCTACGCGGGCCACGGCTGGGCGTCCGGCCACGCCGGGTTCGCGCACGGCAACAACGAGGAGTCCTCGTCCGAGGGCATGATGTTCGCCACCGCCGCGGTGCTGTTCGGCCAGGCCACCGGCGACACGGCGATGCGTGACGCGGGCATCTACCTGCACACCACGCAGGAGAGCACCGTCGCCCAGTACTGGTTCGACAAGGACGACTCGGTGTTCCCGGCCGCGTTCCAGCACGGCACGGTCGGCATGGTGTGGGGCGCGGGCGCGAGCTACAGCACGTGGTGGACGGCCAACCCGGAGGAGATCCACGGCATCAACATGCTGCCGATCACCGGCGGCTCGCTCTACCACGCCGACTACAAGGCCGACATCCTGCAGAACGTCAACGAGCTGCGCGCCAACAACGGTGGCACCGAGGTCGAGTGGAAGGACGTGATCACCCAGTTCCTGGCGCTCGCCGACCCGGCCCAGGCGCTGGCGAACTACGGCTCCGGCCTGCCGCCGGAGGACGGCGACTCGCGGGCGCACGCCTACCACTGGATCACGTCGCTCAACACCTACGGCACGCCCGACACGTCCGTCACCGCGAACGTGCCGACGCACGCCGTGCTGAGCAAGAACGGCGCGCGGACGTACGTGGCCTACAACCCGGGCACGGCGACGGCCACGGTGACGTTCTCCGACGGGCAGACCCTGTCCGTGCCGGCGTCGTCCACCGCGTGGCGCGGCCCGGCGGGCACCGGCGTCGACTCCGGTTCCGGCGGCGTGAACCCCACGTCGACCACGACCACGACGACGACCACCACCACCTCTACGACGACCACCACGACCACGACCGCTCCGCCGGTCAGCCGTGACGCCTTCGGCACCGTCCAGGCCGAGTCCTACGACCAGCACAGCGGCGTGTTCAAGGAGACGACCACCGACACCGGCGGCGGCCAGAACATCGCGGGCATCGCCAACGGCGACTGGGCGCTCTTCCGCGGCGTCGACTTCGGCACCCGCACCGGCCGGCAGTTCCTCGCCCGGGTCGCCAGCGGCGCGGCCGGCGGCGTGAGCGGCCTGGTCGAGGTCCGCGTCGGCAGCCCGACGGCCGCACCGCTGGGCAGCTTCGCCGTCGCCAACACCGGCGGCTGGCAGAGCTGGCGCACCGTGCCCGCGAACATCACCGGCCTGACCGGCAAGCACGACGTCTACCTGACCTTCACCAGCGGCCAGCCGGCCGACTTCGTCAACGTCAACTGGATCACGTTCGGTTCCTAGACCTGCCGCCGCATCCCGCTCCACCGGAGGAGATCGGATGAACGCGAGAATGAGAGGTGTCATCGGCGCCGCGTCCGTCGCGCTGGCACTGGCCCTGATCGGGTCGGTGGTCGTTCACCAGCAGGCGGGCGCGGGGCCCGTCAACCACGGAAACCACAACAGCCACGGCAACCACGTCAGCCACGACGGCCACCCGGCCGCACCGGACGCGGACCAGGCCGCGGCCATCGAGGGCCAGGTCGGCATCCAGGCCGCGTCGGAGTTCCGCGCCAACTGCCGCGCGAGCCACCGGTCCGGCAACGACCCGATCATCTACCCCAACCAGACCGGCGTGTCGCACGTGCACGAGTTCTTCGGCAACCGGTCGACCAACGCGTCGTCCACGTACACGTCGCTCAAGGCGGCGGGCACCACGTGCGACCCGGTGGTCGACCTGTCCGCCTACTGGGTGCCCACCCTGTACAAGAACGGGCAGCCGGTCGCGCCGGAGAGCGTCACCGTGTACTACCAGGGCATCCACGACATGCAACGAGCCGTCCCGTATCCGCCGGACATGAGGTACGTCGTCGGCAACGCCAGGGCGACCAGCCCCGACCAGAACCCGTCCGCGCGGTGGTCGTGCACCACGCAGTCGCCGTCCAGCCGGGACTTCATGAACTGCCCCGCGGGCACCAAGCTGGAGACCTATCTGGACTTCCCGACCTGCTGGAACGGCCGGGACCTGGACAGCGCCAACCACAAGGACCACATCGTGTTCTGGAACGGGTCGTGCCCGTCCACGCACAACGTGGTCCTGCCGAGGCTGGAGTTCCTGATCACCTACCCGGTCAACGGCGGCGGGCTGTCGCTGGGCGGCACGGTGAACGGCGTCAACGTCACCAACGCGCCGGGGTACACCTTCCACGGTGACTTCATCAACGCGTGGGACCAGCCGGAGCTGGAGCGGAGGGTGCGCAACTGCGTCAACGCGGGGCGCATCTGCGGCACCAACGGCAACCCGATCTAGTCACGGGTCACCGCACGGGCGGCGGCGGGATCCTCGCCGCCGCCCGTGTCCCGATTGGACTTCTGGGCTGGGGCGCCGGCCGGCAGGATCTGCGGGATGGAGCCCAGGGACCGCCTGCCGGTCACCCTCGCGGTACTCGTCGTGGTGGCGGTCGCGGTGTCGGCCATCCGGCCCAAGAGCTACGTCACCTGGCTGCTGGAGGTCGCGCCGATCCTCATCGCGCTGCCGCTGCTGGCCTGGACCCGCCGCCGGTTCCCGCTGACGACCCTCGCGTACTGGCTGATCTTCGGCCACGCGCTGGTGCTCGCGCTCGGCGGCCACTACACCTACGCCGAGGTGCCGCTGGGCGAGCTGCCGTGGACCGACCGCAACCACTACGACCGGTTCGCCCACTTCGTGCAGGGTTTCGTGCCCGCCGTGCTGGTGCGGGAGGTCCTGTTGCGCCGGACGCCGCTGCGGCCGGGGCGGTGGACGTTCTTCCTCGTGTCCGCCACCTGCCTGGCGATCAGCGCGGGCTACGAGTTCGTCGAGTGGGCGGGAGCGTTGATCGGCGGTGAGTCGGCGACGGACTTCCTTGGCACGCAAGGGGATGTGTGGGACACGCATTGGGACATGCTCCTTGCGCTGGTGGGGTCGGTGGTCGCACAGTGGGTGCTCGCGCGTGCGCACGACCGGCAGCTCGCGGAATTGTCGGTGCGGTAGGGCAAGCTGCACACGACGGATCTTGTGCAAGTCGTGGAGGTAGGTAGGCGATGGCGAAGGCGAAGCAGAGCTCGTTGTCCCCGCAGGACATCGACCACCTGCGCGCGGAGTTGGCCGCGGGCCGCCCGCCCGCGGTCTGGTTCACCTCCGCCGCGGTCGGGGTGGAGGCGGGGCGGTCGGCGAAGGTGATGGCGTTCACCGAGCCGGCCGAGGGCGATTTCATCCAGGTGCGGCCGACGGGGGAGCGGGACGACCTGTCGTTCTCGCCGGCCGAGCTGACCGTGGAGAAGCCGGCTCCGCGCAAGCGCACGCCCCCTGCCGCGGCCGCGGCGAAGGCCGCCGAACCGCAGGCGCCCGCGCCGGTCGAGCACATCTACACGCCCGCTCCCGCGCCGCCGAAGCCGAAGCCCGCTCCCGCGCCCGCTCCACCCGCGCCGGAACGCCGGCCCGCCGCGCGCAAGCAGGCGAAGCCGGCCGAGGTGACGGTGACGCTCACGTCGACGGCGGACGGGGAGTGGACGGTCGACGTGCAGTGGGGTTCGAAGCGCACGTTGAAGGCCGCGCCGGTGGTCGCGTCGGCGGTGTCGCAGGCGGCGAAGCTGCTGCCGGCGGAGGTCGACGAGGCGGTGGAGAGCGTGCTCAGCGCGGCCCGCGAACGCCACTTGGCGCGGGTCGAGCAGCTGCGGGCGGAGCTGGCGGAGGCGCAGCGGGCGTTGGACGAGCTGAGCGGCTGACCTGGCGAGAACACGTATTGCAACGTATTGATGATTGGCGTTCCGCGATCGGGTGAGGGTACTTCCCCTGGCCGGCGGTAGGGCGGACGGTGGGGTCGAAATACCTTCGGTCGCACGAAGTCCCTCGACGCCGCGGAGGCACAAGATGGTGGTTGAGAACACGACAGCCGAGCAAGCCCAGCTCGGCAGCTGCGGGTGCTGCAACGGCTGCACCGGCCCGGGCTGCGGGTGCTGCTCCAGCTGCTAGATCCGCGACTGCTACACCCGTAAACCCGACCCCGGCCGCTCCAGCGCGCCGGGGTTGGGACCTGACAGATCATCCCGTCGCACGGCCCACCGGCCGACGACCCTCTTGCCCTCCGGCCGCGGCTCCTACCTGGCAGCCGATCCGCCTTTCCGCTGGCCGATCCGCCGGTCCGCTGACCGAGGCTTGCGGCTCGCAGGGCTCTCGCGGCGGGCACCGGTCGGCAGGCGGGGCTTGCAGGCTCTGCCGTGGCTACCGGGCTCCGCCGAATGTCGGGCTCTGGCCGGGTACCGGCTCTGGCCGGGTATCGAGCTCTGGCCGGGTACCGGGCCTCTAGCTAGGGCTCCGGCCGGGTACCGGGCTCTAGTCGGGGAGTCGGGCCTTTAGCCGGGCGTCGGGCTCTGGCCGGCGGGGTTGCGGTCTGCTCCCGGCCTGCCAGGTGGCGGGCGCTGCCGTGGCTCGCGTCGCGGATTCCGTCGACCCGAGTGCCCTGGCGGGGCTTGCGGCGGACCGGGGGTGGTTTCGGCGCTCCGCTGGTTTTCAACCGAGGTACGGGAACAGTGTTTCCGTACATTTTCGGGCAATGATCACCCGATCGTGTCCGGTCCCCGAGCTCACGGCGGGCACACCGTACCGCTCGACGGCACCTTCGCGCTCACCAAGAACTCCTCGGCCGCCTTCGTCGCGCACGCCGACTGGCCGAGTGCTCCGTGCCCACCGCCCTGCCAGCCGACCACGACCCCGGCGGGCAGCGCCTGCGCCGCCCGTTCGCTGCCCTCGCGCGGTGTCACCGGATCGGCGGCCGTGGTCAGCACCAGCACCGGCGGCGCGCCGACCAGCCTCGGCACCTTCACCGCCTGCGGCACCGGGAAGGGGCCGCAGGCCAGCAGCTTGCGAGCGAAGTAGGCGCCGAACAGCGGCTGCTTGGTCCGCCAGTCCGCCGCCATCCCGGCGACCCGCTCGGGCGGAATGCGGGTGGTGGTGTCGTTGCACGCGGTGACGATGCCGGCGTCCAGTCGCGGCGGGTCGTCGTCCTGGCCGACCACGAGCGGCTCGATGAAGGTGCTCAGCTTCGTCCCGTCGCCGCCCTCCGCCGCCACGATCGCATCGGCCAGCGCCGACCACCGCGGCCGGTCGGCCAGCCCCGCCAGCACCGCCTCCGTGGCCGTGCCCGGCGTGAGGTCGAAGTCACCGCCGCGCAACGGCTTGTCCCGCAACGAGTTCAGCAACGCCTTGAACCGGTCCGTCGCATCGGCGCCCAGCGGGCAGCCGCGGACCACGCAGTCCTTCTGGAACGCCGAGAACGCCTCCTCCGCCGCCACCGCCCGCGTCTGCAACACCGCCGACACGTCCAGCGTGGGGTCCGGCGCGCCGTCGAACACCACCCGCCCGATGCGGTCCGGGTACCGGCTCGCGTACAGCGACAGCACCCTCGACCCCTCGCCGACACCGATGGCGTTCAGGTGCGGCACGCCCAACTCCTCGCGCAGCTGCTCCAGGTCCGCCGACGCGCGCCAGGAGTCCACCGCGGGCAGCCGGTTCTCCATGTCGAGCACGCACTCGTGGCTGGCCTTCGTGTAGGCCTCCGCCAACTTCTCGTGCGACTCCGCGCCCGGATCGGCCTCCACGATGCCCTCGCGCGCCTCGTCCGGCACGCACTGCACGGGGTCCGACTCGCCGGTGCCCCGCCGGTCCACGCCGATCAGCGTGAACGTGCTCAGCACCGACGCCGGCAGGTTCGCCGCCAGCCGCGCCGCCTTCAAGGTGCCCGGCTCGCCACCGGCCTCGCCGACCACCACCAGCGGGCTGCCGCCCGTGCCGACGCGCAGCAGCGACATGCCCAGGTTGCCCCGACCGGGACGGCTCGGCGTGTCCAGCCGCACGGTGACCTGCGCGCACTCGTAGTCCCACGTGCCCGCCGGCGCCGAGGCGCCCATCCGCGCCCGCGCCGAGTCGGTGCACGACGTCCAGGACAGACCGGGCGTCTCGTAGCTCTCCAGCGGCGGGACCTCACGGGGACCGGAGGGGACGGACACCGACGACGGCTCCTCACCGTCACCGTGCACGGCGATCACCGGGCGGGTCGACGGACCCGCGCTGCACGCGGTCAACGCGCTCAGGGCCACCAGCATCCAGGTGGCGTGACGCCGACGCGGCACGGCGGTCCCCTCGCTCTCTCCCACGGCGTTGGTCTCCCGATGGGTTGGTTGCCCTGAAGGGCTCGGTGCAGAGCCTCACACAGTCCAGGTGAGACTTCGGTGAGCGGGCTGGGGCAGGATGTCGGGGTGGTCACGGTGCACGTCGAAGGCATCCCCGAACGCAGGTTGCGCCGCTCGGGGCCGTTCACGCTCGCCGCCAAGGCGTTCGGTGCGATCCCCCCGCCCGCCCTGGTGCTGCTGGGCGTGGTCAGCGTGCAGGTCGGCGCGGCCGTGGCGAAACAGCTGTTCACCCTGGCGGGCGCCGCGGGCACGGTCACGTTGCGGCTCGTGCTGGCCGCCGCGATCCTGCTGCTGGTGTGGCGTCCGTCGCTGCGGCTGGACCGGCGGACCTACGCGGTGATCGTCGGGTACGGCCTGGTGCTCGGCGCGATGAACCTGAGCTTCTACCAGGCGATCAAGCACATCCCGCTGGGCGCGGCCGTGACCATCGAGTTCCTGGGTCCGCTGGCGGTGGCCGTGATCGGGTCGCGGCGCTGGCTGGACGGGGTGTGGGCGCTGCTCGCGGCGGCCGGCGTGCTGCTGCTGACCAGGGCCGACGGTGGTCTGGCGCTGCCGGGCGTGCTGTTCGCGGCGGGCGCGGGCGCGTGCTGGGCCGGGTACATCCTGCTGACCGCGGCGCTGGGCAGCCGCACGTCCGACGGCAAGGGCCTGGCGTTGGCGATGGTGGTCGGCGCGGCGGTGGCACTGCCGTTCGGCGTGGCCGAGGCGGGCACGATGCTGCTCAACCCGGTCGTGCTCATCGCGGGCGCCGCGGTGGCGCTGCTGTCGTCGGTGATCCCGTACTCGCTGGAGCTGGAGGCGTTGCGCAAGATCCCGCCGCGCGTGTTCGGCATCCTGATGAGCCTGGAACCCGCGGTCGCGGCGCTGGCCGGGTTGATCGTGCTGCACGAGGCGTTGCACCCGGCGCAGTGGGTCGCGGTGTTCTGCGTGGTGCTGGCGTCGGTCGGGGCGACCCGGACCGCGAGACCGGAGGTGTGAGCGATGGCGCGGAGCGAGGCCTCGACGGTCGAGGAGTACCTGGCGGAGCTGCCCGAGGACCGGCGCGCGACGGTGTCGGCGGTGCGGGACGTGATCGTGGCGAACCTGCCGGACGGCTACGTCGAGGGCATGGCGTGGGGGATGATCACCTACTCGGTGCCGCTGGAGGTGTCCGGCAAGACCTACAACGGGCAGCCGCTGGGGTACGTGTCGCTCGCGTCGCAGAAGAATTACGTCTCGCTGTACCTGATGGGCGTGTACGGGGAGCGCGAGCAGGAGTTCCGGGCCGAGTTCGAGGCGACCGGGCGCAAGCTGGACATGGGCAAGAGCTGCGTGCGGTTCAAGCGGACCGACGACCTGCCGCTCGACGTGATCGGACGTGAAGTCGCACGTCAGAGCGTGGACGAGTTCGTCGCGAAGGCGCGTGCCGCGCGGGCTTAGGCCTTGGCCGCCGGTTGGGGTGTCGGTTCGGGCGCCGGTTCCTCGACGCCGAGCCGCCCGTCGACCAACTCGCCGCCGCGCTGCTCGAAGATCGTCGCGTAGCTCGCCGAGTACCGGCGGTAGACGTCGAGCACCTCGCCGTCGGCCGCCGCGGCCACGTCCGCCCGGTACTCGTCGCGCAGCCGCCGCATGGTGTTCACGTCGCCGCGCCGCTTCAGGCTGTGCAGGTAGGGCTTGAACGTGACGTTCAGCCCGCCGACCACGGCCGCGACGAGCAGCAGCACCTTGCCCAGCGGTGTTTCCGACGAGGCGAAACCCACCGCCAGCACGGCCGGCACCAGGATCAGCACGACCGTGTAGGACAGGCCGGTCGTCCGGTGCACGACCCGCCACAGCGACAGCCGCCGGCAGTCGTGCCGCATGCGGTCGTCGAGTTCCCGGATGAGCGCGTCCACGTCAGCCACGGGTCACCACGGTACTCACCCGAGTGGTCACGCGGGGCGGACTTCGCCTCGCAGCACCGATTCCACGTCGTAGCGCGCGGGCTGGTCGAGCTGGTCGTAGCGGCACGACGCGGGCTCGCGGTCGGGCCGCCAGCGCCGGAACTGGCCGTTGTGGCGCAGCCGGGCGGGAGCGCCGCCCTCGGTCTGCGAGTACGCGATCTCCAGCACGCGTTCGGGCCGCAACGGCACCCAGTCGGCGTGCTTGCCGCGCCACCGGTTGATCTCGCCGGGCAACCGGCGACCGTCCGGCTCGACCAGCCACGGGTGGTCGTCGGTGGTGATCAGGTCCTTGAACTCCTCGGCCAGCGCGCGCCGTTCGGCCGCCTTGAACGAGCCCACCACACCGACGTGGTGCAGGATGCCGGCGTCGTCGTGCAGGCCGAGCAGCAGCGAGCCGACGGCCGTGCCCGGCTCGGTGTCCTTATGCCAGCGCAGCCCGGCCACCACGCAGTCGGCGGTGCGCGCGTGCTTGACCTTGATCATGGTGCGCTTGCCCGGCGTGTACTCGCCCGCGGCGGGCTTGCCGATGACGCCGTCCAGCCCCGCGCCCTCGAACAGCTCGAACCACTGCGCCGCCAGGTCGCCGTCGGTGGTCGCGGGCGTGAGGTAGAGGCCGTCGCCGGGCGTGATCAGGCCTTCCAACGTCGACCGCCGCTCGGTGCACGGCCGCTCCAGCAGCAGGTCGTCGCCCACGGCCAGCACGTCGAACGCGACGAAGCTCGCCGGTGTCTGCTCGGCCAGCAACCGCACGCGGCTCTCCGCCGGGTGGATGCGCTCGGACAACGCGTCGAAGTCCAGCTTGTCGTCCTTGGCCACGACGAGTTCGCCGTCGACCACGACCCGGGGCGGCAGGGTGCGCCGCAACGCGGCCTCCGCCTCCGGGAAGTACCGGTTGAGCGGCTTGCCGCTGCGCGACTGGAGGAACACCTCGTCGCCGTCGCGGAACACCAGGCAGCGGTAGCCGTCCCACTTCGGTTCGAACACCAGGTCCGCGCCGGTCGGGATCTTGTCCACCGAGTTGGCCAGCATCGGCTGCACGGGAGGGGTCAACGGGAGCGCCACCAGGCCATCCTGCCTGGTGAGGCGCGCCGGCGCACGCGTTGCCGCTCCCTCTTGGCCAGATCGAGCCGCACCGCGGCCGGCAGCGCCTCGACACCCAGCGCGGCCCGCGCCCGCGCCAGCACCCGCCCGTCCAGCTCCTGCCACACCCGCCGGACGTCCGCGCCGTGCCGCAGGGTCAGCCGCAGCCGCAGGGCGGGTGTGCCGACCACGGTCACCTTGGCGCCGTGCACCCCGTGGAGCTGCTCGGCGTCGGCCCGAACCGCCGCCGCCAACGCCTTGGCGGTGACCACTACGTCGTCGCCCAGCCGCAGGTCGGAGCGCCGTTGCGGCCGCACCGCCCGCCACGCCCACCGCAGCCCGAGGAGGACGGCCAGCAGACCCAGCACGAGCAGCCCGACCCGGACGGGCAGCAGGTGCCGCCGCGCCCAGTCGAGCACCACCGGGTCCAGCACCGGCCGGTCGACGCCCAGCCGGTGCAGCACCACCGCGCCGCCTCCGACCAGCAGGGCGACGAAGCCCAGGGCGAACGCCATCACGCGTTCGGTGCGGTTCGAGTGGTTCACGGGCGGTCCTTCGGTGCGATGACGACGACCGACACCTTCGGCCGGGTGGGCATCGGCAGGTCGTCCACCGCCGCCTGGGCGACCTTGAGGAGGCGGGGTCGCAACGACGCCTCGTCCTGCGGGCGGCCGGTCGCGCGGACCCGCACCTCGCGCCGCGACGCGGTGACCGACGCGGCCACCACCCCGTCCTCCGCCCGCACCCGGTGCCCGACCACGCGGGCCAGCGACGTCGGCGTGGTCACCACGCGGACACCGTCGGCCGGGTCGTCCAACCGCACCTGCGACACCCCCGCCAACGACGCCACGACCAGCAGGAACAGCCCGCCGGCCGCCAGGCACACGCCGATCACGAGCACCGGCCGGTCCACCCAGGACCAGTCCGGCGGGGTCGGCCTGCCGTGCCCGGACCAGTGGCGGGCGACCGCGACGACCAGCAGCGCGCCGGCGGCGGCCAACGCCGACCCGAGCAACGGCGACAACACCCGCAGCAGCAGCCGCATCTACCCGACCCGCGGCACGGTCTCGGCCCGCAGCGCGGACACGGTCACGGCCACCGACCGGACCCGGAACCCGGTGATCCGCTCGACCTCCTCGGTGACGCGCCGCCGGACGTCCGCCGCGGCCGACCGGATGGGCGCGGGGTAGCGCAGCGCCAACCTCACCGCGAGTTCCAGGTCACCACCCGCCTCGCCGATCCGGACCGCCGCGCTCGGCTCCGCGCCGGGAACGAGGCGGACCGCGTGCGCGGCGACCTTCCGCACCACGGTGGGGTGGATCTCCAAGGCGCCGAGCGCGCCGTCGGCACCGTTCGGGTCGATGCCCGCCGCACCGCCCGACGCTGTGCCGCTGGCTTTCGCACCGCCCGCCGATGTGCTGCCTGCCGCTGTGCCGCCGGCTGTCGTTCCAGCCGACGTCGTGTCGCCCGCTGCCGGGCTGGTCAGGTCAGGTGCGGTGGCCGGAGTGGTGGGGTCCGGAGTGGTGGGGTCCGGGGTGTTCGGCGTGGTCACTTGTCGCGGCCCCGGCCGAGCAGGTCACCCAGGTCCAGCTCCCCGTCGACGACGCGGCCGACGACGAGCCCGATCACGCCGACCGCCAGCGTCACCAGGAACGCGGTGAACCCGCTGGTCGCGGCCAGTCCCAGGACCAGGCCCGCGAGCAGGCCGGTCTGCGTCGCGCTCATCAGCTCTCCCACTCGATGTCGGCCACGACGACGTCCACCGGCGCCGGGCCGGCCACCCGCGTCACCCGGGCCCGCAGCTCCCGCACCACCTCACCGATCGGCCGACCGGGCCGCAGCACCACCGCCACCTCCACCCGGTCCCCGACCCGCACCCCGTCCACCCGCCGCCCCGGCAGGTAGGAGGCGAACGCGCGGTCGAGCCGGGCCACGTCCGGGTGGGCGAGCAACGCCGCCTCGACGTCCTCCGCCACGTGCGTCACTCGACCCGGGACCCGGTCGTCGGCGCGGCCTCCTCGTCGTCCTCCGGCAGGTGGATGTCGTTGACCGCGATGTTGACCTCGATGACCTCCAGCCCGGTCATCCGCTCGACCTGGCCGATCACGTTGCGCCGCACGGCCCGGGCCAGGTCGGCGATGCTCGCCCCGTACTCGACCACGATGTCCAGGTCGACCGCGGCCTGCTTCTCACCCACCTCGACGGCGACGCCGGCGGTGTTCGAGGTGCCCGCTCCGGGGATCCGCTCGCGCAGCGCGCCGAACGCCCGCGACACGCCGCCG
Organism: Actinosynnema sp. NPDC050801; assembly: GCF_040673975.1. NCBI lineage: Bacteria > Bacillati > Actinomycetota > Actinomycetes > Pseudonocardiales > Pseudonocardiaceae > Actinosynnema > Actinosynnema sp. NPDC050801. Next base: position 78,960 of record NZ_JBFAQZ010000018.1, on the reverse strand, counting down.
CCGACGGCGTGCACCCCCGAGATCTCCCGTGCCGCGACGCCCGCGACCTTCTGCACGACCGTCGACGCGATCGTGGTCCGGCCCGGCTCGGTGTCCTCGGCCGAACGCGCGGCGCCGGTGTCCGGCTTGACGGCGGTGCTCTGAGCCACGGCGTGCCCTCCGAGTTCGGTGCGTGTCCGTTCGGACGCGCACCGTATTCGGGTCACGCCGAGGCCGGGCCCAACACCACCGGATCAGGCGTCACTCTTGCGGTACCGCAGCAGGAGTGCGCTGTCGTGGTGCAGCACGGACTCCAACTCCATCGACCGGGGTGTCGGCGGCAGCGGCCCCACCGCGATCCGCCCGGCGTCACCGCCCGCGAGCAGCGGGGAGAACGTCACGCACAGCGCGTCCACCAGGTCCGCGTCGATCAACGCGCCGAACACCCTCGGCCCGCCCTCGCAGTCGACCCGGCGCAGCCCCCGCTCGTCCAACGCCTCCAGCGCGAGGGCCATGGCCACGGTCTCCTCACCGGCGACGACCACATCGGCGCCCGCCGCCGCCAGCGCGTCACGCCGCTCCCGGGGAGCGGCCCGCGTGGTGAGGATGATCGGCGGCACGGCCGTGCTGGTCAGCAGCGTGGACGTCGGCTCGATCGAGCACCGCCCGCTGATCACGGCGATCGGCGGCACGGGCGCGAGCCCCAGCCTGGCCCGCCGGGACGCGCGCACCTCACCCGCCTTGACCCCGTGGTAGCCCTCGACCAGGGCCGTTCCCGCGCCGACCAGCACCACGTCGCACAGGTCCCGACCGAGCATGAACACCTTGCGGTCGGCGTCGTTGCCCAGGCCCTCGGACCGCCCGGCCACCGACACCGCACCGTCCAAGCTGGACACGAAGTTCACCTGCACCCAGGGCCGGTCCAGCCCGTCGGGGTAGTCGTAGAGCCGTTCCAGCTCGTCGTCGGTGATCTCGCCGTCACGTGGTGGCCACAACATCCGCACCGCCACATCCCAGCACGCCGTTACGATCCGGGCATGTCCGCCCCGCCGCGCCTGTCCGACCGCACCCCGCACGTCGCCGCGGACGAGTTGATCGACGCGATGGTCCCGCCGCCCCGCTTCGACGCGGTGCGCTTCGACACCTACCTGCCCAACCCGGACGAGCCGAGCCAGGCCGCGGCGGTGCGGGCGTGCCGGGAGTTCGCCGAACGGGTGTCCGAGGGCGGCGGCCGCGGCGTGCTCGGCCGGCTGTTCAAGCGGTCCAACGCCGACGACGCCAAGCCCGGCCTCTACCTCGACGGCGGGTTCGGCGTCGGCAAGACCCACCTGCTGGCCTCCGTGTGGCACGCCGTGCCCGGCCCGAAGGCTTACGGCACGTTCGTGGAGCTGACGAACCTGGTCGGCGCCCTCGGCTTCGGCGAGACGGTGCGCCGCCTGTCGGCGCACAAGCTGCTCGCGATCGACGAGTTCGAGCTGGACGACCCGGGCGACACGATGCTGGTCACCCGCCTGGTCAAGGAGCTCACGGCGGCGGGCGTGTCGGTCGCGGCGACGTCGAACACGCTGCCGGACAAGCTGGGCGAGGGCCGGTTCGCGGCCGCGGACTTCCTGCGCGAGATCCAGTCGATGTCGGCGAAGTTCACCGTGGTCCGGGTCGACGGCCCCGACTACCGGCACCGGGGCCTGCCGGACGCGCCGCCACCCATGGCCGACGAGGACCTGGTGGCCAAGTCGCGGAGCACGCCGGGCGGCACGCTGGACGACTTCGGCGACCTGTGCGCCGCCCTGGCCCGCATCCACCCGTCGAGCTACGGCCGGCTCGTGGACGGGGTCACCGCGGTGCACCTGCGCCACGTCCGGCCCGCGCCCGACCAGGCGGTCGCGCTGCGGCTCGTGGCGCTCGGCGACAGGCTCTACGACCGGGACATCCCGGTGGCGGTGTCGGGCGAGCCGCTCTCGGAGCTCTTCACCGCGGAAATGCTGCGTGGCGGCTACCGCAAGAAGTACCTGCGGGCGGTATCGCGGCTCGTCGCGCTGTCCCGCTGATCTTGCCTGCTCAGACCCCCGTTCGGGCGCGTTTTGGGGGTTTGGCGCCGGGTATCCCTCGCCCGTGATGAGCGAAGCGGAACGCCGCACCCTCAGTGAGATCGAGACGAGACTCGCGGACGAGGAGCCGGGCCTTGCCTCGGCGCTCGTCGCCGGGAAGCCCCGGCACCCGGCACTCAGCTACGCCCTCGTGGCCACGTTCGCGGGCCTGGGCGTGCTGCTGCTGTTCCTAGGGGCGTTCGGCCCCGCCCTCGCGTCGCTGGGGTTCAGCGCGGTGCTCGTGCTGATGCGCGGCTACACCTGGCGTTGACGCCGACGCCACGGCGCCACCCCCGGCCGTGCGACCGCTGACGCCTGCCCGTCGTGACCCCGCGGCGAGACCACGCACTCATCACAGCCCAATTCGCTGGCCATCGGTCCTGGCATGGCCGACCATGCGCGGGTGGGATTCCTCGACGCGAACGGTCTCGCCTTCCGACTGCCCGACGGACGCGAGTTGTTCCGCGACGTGTCGTTCAAGGTCGGCACGAACAGCGTGGTCGCCCTGGTCGGCGCGAACGGCGTCGGCAAGACGACCCTGCTGCGGATCCTGTCCGACGAGCTGACACCGACCGCGGGCAGCGTCCGCGTGCAGGGCGGCCTGGGCGTGATGCCGCAGTTCGTCGGCTCGGTCCGGGACGAGAGCACCGTGCGCGACCTGCTGCTGGCCGCGTCGCCCGCGCCGCTGCGGGACGCCGCCGAGGCGCTCGACGCGGTCGAGCTGCAGCTCATGGAGAACGACGACGAGCCGACCCAGATGCGCTACGCCGACGCGATCACCGCGTGGGGCGAGGTCGGCGGCTACGACGCCGAGGTGCTGTGGGACACGGTGACGGTCGCCGCGCTGGGCGTGCCGTTCGACCGGGCCAGGTTCCGCGAGGTCCGCACGCTGTCCGGCGGCGAGCAGAAGCGGCTGGTCCTCGAAGCGCTGTTGCGCGGCCCGGAGCAGGTGCTGCTGCTGGACGAGCCGGACAACTACCTCGACGTGCCGGGCAAGCGGTGGCTGGAGGAACGGCTCCGCGAGACCGGGAAGGCCGTGCTGCTGGTCAGCCACGACCGGGAGCTGCTCCACGTCGCCGCGACGCACGTGGTCACGGTGGAGGCGCACTCGGCGTGGACGCACGTCGGCTCGTTCGGCACCTGGCACGCCGCCCGCACGTCCCGGATCGAACGCCTCGCCGAACTGCACCGCCGCTGGAACGAGGAGCACGACCACCTCAAGGAACTCGTCCGCACGCTCCAGATCCAGGCCAGGATCAGCGAGGTGATGGCGGCGAAGTACCGGGTCATGCGGGCCAAGCTGGAGCGGTTCGAACAGGCCGGTCCGCCGCCGGAGCTGCCGACCGACGAGCGGGTGGCGCCCCGCCTGCGCGGTGGCCGCACCGGCGTGCGCGCGATCACCTGCGAGAACCTCGAACTGACCGGCCTGATGAAGCCGTTCGACGTGGAGGTCTTCTTCGAGGACCGGGTCGCCGTGCTCGGCTCCAACGGCTCGGGCAAGAGCCACTTCCTCCGGCTGCTCGGCGGCGGCGACGTCGCGCACACCGGCATGTGCCGCCTCGGCGCGCGCGTGGTGCCGGGCCTGTTCGCGCAGACCCACCAGCACCCGGAGTGGATCGGCCGCACGCTGGTCGACATCCTGTGGCACGGCGAGGACGGCCGCGCGGGACGCGACCGCGGCGCGGCGATGGCGGTGCTGAGCCGCTACGGCCTGGGCAAGCAGGGCGACCAGCGGTTCGAGACGCTGTCCGGTGGTCAGCAGGCCCGGTTCCAGGTGCTGCTGCTGGAGCTGTCCGGCGCGACGTTGCTGCTGCTGGACGAGCCGACCGACAACCTGGACCTGAACTCGGCCGAGGCGTTGCAGGACGCGCTGGAGGGGTTCACCGGCACGGTCGTCGCGGTCACGCACGACCGGTGGTTCGCCCGCGGTTTCGACCGCTTCCTGCTGTTCCGCTCCAACGGCGAGGTGGTCGAGGTGACCGAGCCGGTGTGGGACGAGACGCGGGTCAAGCGCGCCCGGTGAGGCGATCTAGGCTGCCGGAGGTGAACGCTTTACGGCTTCCCGTTCGGCGGCCCGCGCACGCGGCGGCCGTGGCGGCGCTCGTGGCCAACGTGCTGATCGTGCTCACCGGCGCGCTGGTGCGGCTGACCGGCTCCGGGCTGGGCTGCCCGACCTGGCCGACGTGCACCGGCGACTCGTTCGTCACCACACCGGAGATGGGCGTGCACGGGGTGGTCGAGTTCGGCAACCGGGTGCTCGGCATCGTGGTCGGCCTGATCACCGCGGTCCTCGTGGTCGCGGTGGCCCGCCATCGCGCCCGCCCGCCGAAGACGCTGCCGCTGGCCATCGGTGTCCTGGTCGGCGTCGGGTTGCAGGGCCTGATCGGCGGGCTCAGCGTGCGGCGCGCCCTCGCGCCCGAGATCGTCGCCGTCCACTTCCTGGTCAGCATGGCGCTGGTCGCGGCGCTCGTCGTGCTGGTCGACCTGCTCGGCCGGCCCGACGCCGTGCCGCGTGCACCGGCGAACCTCCGGCTGCGGATCGGCATGGCGGCGATGCCCGTGGCGCTCACCGGCGTCCTGGTGCTGGGCGTGCTGGTCACGGGCAGCGGCCCGCACGCCGGCGACGAGGACGCGCGCCGGTTCGGCTTCGACCCCGCCGAGGTGGCGGCGGTCCACGTGCTGTTCGTCGTGGCGCTGGTCGGGCTCCAGCTCGGTGCGGCGATCGTGCTGCGCACCCTGGCCGCGTTCGCCGCGTTGGCGCTGTCGTTCGCCCAGGGCGTCCTCGGCTCGGTGCAGGAGGCGTTGGCGCTGCCGGTGCCGCTGGTGGCGGCGCACGTGCTCACCGCCGCGTTGGTCGTCGCGGCCACCACCCACCTGGTCGTGCGGACGTTCCGGGTCTAGTCGGCCACCCGGCCGTGCCACACTCGGCGCATGGACACCGGTTTGGTGGTGGCGCTCGTCGCCACCGTGGTCGTGATCTCGGGCGGTGTCGTCCTGGCCGTGCGGACCCGGCACGACCCGGGCCACCCCGACGACGGGCCGGCGCCGCACTCGTCCGACGGCGGTGGCGGCGGCTAGCGGGTGCTCGGCTCCGGTGCACGGGTCGCCCGGTCCTCCGGCGCGGTCGGCTCGACGCCCTCGGTGACCAGGTGGTTCGTCTCGAACTCGCGTTCCAGCACCCACAGCCCGTCCTCGCGCCGCCACGACGTCAGCGAGGCGTTGGGCACCACGCGGTTGCGCGCGAACGCCGCGAGGTCCGGCTCCGGCAGGCACTCCAGCAGGTAGCGCAGCAGGAACGCCTGGAGCTCGTGCCCGAACAGCAGCACCCGCCGCCCGTCCAGGTCGCGCAGCAGCGACCGCAGCCGCAACGCCACGTCCGCCCACGACTCGCCGCCCGGCGGCCGGTAGTAGAACTTGCCGAGCCGCCGCTCGCGCGCCCGTTCCTCCGGGTACCGCTTCGCCACGCCGTGGCTGGTCAGCAGGTCGAGCACGCCCAGCTCGCGGTCGCGCAGCCGTTCGTCGACCCGCGTGCGCGGGTGCCCGCTCACGGCGAGTCGCGCGGTGTCGATGGCCCGCCGGTACGGCGAGCACACCACCACGTCCGGCCACTGCTCGCGCGGCACCGCGGCGAACCACCGCCCCAGCGCCCGGCCCTGCCGCTCGCCCTCGGCCGACAGCCGCACGTCCGCGTCGCGCTCGGCGATGTCGATCACCTCGTGGCCGGCCGACTCCGCGGCCTCCCCGGCCACGTTGCCGGTGCTCTCGCCGTGCCTGATCAGCCCGATCCAGTCCACCCCAACGGAGCCCACCCCAACGGAGTTCACCTGAGCCAACTTAGCCCTCCGGCAGCGCGCCGGCACTCCCTGGTGTTCACCCGCAAGCGGTAGAACTTCGGGTTGTGGACGACGTCGACGCGTACTGCGAGCGCCTGGCACCAGGTCTGTGGGCCGAACCGCTCAACGCGGTGAGCAACGCGGCGTTCCTCGTCGCCGCGGCCGTGCTGTGGTGGCGCCACCGGCCGCAGACCCGTGACCTGCGTGCGCTGCCGGTGCTGCTCGCGCTGGTCGGGTTGGGCAGCCTCAGCTTCCACACCGTCGCCGACACGCTCACCAACTGGTTCGACATCGGGTTCATCGCGGTCTACGTGATCTGGTACCTGGTCGTGTTCGCGCACCACTACCTCGGTGCCCGGTGGGCGATCGCCTGGCTCGCCGCGCCCGCGTTCGTCGTCCTGGCGGTGGCGACCGCGCCGCTGGGCGCCCTCGTCCCGGGCGGCTCGGGCATCTACCTGGCGCCGTTCCTGTGCCTGCTGGCCGTCACGGCGATCGCGGCGGTCCGCCGGATGACGTGGCACGACCTGGCGTCGGCCGCCGGCGTGTTCGTGGTGTCGGTGACGCTGCGGACGCTCGACCAGCCCCTGTGCGGCGCGTGGCCGAGCGGCACGCACTACTCCTGGCACGTGCTCAACGCGGTGGTGCTGTTCCTGGTGGCGCGCCAGGTCATTCGCGTTCAGCGGGCAGCCGACCGGACCTGACCGCCGCGGCCAGCGCCTCGTGGTCGGCGCACGTCCGGTCGGCGTAGTCCAACGCGTACCGGGCGATCGCCTCGTCCAGCCCCTCGCCGCCCGCGCAGTACCCGGCCAGCAGGCGCGGGTCGACCGACCGGCTGTGCGCGCGGGCCAGCAACCCGCCCGCCAGCCTGCCGTAGTCGTCCAAGTCGTCCCGCTTCAACGTGGTCGCGTCGATCTCGCCCTTGCGGTTGCGGAACTGCCGCACGATGTAGTCCCGCCCCTCGATGCTGGTCCAGCCGAGCAGGATGTCGGTCTCCGCCTGCACGAGCCGCGCGCCGTGCACGATCCGCTTGCCCTCGTGCTTGACCACCGGCGCGCCGAGGAACGGCGCCAGCGCTGACGGTCGCGCCTCCTTGGCCTGCAAAACCAACGCCTCGTCACCGTTGCCGTGCAGCAGCACCAGGTAGTTGCGCCAGCCCACGCTGCCGGTGCCGACGACGCGGAACGCCACGTCCGACACGCCGTAGCGCATGATCAGCTCGTACCGGGACTCACGCAGTGTGTCCACATAGGACGGAAGCGCGTCCACGACGGACCGCGCCACCCCGTCGGGGATCCGGGACAGCACGGGCGGGTCCGGCACGAACCGGATGTGCTCGCCCTCGCGCCGCGTCCACTTCGCCGCCACCCGCGCGCTGGTGTTCTTGCGCGCCTTGGACGCGGCCTTGGTGAAGTCGTCCAGCAGGTCGTCGGCCTTCGTCTTGGACAGCGCCGACTCGTCGCCGAGCGCGTTCCACGACTCCATGAACGGGATCTCGGCCAGGTGCCGCGCCGCACCGCGGTAGGCGCGCACCGCGTCGGACGCCGCGTCACGGCAGCCCTTCTCCGACACGCCGCCCTCCCGGCCGGCCAGCACCAGCGACGTCGCCAGCCGCTTCAGGTCCCACTCCCACGGGCCGGGCAGCGTCTCGTCGAAGTCGTTGATGTCCATCACGATCCGACCTTCGGGCGTGCCGTAGAGGCCGAAGTTGGCCGCGTGCGCGTCACCGCACAGCTGCGCGTCCAGCCCGCTGCGCGCGCCGGCGGCCAGGTCGCCCGCCATCAACCCGGCGGTGCCCCGGAAGAACGCGAACGGCGAGACGAGCATCCGGCCGATCCGCAGCGGCACCAGGTCCGGCAGCCTGCCCTCGTTCGAGGCGTCCACGAACTCGACCACGGACGGCCGGTCCGGCGCGAGCCGCAGCTCGCGGTGCGCCTCGTGGCTCACCGCCGCCCGCAGTTGACGACCGCGCGCCAAGACCTCTTCCGGTTCGACCCACTGTCCCAGCGCGACGGCCGCCTGAGCCCGCTTGCGTTCACCCATGGGGGTAAGGATGCGTCACGGACCCGCTGGATACGTCGCCCTCGACACGTCTGTGACCTGCGTTAACGCTGGGTGTTCAACACCTCGCCGATAGCATCGACACCCCGGTCCAACTCCTCGCGCGAGATGACGAGCGGGGGAGCGACGCGCAGGGTGGTGTCTTGGGTCTCCTTGCACAGTACGCCCAGCCCGGCCAGCGCCTCCGACGCCGCACGCCCGCGCGGTCCACCGGGCGCGATCTCGACACCGGCCCACAGCCCGCGCCCGCGCACCTCCGCCACACCACGCCCGACCAGCTCGCCCAGCCGAGCGTGCAGGTGGGCGCCCAGCTCGCGGGACCGCTGCTGGAACTCGCCGGTCGCCAGCAGCCGCACCACCGCCCGGCCGACCGCGCACGCCAGCGGGTTGCCGCCGAACGTCGAACCGTGCTCACCGGGCCGCAGCACGCCGAGCACCGCACGGCTGCCGACCACCGCCGACACCGGCATGATGCCCCCTCCCAGCGCCTTGCCCAGCGTGTACAGGTCGGCCCGCACGCCCTCGTGGTCCAGCGCGAGCAGGTCGCCGGTGCGGCCGAGGCCGGACTGGATCTCGTCCGCGATCAGCAGCACGTTGTGCTCGTCGCACAGCGCCCGCGCGCCCGCCAGGTAACCGGCGGGCGGCACGACCACGCCCGCCTCGCCCTGGATCGGCTCCAGCAGCACCGCCGCCGTCCGCTCGGTGATCGCGTCGCGCAGCGCGTCCAGCGACCCGTACTCGACGACCTTGAACCCCGGCGTGAACGGCCCGAAGTCGCCGCGCGCGGTGTCGTCGGTGGAGAACGAGACGATGGTGGTGGTGCGGCCGTGGAAGTTCGACCCGGCGACCACGATCTCGGCGGCGCCGTCCGGCACGCCCTTCACCCGGTACGCCCACTTGCGCGCGACCTTGATCGCGGACTCGACGGCCTCCGCGCCGGAGTTCATCGCGAGCACCATCTCGGTGCCGGTCAGCTCGGCCAGCTCGCGGCAGAACAGGCCGAACTGGTCGTGGTGGAACGCGCGGCTGGTCAACGTCACCCGACCGAGCTGCTCGACCGCCGCGGCGACGAGGTCCGGGTGGCGGTGGCCGAAGTTCAGCGACGAGTAACCGGACAGGAAGTCCAGGTAGCGGCGTCCTTCGACGTCGGTCACCCACGAGCCCTCGCCGTGCGAGATCACGACCGGCAGCGGGTGGTAGTTGTGCGTGCTCCACTCGTCGTCGAGCGCGATGAAGTCCTGGGAGCTCAGAGCTGCGGCCATGGCGGTCATGTCTCCACACTAAGGGGCCTGCGCCAGCGATTTCATCCGTCAGGCGTTGCGCGTCCGTCATGTTCGTTGCGCAATCGATCCGTTTCACGACGATCCGTTGCGCAATGGGTAGGACGATGATCGGCGGGATACCCTGCGACGATGGCCGACAAGTCCGCGCAGGTCCAGTCGATATCCGACGCCTTCCGGGTGCGACCGGAGGACTTCGACCTGGCCAAGGTCGATCCGGCCGCGACGCCGGTCGGCCCGTCGTCGAAGACCGAGGCCGCCGCCGACATGGCCCTGATCGGCCGGGAGCTCGACCGGCTCCAGGAGGCGCTGTACGCGGAGGGCACGGGCGGTGGCGACCGGCGGGTGCTGCTGGTGCTCCAGGGCATGGACACCTCGGGCAAGGGTGGCACGATCCGGCACGTTGCCGGCCTGGTCAACCCGCAGGGCCTGCGCATCGCCTCGTTCAAGAAGCCGACCCGGACCGAGTCGCGCCACGATTTCCTGTGGCGCATCCGCCGCCAGGTGCCGCAGCCGGGCTACATCGGCGTCTTCGACCGCTCGCACTACGAGGACGTGCTGATCGCCCGGGTGGACAACCTCGTGCCGTCGACCGAGTGGCGGCGCCGGTACCGGCAGATCAACGCGTTCGAGGCGGAACTGGCCGGCCAGGGCGTGCGGATCGTCAAGTGCTTCCTGCACATCTCGCCGGAACGCCAGCGGGAACGGCTCATCGCCCGGCTGGAGGACCCGCTCAAGCTCTGGAAGTACAACCCGGCCGACCTGGACGCGCGGTCCAAGTTCTCCCGCTACCAACTGGCCTACTCCGACGCGCTGGTCAAGTGCTCGACGCCGGCCGCGCCGTGGTTCGCCGTGCCGTCGGACCGCAAGTGGTACCGCAACTGGGTGGTGGCCCGGCTGCTGCTCGAAGCGCTGAGGGACCTCGCCCCCGCCTACCCGGAACCCTCGTACGATCCGGCCGTCGAGTTGGCACGGCTCCGGGACGCCGACCCGTTGCGCTAGACGCAACTTTCGTTGCGCCTCTTGCTTCACCGCGGTGGTCCAGGCCACTGTGGGACCGCCGCGGGCGGTCGAGCGGAGGTTCGGTGTGGTTGTCGACAGGCGGCGGTTCCTGGGGGCCGTTGGCGTGGGAGCGGGGATCTTGATGACCGAGGGTGTCGCCCGAGCGGACGACTTCGGCGCGGAGGGGCGGGCGGAGGTCCGCGCGTACCTCGGCACCTACACCTCCTGGACGGGCGGTGGCACGGGCCTCGGGCTCGGCGCCTACGACCCGACGACGGGGAGGCTGCGCGTCACCGGCGTGGTGCCGGACGTGCCGAACCCGTCGTTCGTGATCGACGCGGGGCGGCGGGTGTACGTGGTCAACGAGAAGTCCGAGGGCGAGGTGACCGCGCTGGCGGTCGGCCCGGACGGCGTGCCCGAGGTGATCGGCAGCCGGTCGACCGGCGGCGCCGACCCGTGCCACCTGGTGCTGCACGACGGTTTCCTGCTGTCGGCCAACTACAGCTCCGGCAGCGTGGCCGTGCACCCGGTGCTGCCCGATGGCGGGCTGGGCGAACGCACCGACCTGGTCGTGCACGCCGGCTCCGGACCGGACCGGGACCGGCAGGACGGGCCGCACGCGCACCAGGTGCTGCCCGACCCGACCGGCGAGTTCGTGCTGGCGGTCGACCTGGGCACCGACTCGGTGTACAGCTACCGGCTCGGCGACCAGGGCAGGCTGACCCCGGCGGGCACGGCCCGCGTGCACGCCGGCGCGGGGCCGCGGCACCTGGCGTTCCACCCGTCGGGCCGGTACGCCTACATCGCGAACGAGCTCGACTCCACGATCGTGGTGGCCGACTACGACCGCGGCGTGCTGCGGCCGGGCCTGAAGCTGAGCACGCTGCCCGCCGGCGCGCCGACCACGCCGCGCAACTACCCGGCCGAGGTCCTGGTGTCGGCGGACGGCCGGTTCGCCTACCTGTCCAACCGGGGCCACGACAGCGTCGCGGTGTTCGCGGTGGAACGCGGCGGCGCGGTGTTGCGGCTGGTCGAGGCCGTCCCGGTCGGCGGTGGGTACCCCCGGCACCTCGTGCTCGACGCGTCCGGCCGGTTCCTGCTGGCGGCCAACCAGAACTCCGACAACATCACCACGTTCGCGGTGGACCGGTCCACCGGCAGGCTGCGGCCGTCGAGCACGACCGCCGCACCGATCCCCGTCTGCGTCGCACTGACGAGGTAACTCCTGACGGGTTAACTTCGGCCGGCGGGACTGTCCACAGTGGTAGGCCGAGTGCATGAAGCTGATCGCGCTCGTGATGCTGATGGCCATGACCCCCGCCCCGGCCGCGCCGGAGCTCGTCGCGTTGGGTGACTCCTACGCGGCGGGCCTCGGTGCGGGCGACGAGGCGTCCGACGACTGCCGGCAGAGCCCGCACGCGTACCCGAGGCTGTGGGGGCAGCGCAACGGCGCGTCCGTGGTGCTGGCCGCGTGCGCCGGTGCGCGGACACCCGAGGTGGCCGGGCAGGCCGAACGGATCACGCCCACGACCACACTGGTCACCATCACCGCGGGTGGTAACGACGCGGGGTTCAGCGACGTCATGACGACCTGCACGCTGGGCAGTGACGACGAGTGCGCGCAGCGGGCCGGTGCGGCCGAGCGGTTCATCCGCGACGAGCTGCCCGGCCGGCTCGACGCGCTGTACGACGCGGTGCGCGACCGGACCTCGGCGAAGGTCGTGGTGCTGGGCTACCCGCGGCTGTTCTCGTTCGAGACCTGGTGCCTGATGAGCGGCGACAAGCGTCGCGCCGTGAACCGGGCCGCCGACGTGCTGGCCGAGGTGATCGCCAACCGCGTCGAGGCCGCCGGCTTCGAGTTCGCCGACGTCCGCCAACCCTTCGACCGCCACGGCGTGTGCTCCGACAAACCCTGGATGAACGGCCTCGTCCTGGCCCCTGTCGACCGCTCCTACCACCCCAACCGCGAGGGCCAAACCTCCGGCTACCTCCCCGCCCTCACCAACGCCCTATCCCGCACCCCCACCCCCCACCACTAACCACACCCCCACCACCTCTCGTCCTCAACCCCTCCCCTCGTCCCAACACCACCACCCGTCCTCGACGCCACCACACCGCGAGGGCGCGAACGACCGACTTCCCGGCGACCGAGCCCGCCGTCTGCGGAGCAGCGGCAAACTAACCGAGTGAACTCCTCCAACCGGCTGCGCCAGGTCGCGGCCACTCGCTACGTCACGCCCTTCCGGGAGGGCGGGTCCCTCCCGGGTCTGGTCGAAGCCGACGACCTCGGCATGTACGTGCTCAAGTTCCGCGGCGCGGGGCAGGGGGTGAAGGCGCTGGTCGCCGAGGTCGTGGTCGGCGAGCTGGCCCGCCGCCTCGGCTTCCGGGTGCCCGAGATCGTGCTGGTCGAGCTGGACCCGGAGCTGGGCCGGTCGGAGCCGGACCAGGAGGTGCAGGAGCTGCTGAAGGCCAGCGGCGGGGTGAACCTGGGGCTCGACTACCTGCCCGGCTCGTTCGACTACAACCCGGTGGTGCGCGAGCCGGGCGCGGACCTGGCCACCCGGCTGCTGTGGTTGGACGCGCTGACGCTCAACGTCGACCGCAGCTGGCGCAACCCGAACACGCTGCTGTGGCACCGCGAGCTGTGGTTGATCGACCACGGCGCCTCGCTGTACTTCCACCACTCGTGGCGGCCGGAGCGGTTCCCGGCGGCGAGCTACCGGTTCGACGCGGGCGACCACCTGATGCTGCCGTTCGCGGGTGACCTGGCCGAGGTGGACGCCGAGCTGTCCGCCTTGGTCACGCCGGAGCTGGTGCGCGAGGTGCTGGCGCTGGTGCCGGACCAGTGGCTCGCGCAGGATGAGTCGTTCACCACACCGGCCGCCGTGCGCGAGGCGTACGAGTCGTTCTTCACCGCCCGCCTGACCGCGCCCCGGTCGTGGGTCGACGCACTGGAGGCCGCTCGTGCCGCACGTGTTTGAGTACGCGCTGCTGCGCGCCGTGCCGAGGCAGGAGCGCGGCGAGTTCGTCAACGTCGGGGTGCTGGTCTACTGCAAGGCGCTGGACTTCCTGGGCGCCCGCGTGCACGTGGACGAGCGGCGGGTGCTGGCGCTGGACCCGTTCGTGGACGTGGAGGTGTTGCGGGCGCACTTGGAGCACCTCGGGCTGTCGTGCGACGGGGTGCCGACGGCGGGCCCGGTGTCGCGCACGTCGGCCGGGCAGCGGTTCCGCTGGCTGACCGCGCCGCGCAGCACGATCATCCAGACCTCGCCCGCGCACACCGGTCTCACCGACGACCCGGACGCCGAGCTGGACCGCCTGCTGGCGGCGCTCGTGCTGGCGCCCGACCACTAGGGTGGCAACCTCTTGCCGCGCACCGCGTCCTTAGGTGCGAGCAGTGACCGACACACGGACGGGGTCGCTTGATGAGCGCCGGATACCAGCAGGGCGGGTATCAGCAGGGCGGATACCGGCAGGGCGGACAGCCCCAACAGGGTCGGGCGCAGCAGTCCCGGTCCCGGCAGGGTGGGGCGCAGCAGGGCGGGCAACCGCGGCCGCGCGGCCCGCAGCAGGGCGGCTACGCCCAGGGCGGGTACGGGCAGCAGGCGGCCTACCAGCAGGCCGGCCGTCGTCCGGCGCCCAAGCGCCGCAAGCCGAGGGTCGGGCGGATCATCGGGGTCGTCCTGGTGTTGCTGCTGGCGCTGGGCGTGGGCCTGTGGTTCTACGTCGACGGGTCGTTGCGCCGGATCGACGCGCTGGCCGACTACGAGGGCCGGCCCGCCGACACGCCGGGCACCAACTGGCTGCTCGTCGGGTCGGACGCGCGCGACGACCTGACCGAGGAGCAGAAGCAGGACCTGTCCACCGGTGACGCGGGCGGTCGGCGCACGGACACCATCATGCTGCTGCACATCCCGGAGGGTTCCGGGAAGTCCACTTTGGTGAGCGTCCCTCGCGACTCCTATGTGGACATCCCGGGCAACGGCAAGAACAAGATCAACGCCGCGTTCGCGTTCGGCGGCCCGCCGTTGCTGGTGCAGACCGTCGAAGGTGCCACGGGCATCCACGTCGACCACTACATGGAGATCGGCTTCGGCGGGTTCGCCGGGATCGTCGACGCGGTCGGCGGCGTGGACATGTGCATCGACCAGCCGATGCAGGACCCGTTGGCGGGCTTGGACCTCCAGCCGGGTTGCCAGGAGCTGGACGGCGCGCAGGCGCTGGGCTTCGTGCGCTCGCGGGCGTTCGCCACGGCCGACCTGCAACGGGTGGAGAACCAGCGCAAGTTCCTCGCCGCGCTGACCGACAAGGCGACGAGCTTCGGCACGCTGGCCAACCCGTTCCGCGCGTTCCCGCTGCTGTTCGCGGGCACCGACTCGATCTCGGTGAACTCCGACGACCACCTGCACCACCTCGCCGGCATGGCGTTCGCCATGGGCGGGGGAGTGGACACGGTCACCGTGCCGGTGGGCGGCACGCCGACCGTGCCGGGCGCGGGTTCGGTCGTGCAGTGGGACCGGGAGAACGCGCTGCGCCTGTTCGGCGCGCTGGAGAAGGACGAGCCGGTCCCGGCCGACCTGCTCCCGCAGCCGAAGTAACGCCTCACGGACGGCCGTCGGGCACGCACTCGCCGGTCGCCCCGCGGATCGGGCCGCCGGGCACACGCACCCGCCGGTCGCTCCACGGATCGGGCCGCCGGGCACACACACCCGGCGGCCCGTCCGCTTCCTCAAGCCCGGCTGACCGGGATGTCGGCGACGCCGAGCCGCCGCACCGCCCGCGGCACGACGACCGCGCCGGCGAGGATCATCCCGGCCGCGACCACGCACGCCACCCACCAGTGCGCCCCGTCGTACAGCACGCCCGCCACCAGGCTGCCGATCACCGCCCCGACCAGGCACGCCGCCTCGTACACGCCCATGCCCCGGCCGACCCGACCGTCGGACGCCTCGGCGATCACGGCCTGCTGCACCGGCAGCACCGCCGCCCACGCCAACCCGCTGAGCACCCACAGGCCCGCGATCACGTACGGGTTGGGTGCCCACGCGAGGCTGAGCGCGAACACGCCACTGGCCAGCGAGGCGACCACCAGCACCCGGCGCCTGCCGAACCGCAGCACGTACCGGTGCAGGTGCTCGGCGGCGGCGCTCATCGCGATCGCGCCGGGCAGGAACACGAACGCCACCTGCTGCGGTGCCAGGTCGAACCCGCGTTGCAGGTGCAGGAGCAGCAACAACCCGACGGCCGCCTCCGCCGCCATGGTCATCACCACCGCGAACAGCACCGGCCGCAACCGCTTGCCCACCGCGCCGAGCCCGGCCGCGTCCGCCCCTCGGCCGCCGCTTTCCCGCCGACGCGGCGCGAGGAGCAGGAACACCGCGGCCGCGACGCACGCCGCCGCACACGCCCAGAACAGCCCCGCGTACCCGACGGCGCCCACGAACGACATGCCGACCACGAACGCCACCCACGAGCCCGTCTCCTGCGCGGAGAGCAGGCGCGGGAACACCGCCGAGTCCTCGGCCAGCCGTTCGCTGACGATGGCGCGCACGGCGACCCACAGCAGCGCGCCACCCGCGCCGCCCACCGCCGCCGCGCCGTAGGCGAGCGGTGCGCTCTGCGCCAGCGCGTACCCCGCGCACGACAGCGCGTACAGCAGCGCGCCAATGGCCGCGGTGTGACGTCGTTCCCACCGGTCCGCCAGCACGCCCGCGAGGGGCCGCACGACCACCGACAACGCCATCTCGACCGCCATCAGCACGCCCACCTCGGTCGCGCTCAACCCGATGGCCGCGCCCGCCCACAGCGGCAGCACGAAGTCGATCAGCTCGGTCGGCCCGTTGGCCAACGTCGCCGCCGTCAACGTCCGCCGTTCCCGCAGCACCCCCGGTGCCTGAATGTCCGCCACGCGTCCCCCAAACTCCGAACAGCGTTCGTACAACTCCGAACGATATACTGAGTTTCACCATGGACGCAAAGGACGAGTCGCAGCGGCGGGTGCTGGAACTGCTCTGGAAGGACGCCCGCAGGCCCGCCCGGGGCCCGCAGCGGGGCCTGTCGATGGAGCGGATCGTGGCCGCCGCGATCCAGGTCGCGGAAACCGAGGGGCTCGCCGCGCTGTCCATGCGCCGGGTGGCTGTGGAGCTGGGCGTCGGCACGGCCTCGCTCTACACCTACCTGCCGGGCAAGGCGGAGCTGGAAGCCCTCATGGCGGAGGCCGTCGGGGCCGACGACCCGTTGCCGAACGACTGGCCGGGCGACTGGCGGGCCAAGCTGGAGGCGTGGGCGCGCAACGACCACGACGGTTACCGCAAGCACCCCTGGGTGCTGCAACTGGTCGCCACCGTGGCCGCGCCCGGACCGAACCTGCTGCGGTGGATGGACTCGGCGCTGCGGGTGCTGGAGGGCACCGGTCTGACCGAGGCGGAGAAGATGGCGGTGGTCGAGTCGGTCGACGCCTACGTGCGCGGTCAGGCCAGGCTCGGCCTCGACGCCCGGGAACCCGGTCCCGACGAGGTGCGCGAGCGCGACGCCGTGCTCGGTGAACTGGTCGACTTCACGCCGTACCCGGCGCTGGTCACGGCCCTGCGGGCGGGCGTCTCGCCCTACACGGGGGACAAGTTCGAGTTCGGGCTCCGGCTGCTGCTGGACGGCGTCGAAGCCCTCATCGCCGCGCGGAGGGCTTCGACGCCGTGAGGTCGGGGGTCAGCCCTCGGCCGGCTTGTCCTCGGCGGTCGGCGCGTCGGCCTGCGGTGCGTCGGCGGCGGTCGCAACGGCCTCGGCGGCTTCGCTGACGAGGATGATGCCCTCGAACTGGCGCAGCAGATCGTCGTAGATCGGCGTGAGTGACACTTCGTAACCCCCAGAGCTTCGTCGTCCCCCGAATGGGCCAAAGCAGACTACCTACGGCCGCACCGTCACTTCACCCGGTATTGGCTAATCCGATCATTCCCGGGCTAACTGTCGGCTAAACACATGCCTCGCCCGAACGTTGTGGGCGTGCGTCACATGTGCCGTGAACCGCAGGTCACCTAGCGTTCCAGGGCATGACGAGTGTCCCCGGTCACAGCGATGACCTGTCCGGTCGCACCGCCCTGGTCACCGGCGCCGGCAGCGGCATCGGGCGCGCCTGCGCGGTCGCCCTCGCCCGTGCCGGCGCGAAGGTGCACCTCGTCGACCGCGACGGCGACTCGGTCACCGACGCGGCCCGCGAGACCGGCGGCACCGAGCACGTGGTCGACCTCGCCGCCGACGACCCCACCCGCGACCTGCCGGCCGAGGTCGACATCCTGGTCAACAACGCGGGCCTGCAGCACGTCGCGCCGGTCCACGAGTTCCCGCCGGACCGGTTCGCGCTGCTGCAGCGGGTCATGGTGACCGCGCCGTTCCTGCTCGCCCGGCACGTCCTGCCGCACATGTACCAGCGCGGCTGGGGCCGGGTGGTGAACGTCTCCAGCGTGCACGGCACCAGGGCCAGCGCGTTCAAGTCCGCCTACGTCACCGCCAAGCACGGCCTGGAAGGGCTCAGCAAGGTGATCGCGCTGGAAGGCGCGCCGCACGGCGTCACCAGCAACTGCGTCCGCCCCGGCTACGTGCGCACCCCGCTGGTGGAGAACCAGGTCGCCGACCAGGCCAGGGCGCACGGCATCGAGCCCGAGCAGGTGCTCGCCGACGTGATGCTCGCCCGGCACGCCATCAAGCAGCTCATCGAACCGACCGAGGTGGCCGCCGTCGTGCTGTGGCTGTGCGGCGCGCACTCCGGCCACGTCACCGGCTCGTCGTTCACGATCGACGGCGGCTGGACCGCCCAGTGACCCCCTCGTTCCCCCCACCCCCAACGAAGTGGTGACCGACATGACCAACGCCGCCCCTCCGCAGCCGAAGAAGTCCTTCGCCAAGGTCGTCATAGCCAGCCTGATCGGAACCACGATCGAGTGGTACGACTTCTTCCTCTACGGCTCCGCCGCCGCTCTGGTGTTCAACAAGCTGTTCTTCCCCACGGCGGACCCCCTCAACGGCACCCTGCTCGCGTTCACCACGTACGCGATCGGCTTCCTGGCCCGCCCGCTGGGCGGCCTGGTGTTCGGCCACTTCGGTGACAAGATCGGCCGCAAGAAGCTGCTCGTGCTCAGCCTCGTGCTGATGGGCGGTGCCACGTTCGCCATGGGCCTGCTGCCCACCTACGCCGCGATCGGGGTGGCCGCGCCGCTGCTGCTGACGCTGCTGCGGCTGGTCCAGGGCTTCGCGCTCGGCGGCGAGTGGGGCGGCGCGGTGCTCATCGTGTCCGAGCACGGCAGCGCGGAACGGCGCGGTTTCTGGGCGTCCTGGCCGCAGGCGGGTGTGCCGATGGGCAACCTGCTGGCCACCGCCGTGCTCGCGGTGCTGGCCGCCGTGCAGAGCGACGAGGCGTTCCTGTCGTGGGGTTGGCGGGTGCCGTTCCTGCTGTCCGGCGTGCTCGTCCTCATCGGACTGTGGATCCGGCTCAGCGTGTCGGAGTCGCCGATCTTCCTGGATGCCCAGAAAAAATTGGAACAGCAGAAGGTCGCGGCCGGCAACGCTGCGAAGGTCAAGGAGAAGCCCCCGATCGTGGCCGTCGTGCGCGACCACTGGCGCGAGGTGCTGATCGCGATGGGCGCCCGCATGGCGGAGAACGTGTCGTACTACGTGATCACGGCGTTCATCCTGGTCTACATCACCTCCGAACTCGGGATGCCGCGCTCGGCGGGGCTGAACGCGGTGCTGATCGCCTCCTTCGTGCACCTGGTCACGATCCCGATGTGGGGCGCGCTGTCGGACCGGATCGGCCGCCGCACCACGTACCTGATCGGCGCGGTCGGCATCGGGTTGTGGATGTTCGTGTTCTTCGCGCTGTTGGACACGAAGTCGTTCTTCCCGATGACGCTCGCGGTGACCGTCGGCCTCTTCCTGCACGGTGCGATGTACGGCCCGCAGGCCGCGTTCTTCTCCGAGCTGTTCGGCACGAAGGTGCGCTACTCGGGCGCGTCCATCGGCTACCAGCTGGCGTCGATCGGGGCGGGCGCCGTGGCGCCGCTCATCGCGACCGCGCTGCTCGCCACCTACGACAGCTCGTTCCCGATCGTGCTGTACGTGCTCGGGATGTGCGTGCTGACCGTGATCGCCGTCGTGGTGGCCAAGGAGACGAAGGGCAGCTCCCTGGACCGGACCGACGTCGAGATCCCCTCGGTGCGAGCATGAGGGCATGAGCGAGGCGGACGCGGTGGAGCACCTGTTGGAGCTGCTCGACCTGCTCGCGACCGACGCGGGCAGCGAGCGGCTGGCGGCGGTGCTCCCCGCGGCCCGCGCGGCGGGGGTGCCGGACGACGAGCTGGACCGCGTCGCCCGTGCCACCGAGTGGGCGTTGCGGATCCGCCGCACGCTGACCGCGCACCGCCGCCGCGAGGCCGAGCTGGAGGCGCTGTTCGACACCGCCAACGACCTGGCCGGGGTGCGCGACCCGGACGCGGTGCTGCGGTCCATCGTGCGGCGCGCCCGGCTGCTGCTCGGCGCGGACATCGCGTACCTGAGCATGAACGAGCCCGGCGAGAGCGGCACGTACATGAGGGTCACCGACGGCTCGATCTCCGCGTTGTTCCAACAGGTCCGGCTCGGCATGGGCGAGGGCCTGGGCGGGTTGGTGGCGCAGACCGCGCGGCCGTACGTGACCGCCGACTACTTCGACGACGACCGGTTCAACCACACCGGCCCGATCGACGCCGCGGTGCGCGACGAGGGCCTGGTCGCGATCCTGGGCGTGCCGCTCAAGCTCGACCGCCGGGTCATCGGCGTGCTCTACGCGGCCAACCGCTCGCCGCGCCAGTTCCCGCCCGACGAGGTGGCGCTGCTGTCGTCGCTGGCCGACCACGCCGCGATCGCGCTGGACACCGCGCACCTGCTGGAGGAGACCCGTGCGGCGGGCGAGACGATCCGCGCGCACAACGAGGCCATGCGCCGCGCCGAGGACGCCCACGACCGGCTCACCGACCTGGTGCTGCGCGGCGCGGACGTGCCCGAGGTGGCCGCCGCGGTCGCCAAGGTGCTCGACGGCGGGATCGTGGTGCACGACAGCGAGGGCGTCGAGCTGGCCCGCATCGGCACCACGCGTGCGCTCGCACCCCGTGCGGCGGTCAACGCCTCCCGCGCCAGCGGCCGGGCCATCCCCCAGGACGGCACGTGGGTGTGCGCCGTGCTGGCCGGACGCGAGCTGCTGGGCAGCATCGCGCTCACCGACCGCCCGGACCTCGGCGACGCCGACCGCAGGCTGTTCGAGCGCGCGAGCGTGGTGACCGCCCTGCTGCTGCTCCTGCGCCGCACGGTGGCCGAGGCGGAGAACAAGGTGCGCGGCGAACTGATCACCGACCTGCTCACGGCCGCGGTGGACGCGGCGGCGTTGCGCGCCCGTGCCCGGCGGGTGGGCGTGGAACTGGCCGCCGACCACGTCGTGCTGGTCGCGGACGGGCCGCGGGACCGGCTCCTCGCCGCCGCCGCGCACCACGCCTCGTCGTGCCGCGGTCTGGCGGGCGCGCACGGCGAGCACGTGGTGCTCGTGCTGCCCGGCGCGGACCCGGCGTGCGCGGCGGGGGACGCGGCGCGGGTGCTCGGCAAGGCGGTGGGCCTGCCGGTGACCGTGGGCTCGGGCGGCCCGGCGCACAGCCCGGAGGAGGTGGCCGCCGCGCACGCCGAGGCGGTGCGGTGCCTGAAGGCGTTGCTCCAGCTGGGTCGCAGGGGCACCGGCGGCACGTTGGCCGACCTGGGTTTCGTCGGCGTGCTGCTGGGCGATCGGGCGGACGTGGCCGGGTACGTGCGCGCCACCCTCGGCCCGCTGCTGGACTACGACTCCAGCCGCGGCACCGAACTGGTCCGGACGGTGACGGCGTACTTCGCGTGCGGCGCCAACCTCAGCCGGGCCAAGGAGGAGCTGCACGTGCACGTGAACACGGTGGTGCAACGCCTGGACCGGGTGGCGAGCCTGCTGGGGGAGGACTGGCAGTCGCCGGACCGGGTGCTCGAAGTCCAGCTCGCGCTGAAGCTGATGAAGGTGCTGGGCGACTGAAGGTGCCCGCCACCGACCGCCCGACTCGGCACACGTGCGCGGGCGTGGGTGTGCCCGTCGGGTGAGCCGGTGTCTGCCGCCCGGCCGCCCTGGGGAGGCCGAGCGGCAGGACACCCCGGGTCACGACAGGGCGCACTCCGTCGCGTTCACCGCCGCCGGGCGGGGGACGGTCGCCGACGCGGGCGGGCGGGTGCCCGACAGCCACCCCTCCAACGCGGTGAACGCCGAGCGGTGGCACGGCGTCAAGGGCCGCAGGCGGTCCGGGAAGGCGTCGAACAGGGAGTCCACGTGCGTGCCGCCCTCGATCCGGTAGTAGCGGAACAGGGAGCCGCGGCCCGCCGAGCGCACCATGTCCGCGTACACGTCCGAGTCACGCGTGATGGGCAGCAGCACGTCCAGCGTGCCGTGCAGGGTGAGCAGCGGCTTGCCGATCCGGCCGGTGAGCGCGATCCGCTCGACCGCACGCTGCGCCTGCGGCCGTGAGGCGTAGTCGTAGTCCGCGTCGCACAGGGGTGTGCCGGGCGCGCAGAACGGCGTGCCGGCCTCGGCGTCACCGTCCCACTCCGGGTCCAGCTCCTCCCGGTAGATCCGCTGGGTCAGGTCCCAGTAGTACTGGTGGTGGAACGGCCACAGGAATTCCGACTCGGCCGGGAAACCGGCGGCCACCACCGCGGCCTTGTCACCGCTCGGGTACCCGGTCAACGCGGGCGGCAGGAACGTCAGCAGGTTCGGGCCCTTCGCGGTCCACAGCGTGCCCTCCCAGTCGACGCCACCGTCGTACAGCTCGGGGTGGTTCTCCAGCTGCCACCGCACCAGGTAGCCGCCGTTGGAGATGCCGGTGGCCAGGGTCCGCGACGGCGGCCGGCAGTACCGCTGCGCCACCACGGCCCTCGCCGCGCGGGTCAGCTGGGTGACCCGGTGGTTCCACTCGGCGATCGCGTCACCGGGCCGCTTGCCGTCCCGGTGGAAGGTCACGCCCGTGTTGCCCTTGTCGGTCGACGCGAACGCGTACCCGCGGGCCAGCACGAAGTCGCTGATCGCGCGGTCGTTGGCGTACTGCTCGCGCACGCCGGGGGAGCCGGTGACGACGAGGCCGCCGTTCCAGCGCTGCGGCAGCCGGATCACGAACTGCGAGTCGTGCGCCCAGCCGTGGTTGGTGTTGCCGGTGGAGGAGTCGGGGAAGTAGCCGTCCACCTGCGTGCCGGCCACGGGCGTCGGGGCGGGCAGGCCCGCCGGGGTGAGCCCGGCCCAGTCGGCGGGATCGGTGCGGCCGCCTGCGGTCGACAGGTCGGCGAGGTGGGTCAGTTCCTGGCGCTCGGCACCGGGAACGCGCAGGGGCCCGCATCCGTGGGCGGACGCGGGGACGGCCTGCGCCGTCGTCGCGAGGAGCGCTGCGATCAGCGGAACGGCGATGTTCACCCCAGGCACGGTAAGACGGCTCGCCGTGCGGCGTAATGGCGTCGGTCGCCATGGCCGGTGGGGCGGATGTGGTGCGCGCAGCCACCGTCGACACACCGATGAGTGACCCTTGGAACGGCGGCTTCTCGACAGCGCGTCACGAACAGGCGTTACCGAGGTGTTCATCAGCTCGGGTGACGCTGATCGTTGCATGACTTCACCATGACGGTGCTGTACGACCGCTCGAACGGCCGTGTGCTGGACGTCCCCGCGTGCGCGGCGTGGTCCCTCGCCCGGCGGTGGACGCCTTGAGTCGCACGATGGGTGCGTTTCGACCGCCCGGGCAGGGGTAGCTGAGTTGACCCAGCGAAGTTCGCACTGCCAGGTGATTTACGTTCACCCGGCGTGAGGTGTCTGCTTCCGGGGTGACTGAGCAACGGCGCTCTACGCGCGCAGACCGGGAGTGGGACCTGATCCGGCGCATCCAGAACCTGGCCCACCGGGCCGAACGCACCGCGTTCGACCACTCGAACCTCGTCGGTCCGCCACCGTCCCAGCAGCACCTGGACATCCTGGCGGAGATCCGGGTGCTCACCGAGCAGGCGGTGGCGCAGCGGATGCCGAGACGGGCCAGGCTGCCCCGGCAGGCGAAGCCGGCCGAGGACGAGAAGATCTCCGCACCTGTCCGGTGAACGCCCGCGCGGGCTGGGCCTGACTCCCAGCCCGCGCGCGGACGATCGGACTAGCGGCGCCGGACCAGCTTGACCAGCCCCTTGAAGGTCTCCTCCAGGCCGGAGGAGAAGGGGTTGTCGTTGACCAGGTACGTCCAGGTGGTGTTCGGGCGCTGCACGCCCGCCTCGGCCAGGTGCGCGCCGTCGGCGTCGATCTCCACCTTGGCGAAGGTCTCCTCCGCCTCGTCCCACGCGTCCGGGATGATCTTGTGGTAGGCCGGGATGGCCTCCCGGTGGAACTCGTCGAGCGGGTTCTGCCGCGCCAGGGCCCGCAGGTGGATGCCCTCCCGCAGGTCGGTCAGGAACGTCAGGTGGTCGCTCCACCGCTGGTCGAGGTGGTGCAGCGCGATCAGCCGGGCCGCGGTGACCTTGACCTCCTCGTCCAGCTCCTTGATCTCGTGCGCCTTGTCCGGCTTGCGCTCGGACAGCTCCTGCCACGCCAGGTCGGTGCTCAGCAGCTTGTCCCGGTACTCCAGCAGCAGCTGGCGCTGGTGCTCGATCAGCTTGTTGTACCGCCAGGTGTTGCGGTGGATCTCCAGGTGCACGCCCTCGGCCACGCGCTGCGCGTGCTCCACGGTGTGCAGCGTGCCCACGTCGGTGATCCGGCCGTCGTCGTCCACCTCGGCCGGCTCGTCGTGGTCGGGCACGTACTGCGTGACCAGGTCGTCCTGCAAGGAGGAGAAGAACACCGAGCCGCCGGGGTCGCCCTGCCGGCCCGCGCGACCGCGCAGCTGGTCGTCCAGCCGGCTGCTGGAGTGGCGCCCGGTGCCGATCACGTAGAGGCCGCCGAGCTCGGCGATGCGCTCCCGGTCGGTCGACTCGTGCCCGCCGAGCCGGATGTCCGTGCCGCGGCCCGCCATCTGGGTGGAGACGGTGACCCGCTGGAACGACCCGGCGTCGGCGATGATCGAGGCTTCCTCGGCGTCGTTCTTCGCGTTGAGCACCACGCACTCCAGGCCCGCCTCGGCGAGCTTGCGGGACAGGCGCTCGGACTCGGCCACGTCGAGCGTGCCGACCAGGATCGGGCGGCCCGTCTCGTGGACCTCCTTGATCTCGGCGACGATCGCGGCTTCCTTCTGCTCCAGCGTGGTGTACAGCCGGGACGCCTCGTCCTCCCGGATCGTCTCCACGTTCGGCGGGATGACCAGCACTTCCAGCTGGTAGAAGTCGCGCAGCTGCTCGGCGACGGCGACCGCGGTACCGGTCATGCCGCACACCGCCGGGTAACGGCTGAGCAGCGCCTGGACGGTGATCGAGTCCAGCACCTCGCCCGCGTCGGTGGTCGCCACGTTCTCCTTGGCCTCGACCGCCGCCTGGAGGCCGTCGGGCCAGCGCTGGAGCTTCGCGATCCGGCCCCGGGTGTCGTTGATCAGGTGCACCTTGCCGTCGCGGACGATGTAGTCCACGTCGCGGTGCAGCAGCACCTGCGCGTGCAGGGCCACGTTGACCTTGCTCAGCGTGGTGGACACGTGCTCGTCGGAGTACAGGTCGATGCCGCCGAGCGACCGCTCGACCAGCTCGCTGCCCGCACCGGTCAGGTAGACGTTGCGCTCTTCGTCGTCGATCTCGAAGTGCAGGTCGCGGCGCAGCCGCTTGACCAGGTCGGCCAGCGCCGGGTCGACCGCCGGACCGGCCGTGGAGCCCGCCAGCACCAGCGGCACGCGGGCCTCGTCCACCAGCACCGAGTCCGCCTCGTCGACCAGGGCGACGCGCGGCTTGGGCACGATGCGGTCGCCCTCGTCGGTGGCCAGCCGGTCGCGCAGCACGTCGAAGCCGATCTCGGAGACCGAGGCGTACATGACCTCGGCCTGGTAGGCGGCGCGGCGTTCCTCGGGCTTGGAGCTCTGGTTGATCCAGCCGACGCGCACGCCCATGAGCTCGTAGAGCGGGCCCATCCACTCGGCGTCGCGCTGGGCCAGGTAGTCGTTGACCGAGACCACGTGCACCTGGTCGCCGCGCAGCGCGAAGCCGGCCGCGGCGATGGCGCCGGAGAGCGTCTTGCCCTCACCGGTGGCCATCTCGACCACGTGGCCCTCCAGGAGGCCGAGAGCGCCGAGGATCTGCACGTCGAACGGGCGCAGGCCGAGCGCGCGGTCGGCGGCCTCGCGGCCGAGCGCGCACACCTCCACCAGCTCGGGGCGGCCGAAGTCGGCCTTGTCGCGCAGTGCGGCCGCCGCGGCGGTCAGTTCCTCGTCGCTGAGCTTCCCCACGCGTTCGGCCTGCTCGTTGACCTCTTCGAGCAGCTTCCGGTAGGGCGTGAGGTCGGCGGAGCCGGGCTTCTGCGCGAACCGGCGCAGCCGCTGCTTGAACCGTCCCAGGAGAGTGGTCACGGCACGGCAACGTACGGCAAGCGCGCAACGTTCCGCACGTCACCCGTTTGACAGTTCACTCCTGGTCGAAGCACACGCAGAGCGTGGTTACTCATAGTCACCTCGTGGTCGGTCGTGAGTCCCGGCGGAGGAAGGGGCCCCGTTGGGGATACCCCTTCCTCCGTGAGATCCCGGTCAGGGGCGGTGGGTCTCCCGCAGGCCTAGCACCGACGCCAGCGTCACCACGCCCATGACCAGCAGGAACGCCGACACCGACAGCGAGCTGCCGGTGGCCACCAGCAACGCGGTCATGATGACCGGGGTGCCGCCGCTGACCAGGATCGACGCCAACTGGTAGGCCAGCGACGCGCCCGAGTACCGCACCTGCGGCTCGAACAGCTCGGCCAGGTAGGCCGCCACCGGCCCGTAGACCAGGCTCGACCCGATGCCGGACACGGCCAGCGCGACGAAGATCAGCCCCAGCGACGCGGTGTCGATCAGCCAGAAGTACGGGAACGCCCACACGATCATCGCCACCGCGCCGGCCACGATCAGCGGACGCCTGCCGTGCCGGTCCGACCACCGCCCGGCCAGCAGGATCACCGGCACGCTGACCAGCGACGACAGCAGCGTCACCACCAGCACGGAGTTGCGCGCCAACCCCAGCTCGCGGGTCGCGTAGTCGAGCACGCCCGCGATGCTGACGTAGAACACCGCGTTGGAGGCGAACAGCAGCCCGGCGCCCAGCAGCACCGGCTTGCGGTGCGTCCGCAGCACCTCCCGCAACGGCGCGGCCGGCACGGCCGGACCCTCCGCGCGCCGCTGCTTGATCTCCCGGAACACCGGGCTGTCCTCCACTTTCAACTGGATGAACAGCACCACGGGGAACAGCAGCGCGCTCGCCAGGAACGGCACCCGCCACCCCCACGAGGCGAACTCGGCGGCCGGCACCACCGCGCCCACGACCAGGAACGCCACGTTGCCCAGGATCACGCCCAGCGGCACGCCCGCCTGGCCGAACGTCCCGGCGAACCCGCGCCGCTGCGGCCCCGCGGTCTCGGTCAGCAGCAGCACGACGCCGCCCCACTGCCCGCCCACCGCGATGCCCTGGAGGAACCGCAGCAGCACCAGCAGCACCGGCGCCAGCACGCCCAGCGTCGCGCTGGTCGGCAGCAGGCCGATCAGGAACGTCGCCGCGGCCATCAGCGCCAGGCACGTCACCAGCGCGGGCTTGCGGCCGAACTTGTCGCCGACGTGCCCGAACACCAGCCCGCCGACGGGTCGGGCGACGAACCCGGCCCAGAACGTGCTGAACGACAGCAGCAGGCCGACCAGCGGCGATGCCTCGGGGAAGAACAACTTCGGGAACACCAGCGCCGCGGCGGTCGCGTAGATGAAGAAGTCGTACCACTCAAGGCTGGAGCCGACGAGGCCGGCGGCCATGAGCTTGCGCAACGTGCGCCGCTCTGGGGGAGCGGTCGTGACCATGTGCTTGTTCCCTTTCACCAGGTGTCCACGAACGGGCGTTTCTTGCCGGTCCGGTCGGCGACGGGCGCGCCGTCCGGAGCGGTCAGCAGGGTGGTGATCCAGCGCCGGGTGTCCGCCGGGTCGATGACGTCGTCGATCTCGTAGGCCGACGCGACGTTGAGGGCCTTGCCGTGCTCGTAGGCGGCGGAGACCATCGCCTCGAACATCTCCTTGCGCTGCTCGGGGTCGTCGATGGCGTCCAGCTCGCGCCGGTACCCGAGCCGCACCGCGCCTTCCAGCCCCATCGGGCCGAACTCGCCGCTGGGCCACGACACCGCGAACAGCGGCACCTTCAAGCTGCCCGCCGCCATCGCCTGCGCGCCCAGCCCGTAGGCCTTGCGCAGCGCGACGAACCCGAACGGCACGTCGAGGTTCGCGCCGGTCACGAGCATCCGGGTCAGGTGCCGGACGGTCGCGGTGCGCTCGGCGTCCGGTCCGACCATGAACCCCGGCGTGTCGCACAGCGACACCACCGGCAGGTCGAACGCGTCGCACAGCTGGAGGAACCGGGCGGCCTTGTCCGCCGAGTCGGCGTCGATCGCGCCGCCGAGGTGGCCGGGGTCGTTCGCGATCAGGCCGAGCGGCCTGCCCTCGACCCGGACCAGCGCGGTGACGATGCCCCGGCCGAACTCCGGGCGCAGCTCCAGCACCGAGCCGGTGTCGGCGAGGGTCTGCACCACCGACCGCACGTCGTAGGCGCGGACCCGGTTCTCCGGCACGAGGTGGCGCAGCAGCCGCTGGTCGCCGCACTCCCACGTGTCGGTGCGCGTCCCGTCGGGGTGCCCCTGGAAGTACGACAGGTACTTCTTGGCCACCGCGACGGCCTCGGCCTCGTCGGACACGAGCACGTCGATCACGCCGTTGGGCACCTGCACGTCGACCGGCCCGATCTCCTCCGGCCGGAACACGCCGAGCCCGCCACCCTCGATCATCGCCGGGCCGCCCATGCCGATGGTCGCGTCACGGGTCGCGATGACCACGTCGCACGTGCCCAGCAGCACGGCGTTGCCGGCGAAGCAGCGGCCGGAGGCGATGCCCACCAGCGGCACGAGCCCGGAGAGCTTGGCGAACAGGTGGAACGCCAGGCAGTCCAGCCCGCTGACGCCGCCGTGGTCGGTGTCGCCCGGCCGGCCGCCACCGCCCTCGGCGAACAGCACCACCGGCAGCCGCCGCTGCTCGGCCAGGGCGAACATCCGGTCCTTCTTGGCGTGGTTGCGCAGGCCCTGCGTGCCCGCCATGACCGTGTAGTCGTAGGACATCGCGACGACCTGCCCGCCGTTGACCCGGCCGACGCCCGCGACCAGCCCGTCCGCCGGCGTGCGCTCGACCAGCTCGTCCAACGACCGGCGGCGGCGTTGCGCGGCGATGGTCAGCCCGCCGTACTCCACGAACTCGTCGCACAGGTCGGCGATGTTCTCCCGGACCGTGCGCCGACCGGCCGCGTGCCGCTTCGCCTCCGCCTCGGGGCGGGAGAAGTCGTGGCGCGCCAGCGTTTCGGCGAGGTCCGGTCGCACGTCCTCCAGGTCGACCTCGACGGACTTCTCCTCGACCGCGAGGTCCACGTTCTCGGCGAGCAACGCGCCCTCCGCGACCGTGTCGCCGACCTCGACCAGCACGCGGGCGTCGCCGATCGGCACGACGTGCTGCATCTTCATCGCTTCCACGACGACGGTGCCGGACTCGATGGCCACCACCGTTCCTTGCACGGGGGCGCGCGCTCCGGTGTCCTCACGCGGCAGTGAATCCACCAGACCGGTGTGCGCCTTCAGGACGTCCGGGTGGTCCAGGAGCCCGCGCAGGAAGCCGATGTTCGTCCTGGCACCGTCCACGGTGAACTCGTCCAGCGCACGGCGGGCACGGCGCAGCGCGGTGTCCAGGTCGTCGGCGTGCACCACGACCTTGGCCAGCAGCGGGTCGAAGCCGAGGCCCGCGCGGTAGCCGACCGACGCGTGCGTGTCGACCCGCACGCCCGGTCCGGTCGGCGGGACGAACGCCGACAACCGCCCCGTCGAGGTGAGGCTCACCCGCAGTTGCAGCGCGCTGCCGCGTGGCGTGTGCGTGAGGTCCGGCTCGACCTCGGCGGCCAGCAGCAGTTGGGCGCGCACCAGATCCAGCCCGGTGACCTGCTCGGTGACGGTGTGCTCGACCTGGAGCCGCGGGTTGGCCTCCAGGAACGCGAACCGGCCGTCCGGCGCGACCAGGAACTCGACCGTGCCCAGGCCGGTGTACCGGACGGCCCGCGCGATCGTGGCCGCCGCCTCGTGCAGCGCGGACCGCAGGTCGGGCGACAGGTCGGGGGCGGGCGCGACCTCGACCAGCTTCTGGTGCCGGACCTGCAACGAGCAGTCGCGGTCGCCGAGCACCGTCGTGCCGACCAGCTGCACCTCGACGTGCCTGGCCGGTTCGAGCAGCTCCTCGACGAACACGGTGTCGTCGCCGAACGCGGCCAGCGCCTCCGCCCGGCACCGCTGCACCGCGGCGGCCAGGTCGGCGAGCCGCCGCACCACCCGCACGCCCTTGCCGCCGCCACCGGCCACGGCCTTGACCACCACCGCGCCGTGCGCGCGGAAGAAGTCCTCGAACCCGTCCTCGGCGCCCGCGAGCACCGGCACGCCCACCTCGGCGGCCAGGGCGCGGGCCCGGCTCTTGTCGCCGAGCAGTTCCAGCACCTCGGGCGGTGGTCCGACGAAGGTCAGCCCGGCCTCGGCGCAGCGGCGGGCGAACGTGGCGTTCTCGGCCAGGAACCCGTAGCCGGGGTGCACCAGGTCGCACCCGTCCGCGGCCGCCAGCACGGCGTCCACGTCCAGGTAGGAGCCTTGCAACCGGACCGCGCGGTCGGCGAACCGGCCGTGCGCGTCGTCGGAGTCGGTGACCAGGGCGACGGTCCGCCAGCCGAGGTCGGCGGCGGCGCGCAGCACCCGGACGGCGATCTCTCCCCGGTTGGCGACGAGCAGCGTGGGCACTTGACCTCCTGAGCGACCGCTTAGTATGTGACCGCGGTCGCATACTTGCACCCGGGCTCGGCGTTCGTCCAGAGGGAACCGATGCACCAGTCGCGGCGTCCTTGGGACAAACCCGGTTCAAAGGGCGTGACCGGAGAAGCAGGCCAGGAGGCACCACCGTGGTTTTCAAGAGGATGTTGCGCGCGTTCGGAGTCGGCGGTCCGTCGGTGGACACCGTGCTGACCAACCCGAACACCCGGCCGGGCGAGCTGATCACCGGCGAGGTGCGCATCGCGGGCGGCGAGCACGCCGCCGACATCGACGAGGTCAAGCTCTCGCTGGTCACCCGGGTCGAGGTGGAGAGCGGTGACAACGAGCACAACCGCAACGTCGAGTTCGCGCGGGTCGTGGTCGGTCAGCGGATCACCGTCGCGCCGGGGCAGAACCTGGTGCTGCCGTTCCAGTTCCCCGTGCCGCTGGAGACGCCGCTGACCGTCGTGCACGGCCAGCACCTGCACGGCATGACGATGGGCCTGCGCACGGAGCTGGAGGTGCGCGGCGCGGTCGACCCCGGCGACCTCGACCCGGTGGCCGTGCACCCGATCCGTTCCCAGGAGCACGTGCTCAACGCGTTCGGCGCGATCGGGTTCCGCTTCCAGCGTGCCGACAACGAGTCCGGGCGCATCCACGGCGTGCCGCAGCAGCTGCCGTTCTACCAGGAGATCGAGTTCCTGCCGCCGGCGCAGTTCCTGGCCAAGGTCAGCCAGCTGGAGCTGACCTTCGTGACCGACCCGCACCGGCTGTACGTGGTGCTGGAGGCGGACCGCCGCGGCGGGATGTTCCGGGCGGGCGGCGACTCGTTCGGCCACTTCGCGATGTCCCACGATGAGGTGATCCGCACGGACTGGGCGGCGCTGCTGCACCAGTGGATGGATCAGGTCGCGGGCAGGCGGTCCTCCCGCGGTTTCGGCCACTAGGAAGCCGCCGCGGAGGTCGCCACGGGCGGGTAATCGAAGGCAAACCGAGTTGTCGCTGGAGCTGCGGCCGGCGTGATCGGTGCGATGATGATGCGCGAGGCCCTCGTACGGATCGGGGACTTCTTCGAAGGCGACTAATCCGCAGGAGGCATCGTGGGCATCGGCGGTGTGATCAGCGCTCTGATCGTGGGTCTCATCATCGGTTTGCTGGGCAAGCTGGTGGCGCCGGGCAAGCAGGCCATCCCCATCTGGCTGACGCTCATCGTCGGCATCGTGGCGGCGTTCCTGGGCACGTTCGTCGCCCGGGCTTTCGGCGTGGAGGACACGCCCGGCATCGACTGGATCGAGGTCATCGTGCAGGTGATCATCGCCGCCATCGGCGTCAGCCTCGTCGCGGGCTTCTACGGCAAGAAATCCGTGCGCTAGGTCCGACCTGACGAGCAGGGCCTGCCGGACGTTCCGGCAGGCCCTGCTCGCTGTGGTCGCACGGCCCGTGCCTTAGACCGTTCGGGTGGGGTCAGGTAACGGAGTGTGGTCGACCTCCGAAGGTGTCCATAATTGAGGTGACACCTGATCGGAGTTCGTAGTGACAGATGTGGTCGGCGTGCACGGCGTGGGTTGGCAGTTCGAGAGCCGGGCCAAGATGATCGAGCTCTGGCGCAGCCACATCGCGGCCGGCCTGCACAACGAGCGCAGCCCGAAGCACGACGTGTTCACCTTCGAAGCGGCCTACTACGGACACCTCTACACCGCGGCCGCCGGGCACAAGGGCGCCGCGCCCGGACCGGCGGACTTCGACGAGTTCGAGGAGTCCTTCCTGCTGGAACTGGCCGGGGAACCGCCGGCGGGCGGCAAGGCGTACCTGCCCGGCGGGGTGCAGTGGGCGGTCCGGGCGCTGGAGTCGACGGACTACTTCGCCGGGCTCGGCCACCTCGCGATCCGCAGGTTCGTCAAGCAGGTCGGCCGCTACTTCGCCGACGCGGAGCTGCACCTCGGCGCCCGGACCGAGGTCCTGAACGCGCTGAAGACCGGCCCGACGGTGGTGGTCGCGCACTCGCTGGGCAGCGTGATCGCCTACGACGTGCTGCGGGACGAGCCGGGCATCGAGGTCGACACCCTCGTCACGGTCGGTTCACCGCTGGGGCTGCGCGCCGTGCGCGAACGGCTCGGCACCTCGGCGGACGCCGAGGCCAACCGGCTGCCGAACGTGCGGCGGTGGGTCAACGTCGCGGCCACCGAGGACGCCGTGGCGCTGGTCAAGGAGCTCAAGCCGTTCTACGGCGCGGACGTCGTCGACAAGCGGGTCCACAACTCCCGGATGAAGGCCCACCTGGCGGTGCGCTACCTCGCCGCAGTCCACACCAGTCAGGCGATCGCGGATGCCCTCGCCTGACCGCGTCTTCTTCCTGGCCGGGGTCGGTACCTACAACGACAGCAAGCACAACCTCCCGCTGGTGCCCGAGGAACTCCGGGAGATGCGCGAGGTGCTGACGTTCCTCGGTTTCCAGGACGGTGCGCCGCACCTGGCCGACCAGCCCGACATCGACCCGCACGACCTCAAGGACGCCCTGTACGACTGGGTCCGCCTGCGGGCGGAGGAGCAGGAGCAGGACGGCGGCGAGCTCCGGGAGCCGCCGTCGGTGTTCATCTACGTCACCGGCCACGGCTACCAGCCGGAGGAGTCGCCGACCGAGTGGTTCCTCACCGGTCGCGAGTACGACCCGGACACGCACAAGGGATTGTTGCGGTCGGGCGATCTGATCCGGCCGTTCGTCAAGAAGACGGGAATCGTCGACGAGGTCATGCTGGTGCTCGACTCGTGCATGTCCGAGGGGGGTTCCGTCGATGCCATGGACCAGGTCCACAACGAGTGGGAGGGCGTCGCGGGGAGCCTGCGGCTGTGGATCCTGTCGTCGTCCTACCGCGAGCAGCTCGCCGGTCAGACGACCTTCGTGCAGGCGTTCCGCCACGCGGCCCTGAACGGCGGCCGCAGCCGGGAGCACCTGCCGGTGAAGGAGCTGTGCGGTCGGATCAACCAGTCGTTATCGAGGCAACAGCAGGCCACCGCGCTGTCCACGTCGAGGACAGGGCCTGGACGGGTGCTGCCCAACCCGTCGCACATGCCGCAGCAGCCACCGGACTGGCTGTCCGGCGAGTGGCACGAGTGGAGCGCGGTCGCACGTGGTCTGCGCGCCGTCGACCAGGCCGGGTGGTTCTTCACCGGGCGCGACGACGTGCTGGTGGACCTGGTCGCGGTGCTCGACCCGGACGAGATGCGCCCGGCGCCGCACCTCGTGGTCGGCGGGATGGGCTCGGGCAAGTCGGCCCTGCTGGGCAGGCTGGTGCTGGCCGGGATGCCGGGTAGCAGGATGCCGCCCATCGCCCGCCACGGCCACCTGCCGCGGCCCGGGGCGGTCCAAGCCGCGTTGCGCATCCGCGAGCCGTGGTCGGTCGACGACATCGCCACCCGCCTCGCCGACCAGCTCGGGGTCCAGGCGGGAACCCCCGCGCAACTGCTGGCCGCGCTCGCCGGGCGTCCCGGCCCGATCGGGATCGTGCTGGACGACGTCGACCGGTGCGAGCAGCCCGAGGAACTGACCGCAGCGCTCATCGCACCGCTCGCCGCGACCGGCGTGGTCCGCCTCGTCATGAGCGCGCGGCAACCCGTTGAGCTGGGCCGGACCGTCCGAGTGGTGGACCTCGACTCCGCGCACCCGGCCGACGTCCGGGAGCTGGCGGACTACCTGGTGTTCAGGGCCACCAGGACCGACGGCGCGCCCCTCGCCGGTCGGGAGGACGAGGTGCGCAGCGTGACTCTCTGGGTCGCGCCCATGTGCGCCTCGAACTTCGGCATCGCCGCGTTGGTCGCGAACGACCTGATCGGCCCTCAGACCCACAAGCGGTGGGTGAACGAGACCAGCGCGAAGTGGCGCAAGCGGGTCGGCGAGCTGGTCTTCGGTTTGTTCCGGCAGGCGGTGGAGAACGTCGTGCCGGAGTACTCGACCCTGTTCGCACCGCTGCGGTTGGACGGCCACGAGTGGTTGCCCGAGTCGCTGTGGATCGATCTGGCCGCCGCGCCGGGCGTGCACCGGCATACCCCGGCGGAGATCGAGGCGGTGGCCGCAGCCGCCGGGGCGCTGCTGGACCGCAAGGTCGTCGACGGCCAGAGGTGGTGGCGCCTGCGCGTGCCGCCGCCCTCGCTGGACTGGCCGGTGCAGGACGTCACGAACCTGCTGCTGGCCGTCGTGCCCACGGCGCGCGGTCGGCGGCAGTGGTCGGCGGCGCACCCGGAGCTGGCGCGCCTGCTGGTGCGGTCGGCCGCGTCCGACGCCACCACGCTGGAAACTGTGCTGGCGGACCAGGAACTGCTCGTCAACACCCTTCCGGTGCCGATCGTGGGCGACGACGACAAGCGGGTCCCCAAGCCGGGCATACGCACGAAGGCGCTGCTGGAGGCGTGGCACTCGCTGCACGTGGGTGCCATGACCACCGAGGCCAAGCGGCTGGTGCTCACCCTGCTGGTCGGGTGGCGCAAGCTGGACATCGAGCGGGTGGATGTGGGCGGGTCGTCCGCCCGCGTCGACTGGGCGGTCCAGACCGACCCCGTCCACGGCGCGATCGTGCAGCTCGCGGTGAACCGCCACACCGCCGTCGCCGGCCACGACGACGGGTCCGCCACCCTGTGGTCGCTGTCCCCGCACGGAGGCCCGCGGAAGCTCGCGGCGGACGAGGGCGAGCACCTGGTGAGCGCCCTGGCGGTGGCGCCGTCGGACGAACCGCTGGCCGTGGTGGCGCGGCGCGGCGGGCGGGTCACCGTCGTCGCCGCCGACGGGGGCGACCTGCCCCCGGTCAAGGGCGGCACGATCGAGTCGATGGCGTTCGCCGACGCGACCACGGTCGCGTTCACCCACCAGTCGAGCCTGTCCTACCTCGACGTCGAGACGGGGGTGACGCGGCGGGCGTGGGCTCCCGTCACGTTGAAGCTGGACCGCGTCGCGGTGGGCACGCCCGAACGGCCCGCGCTGGTGGTCGGCACGAGGAGCGGGGACGTGCTGGTGCGCGACCACGCCCGCCAGACCGTGACCGGTGTGCTGCACCGGGGTGAGGAGGCGATCACCGCCCTGTGCACGTCGCCCGATGGCGACACCGTCGCGGTGGTCGGCGCGGGCGGTGCGCTGACCGTGCACCGGTTGTCCACCCACGAACAGGTGGCCCGGCTGTCGATCAACCACCCGGCCCGGGTCGCGGTCAGCGACCGCTGGTTGCTCGTGGCGGAGGGTGGCCGCCGGCCGAGCCTGGTCGTGCACGACCTGGACGACCGGGCGGCACGGGTGCTGGAACTCGTGCTGCCCAACGAACTGACCGGGGTCGGCTTCGTCGACGACGGCACGGTCGTGCTGGCCGCGTCCGACGGTATGGCCCACCTGACCCTCGACCGTGCTCCTGGAGGAACCGATGAAGGCTGACGAGCGCTGCGTCGAGCGCAACACGCTGGTGATGACCCTGGTTGCGGTGCGCCGGGCGATCGCCGCGAACGACGACGGCCTGCTGGTGGCCTCGGCCTCGCGACTGGTGAGCTGGGTGGACGCGCACTCGGTCGAGGGCCTGGTGCCGCCGAACTGGTTGGCGGAGCTGCCGGACGGCAAGCGGCTGGGCTACGCCCTGCTCGACGCCGCAACCCTGCCGGGTGGCCCGATCGACCCGACCTCGTTATCGGCGGTCGAGGAGGCCTCCGAACTCGTCGAGCGGGTGTTCGCGCAGTGGACCGCCGACCGCTCGATCACCGCGACGTGTCTGCCGGTCGGTATCACGGAGCAGGCGTCGGGCCAGGTGGTGTCGCTGGGCGTCGACCTGGCGGTCACCGACGAGCCGAAGGCGGCCGCGCCGGGGTTCGGGCCGAAGGCGGTCGCCGCGGTCGAGGCGGCCCGTGCCGCCGTGGCGGACCTGCTCGACCTGCTCGGGCACAGCGCCGAGGTCGGCGTCGGGCTGGCACTGAAGGGCGACCCGTTCGGCGCGGACCTGGACGACGGGCAACTCGCACTGCCCGTCGCACTGGGCGCGTTGGCGCACTTCCTGCCGTGGAGCGGGTCCCGCGTCGAGGTGGTCGCCGCCGGCGCGCTGGTCGACGGCGTGTTCGCGGCGCTCTCGGCCGAGGAGGTGAAGCGGCGTCGCGATGCGGCGGCCGACCTCGGCCTGGACCTGCTGGTCCCGGTGGCGGAGGGCTGGCAGCGGTGGCACCCGGGGCAGGACGAGCCCGTGGTGGTCGGGACGGGTGACCTGAGCCTGGAGGCGGCGGCCGGCGTGCTGTGGGGGGAGCAGTGGGCCGAGTGGGCCGCCAAGCGCCGCACGAAGGTGCTCGAACGCCTGCGCTTCACCCTGGTGGACCTCGACACCGAGGACCGTGACCAGGCCGTCCGGGACACCAGGATCGAGCAGGTCGATCACGTCGAGGCGATGTTCACGGCCAGGCCGAACGCCACCGTCATGCTCGGCGGACCCACCAGCACCGGCAAGTCCACGATCATCCGGATGGTGGCGAAGGCGTTGCGCGCCAAGGGCTGGAAGGTCGTCGCGGTGTCGCCGTCCAGCGGCCGGCTGCCCGACGAGGACCTCATCGTGCAGGTGGCGCGGACCGTCCTGCTCGGCGGCGACGCCGAGCACCACGTGCTGGTGCTGGAGAACATCATCCCGGTCGGCGAGGCGCAGGACGCCGACGTGGACACCCTGCTGCGCGACGTGAGCGCGCGTCTGAGCAGCGGCCGTCGGACCATCGGTGTGCTCGCGGCGTTGCAGTACGAGATCCGGGCGGCGACCTGGAGGACCGACGAGACCTCGGTGACGCACGCGGTCGTGGGGCAGCCCCGCACGCTCAAGTTCGCCATGCAGCTGATCGACCACAACGAGGAGCTCCTCGGCGGCGCGCGACCGCACCTGGCCGACCTCGTCCGGAAGTACCACCGGGACCTGCGGCGGCTGACCAACGCCATGGTCGCCGCGGCGAAGGCCGGTTCGGGCCGCCCGGCGGGCGACGACCTCGACGCGACGATCAGCGGGCTGGGCGAGAACGAGCTCGACGCGCTGCGCAAGCTCGCCGCCGTGTCCCTGCTGAACAACGAGGTGTACCCGAAGAACCTGTGGCCGCTCGACGAGCGGGAGGACGTGCTGAGGGCGGTGGGCGCGGTGCGGTCCACCCGGCGCAACGGGTGGCGGCTGGCCAGCCCGGACCTGTGCCGGGACATCCTCAACCACAGCCCGAACCGGCGTGGCGCCCGGGATCGGCCGGACGACGACGCGATCCGCGAGGTGGTCCTGCCCGTGGTGAGCCTGGAACTCGAACACGTGATGAAGCAGCAGCCCGGCCACGTCGTCACGTTCCTGAGGTGCTGCCGCCACGCCGACGAGACCGCGTTCCGCAAGCTGCTGGAGGAGAACAGGTTCAAGGAGAACTTCGGGCCGTGGCTGGAGCAGGCGTCGGTGACGGCGATCGCCGAGCTGGTCCTGGTCGGTGACGGGATGATGCCGCACGACCTGCAGTACAAGCTGGCGCAGAAACTGGCCAACCGGTGCGGCGAGCTGCCCGGGACCAGCGTCGGCGACATGCAGCTGGTGCTCCGGGCGCTGTGGCGCGTCCGCCCGGACGTGCAGGCGGAGCTGAACGGCAGCCTGGAGGGGCTGGTCACCGAGCTGCGCCGGTTGTTCGACTCGGTGGAGGAGCGGCGCGGCCGGGGCGCCCACCGCCTGCTGGACCAGCTGCTGCGGTTCCAGGAACCGGCGTTCAACGTCCTGGTGGCCGAGCGCGGGCTGGCCGTGCTGCAAGGGCTCAACCCGAACGTCGTCCAGGACTACGGCACGGCGCGCCGGGTCGACCGGCTGGTGAAGAAGGCGGGTCGGCGGGCGGACATCGAGGTGCACCACACCGCCGAGGAGCCGTCCGTGCGCAAGCTCCTCGACCACCGGGTGCCCGCCCGCAGCGGCCTGCCGCTCATCCTGGCCTGGTTGACGCTCAAGCTCGGGCTGGAGGACATCCAGGACTGGGACGTCTGGCTGCGCGAGCACAGCCAGACCATCGCGAGCTCGTTGCAGCACACCGACGTGCAGGAGTTGCGTTACGCCGTCGCCGACCTGCACGCCGCCGAGCCCGCGTTCTGCATCAAGCTGCTGAACTCCGTGCAACACCTCAACGCCAGCCTGCGCACCCTCATCGGCAAGAACGCCCTGGCGATGGAGGCGGCGCTGCTGCTCCAGACGCTCACCAACCGCCATGCCAAGCTGGCGTTCGAGGTGCTGTACCAGGACACCTCCGCCGCGAACGGGTACGGCAACGCCACGCCGCGCAGGACGCTCGCGCAGGAGCTGGCGGCCGTGATCGTCGGCACCGGGGACAACAAGGGTGCCGGGATGCTGCTGGCAGCCGCCTACCAACTCGACGACTGGAAGGGCAACCCGGCCACGGGGTTCGCGCACGAGCTGGCCGAGCAGCTCGGCGAGGAGTGGTTCCTCGACCAGGTCACGAACGACGTGCGGCCGTCGGTGGTGAGCCACCTGATCAAGGGCATGTGGCAGGCGCGCACCACGTTCGCCGACCGCGTCCTCGACGCCGCGGTCGAGTCGGTGGCGAACTCCATCCGCACCACCCTCCGGCCGTGGGGGCCGCAGCTGGCGCTGATCATCGCGGACGACCCCGAGGTGGCCCGCGAGTTCCTCGACCGCCTGCGGTCCGAGGTGCGCGTCGCCCGGATCGTGGAGGGGATGACCAAGGCGGGCTCGACCGACGCCAGGACCTTCTTCCACCGCCTGGGGCGGATCCTGCACCCCGACGCGGCGCAGCTCTACCTCGGCCAGTACCGCCAGGACGGCGTGTCGCTGCGCGGCGCGGTCAACGCGGCGCTGAACTACGTCCTGGAGGTCAGCCGAACCCTGGCCGTGGCCGGTGCCCCGGAGACCTCCAGTGCCGTGTTCAAGTCCGCGCGGGACCTCAACGCCAAGAAGTTCAAGTCGCAGTTGAGGGCGTCCATGACGCCCGGCGAGCTGGCCGAGTCGATCCGGCTGATGATGCGGCTCGACCCGGGCTTCACCGCCACCGAGGTCGAGGAGCTCGCCCGCAGGACCGGGCAGTACCCCGACCACGGCGAGCGCAGCGTGCTCGCCGACCGGATGCGGTTCGCGAGCGAGGACCACCTCGGCGCGGCCAACCTCATGGACGCCGTGGAGCAGGCGGTCGGGGGCGCCGGCAAGCGGCTGTTGAAGCTCGCGCTCGACGACCGACCCAGGTGGAGGTGGTTCACCAGCGAGGTCCAGAACCTGCAGAACCCCACCCAGCAGTGGACCGTGGCCCGGCACCTGCACGCGGTCGGCCTGAGGCACGGCGCGCCGCAGACCGCCTGGATGGAGAGGGCGTTCGACCTCCGGCTGAAGTCCATGCCGTCGTTGCGCGGCCCCCGGTTCGTGACCGAGGTGCTGAGGATGTCGCGCCTGTGGGACGAGGACTGGGCGCGGCGGGCCGCCCTGCGCGTCGACACCGAGCGGATCGCCACCCGGCTCAAGCACATGCTCCCGACCGACCTCAGGGCGCTGCCGGGGCTACTGACCATGCTGGTGGCCTGCGACGCCGAGCACATGGCCGACCCGATCGTCGCGGTCGTCCAGGACGCGGACCCCAACCGCCTCGTGCACCGCCTCGACCTCAACGCGGCGCCCCGCTTGGTGCTGTGGCTGCAACGCCACGGCTACGAGCACGCCGACATCGCCGCCGCCCTCGCCCGGGCGATCGGCACGGCGGTCGAGCGGTTCCCGGTCCGGGACGAGGCCGAGCACTGGGTGCAGGTCGGGTGGGCCGCGGCGGCGGTGCGCCGGGTGGGCGCCACCGGCGAGATCCCGCAGGTCGAGCCGCCGTTGCCGACCAACCGCGTGTTCGCGGCGCAGATCTCCTGGGGCATGACGTGCCTGCCCTCCCAGCCGTGGACCAGGATGCAGCTCAAGCAGTCGCTGGACCAGCTGGTGGCGAAGGCACCGGCTTCGCCGAGCGAGGCGTTCTACACGCTGGTGGCGGCGTCGGCGGCCAACCGCACCCGGGAGTTCGTCGCCGAGGGTGACTGGTCGGTGCTGGCCCGGATGACCATCGGCCAGCTGGACGAGCTGCAGTGGATCGGCGGTCGCGACCCGCTCATCGCGGCACTGCTGCGCCGGCACGGCGACGCGGTCACCGAGCGCATCCAGCTGATGACCACGTCGTTCGACGACCGCGCCGAGGGA
Source organism: Actinosynnema sp. NPDC050801 (assembly GCF_040673975.1). NCBI lineage: Bacteria > Bacillati > Actinomycetota > Actinomycetes > Pseudonocardiales > Pseudonocardiaceae > Actinosynnema > Actinosynnema sp. NPDC050801. The sequence goes on along the minus strand of NZ_JBFAQZ010000018.1, from coordinate 38,514 downwards.
GTGGAGGAGTGGTTCTCCGGCCGGGACCTCGACGACCTGGGCTGACTGCGGGCGGTGAGGACGGTCAGGCGGGCGGAGGACGGTCAGCCGTTGTCGGCGCCGACCATGCGCAGCACCAGGTCGGCGTAGAGGTCGCCGATCTCCGCGGGCGTGCGGCGGCCTCCCGGCTGGTACCAGCGGGCCACGTCGATGCACAGCGACAGCACCGCCAGGGCCGCCCCGCGCACGTCCGGCACGTCGAACGCGCCCGCCGCGACACCGGCCTCGACCATCCCGCGCACCGCGGCCTCGATCCGCCTGCGCAGCTCCACCACGTCGGCCAGGTGCTCGGGCGTCAGCGCGCTCAGCTCGTACTGCACGACCCGCGCGGTCGTGTGGTACTCGGCGTGCCACGACGCGAACGCCCGCACCGCCGCCGCCAACCGCCGCGTCGGGTCCACCTCGGACACACCCGTCAGCACCGACAGCGAGGTCGCGTGCCCGATGCGCGAGATCTGGAACAGCAGTTCCTCTTTGGACCGGTAGTGGATGTAGACCGCCGCGGGTGACATGCCGGCCTGCGCCGCGATGTCACGGGTGGTGGTCGCGTGGTAGCCGCGCACCGAGAACGCGGCGGCGGCGGCGATCAGCATCCGACGGGCCGCCGGGGGCGTGACCTCGGACCACGTCTCATCCAGGAGCGCGAACTCCCCACGGGTTGTCCTCACAGCCGCCCTCCTTGACACGAGCCCGAACGATACCGCAGGCTAAGCACACGCTTAGACCTAAGCAACCGCTTAGTATGGAGGATCTGAGAGTGCGCCGCACGCTGTTCGAACCCGACCACGAAGCGTTCCGCGAGACCGCGCAGGCGTTCTGCGACCGCACCCTCCGCCCGAACTACGAGCGGTTCGTCGAGCAGCGCCACATCGACCGCGACGTGTGGCTGGAAGCCGGCAAGCAGGGCCTGCTCGGCCTGGAGGTCCCCGAGGAGCACGGCGGCAGCGGTGCCGGTGACTACCGGTTCAACGCCGTGCTCGGCGAGGAGCTGTCCAAGGTCAGCGCCGGCATGTCCTCCTGCCTGGGCATCCACGGCGACGTCGTCGCCCCCTACCTGGTCGACCTGTGCACCGAGGAGCAGAAGCAGCGCTGGCTGCCCCGGTTCTGCTCGGGCGAGATGACGACCGGCATCGGCATGACCGAGCCCTCCGGCGGCTCCGACCTGGCGGCGCTCAAGAGCAACGCGGTCCGCGACGGCGACGACTGGATCCTCAACGGCTCGAAGACGTTCATCACCAACGGCTTCTCCGCCGACATGATCGTGGTCGCCGCCCGCACCAGCCCGGAGAAGAAGGCCAGGGGCATCACCCTGTTCGCGGTCGAGACCGGCATGAAGGGCTTCGAGCGCGGCCGCAAGCTGGACAAGGTCGGCCAGCCCGAGTCCGACACCGCCGAGCTGTTCTTCGAGGACGTCCGGATCCCGGCGGAGAACGTCATCGGCGAGGTCGACCGTGGCTTCATCTACATGATGGAACGGCTGCCGCAGGAACGCCTCGGCGGCGCGATCTCCAACCTGGCCCACGCCAAGCAGATCCTGCTGGAGACCATCGGGTACGCCAAGGAGCGCAAGGCGTTCGGCCAGGCGATCGGCTCGTTCCAGCACAACAAGTTCACCCTCGCCGAGCTGGTCACCAAGATCGACGTGACGCAGGCGTTCCTGGACCAGTGCACCGACGCGCACACCCGGCGCGAGCTGACCGCCGTGGACGCGGCGAAGGCCAAGTACTGGAGCGCGGACGTGCAGAACGACGTCATCGACGCGTGCGTGCAGCTGCACGGCGGCTACGGCTACATGACCGAGTACCGCGTGGCGCGCGCCTGGATGGACGCCCGCGTGACCCGGATCTGGGCCGGCTCTAACGAGATCATGAAGGAACTCATCGGCCGCGACCTCGGCCTCTAGACACAGGAGCACCGCCATGCCCGAGGCTGTCATCGTCGCCACCTCGCGTTCCCCGATCGGCCGGGCGCGCAAGGGGTCGCTGGTCGACCTGCGCCCGGACGACCTGGCCGCGCAGGTCGTCGCCGCCGCGCTGGACCAGGTCCCCGAGCTGGACCGGGGGGAGATCACCGACCTGCACCTGGGTTGCGCCGAACCGCAGGACGAGCACGGCCAGAACGTGGCCCGCCGCATCGCCGTGCAACTCGGCCTGGACACCCTGCCCGGCACCACCGTCAACCGCTTCTGCGCCTCCTCGGTGCAGACCGCGCGGATGGCGTTCCACGCGATCAAGGCGGGCGAGGGCCACGCGTTCATCAGCGCGGGCGTCGAGTGCGTCTCGCGCTACCGCCACGGCGACCCGCACCTCAACCCGCTGTTCGACGAGGCACGCGCACGCACGCAGCGCACCGCCGAGACCAACGAGCCGTGGCACGACCCGCGCGAGGACGGCGTGCTGCCGGACTACTACATCTCGATGGGCCAGACCGCCGAGAACGTCGCGACGACGCTCGGCATCAGCCGCCGCGACCAGGACGAGTTCGGCGTCCGCTCGCACAACCTGGCCGAGAAGGCCATCGCGGACGGCTTCTTCGCCCGCGAGATCACCCCGGTGACGCTCCCGGACGGCACGGTCGTCTCCACCGACGACGGACCCCGCAAGGGCGTCACCTACGACGCCGTGTCGGCGCTCAACCCGTCGTTCCGGCCGCAGGGGACCGTCACGCCCGGCAACTGCTGCCCCCTCAACGACGGCGCGGCCGCCGTGGTCGTCATGAGCGACGTGCGCGCCGAGGAACTCGGGCTGACCCCGTTGGCGCGGATCGTGTCCACCGGCGTGTCCGGTCTCTCGCCGGAGATCATGGGCCTCGGCCCGGTCGACGCCACCAGGCAGGCGCTCGCGCACGCGAACCTGACCATCGACGACATCGACCTGGTCGAGATCAACGAGGCGTTCGCGGTGCAGGTGCTGGGCAGCCAGCGCGCGCTCGGCATCGACATGGAGAAGCTGAACGTGCACGGCGGCGCGATCGCGCTGGGCCACCCGTTCGGCTCCACCGGCGCCCGCATCATGACCACCCTGATCAACGGGATGCGCTCGCGCGACGCGCAGTTCGGGCTGGAGACGATGTGCGTCGGCGGCGGTCAGGGCATGGCGATCATCCTGGAGAGGTTGAGCTGAATGGGAATCCTGGACAAGTTCCGGTTGGACGGGCAGGTCGCGATCGTCACCGGCGCGTCCTCGGGGCTGGGTGTGGCGTTCGCCAAGGGCCTCGCCGAGGCGGGCGCGGACGTGGTGCTCGCCGCCCGGCGGGTGGACCGGCTCAAGGACACCGCGCGGCTGGTGGAGGACACCGGTCGGCGCGCGCTGGTCGTGCAGGCCGACGTGGCGCAGCCGGACGACTGCCGTGAGGTGGCCCGTGCCGCGGCCGAGTTCGGCCCGGTGCACGTGCTGGTGAACAACGCCGGCGTGGCGTCGGCGGTGCCCGCGTCCCGGGAGACGCCGGAGCAGTTCCTCGGTGTCATGGACGTCAACCTCAACGGCACCTACTGGATGGCGCAGGCGGCCGCGGCCGTGATGACCGGTGGTGGGTCGATCATCAACGTCTCCAGCGTGCTCGGCCTGGTGTCCGGCGGGCTGCCGCAGGCGGCGTACTCCGCGTCGAAGGCGGGCGTGATCGGCCTGACCCGCGACCTGGCGCAGCAGTGGACGGGCCGCAAGGGCATCCGGGTCAACGCGATCGCGCCCGGCTACTTCGCCTCCGAGATGACCGACCAGTACCCCGAGGGCTACCTCGAAGCGCACATCTCGAAGCTGCCGATGGGCCGGGTGGGCGATCCGGAGGAGCTGGCGGCGGCGGTCGTGTTCCTCGCTTCGGCCGCGGGCGGCTACACCACCGGCACGACGTTCGTCATCGACGGCGGCGTGACGCTGGGCGGCTGAACTCCCGACTTGTAACCCACCGCGGCGGCACGGCGATCTAGCCTCGTAGGCAGGGAAGATCGCCGTCCGCCCCGGGGGAGTCCGTGGTCGCGAAGAGTTCGACCGAAGAACCCGCATTGGTGATCCTCGACCCGCCGCGGTCGGTGTTCCGGCGCAAGCGCTTCCTGTTGCCGTTCGGCGTGTCGGCGGGCATCGCGCTGGTGGGCGCCGTCGCGCTGTTCGCCTCGGGTGTGATCGCGCTGCCGTTCCAGGGCATCACGATCGTGCGCGCGATGATGGCCTCCAAGGTCGAGTTCTTCTCCGACAACGAGGTCCGCCGCATCCTGATGGCCAACGGCGTGCAGGTGCACCTGACCGACTCCGGCGGCTCGCAGGAGATACCCAGGACCGAAGAGGCGGCCGCGTTCGACTTCGTCATGCCCTCGGGCCAGCTGACCGCGCGGCAGATCCACGACAAGGTGGGCGGCACGCCGTTCTACCCCTTCACCACGCCGCTGGTCATCGCCGCGTTCCGCGACTACGCCGAAGCGCTGGACCGGCAGGACGTGGCGGACCCGCAGCCGGGGGAGGACAAGCTCTACTACACGCTGAAGATGCCGGAGTTCGTCGGCCTCACCCTGGACGGCACGACCTGGAAGGACCTGTCGGAGGACGGGCTGACCAACGCCAACCGGATCATCGCCCAGTCGCCGGACCCGTGCCGGGCCTACTCGGGCGCGGCCTACCTCGCGCTGGTCGCGTTCGCCGCCAACGGCCGGAACGTGCCGACCGCGGCCGACGCCAAGGCGGTCGGCGCGCGGATCAAGCCGCTGTTCGAGGTCGAGGGGCAGTTCGGCGCGGGCATCGGTCGCACGTTCTTCGGCCCGGACGGGCGCACGTTCGCCCCCGTGGGCGTCATCTACGAACACCAGTACCTGGCCTACCAGATCCGCACCAAGGAGCGGACCGGGTCGGTCGACCCCGACCGGGTGCTGCTCTACCCCGACGCCCACCACCACGCGGAGCCCTGGCTGATCGCGTTCAGCGAGGCGGGGGAGAAGGTCGGCCGGCTGTTGCAGGAGAACACCGACCTCCAGCGGCGCGCGTTGGAGCTCGGTTTCCGCCTCGGTCGGGCGGGCAGCGCTTCGGTGGGCACGGTGCTGACCGAACGCGGTATCGACGTGCCGGACCCCGGCGCGGGCGACACGGAGGCGTTCCTGCCCAAGTCCGAGGACCTGACCACGATGATCGCGGAGGTCGGCCGCTGCCCGGGTGGTGTGCCGCTGTGAGGGCCGGCCTGGCCGCGTTGTCGGTGGCCGCCCTGGTCCTGGCCGGCTGCACGTCCGGCACGCCCGAACCGGTCACGCTGACCGTGCTGGCCAGTTCGGAGCTGGCGGACCTCGCGCCCGTGCTGGCCGACCTGCGCCGCGACACCGGGGTGGAGCTGAAGCTCGACCGGCGCGGCACGGTGCGGGCGAGCGACGAGCTGGCCGCGGGCGTGGACCACGACCTGGCCTGGCTGGCCACGAACCGGTACCTGAGGCTGAAGTCCGCCGACCTGCCGCTGTCCACCAGCACGATGCTCTCGCCGCTGGTGCTGGGCGTGAAGCAGGGCCAGGCGGACGCGCTGCGCGGTGCGTCGTGGGCCGACGTGGCGGGCCGTGCGGCGGCGGGGGAGCTGCGGTTCGGGATGGCCGACCCGAGGGTGTCCGGCAGCGGGATGGCGGCGTTGATCGGCGTGGCCACGGCCGCGGCCGGCACCGGTGCGGCGTTGCGCGCCGAGGACGTCACCTGCGACAAGCTCCAGGGCTTCCTCACCGGACGGGTGTTCGGCGCGGACGGCGCGGCGGAGGTCGTCGACGAGTACGTGAAGCGGCAGGACGAGGTGGACGCCGTGGTGACCTACGAGTCGACCGTGCTGTCGCTGAACGCGTCCGGGCAGCTGCGCGAGCCGCTGGAGGTGGTGTACCCGCGCGACGGGATCGTGCTGTCCGACTACCCGTTGATGCTGCTCAAGCCGGACAAGCGGGCCGTGTACGACCGGGTGGTGCAGTGGCTGCGCACGCCGTCGGCCCAGCGGTCGATCATGGAACGCACCCACCGCCGGCCCGTCGACCCGCAGGTCGAGCGCACCGACGGGTTGCGCGAGCCGATCGGCACCGCGCTGTACTTCCCGGGCACGCAGCAGGTCGTGGACACCCTGCTCGCCGCCTACGACCGGGCCGGTCGGTCCGGCCGGGTGGTGTTCGTGCTGGACCACTCCACGTCCATGGCGGGCGCGCGGATCGCCGGGCTGCGCGAGGCGTTCGCGACGTTGAGCCGGGCCGGCGGGTTCGACCGGTTCCGGCTGGGGGAGACGGTCGTGCTGGTGCGGTTCGCGGGGACCGTGCTGGAGGAGCGTTCCGTCGTCATCGGCAGTGCCGCGGACCTGGAGGGGTTGGCCACCGCGTTGACGACGGCGGAGTTGGCCGAGACCGGCACCGCGATCTGGTCGGCGCTCGACCACGCCTACCGGGTCGTCGGCGAGGGCACGGTGGTGCTGATGACCGACGGCGAGAACAACGCGGGCATGAGCGCGGACGAGTTCCTGGCCGCGTGGCCGGCCCCGCCCGCGCGCACGTACGCGATCCGGTTCGGCGAGGCCGACCCGGTGGAGCTGGACCGGGTGGCGAGGGCGACCGGCGGCCGGGTGGTGGACGCCACCACCGGGTCCCTCCTGGAGGCGGTGAAGGAGATCCGTGGCTGTCGATAGAGGACTGTGGTGGTCGGTGTGGTGGCCGTGGGCGGTCGTGTGGATCGTGACCGCGCTGGCGATCGTCGTGGCCATCGGCGTCGGCCTGTGGGCGTGGCGGTCGCGGCACCGGTTCGCGCCGCCGCGCGAGGTGCCCGGGCTGACCATCTACCTGCACGAGAAGTCCGTGATGGACCTCTACCAGGTCGGGCGGTACGGCGACGCGATGACCAAGGAGGTGGTGGACCGGGTCGGCGTCACCAAGGACGGCAAGATCGCGTTGAAGGGCCTCGACCTGGGCGTGGAGGGCGCGCGGACGTCCGGGCGCGAGGTGGTGAAGACCTATATCGAGCAGTACGAGCCGATCGCGGTGGTCGGCGTGCTGCTGGACGCGCTGGAGTCCGCGTCCGGGGTCGTGCACGTCGACCTGCGCGACCTGACCGTGCTGCGGAACACGGCGTTGGAGCAGCACCTGGAGGCGACCGACGCGGTGCGGCTGCGTCGGATCGACTCGTACGTGTCGGTGAAGGGCGTGTTCCGGGTGGCGTCCGACGGCGACGGCACCACGGTGTTCCTGGCCCCGTTCGGCGACCCGGACGACCCCGAGCAGGGGCCGCAGGTGCGGGTCGAGTGCTACAACGCCGGTCTGCGCGACGACGTCGTGCCCGAGGGCGGCTTCCAGGCGCGGTGCCTGGGCAAGGTCCAGTCGTGGAAGGCGGACGCCCAGCAGCTCGTCATCCGCCCGATCGCGATGTTCCAGTGATCGGGCGTGCGATGCTTGGCCCATGGCATCGGTACCGGAGCGGCTGATCGACGCCGCGACGCGGTTGTTCGCCGACAGGGGCTTCGACCGGGTCGCGGTGCAGGACATCGTGGACCTCGCCGGCGTCACCAAGGGCGCCATGTACCACTACTTCGGGTCCAAGGACGACCTGCTGCACGAGATCTACGGCAGCCTGCTGCGGATGCAGACCGAGCGGCTGGACCACTTCGCGTCCGGGTCCGCGCCGGTCGCCGAGCGGTTGCACGCGGCGGCGGTCGACGTCGTGGTCACGTCGGTGGACAACTTCGACCAGGCGCGGGTGTACTTCCGCTCGGCCGACCACCTGGCCGAGGACAAGCGGCGGGAGATGCGGGTGGAGCGGCGGCGCTACCACGAGCGGTTCCGCTCGCTGGTGGAGGAGGGGCAGGCGCAGGGCGTGTTCCGCGCCGACGTGCCCGCGGACCTGACCGTGCACTACTTCTTCGGCAGCGTCCACCACCTCGGTCAGTGGTACAGCGCCGACGGGCCGCTGTCGGCGAAGCAGGTGGGCCGTCACTTCGCCGACCTGCTGCTCGCGTCCTTGCGTCCTGTGGAGGGTTCGTCATGAAGTCAGACCTGCACCGCTACCTGCGCACGGCGCGCGAGGCGATGCTGTGGAAGCTGGACGGCCTGTCGTCCCACGACGCGCGGCGGCCGTTGACGCCGACCGGCACGAACCTGTTGGGCCTGGTCAAGCACCTGGCCGCGATGGAGATCGGCTACTTCGCCGAGACGTTCGCCAGGCCGTTCGGCGAGCGGTTCGAGTGGATGGGCGCCGACGCCGAGCCCAACGCGGACATGTGGGCGACGGCGGAGGAGTCCCGTGAGGACATCGTCGACCTCTACCGACGGGCCTGTGCGCACGCGGACGCGACGATCGACGCGCTGGACCTCGACTCGACCGGCGAGGTGCCGTGGTGGGGGCCGCAGCGCCGGGGCGTCACGCTGCACCTGGTCCTGATCCACATGATCGCGGAGACCAACCGCCACGCGGGCCACGCCGACATCGTCCGCGAGCTGGTCGACGGCGCGTCGGGCCTGCGCCCGGACAACGACAACATGCCGTCGGTGGACTGGGAGACCTACCGCGCCAAGCTGGAACGCGTGGCGAGCGAAGCAGCCGACTGAGCCCGGGGCGATCACCGACAGCAACGGGCACGACGCCAGGACGACGCCGTGCCCGCCGGTGTTGTCAGGCGGCCGGTACCAGCAGCACCACGGTCTCGGCCACGCACGCGGGCTTCGGGTTGCCCTCGATCTCGACGGTCACCCTCACCACCGCCTGCTTGCCCTGCGCCACGTCGGTGGTCTCGGCCAGCTCGGCGCCGGCCCGCACCCGCGACCCGACGACCACGGGGCTGGGGAAGCGCACCTTGTTCAGCCCGTAGTTCACGCCCATGGACAGGCCCTGCACCGTGTAGATGTCCCGCACCAGCATCGGGATCAGCGACAACGTCAGGAACCCGTGCGCGACCGGCGCGCCGAACGGCCCGGCGGCGGCCTTCTCCAGGTCCACGTGGATCCACTGGTGGTCGCTGGTGGCGTCGGCGAACAGGTTGATCTCCGCCTGCGTGATCTCGTGCCACTCGCCGTGACCGAGGTGCTCGCCCTTGGCCGCCGCCAGCTCGTCGAGGTTCGCGAATACCCGCATCATCAGTCCTTCGGTCCGCCGGCGACGTAGATGACCTGACCGGACACGAACCCGGCGCCCTCGCTGACCAGGAACGACGCCGTGTGCGCGATGTCCTCGGGGGTGCCGACGCGCTGCACCGGGATCGCCGCCGCCGCACCCTTCTTGAAGTCCTCGAAGTCGATGCCGACCCGGGCCGCCGTCGCGGCGGTCATGTCGGTCGCGATGAACCCCGGCGCGATCGCGTTCACCGTCACGTTGAACTTGCCGAGCTCGATCGCCAACGTCTTGGTGAAGCCCTGCAGGCCCGCCTTGGCCGCCGCGTAGTTCGCCTGACCGCGGTTGCCCAGCGCCGACGTGCTGGACAGGTTGACGATGCGACCCCAGTTCGCCGCCGTCTGGAACTTCTGCACCGCCCGGCTCATCAGGAACGAGCCGCGCAGGTGGACGTTGATCACCGCGTCCCAGTCGTCGTCGGTCATCTTGAACAGCAGGTTGTCCCGGAGGATGCCCGCGTTGTTGACCAGGACGGTCGGCGCGCCGAGCTCGTCGGCGACCCGCTGCACGGCCGCGTCGACCGCCGCGCTGTCGCTGACGTCGACACCCACCGCGATCGCGGTCCCGCCGGAGGCCTTGATCCTCTCCACGGCCTCGGCGCAGCTCTCCTCGTTGAGGTCGAGCAGCGCGACGGCCATGCCGTCCTGCGCGAGCCGCGTGGCTACGGCGGCGCCGATGCCGCGTGCGGCACCGGTGACGATGGCCACCCGTGCGTCCGTCTCGGCCACGGTCAGTCCTCCTTGATCTGCGGGCCTAAGCAACCGCTTAGTAACCTACCGGCGAGGTCGCCTTGACGCCAGAGCGCGTCGGGGGAACCATACCGACTGGTCGGAATGTCAGCCAGAGGAGGCGCGGTGGAGTTCTCGGGCAAGGTCGCACTGGTCACCGGAGCCGCGAACGGCATCGGGGCGGGGGTGGCGCGCCGACTCGCCGCCGCGGGCGCCTCGGTCGTGGTCGCCGACGTGGACGACGCGCGGGGCCAGGCCGTCGCCGACGAGGTGGACGGCGTGTTCGCGCACTGCGACGTCCGGGACCCGCGGCAGAGCGAGGCCGCGGTGGCGACGGCGGTGGAGCGGTTCGGCGGGCTGGACGTCGCCGTGCTCAACGCGGGCATCGCCACGGGGTTCGGGCTGGGTGACGACTTCGACGCCGAGCGGTACCGCACGGTCATGGGCATCAACCTCGACGGTGTCGTGTACGGCGTGCACGCGGCGCTGCCCGAGCTGCGCAAGCGCGGTGGGCGCATCGTCGCCACCGCCAGCATGGCAGGCCTCATGGCCATGCCCATGGATCCCCTCTACGGCGCGAACAAGGCCGCCGTCGTCGGCCTGGTCCGCGGCCTGGGCCCCGGGCTCGCCGCGGAGGGCGTCACCGTCAACGCCGTGTGCCCGTCGTTCGCCGACACCGCCATCATCACCGGCTTCAAGTCCACGTTGGAAGCCGCCGGGATGCCGGTGATGAGCGTGGACGACGTCGTCGACGCGTTCGTCTCCGTGTTGCGCGACGGCAAACCCGGTGAATGCTGGTTCGTGCAGGCCGGGCGACCCAGCGCGCCGTTCGCCTTCCCCAACCCGCCCGGCCCGCGCACCGCCACCGGCGAACGCGTGCGGCTCGACCACGACCCGATCGCCACCAAGGAGAGCTGACACCCGTGCGTGCCATCCAGATCACCGAGTTCGGCGGACCCGAAGTCCTCACCGAGGTCGAGCTGCCCGACCCCGTCGCGGGGCCGGGCGAACTGCTCGTCGAGGTCAGCCGCGCGGGCCTGAACTACGCCGACACCCACCAGGCCGAGAACTCCTACCTGTCCAAGATGGAGCTGCCGCTCGTGCCCGGCGGCGAGGTCGTCGGCACGGCGGGCGAGCGGCGCGTGGTCGCCCTGACGAACTTCGGCGGGTACGCGCAGAAGGCCGCCGTGCCCGAGGCGACCGCGTTCGACGTGCCCGACGGCGTGGACGACCTCACCGCGTTGAGCATGGTCGTGCAGGGCGCGACGGCGTGGCTGCTGCTGCGCAAGAGCGCGCACCTGGAGGCGGGGGAGACCGTCGTCGTGCACGCGGCCGCCGGCGGGGTCGGGTCGCTGGCCGTGCAGCTGGCCAAGAAGTGGGGCGCGGGCCGCGTCATCGCCACCGCCAGCACCGAGGACAAGCGCAAGCTCGCACTGGACCTGGGCGCGGACGTCGCGGTCGACTCGACCGCACCGGACATGACCGACGTGCTGCGCGAGGCCAACGGCGGGCGGCGCGTGGACGTCGTGCTGGACATGACCGGCGGCGCGGTCACCGACCAGAGCATCGCCGCGCTCGCGCCGTTCGGACGCCTGGCGTTCTACGGCATGGCCAGCCGCGAGAAGCCGACGCCGGTCGACCCGGGCCGCCTCCTGGTCCACTCGACGGCCATCGCGGGCATGTGGCTGCCCCACGCGTTCAGGCTCCCGGGTCGCGTCGTGCACCGCGCCATGGCCGAGCTGTTCGACCTGGTCCTGGCCGGCGACCTGCGCGCCGTGCCGGGCGGCGAGTACGGCCTGTCCGAAGTGCGCCAAGCCCACGAGGACCTCCGCGCCCGCCGCACCACCGGCAAGCTGGTACTGGACCCGTCGCGGTAGGTGCGGAACGGGGGTCACTCGTGATCGGGCGGCCCCCGCCCCGGGTGCTCAGTCGCTCAGTTCGGCCAACGCGGCCTTGACCCTCGCGAGCTCGGCCTCCAGCTCCTCCATCCGCGTGCGGTGCTGGGCGCGGGCCGTCTCGATGACCTCGTCGATGCCGCCCGCGATGTCTTCGTGCAGCTCCTTGGCCGCACGCGACACCGCCGCGGCCGAGATCGACAGGCCCTGCACGACCCGCTTGGTGCCGTGCACCAGATCGGCCTGCCACTCGCCGTCGGCCGTCCCGGTGACGGTCAGCGTCAGTTCGACCGTGCGGGTCTTCTTGGCCGTCGACTTCGGCCGCTTGGAGGGCTTCGCCTCGGCGTCCGCGGGCTTGGCCTCGGGCTCCGCGGGCTTGGCCTCAGCCTCGGTCTTGGAGGGCTGTGCTGCCTGCTCTGCCTGCGCCACGGGTGCGACCTCCTGCTGCACGGGTGCGGCGGGCGCCTCGGCGTCCACCGTCTCTTCCTGCTCCACGAGCGTGTCCGCCTGCACGTTCTCGTTTCCTCTCTGCGCATCCGGCTCGACCCGGCGTGATCATAGAACACGTGTTCGATGGTGGGTCGATCGCCCCGCACAGCGTAGGGTGTCGGCCTTGTGAGCGGTTGGAGGCACTTCTCCGCTCGCCGGTTCTTGGACCGGTTGAGCGACGAAATCGGTTTCGCGGCGGTGCTGGCGCCCGGTGTCCTGGCGCCCGGGGTGCTGGCCGCGGTCGACCAGCACGGTGCGGCGGTGCGCGACATCCTCGCGTTCGGCGTGCCTGCGGCGGCGGTGGCGGGCGTGGTGCTGCTCGCCGGGTACGCCAAGGGTGTGCTGGACGAGGCGAAGGCGCACGGCTGGGAGCCGCCCGCGATCGTGGACTGGGCGAACGCGGACTGGCTGACGCTGAGACTCGCCGCCGTCTGCCACCTCGCCCGCCACGACGAGCCCGCGCTCGAGTCCTAGCCCCGCACGGGCCTGCTGACCAGCCGCACGTCGGCCCCGGACCGGGACACGTCCACCAGTTCCAGGCGCAGGATCCCGGACATGCTGCGGACGCCGGCGTCACCCAGCCCGCTCTTGCCGGAGCCGAGCAGGGCGGGCGCGACGTAGTTCACCACGCGGTCGACGAACCCGTGCGCGATGAACCCGCCCGCCAACGTGGGCCCGCCTTCGAGGAACAGCGCCCGCACGCCACGCGCGTGCAGGCCCGCGAGCACCGCCGGCAGGTCCAGGCCCCTCTCTGCCCGCCGCACCTTCAGCACGTCCGCCACTCCCGCGAGGTGCGAGGCGTCGGCGTCCTCGGCGACCACGACGAGCGTCGGCGCGGTGTCGTCGCACACCTTCGCGTCGCGCGGCGTCCTGGCGTTGCTGTCGATCACCACGCGCAGCGGCTGGCGGTCGGGGAGCGCGTCACCGCGCACCGCGAGGCTCGGGTCGTCCGCCTGTTGCGTGCCGGAGCCGACGACGGTCGCGTCACAGCCCGCGCGGAGCAGGTGCACCTCGGCGCGGCTCTCGGCGCTGGTGATCCACTGGCTGGTGCCGTCCTCGGCGGCGATCCGCCCGTCGAGCGTGGCCGCGAACTTGTAGACGACGAACGGGCGCCGCAGCGACCGGTTGACCGCGTCCCACTCGTCCCGACCGACCAACTCGTCAACGCTCAGCGCCACCCGCATCCCCTCGATCCCGGCTGACCGGCCTGCGCGGACACCCGCGAACAGCGCCCGGAAGTGTCCTCGGCGATCAAAACTGTCAGACCCCGCCGGCAGAATAAAAGCAGGGGTCCCCTGGGCGAGGACCCCTGCGAAGCGTTCGAACTGCCCGCCCTGGTGGGCGGAGCGGCTCCGGAACGGCCGCGGAGCGTTCGAACGGTGTGAGCGCGTTCCAGGTCAGGGCTGTTCTCGGGTCTGCCCGTGCCCGGTCGGCTCGGTGCGTGCCGTGCCCGGTGTCAGCGCTGCTCGTTGGGCGGGTACTGGCCCGGGTGCGGCTGGACCGGTCGGGTCGGGTCGACCTGCGGCATCGGCTGGCCGACCGGCGGCGTCGGCATGCTCGCCGCGTGCGCCGGGGTCTCGGTGATCCGGGTGGTCTGCTCGGACGCCGACACCGGCGCGCCCTGGGCCGTGCGCTGCACGTCCTCACGACCGCGCTGGTAGGCCTCCGCCTGAGCCTTGGCCTGCGGCACCTCGTTCTCCGCCTTCGTCAGCAAACCCTCCCACCGCTGCTGCATGGGCTTGATCAGGCCACCGCCGACGCCGACGACCGCGATACCGCCGACCGTCGCCAGGATGGTGATCAGGATCGGGGTGGTGACCGTGGTGGCGACACCGATCTGGTTCAGCGCCGCGATCACGCCGAGCGCGATGATGAACCACGAGGCGACCTTGGCGAGCGTCGGGCCGTACGACAGCCCGCCGAGCGCCCGCGTCGCGATGTCACGCACGGCCCGCGCGATGGCGGCGGCGACCACGATGATGACGATCGCCACGATCGCCCGCGGCAGCCAGGCCACGATCTCGGTCAGCAGGTTGCTCACCGGGTTCGACCCGAACAGGCCGAACGCGATCTGCAGCGCGATCAGCAGCACCGCGTAGTACACGAGCTGCGCGACCAGTCCCGAGGCGTCGAACTTGGACTTCGCGAGCGCGTCACCGATGCCGCCGCGCTGCACGGCGCGGTCGAAGTGCACCCGCTCCAGCACCTTGTTCACCGCCGTGCGCAGCAACCGGGCGACGATCCACCCGATGAGCAGCACGACCAGGAACCCGACGAGCTTCGGCAGGAAGGTCACCACGGAGCGCAGGGCGTCACCGGTTGCGTCACCGATGCCTTGAGCCTGCACCGTCTGCGCGGCGAGCAGGGCTTTCATCGTCTTCGACCTCCTCGGACGACCGGTACGTCTCAGCGAACCGGTTACCCGAGGTGGCCATCCCAAACCTCTCGTCCCTCCACCGGGTGACGCCCAAGTGGTATGCGCAGGTCAGGCGTCAGGCCTCAGGCGTCGGTGGCAGCCGCACGGTGCGGTCCACCTCCACGTTCGAGACGCCGGGCACGGCGCCGAGCAGGTCGCCCCCACCAGGGGCGACCGACCCGGTGACCACGCCCAGCGCCTCCAGCACGTCCTCCACGACCATCCCGGCCGCGCGCAGCGCCGAGACCACGGTGGGCAGGTCGGCCAGGCCGTCGTTGGCGACCGAGACCACGACCCTGTCCACGGGTGCCCCCGTCACCTGACTAGGGGGCCTGGACCAGGCCCGCGCCCACGTCCGTGGAGGGCAGGCCCAGCCGACGCCCGCTCTGCGACAGCCTGGCCCACAGCTCCCACCCGCGCGCGTTGTGCTTCTCGGCGATGAGCGCCGCGACGCCGGCGACGTGCGGCGTGGCCATGCTGGTGCCCTGGATGCGCTTGTGCATGCCGAGCCCGCCGTCCTCGACGTTCCAGCTGGAGTAGACGTCCACGCCGGGACCGGAGAGGTCGACCTGGCCGATCGTGTCGACCGTCCCGCAGGAGAAGACCGCGATCGCGCGCTGCACGTCGACCGCGCCCACGGAGAGGATCGACGGGCAGTTGGCGGGGTGGCCGACCGGTGCGACCTTGCCCGGCCGCTTGCTGTCGTTGCCCGCCGCCGCGATGATCAACGTGCCCTTGGCCAGGGCGCGCGTGGCGGCGTGCTCGAAGATCTGCGAGTGCGGCGTGCCCGGTCGCACGGTCGCGCCCAGGGACATCGAGACGACCGCGCAGTTGTTGGCGATGGCCCACTCGATGCCGGCCAGGATGCCGCTGTCGGTGCCGCTGCCCCTGTTCGACAGCACCTTGCCCGCGTAGATCTCGGCCTCGTGGGCGACGCCGTAGCCGGGGCCGCCGCTGGGCGCCTGGCGCGGTCCCGCCGCGGAGCCGATGCAGTGCGTGCCGTGGCCGTGCGCGTCGTCCACCGTCTCACCGTCGATGAACGACTGCGTGATCACGGTGCGGCCGGCGAAGTCGGGGTGCGCGACGGTGAAACCGGTGTCGAGCACGGCGATCCGCACGCCCTTGCCGGTGGCCGAGCTGAGGTTCGCGCCCACGGCCTGCAAGCCCCAGGTGAACACCGACTCGTCCACGGGAGACGCGGCGGCCTGGTCGGTGCCGGTGTCCGGCGCCGCCGAGTAGGCGTGCACGACGCGCTCGGCCTCGACCACGGCGATCGGGCCCGGCGCCTCGGCGGCCCTGGTCAGCCTCGTGACCTGGTCCGGCGTCGCGTCGACCACGGCGATGCCCAGGTCCTGGAAGATCACGCCGTCGGCCGCGGCGAAATCCGCTCTGGTGGCGGCGTCGGCGGTGCTCGCGGTGCTGATGCCGGCGACCCGGTGCATCTCCCGGGCGCCGGCGGCGACGGACTTGTCGTCGAGCAGCACCAGGTAGCGGCCCGTGGTCTCGGTGCCCGTTGGTTGTGACATGACGACCCCCTTCGGGGTTGGACGGCAGTCAGGTGTAACCCCGGATCACGCCCGCGCTCAATCGCCCGGAAGAGTTGGCGACTTGCGCGCACGTGGACCTATGCCGTAGTGGAGCCGTCCAGGTGGGCAGAGATACAGGTCAGGCCGTTGCCGGAGCCGTACCACGCTTTCGGGTGAACTTCCTGGCCAACGGCTCCACTACGCGTGCCGCGACCGGCCCAAGCACCGCCATCAACAGGACGTACGCCGTCGCGAGCGCCGCCAACTGCCCGTCCACCGCGCCGGACGCCACCGTGAGCGACGCGATGACGATCGAGAACTCGCCCCGCGCCACCAACGCCGCCCCCGCCCGGGCCCGACCCATCCGCCCGATGCCCTGCCGCCGCGCGGCCCACCACCCGGTGGCGACCTTCGTCAGCGTCGTCGCCACGGCCAGCGCCACCGCGAGCACCAGCACCGGCGGTATCGACGCCGGATCGGTGTTCAGGCCGAACACCACGAAGAACATCGCCGCGAACAGGTCCCGCAGCGGCTCCAGCATCCGGGTCGCGTTCTCCGCCGTCGACCCGGAGATCGCGATGCCCAGCAGGAACGCGCCCACCGCCGCCGACACCTGCAGCTGCGAGGCCACGCCCGCGACCAGCAGCGCCGCGCCGAGCACCTTGAGCAGGAACACCTCCGGGTCGGGGCTGTCCACCAGCGCCGACACGTACCGGCCGAACTTCAGCGCGATCACCAGCACCACCGTGATCGCGGCCAGCGAGATGCCCACCGCGGTCAACCCGCCGACGAAGCTCACGCCCGCCAGCACGGCGGTCAGGATCGGCAGGTAGACCGCCATCGCCAGGTCCTCGAACACCAGCACCGACAGCACCACCGGGGTCTCCCGGTTGCCCAGCCGGCCCAGGTCGCCGAGCACCTTGGCGATGATCCCGGACGACGAGATGTAGGTGACGCCGCCCATCGCCAACGCGCCCACCGGGCCCCAGCCCAGGATCAACGCCGCGATCACGCCCGGCGTCGCGTTCAGCACGATGTCGAGCAGGCCCGCCGTCCACGACTTCTTGAGCCCCGTCATGAGCTCGACGGCCGAGTACTCCAGGCCGAGCAGGAGCAGCAGGAGGATGACGCCGATCTCGCTGGACAGGTGCGTGAAGTCCTCGATGCCGTGCAGCGGCACCAGGCCGCCCTGCCCGAAGGCCAGGCCGCCGATCAGGTAGAGCGGGATCGGGGAGATGCCGACCCGCCACGCCATCTTGCCGAGCAGGCCCAGCCCGAAGAAGACCGCACCCAGTTGGATCAGTGCGATTGCGGTGTTGTGCAAGGTGCTCAGCCACCGCCCAGCAACTCGGCCGCGGCGCCGAGGCCGTCGGCCGTGCCGACCACGACGACGAGGTCGCCGCCCGCGAAGACGAAGTCCGGGCGCGGCGACGCGTGCACCGAACCAGCCCGCACCACGGCCACGATGGACGCGCCGGTGCGGGTGCGCAGCTCCGTCTCGGCCAGCGGGCTGCCGTCGAACCGGGAGCCGGGCACGATCGGGAACTGCTTGGTGGAGATGCCCGCGACCTCGCGGTGCTGCTCCTGGAGGTGCGCGACCAGCTGCGGCGAGCCGAGCAGCCCGGCCAGGGTGCTCGCCTCCGCCGGGGTCAGCGCTATCGACGCCGCGCAGTCGTCCGGGTCGTCCAGGTGCGAGACGATCAGCTCGAACTTCCCGTCACGGTGCGTGATCACCCCGATCCGCCGGCCCGCCCGGATCATGAAGTCCTGACGGGTGCCGATCCCCGGAAGCGGCGTCACCTCGACGTTCACACCATGTGATCCTAGCCGAGTGACAGCACGCGTTCGGGCTATCAGCCGTGGGTGGGTGGTGCGCGACCGCGTGCCGGGGCCCGACGTCGACGAGTTCGCCGAGCCGGAGCGGATCGTCGCCGCGCTGGCTCGCGCCCGCCCCGGCACGCTGCTCGCGGTGCAGCACCCGCACCGCACGCCCGCCGCGCTGGCCGCCGGGTCGAGCCTGCTCGACTCCCTGCCGCACGCCGTCGCCGAGCTCGCCCAGCTGCGCCGCACCGCCTACCGCGAGGTGCGGGACGTGGTCGCGCCGTACCGGGTGGACGGCCCGGACGGCACCGCGCACGGCCTGCTGTGCATGGTCGACCCGGCCGCGGTCGGGCACACCGAGGACGTGTACCCCGACGTGGTCGCCGAACGGGCGCGCGTGCTGTCCGGCCTCGGCTGCGTGACCAGCGCGGCGATGTTGGTGCCGGTGGCGCGCGAGGTCGCGCTGACCCGGCTCGTGGCGGAGGTGGACGACGAGCCCGCCGTGTCCGTCGTCGACCCCGGCGGGCGGCGGCACTGGCTGTGGCTCGTGGGACCGGGCGAACGGCAGGACGCGTTGCTGGCCGCCGCCGGTGAGCACCCGCTGATGGTGGCCGACGGCAACCACCGGGTGGCCGCGTCGGCCGGCCTGTCCGGACTGCTGGCGCTGGTCACGGCCGGTCCCGACCTGCGGATCGGGCCGATCCACCGTGCCGTGGCGGGCACCGGGCTGTCGCTGGCCGACATGGTGGTCGCGTGGCGCGCGCTCGGGCTGGTGGTGACGCCGGTCGACGCCGCGACCCGCCCGTCGCCGGGGGTGGTCGTCGCGGTGGCCGGGTCCGCCGCGGTCCGCGTCGAGCTGCCGTCGGCGGGCGTCGACCACGCGTTCGTCGAGGCCGTGCTGCTGGACAAGGCGCTCGGACTGGACCCGGAGAGCCCGCACGTGCGGCCGGTGACCGGTGACGTGCCCGACGGCGCACCGGTGGACGCGGTCCTGCTGATCGCCCCCGTGCCGCTGGCCGACGTGCTGGACGTGCACGCGGCCGGCGGCCGGATGCCGCGCAAGAGCACCTACTTCACCCCGAAGCCGCGCAGCGGGCTGTTGCTGGCCGACCTGGGCTGACGGCGCCGGCGGCGCGGACGAGGCACGACAGGCCACCTGATGTGGGTGTGACGGGCCGCACCAGGCACAATTGGAGGTTGACGACCGTCGTCGCTTGAGGAGGAATACCCCGTGGGACACGGTGAGCTGCGTGGCGTGGTGGCCCTGGACGGGCCTTCCGGCACCGGCAAGTCCTCCGCGGCGCGGCGGCTCGCGGCGACCCTCGGCGCACGCTACCTCGACACCGGGGCCATGTACCGGGCGGTGACGTTGGCCGTGCTGCGCGCCGGCGTCGACCTCGCCGACCAGGTCGAGGTCGCCCGGGTCGCCGCGGCGGCACCGCTCGTGCAGGGCACGAACCCCGACCGCTCGACCACCTTCCTCGACGGCCACGACGTCGGCGCGGAGATCCGCGGCCCCGAGGTGACGCTGGCCGTGTCACCGGTGTCGGCCGTGCCCGCGGTGCGCGAGCTGCTCGTCGCCGAACAGCGCCGGATCATCGCGCGGGCGGTGGACGAGGTCGGCGGCATCGTGGTGGAGGGCCGTGACATCGGCACCGCCGTCGCACCCGACGCGCCGCTCAAGGTCTACCTGACCGCCGACGCCGAGGCCCGCGCCCAGCGCCGCGCCAAGCAGGACAGCGCGTCCGGCCGCGAGTCCACCCTGGACGCCACGCTCGCCGACGTGCAGCGCCGTGACGCCTACGACTCATCACGGGCGGTGTCGCCGTTGCGCGCCGCCGAGGACGCCATCGTGCTCGACACGACGACGCTCGACCTGCCCGGCACGCTGGCCGCGTTGCTGGAGCTGGTGGACTCGCACGGCCTGCTGGCCCAGCCGAGCGGACGGGTGCGCGGGTGACCGACCAGCTCCCCGACGGTGCGACGCCCTGGCTGCACGACGTCGGCCGGTGGATCTCGCGCGGACCGTTCCACGTGCCGTTCCGCGTCCGCACGCACGGCGCCTCACGGATGCCGCTGGACGGCCCCGTGGTCATCGTGGCCAACCACAGCTCGATGGTGGACGGACCGATATTGTTCGGCCTCCTGCCCCGACGTGTGGTGTTCTTGATCAAGCAGGAGATGTTCAGGGGTGTGGCGGGCACGCTGCTGCGCAAGATCGGCCAACTGGCCGTGCGGCGCGGCGAACCCGACCGGGCGCCGCTGCTCGCCGCGCAGAAGGTGCTGCGGGCCGGCGGCGTGATCGGCGTGTTCCCCGAAGGCACCCGTGGCACGGGCGACGTGGCCGAGGCGCAAGCAGGCGCCGCGTGGCTCGCCCGCACGACCGGCGCGGTCGTCGTGCCCATCGCGTGCCGCGGCACCCTGCGCCCGGCCGGAACCCGACGACGGTTCCGGCCCGTGGTGGACGTGCTCGTGGGTGAGCCGTTCGAGCTGCCGACCGACAAGGGTCGCCAGGCGCTCGTGAAGGCCACCGAGCAGGTCCGCGACCGCTTGGCCACGCTGGTGGCCGAGCTCGACAGCCAGCGAGGAGAAGCAACACCATGACGGACTTGGACGGCACCTGGGCGGACGAGTCCGACTGGACCGCGTTCGACGAGACGGTGGAGGGCGAGGAGGGCGGCACGCCGCCGATGCCGGTGCTCGCCGTCGTCGGCCGACCGAACGTGGGCAAGTCGACGCTGGTCAACCGCATCATCGGCCGTCGTGAGGCGGTCGTGCAGGACGTGCCGGGCGTGACCCGCGACCGGGTCGCCTACGACGCGCTGTGGAACGGCCGCAAGTTCACCGTGGTCGACACCGGCGGCTGGGAGCCCGACGCCGTCGGCATGATGGCCGCCGTCGCCGCCCAGGCCGAACTGGCCATGGCGACCGCCGACGCGATCCTGTTCGTGGTCGACGCCACGGTCGGCGCGACCACCAACGACGAGGCCGCGGTGAAGCTGCTGCGCCGGTCCAAGCGGCCCGTGCTGCTGGTCGCGAACAAGGTCGACGACGAGCGGCTCGTGGCCGAGGTCGCGTCGCTGTGGTCACTGGGCCTCGGCGAGCCGATCCCGGTGTCCGGCCTGCACGGCCGCGGCTCCGGCGACATGCTCGACGCGATCCTCAAGGCGCTGCCGCAGACGCCGCGCGAGACGTTCGAAGCCGTCCGCGGCGGCCCGCGCCGGGTGGCCCTGGTCGGCCGGCCCAACGTCGGCAAGTCGTCCCTGCTCAACCGGCTGACCGGGGAGAACCGGTCGGTCGTGCACGACGTCGCGGGCACCACCGTCGACCCGGTCGACTCGCTGGTCGAGCTGGACGACGAGATGTGGCGGTTCGTCGACACCGCGGGCCTGCGCAAGCGGGTCAACTTCGCCTCCGGCGCCGAGTACTACGCGTCCCTGCGCACCAAGGCCGCGATCGAGTCCGCCGAGGTGGCCATCGTGCTGCTGGACGCGTCCGAGCCGATCAGCGAGCAGGACCTGCGGGTGCTGACCATGGTCGTCGACTCCGGTCGGGCGTGCGTGCTGGCGTTCAACAAGTGGGACCTCGTGGACGAAGACCGGCGCCACGCGATGGTGCGTGAGCTGGAACGCGGGCTCGTCCGGGTGCCGTGGGCCGAGAAGGTGAACATCTCGGCGTTGACGGGACGTGCGGTGCGCAAGCTCGCCCCCGCCCTGCGCACGGCCCTGACCTCCTGGGACGCCCGCATCTCGACCGGTCAGCTCAACTCGTGGCTGACCGACCTGATCGCCGCCACCCCGCCGCCCGTGCGCAGCGGCAAGCAGCCGAAGGTGCTGTTCGCCACCCAGGCCTCCACCCGGCCGCCGACGTTCGTGCTGTTCACGACCGGCTTCCTGGAGGCGGGCTACCGGCGGTTCATCGAGCGCAGGCTGCGCGAGGAGTTCGGCTTCCAGGGCAGCCCGGTGCGCATCTCGGTGCGGGTGCGGGAGAAGCGCACCAAGAAGTGACCGGTTGCCGACGTGACCGGTTGCCGGCGTGACCGGTTGCCGACGTGATCGGTTGCTCCGGCAGGCCGAATGCGGTTGCCTGGCATCGTGCCGGTGCGATTGGTCCTAGCTGACGACGAACCGCTGCTCCGCCGAGGGCTGAAGGTGCTGCTCGAAGCGGACGGTCGGGTGCAGGTCGTGGCCGAGGCCGCGGACGGCGCCGGCCTGCTGGACGTCGTGCGCCGGTTCCGGCCGGACGTCGCGCTCGTCGACGTGCAGATGCCGGGCATGGACGGGCTGGCCGCGCTGAAGGTCCTGCTGACCTGGCCCGACCCGCCCGCACTCGCCGTGCTGACCACGTTCGACCTGGACGACTACGTGGCCACGGCGTTGGAGCTCGGCGCCCAGGGCTTCCTGCTCAAGGACGCCGAGCCCGACGCCCTGGTGCGCGCCGTGCTCGACCTGGCCGCCGGGGGAGCGGTCCTGGACCCCCGCATCACCGCCCGGTTGCTGCCGAAGCTGCGCACCTCCCGGCTGCGGGGCAACGCGCAGCTCGACGGGCTCAGCGCCCGTGAGCGGCAGGTGCTCGAACTGCTGGCGAGCGGGCAGCCGAACGGCGCCATCGCCGCGTCACTCGGCCTGAGCGAGGCGACGGTGAAGAGCTACGTGTCCACCGTGCTCACCAAGCTCGGCGTCGAGAACCGCGTCCAAGCCGCCCTCGTCGCGCACCAGGTGGGCACGTGGTGATCCTGCTGGAGCTCCTGGTCGTCGCCGTGCCGGCGGCGATGGTGCTGCTCGCCGACTACGTGCCGTACTCGTGGTCCATCCCGACGGCGCTGGCGGCCTGCCTGCTGCTGCCGGTGCGCCGCCGGCAGCCGTGGACAGCCGCCCTGGCCTGCCTGCCCGGCCTCATCGGGGGTCTGGGCTGGCCACCCACCGTGGTCGCGATGTACCGGGTGGGGCGCAAGTCCACCGTTCGAGCGATGATCACCTGGGTGACCCTGGCCACCGTGCTGCCGTCCACGCTGGTCGTCGCCAGCCAAGGCCTGGCCCCCGGTGCCGCCCTGCTCACGTTCGCGTTCAGCCTGTTCATGGCGGGCGCCCCCACCGCGCTCGGCGCCCTGATCACGACCAGGCGCGAACTGACCGCGAGCCTCGCCGAAGCCTCCCGCGCCCGCACCGCCGAACTGGAGGCCCGCGAGAGCGGTGCGCGTGCGTCGGAACGCGCCCGGATAGCCCGTGAGATCCACGACGCCGTCGGTCATCACGCGACGCTCATCGCGGTGGAGTCAGCCGCCCTCGCCGCCACCACGGAGGACACGAAGACACGTGAGACGGCCCTGCGCCTGAGAGCCTTGGCCAAGGAGGCCCTGGCCGAGATGCGAGCAGCACTGGGCCTGCTCAACACCGAACCCACGCCGGGCATCGAAGGCATCCGCTCCTTGATCGATCGGGCGACCGCCGCTGGCCTCACCGTCCACTTCGAAGACCAGAGCGGCCCACCCCCACCACCCGCCACGGGCCGAGCCGTCTACCGGGTGATCCAGGAAGCCCTGACCAACGTGACCAAGCACGCCCCCGGCGCCGCCGTCCACGTGCGACTGTCAAAAAAGGACGGACGCCTGCGCGTGACGATCGTCAACGGCCCACCGACCACCACGCCGCCGACCCCGGACCAAGGCGGCCACGGCCTGCACGGCCTGACGGAGCGCGTGACCCAGGCCGGCGGCACCCTGACCACCACCACGAGGTCCGACGGCGGGTTCGTGCTGGAAGCCGACCTACCCTCAAGTCCGTCGAAAGTTGACACAGATGACTCGACTTTCGGCGGTAGTGCACGAAACCCCGCGAACGCATAGTAAACCGGGGCGTCGACTCGGGGGAGCGGTGCGACCGAGGGGAACAGGGGCCCGCCAAGCGCGGGCCTCTGCCATCTCCGCAGGTAGATCGCCTGGGCGCCCCTCCAAGGGGGCCGCGTCGGGGGCCCGTTGCGAGTGCGCTAAGCTATCCGCGCACCCCACAACGGGATGCGGCCGGGACGTGGCGCAGCTTGGTAGCGCACTTGACTGGGGGTCAAGGGGTCGCAGGTTCAAATCCTGTCGTCCCGACGGTCTGAAGAAGCCCGCTGGATCTGGACATTTGACCAGGTCAGCGGGCTTTTTCGTGTTCGGCTGTTGATCTTCATTCGGTCACGGAACAGTAACTTTGCGATCTTGGTGAACGCTGTTTAGGAGCGAAATCGGGAGCGGGTCGCTCCAGACTTTTGACCAACGCCAAATGGGGTCGCCTCGAACGGGTGAATGTCGCCAACCGCCGCCAAACGTCACCCGTTGGCGTGAACCGCCCTCAAGGTTCGTCAAGCGCCTGAACCTGTGGCGGACGGGGTCGTAAGGTCGCCGGATGACCGAGGCCGGCGCGAACGTGCGCAGACTGAAGTTGACCGCCGAGGTGTTCGTCGACGTCGTCGACGAAGCCGCGTTGACACAGGCGGCCCTGCTGCACGTCGACGAGGCGACCTATGTCGTAGGCCGCGGCTCCGACGAGACCGTCGAGGACGTGCGCGCCGCCGAGCGGGAACGTGTGCGTGGCGGTGTCGCCTCGGCCCTGCAGGAACTGGTGTACGCCGACGACCTGGTGGTCGACGTCGACGGGGTGCAGGTCCGCGAGACGCAGTGCGGCGTCGAGGAAGTCGACGAACACGACCGTCCGCTTCCGATGTGGCCGGACTTCGCCGCCCTGTTCCCGGTGTGCGGCTGCGGCACACCGGACTGTGAGAGGTGTGCCTCCGATTGCGTGACGCGGCGGACGGCGGCGGTGCTGTGGAGCATGGCCGGACTGCTCGCCGACCAGGCCTACGACGATGTGATCGAGCACGGCGACGACCCGGTTCAGGGCAGTGACGGCATCTGGTTGGTGTTCGGCGAGTTCCCCGGGATCACCTGGCGGCAGGACGCGGTGTGGCGGCGCCAGGCGGCTCGGGCGTTCGACGACCTCGCCGCGGACCTGGCGGCGGGGCAGTGGCCGCAGCCGACGTGCTCGGCCGAGGAGATGGCGTTGCACCTGATGCTGCGCTACGGCGAGTCGGCCGTGGACGACGGCTGGTCGGGCCTGGAAACCCACTTCGCCGGACTCCCCGAACACGACCGCGACCTCGACTGGGACCTGCTGCCGGACGTGCTGCTCCAGGACACCGACATCCTCGCCCTGTTCAACGCTGGCCTCGACGGCATCGAAGACCCCGACGACGAACAGAACCGCCACCCGGGCATGGGCGACTACACGCCACGAGCCTGGTTCACCACCTTCGACAACATGACCCCACGCGACCCCCGCCGCCCCTTCCGTCGCTGAGGCGCCGCCGCTGTTGTCCTTCTCCGCAACGGTGGTGCGAAGCGCTGTCCTGCGAAGGATGAGCGGGCGGAGTTCCTCGATGACGGTGCGTCGGCGGCCGAGCAGGGAGCGCGTGCGAGCTGATCGACCCAAAGCCCACCCAGCAGACGGTCGTCGCTGCCTCGCGGAACATCGTCACCACGTGGTGGGACGGCGGATCGACTCCGGCGACAACGCCAGCGGCTCTCGGTCGCCCTCACCCGCAAGGTGTAGTCACATCTGCAGGGTCGGCACGTTGTGTGACTGGGATGGCCGTTCGCGGCTGCGGAAAACGTACCCGTATGCGGGGTGTGTCGTTGATTGGGTCTGGTTCAGACTGCGCTTCCGGGGGTGCGCCGTTAGGCGCATCGCGGGCAGAGTTCTTTGGGGGGATGCCTTAGGTCTGTCAGTTGATCCTGTGCCGACCGCCCTTTTGCGGTCCGCGTCGTGAGTCGTCGAAATATGAGCTTTCCCCATCATTTGTCGTGGCGCGCTTGATTCGTCATGGCATGGAATGAAAAGAAGAGGACGAAGTGATGAGTCATTCCGAGCTGGCCACCGCGTTGACCGAGTTGCTGTCGCTGGACCTGCCACCGGTGGCGCTGTCGAAGGTGGAGGCGCGGCCGGAGGGTGTTGTCGACACCGGTCGGCCGGTGCCGTCCAGCTGTGCGATGTGGCGTGTGGCGGAGAAGGGGGTCTTCTACGCCGAGGCCGCGGAGCACTTCAACTGTCCGGTGGGGTCCATGGTGATGGGCTTCGAGATGCCCGACGAGGTCAACGCCGAGCTGGGCGGCCTGGTGCAGTCGATGTGCGACGCCCGGTACCTGGAGATGTCGGAGGTGGCGAGGATCCCGTCGGTGCGCAAGGCGGGTACGGGCGTGGTCTACGGGCCGTTGGCCGACCTGCCGGTCGAGCCGGACGTGGTGCTGCTGTGGCTCACCCCGGCGCAGGCGATGATCTACAACGAGGCGTCCGGCAACGCGAACTGGACCGCGGAGGCGGGTCAGGTGTCCGGACGTCCCGGGTGCACCGCGCTGGCGCTGGCGATGGACACCGGGCAGCCGCGCATGGCGCTGGGCTGCATCGGCATGCGCACGTTCACCGGCATCGCGGCCGACCGGATGCTGGCCGTGCTGCCGGGCGCCAAGGTCGACGAGTTCGTCGAGGCGCTCAAGGTCACCGTGCAGGCCAACGCCGGCATGAAGCAGTTCTACGAGAGCAAGCTGGCCCAGTTCGCCTAGCGGCCTGACCCCGCGCGGTCCCCTGACACCTGGCTCTTGACCAGTCGGCAGTGCCAGGGGATTGCGCGGCCCGCCACTCCGGGCCTACTCTCGGTCACATCGACGGAGTTCGATCCCCTTAGGGATCGACGGTATTCGATGTCGGGGGTGGACGGCTCGTGACAACCGCTGGGCGGGTCATCGGCTTGGAGATCGTGGAGACGCGGTCGTCGGGCGCACCCCATTGCAGTGTTCCGCTCACCGCCCCACGTCTGTCGCACGAACAGGCCAACGACCTGTCGGTCGTGTTCAAAGCCCTGGCGCACCCGACCCGGGTGCAGTTGATGAACCTGCTGGTGTCCAGCCCGTTCGCGGCCTGCGTCTACGACATCCAGGTCGCGATGGGCATGCCCCAGTCCACGATCAGCCACCACCTCAAGCAACTCGTCGGCGCCGGACTCCTGCACCGCCAACAGCGGGGCAGCTGGGCCTACTACTCGGTGGACCGCGAGGCCATGCGCCGGCTGGGCACCGTGATCGACCTCGGCGACGCGCCGTCGCAGCCGCTGTCACCGCAGGCACAGACCGATCCGCCGGTCGAGCAGGTCGAGGACGTGTGATGCCGTCGACCACCCCCTCCGCCGCGCTACCGGACGCCGTCGGTGCCGACCGACTCCTGTTCGGTGACGACGCCGCGCGGTGGCTCCCCGGCCCGGCCGAGGAGCTGCTTCCCGCTCAGGCGCGTCCCGCGGCCGTGCGCCGGACCTGGCTCGTCCTCACAGCGGTGCTGCTGGTCCTGGCCGGTATCGCGGTGGCGATCGGGACGGTCCTGTGATGCCCGTCCTCGCCAGACCCGGGCGGCGCAGGGTGCCGGTGGTGTTGCAGGCCAGCCGCGCCGAGTGCGGGGTCGCGTGCCTGACCATGGTGCTCAACCGCCACGGCCACGTGATCTCGCCGCAGGAGGTGCGGCGGTTGTGCCCGGTCGGGCGTGACGGGATCAGCGCCGGTGTCATGGTCCGCGCCGCCAGGCAACTGGGTATGC
Source organism: Actinosynnema sp. NPDC050801 (assembly GCF_040673975.1). NCBI lineage: Bacteria > Bacillati > Actinomycetota > Actinomycetes > Pseudonocardiales > Pseudonocardiaceae > Actinosynnema > Actinosynnema sp. NPDC050801. The sequence continues at coordinate 10,900 of NZ_JBFAQZ010000018.1, read as the reverse complement.
GGGCAGCTGGCTACCCGGCGGTCTCGGCGGTGTTCGAGCAGGTGCCGCTGCCGCTGATCGCGCACTGGGAGGACGACCACTTCGTCGTCGTGGAACGGGTCTCCGACCGCGGCGTCGACCTGGTGGACCCCCGGCTCGGACGGCGACGGCTGTCGCCGTCGGAGTTCTCCGCCGGGCTGGGCAAGGTCGTGCTCAGCATCCGGCCCGGTGAGGGCGCGAAGCCCGGCGGTCGGCGCGTGGAACCGTTCTGGCGCCGCTATCTGCGCTCGCTGCTCGCCCTGCCCGGCACACGTGGCCTGCTGGCGCAGGTACTGCTGGTCAGCCTGGTCGCGCAGGCGCTCGTGGTCGCGATGCCGCTGGCCACCAAGCTCGTCATCGACGAGACGGCCACCCTGCGGGACTCCTCGCTGATGACCCTGCTCGGCGTGGGCGTGCTGGTCGTGGCCGTCGCGCAACTGGTCACCGGCCTGCTACGGGCGGCGTTGCTGGTCGCGTTGCAGGGCAGGCTCGACACCCAGGCCCTGCTCGGGTTCAGCGCGCACCTGCTGCGGCTGCCGATGCGGTTCTTCGAGCAACGCAGCACCGGCGACCTGGTGACCAGGTTCGGCAGCATCGCGATGCTGCGCGAGCTGATGACCGGGCAGACCCTCGGTTCGCTGCTCGACGCCGTGCTGGTGCTGACCTACTTGGGCCTGTTGTTCTTCGTCGACCTGACCGTGGCGCTCGCGGTGCTGGCGGTCGCCGTCGCCGTGGTGGTGCTGTTGTGGAGCACCACCAGGGTGGTGCGCGAACGGATGGCGTTGGACCTGGCCACGCAGTCCGAGGCTCAGGGCTACCTGGTGGAGATGCTCGAAGGCATGTCCACCGTCAAGGCCGCCGCGGCGGAGGACCGCGCCATGGGCCGGTTGTCGACCCTGGTGTCCACCTGGACTTCGGTCACCCTGCGCCGCGGCTACCTCGCCTCCACCATCGACGCGGTCACCTCCACATTGCGCTTCGTGACGCCGCTGCTGGTGCTGTGGCTGTGCCTGACCCGGGTGCTCGACGGCACCCTGTCAGCGGGCACCATGCTCGCGGTCACCTGGCTGGCCGCCGCGATCCTCACCCCGTTGGCCTCGGTCGCGGCCAACAGTCAACGCCTGCAACTGGCGGGCGCGCAGCTGCAACGCCTCGCCGACGTGCTCGACACCGCCACGGAACCGCGGCCCGAGCCCTCCGAGGACACGGCGCCGCGGCTGCGGGGGGCGATCGAACTCGACCGGGTCGGCTTCGGCTACGACCCCTACAGCCCCGCCGTCCTGCACGACGTCACCGTCGCCATCAGCCCCGGTCAGCGCGTCGCCGTCGTCGGCTCCACCGGATCGGGCAAGACCACGCTCGGCATGCTCCTGCTCGGCCTCTACGCCCCCACGGCGGGCACCATCCGCTTCGACGGCCACGACATCGGCAGCCTTGATCCGCGCGCGTTGCGCGGCCAGATCGGTGTGGTGTTGCAGGAGCCGTTCGTGTTCAGCGGCACCATCCGCGACAACATCACCCTGCACGACCCGGCGATCCCCGACGAGGAGATCGTGCGGGCCGCGCGCCTGGCCGGTCTGCACGACGAGATCAGCGCCATGCCCCAGGGCTACGCCACCCGCCTGGCCCAACGCGGCACCGGCCTGTCCGGCGGGCAGCGCCAACGCCTCGCCCTGACCCGCGCCCTCGTGCGCCGCCCCACGGTGCTGCTGCTCGACGAGGCCACCAGCCACCTCGACGCCGTCACCGAGGCCCGCGTCCACCGCAACCTCGCCGACCAGCGGTGCACCCAGATCGTCATTGCCCACCGGCTGAGCACCGTCCGCGACGCCGACCAGATCCTCGTCCTGCACGACGGCCGCCTGGTCGAAACCGGCACCCACGACCAGCTGCTCACCCGCGACGGGCACTACACCGCGCTGGTCACCGCACAACTCGACCAGCCCGCGACCGCACCGCAGGTGCCCACACCAGCCACCTCCGCGACAGCGGAGACCACCCACGGCAACGGAAGGAGGTGAACCCATCATGGAGAAGATCCTGGAGCTGACCGACACCGAGCTCGACACGGTCGTCGGCGGGCAGGGCGACGTCAGCACGTGCGCCGCGAGCCCGGACGGCGTCTGCGTGTGCAGCGCCACCGTGTAACCCCGACCAACCCACTGCAGGTGGTCGAGGCGCAACCGGTGGTGAGCGGGCCAGCTTGACCCTGGCCCGCTCACCACCGGCCTGACAGGGCCGACCACGCCGACCCCGCGCCCATCCTTCCAGCCACGCACGTCGAAGGCAGCCACCCGACCGCCACGGCTTCGCGATGAGCCGTCAACGGGCATCGACCACGGCCCGGGCTTGACTGCCGTACCGCTCCGCGCGGTACCGCTCGGGGCTGTCGACCATGCACCCCGGTTTGGGGTTCGTGGGGTTGGAGTGGCAGCGCGGCCTGTCCTCGGCGACGCTGCGCGGCGTCGGACCGGACGCCCGCTGCGTGGTGCGGTGCCTGGGACGGTGACCGGCGGCTGTTCGCCGTGGTATCCGGGGTGCTTTTGTCGGTGGGCGGGCGTACGTTGCCCGGCCATGGGCAGGAAGCCGCATGACCAGGTCGGCGTGGGCGAGCGGGTGGAGGCGTTCCGCGTGCAGGCCGCGAAGGTGCGCGCCCACCCGCTGTTCGCGACCGCGGTCTACTCGTTCTCGTTCACGATGCTCGCCTCGCCGCAGGGGAGTCGGTTCCTGTTCCCGCCGGCCACCGAGGACCAGCAGCACTACCTGGCCTCGGTGCTGCGCCCGTTCCTGTCCCAGCGTGACATGGTCTCCCTCCTCGTCTGCTTCGGACAGTTCAGGCAGGGGTGCACCGATCCGTTGATCGCCAAGGGATTCGACGACCTGCGGGTGGATTACAAGAGGGCGAGCAAGAGCGTGCTGTTCGCCACGACCGGCACGTGGAGGAAGGGCGAAACTCCACCGGACCGGGTCTACACGGACTGGGAGGTCGCCGAGGCCATGCTCTACGGCGGTGGCCTGGTGCACGTGAATCCCGAGCCGCGGCGGCTGCTCAAGGCTCTGGAGGGACCGGGTAGTGCCGAGTGGAACAACCAGGCGGTGATGCGTCTGTTCCACACCGTCGGAACAACGGCCCTGCGAGTCGACGTCCTGCTCGACCTCGCGCAACGGCAGGGTGCCCTGCCGTCCTGATGTCGGTGGCCCGCACGAGCCACCGGCACCGGGGTGGTTTGGTCAGGTGGACGGGTGCGAATGGAGAGGTACAGAGGACCTGGATGACCACACCTAACAATGTGTCGCCCGACAACGTGTCCGAGGGCGGCCGCGATGTTGGAGCGCCTGGCGGCATCACCAACAGGTCAGGCTCGACGGCGTCCATTCCCGCCCCCCAGGCCGCTACGCTGGAGTCCTTGGCATCACGCTACGTTGCTGACCAACACGCGACGTATCTTCGACACCTCCACGAGGCGGTAGCGGACCCGCGGAACCGTAATATCGCACTTACTGGCCGGGTACGGGACGGGCAAGTCCAGCGTTCTCGACGAGTTCGAGTCCACGAACAAGAAGTCCCTACGTAAGGCATTCAAACCTAAGAAAAAGACGCTCCGTATCACAATTTCCACGCTCGGCCCAAGCTCGGAGGAGGCAAGGGCGGTTGAGGCAAGATCGGAGGACGTCAGGCCCGAGGGATCCACTCTAACCAATCGAATCCAGAAGGAACTTGTCAAGCAGCTCATTTATCGAGCGAGTCCGAGAGACTTTCGCTTCTCGCGCTTCAATCGCATTGTCTCACTTTCTCGTACACGTGCGGCAATCAGGGCGGCAATTGCCGTCGGCATCGTCGGCGGAATGCTATGGCTTCTGAAACTGCTACCCAACACGGTCGGGACAGGGCCGGGAAAGCCCTGGTGGATTCCCGGCCTATCGTGGCTAGGGCTCGCCAGCGGTGCCATCGTCATTGTGGCCACTCTACTACTGATCGTTCACGGTCGCTTCGTTGTGTCCGACGTTTCAGCAGCCGGGGCCGCCGTGAAGCTATCACCCCGTAGCTCGACCTACTTTGATGAGTATCTGGAAGAGATCGTCTACTTCTTCGACAAGGTCTTCCCCGAGGTTGTGATCTTCGAAGACCTTGACCGGTTCGACGATCCACACATTTTCGAGGCTCTGCGCGAACTTAATACACTCCTCAATCAGACACCCAAGCGCCTCAAGGGAAATCCACTTCGGTTCATCTACGCCATCAAGGACAGCTTGTTCGAGAAGCTGGGCTCCGACACGGAGAAGTCGCAGGACGACGCTGCAGCTATCGAGGTCGTGCGTGCGAATCGCACAAAATTCTTCGATGTTGTGATTCCGGTTGTTCCGTTCATTTCGCACCGCAACGCGCGCGAACTCCTTGATGAACTGCTTAAAAATCGAGGGGTGGCGGGCATCGAACGCCCGCTAGTAGCCCTAGTTGCTCGACACGCCACCGACATGCGGTTGCTGAGAAACATCTGCAACGAGTATTCCGTGTTCGCTGAGCGCCTGCTCGTGTCGGATAAAACCGCTCCCGGACTTACTTCCAGCAATCTTTTCGCACTTGTTGCGTATAAGAACTTCCATCTCAATGACTTCGAACGAATTTCACACCGCAGCAGCGACCTGGACGAGCTTTACGATCTACACCGCAAGCTTGTGCGCGAATCCATCGACGAGTGTGAAAGGCGCAAACGCAACGTCCTGGCAGGAGTAGTCAGATATCAAACAAGGGCTTTGACGGCCGAGCGGATTGGCAATCGACTAATCGCCGTCTGGGTGGCCGTAAAGGCTTCGACGGGTCATGCAGGTTGGCCGTCTGTTCGGTTCAGTACCGGGTCTGAAGATTATACTTCACAAGAAGTAACGTCATACGAGTTCTGGGTCAAGCTTACCGAGGCGGGCCACATCTCGATCATTGCCCAATCAGGTCCCAGTACTCATCCTGTTGGCAACTTGGACCGCGGGTTGATCACTGCTCTCTTCCCGGAAGCAGTCGACGCGGACCAGTGGTTCGAATATGACGAGCAGGCCGCTCAAGCCGCACTCAAGCAGCTTGACGACGATGTAGCATTCTTGCGCGGAGCCGACTTCAAGGATCTTATGCGCGAAAGCAGGTTCACTCTCCCACTCGGGAACAGCGACAAGAATTTCATAGATCTCGTCGATACGACGATGAAGTCGAAGTTGGCTAGAGATCTCGTGCGACACGGCTACCTCGACCGGAACTTTGCACTGTACGCGGCAGTATTCTACGGACACTTCACTGGGGTCGACGTAGCAACGTTCATCGTGCGGACCGTTCAGGTAAACCAGATGGACATCGACTACACCTTTACTGGACCCGAAGCGATCAAGAATCTACTCAATGAGGCACCGGAGGAGTTCAGTCGCACGATTAGCGCGTACAACACGCAACTCCTTGACTACCTCCTTAAAGAGAACGATGCGCGGGCGGAGCACATTGCCGATACCATCGCGTCCAACTTCGGGAGACAAGAGCAGAAGTTCCTCGAATCATACTTCAACTCTGGCCAGGAGAGGGCGGCCTTTGCTGCACTGCTGAGCAGGCGCCCTTGGTCGGAGGTCTTCGCGTACCTAGCTCTAGAGGAGGGAATCCCTGTCGACATACGACCTGCCCTCGTTGACAGTGCGCTTCGCGCGGCTAACCGCGTCGACATTTACGAACTGAATCGTAAGGTTTGCGACTTCATCATCGCGAACTACTCGGAGATGGAGGCCTTCACACATCGCCAAGACGACTCCGTAGCCGCAAAGGTCGTTGCGTTCATGGAAGAGCTCGGCGCCGTCCTTCCCGAACTGGCAATACTAGACAATGCGATGCGCGACTGCATCGTCCACCACGATCTGTACCGCCTCACAGCAGACAACCTGCGGGTGGCACTAGATGTGAGCGGTGACATCAGTTACGATCGAGTGCGCGAACACCCGGACGTACTGGACCGTTGCCGACGTTCCCCGAACGAGTATCTCATCGCAGTACGGAACGATGAGCTTACTCAGTACTCGGTCCACACAGAGACTGCTCTTGCCGAGGCCTTGACCGAACTATCCGAAGTTTGGGGAATGGACCACCTCCGTGAGCTGATTGCGACGGCTGCACCCGACAGTCAACTTGAGCACTTGGATTCCATTCCCGAGCCATGCTGGCCGGACCTTGCTACGCACCACCTGTTCCGCGCGACTGTCCGGAATGTACTGGCCTACAGCAAAGCGATTGGGTCTATCGACCAAAGGCTTGCCGAACTGCTTGTACGCAGCGGAAGCATAGAGAGCGCTGGCGAGGGCGAGACTGCGAAGGCGAATGTTGCCATCGACATACTCAACGCGACCGAGTTCATCCCCGAGTCTAGTCATAGGGTGAACCTCGCGGCGAGTCTGGATCCCGAGGAATACATGTCGCCTGCAGCGATCGAATCAGTCACTGGCGATCTCCTGGCACTCCTATTGGATCACAACTTGGTTGAAGATTCCCTGGAATCGTTCATGCATTTCCGAAGTGGAGGATGGGCCACGATCGAACCTGCCATTGCCAAATCGAAGAAGTTTGTCGAGTTCATGAATCCCGACCTCGTCAGCGAGTTCATCCCGGACCTTCTCGGCAGTCGGGTGAGTCCTTCGCAAGCCAAGTACCAGGTCATCAGCGACTTTGAACGTTACGTTCCCGACGATGCAGCTTCACTCTCGGCCGCCGGCCAGTATGCTTTTTCTCAACGGCGGAATCTCGCCGCGAATCAAGTTCGCCGGATCGCTGCTGCCACCAAGGATCAAGGCCTTACGTTGAAGCTGCTTGCATCTGCGGCGCCTCTGGTGGATGCGACTGAACTCGTCATGGTATTGACCGAACTGGGGGACCCTTACAGCAACCTGACGAGTCGCGCCCAGGACAAGTTCGAGGTGAGTTCTGATCACTCGCATCGAACGGTCCTCGATCGCCTCAAAAAAGCCGGAGTGGTGTCCAGCTTCACCAAAAGGCGACTGAAAGACGTTTACGTCGTGAAACTGGCGTAACATAACCGCGTAGCTAAGAGGCTTCAGGTCGCCGTTGTTTTCTCCTCGACGAGGGGGTGAACCTTCCTCGCGCACGCCTCTATGCCATAGCCACGGACTGCAAGCGCTACCGATGAAGCCGTTACTCGGCCATACCCTGAGTGCAGCGAACAACGGCCGGGCGCCAGCCCACCAGCTTGCTGGGAACACACCCGGTAGACCGCAGCCATGTAGCGATCGTCCTCGTCGCTGAGCCGCGGGATCACGATCATGATGGGACGTGGACCGAGGAAGAGATCCGACACGAGCCGGAGTAGCAGCGGCGTCGACGGGAGTGGTCGGGTTGTCGGACAGGGCGGATACCCACATGGTTGGTCACCCCAGGCGCGGACGCGGCTGACCGCGCTGCTGTCGCACGCCCGCTACGCCCATGCTCGCGGCTGTCAAACGTTCTCCGTGGCCTCGGCCGATCACCAGTTCACCGCGCTGGCCGAACTGGGCGAGTTCGACATGATCGCCTGGACTGGGCAGAACGTGTCTGGCCGGTTGCGAGCCGCAGCGTGCCAGGTGCGTCGTGTTCGCCGTCCCTCGAGTACTGAGGTCGGTCCGCACACACGAACCGTTCCGCTTCCACCACTCGACCAGGACGAAGAGCGGACCACGAACGGACCGAAGGCGATGTTCGCACAGCTTGGCCATCGGCTGGCGACGGCGCTGGCGATTGGGTTCAGTATCGCCTTGGCAATGCTCTGGTCGCCCGACTGGTTCTCCGGGTTTTCCACGACGAGGGGAGCCGCTGGCTCCGTCGGACGGTCACCGCCCGGTGAGCACCGGTTTTCGGAACTGTACCGGCAGCGGTGCACGCTCGCGGACGGGCTTGTTCGACGTTCAGGTCCAGGCGGTTGGCCTGCCAGATCTGCCAAGGCTCGCGGTCTGCGGCGTGCTGCCCTCCCGGCCGGAAACTGGTGAGGTCCAACCGCTCCTCCAACGCGTCTACGACCAGCTGGGCCAGTTGAGCCTGGTCAGTCCAACCTGCGGATCGGTTCCAGGTGCACGCACGACAAGGACTGTTCGCCTGCGTAATAGGCGTCGAGCAGTTCGAGTTCGAGGAGCTGGGCGTTGTGCAGATGTGCCAACCGCGCCACCCACTGGACAGAGGACAGCTCGAACTTCGCGGAGATCAGACGACCAACTCCACCAGTCGGGTGAACGGAACACGATCCGCAGTGCGGTGGGCGCGGTCGTTCCTAGGGTTCGATCATGCAGTCAGGACAGGTGTCCGTATGGGTGCCGATCGTGGTCGCGTTGCTTGCCGGGATCTTCGGAATCGTCGGTGTCGTGCTCGGGCAACTGATCAACGCGCGACGTGAGCGGGCCCGGGAGGATGTGCGTTGGGCTCGTGACCGGGAGCGGGAGGAACGACAACGCATCCACGACAAAGAAATGGAGCGCCGCGCGGAAACCGTCCGGGCGGTAGCCCAGTACGTCGGCCGTGTTCGTCTCTGGGAGGGCGTCATGCAGGAGATCGTCCAGGCGATCGACTATGACCGTCCGCAGCTTACCAACGAGATGCGCCAGTCGGTGATCGAAGCTCAACAGGCGGCCGCCGAAGCCCTTGGCGTGCTGGAACTGGTCAGCGGCGGCGAGCTTCAGCACACCGCCATGAACGCGTGGTACGAGATCGCGATGGTGGCGCACGATCTCTGCACCCCGGAAGAGCGGGGGTGGGATTTCCTGCATGATCGGGTCTGGTCGGTCGTGGACGAGATGTCCTGGGTGCTCATCGAGGCCAAAAAGGAACTCGGGTTCGATGAGTATCGGGGTTCGAGTTGGAGCACGCCCGCCAAGCCTTCAACCCGGCAGGATGTCAGCCCATCACCACCATCCGCCCAGACGCCCTGACCCTCGCTCCACGCAACTTCTAGCCGCCTACCGCTATCGCGGCCGTGGGGACGGCGTCGATCTTCTGGCGGTCTTGCCGCGTTCGGTTTGTCGGGGCGAACCAACGGCTGACTGACGTCGGTGGGCCGCCGCTGAGGTCGACCTGCTCGTGTGGGTCTCAGCCGGATCACGGGACGCGATCGCGTCTGCCTTCGCCCGAGTCGCCGCCGACCTCACCGGCATCGAGGACGCTGATCCTGGAGACGGCGCCCGCCCGTTGCTCGACTGGTTGGCGAGCGCCTCGGTGCGGTGGCTAGTGGGTGCTCGACGATGTTCGGTCGCCCCAGTGACCTCGCGGAGATGTGGCCGCCGATCTCGGGCACCGGACGCGTTGTGGTGACAACTCGGCGACGCGACGCCGCGCCGCGTGGGCATGGCCGTCGGTTCCTCGGCGTAGGGGCGGCGCTGAGGCTGAGGCGCGTGCATATCTGACCGGCGTGGTAGGCGAACGTACGTACCTGCTGCAGGACAAGGTCGAGCTTTGCTACGGCGCTGGGATACCTGCCGTTGGCATTGGCCCAAGTCGCCGCGTACATGCTCGACCGGGACCTGTCGTCCGCCGCCTAGCTGGAGCGGTTGACCGATCGTCACAGGCGGTTGGCTGCGGTGTTGCGAGGATGAGGCACTGCCGGACTCGCACCAGGTGACGGTGGCAGCGACCTGGTCGATTTCCGTCGAGCACGCCGACCGGCTGGAGCCTGCTGGCATGGCAGGTCCCTTGCTGGAGATAGTCGCCTTGTTGGGCGCCGATGAATTCCTGTCGAGGTGTTCAGTGCTCGCCTCGGACAACGGGTAGGTCCGGTCGATGATCAGGACCACCGCGCCCGACTCGGCCAGCCCTGCCAGCGTCGCCACTACGAGGCGATGGTCCGCTGGTCCGCGATCCGTATCACCAGCCGACGACTCATCCACCCCAGCAGGACGAAAACAGCTACTTATGCAGGTCGGGTCTCCGCGACGAGGGCTCGGACCTTTCGCGCTGCGCGGTCGTCGAGACGGATGATCAGGGAGAGGGCGCGGTTGAGGGTGCGGTCGGCAGTGTGGTGGTCGCCGGACAGGTACTGGGCTTGGCCGAGTAGGACCAGGGATTCGGCGTGTGTGGTGGGTTCGGGTAGTTGTGCGTAGGCCTTGTCGGCTCGGGTGAGGTAGGTGATGGCGGAGTCGTGTCGGTGGGCTTCGATCATGAGGGCGCCGAGGTGGGTGAGTGTTCGTGCGATGCCTGGCTGGTGGTGGTGCAGGAGGTAGGTCTCCAGTGTTTCGTCGGCGCAGCCGATGACCTTGTGGAGCACGCCGAGGGAGCGGTAGGTCTGGGCGAGGTCGTGCAGGGCTTCAGCGGTGGCGTCGGGCTCGTTGTCGCGCTGTCGGTGGATGGCGAGTTCGCGCATGCCGTGGATGGCGGCGAAGTGGAGCTGGTCGTTCGCGCGCAGGGACTGGGCGGCCCGGCGCAATGCCTTTGCCAGAAGCAGGGACGTGGGCAGGACGCCCGTCAGCTGGGCTCCGATGTCGCTCAACCGGTGAACGAAGTCGGGGCCGGCGTCGGGTGGCGTGGCGGGCCAGATCTCGGCCAGCAGGGCAACCGCCGTCTCAGGCTCGTCCAGCACCGCGTGCAGTGTCGTGAGGACGCGGTCGGTGTCGAATCGGTGGCGGTGTGGGGAGGTTGTCAGTTCGTGGCGCAGCTGTGTGGCCGCGTGCCTCGGGGCGCTCACGTGAGGGTGTCGTTCGGTTGGGGAACCACCTTGAACAGGTCGTCGAAGGCCATGGGTTGGAGTGCGACGAGTGCTCCGGCGATGAACGCAGCGCCGGGCTGAAGCTCGCCCGTGAACCGCCCCGGGTTCGGTGGAGACTCGATCAGTTGACTGCTCCAGCCGGGGTTGGCTGGTGTTGACGGTAGTAGACGGCCTCGACTTCGGTG
>NZ_JBFAQZ010000017.1:0-170819 GCF_040673975.1 Actinosynnema sp. NPDC050801 | reverse complement strand
TGCTCGACGCGTTGGAGATGGCGTTGTGGGCCCGCGGGCACACGGGTCACCCGATCGCGGCAGGGTTGATTCACCACTCGGACGCGGGCAGTCAAGGTGGATTCAACTGGTCGTCGCAACACCCTGATCTCGGAGGTGTGCGACGTGGTGACGGCGGACTGGAGTAAGAAGACCGGTGATGTTCCCGAGGGCTTGCGTCGGCAGTGGCGTGCTGATCGGGCACTTCGGCCGGCGATGCGCTCGCCTGGCCGGCCGGACCCGTCACGGGTGGTGCAACGCCAGTTCTGGCGGCTGATCGCCACGGGGGTCACGACGGTGGAGGCATCGTTGGCGGTCGGCGTGTCGTGGCCGGTGGGTATCCGCTGGTTTCGTCACGCTGGCGGCATGCCGCCGATCTCGCTGGCTGAGCCTGCGGGCCGCTACCTGACGTTCGAGGAGCGTGAGGAGATCGCGATCCTGCGTGCGAAGGGCGCCGGGGTGCGCCGGATCGCCCGCTCTCTGCAGCGAGACCCGGGGACGATCTCCCGTGAACTGCGCCGTAACGCCGCCACGCGCGGTGGGCGGCAGGACTACCGCGCGACGGTCGCCCAGTGGAAGGCACAGCAGGCCGCCAAGCGCCCGAAGGTCTCCAGGCTCGTCACCAACGACCGGCTGCGCGAGTACGTCCAGGAGCGTCTGGACGGCACTCTGCGCGGCGCTGACGGCACGGTCGTGGCAGGGCCGGGCGCAGCCGGGTGGAAAGGGCGCAAGATGAAGCCCCACCGAGCAGATCGGCACTGGGCGACGGCCTGGAGCCCGCAACAGATCAGCCACCGCGTCAGGCTCGACTTCCCCGATGATGAGTCCATGCGGATCAGCCACGAGGCGATCTGAAGCGCTCCGGTTGTGGTGGAGGTTCCATTCCTTGAGAGGATGGAGTCATAGCACGACCTTCACGGCACCCGGTCGAGGTGCGGGAGGGCGCGGTACGTCTGATTCGGGAGCACCGTGACGAGTACCGGTCGGAGTGGGCGGCGATCTGCTCGATCGCGGAGAAGTTCGGGGTTTCCGGTGAGACGCTGCGCAACTGGGTGCGGCAGGCCGAGGTCGATGGCGGACAACGTCCGGGGACCACGACGGACTAGGCGGCGGAACTCAAGCGGTTGCGGCGCGAGAACGCGGAATTGAAGCGGGCCAACGAGATCCTGAAGTCCGCGGCCAGCTTCTTCGCGGCGGAGCTCGACCGCCCACACACCAGGTGACCGCCTACATCGACGAGTACAGGGAGCGATTCGGGGTCGAGCCGATCTGCGCCGTCCTGCGTCAGGCGGGAGTCGCGATCGCCCTGAGCACCTACTACGCGGCCAAGTCGCGTCCGCCGTCGGCGCGGGCTCGCCGTGACGAGCGGCTGTCGGTCGAGATCACGAACGTGTGGAAGGACAACTACGAGGTCTACGGGGCGCGGAAGGTATGGCAGGCGTTGTGCCGCAAGGAGATCGGTGTGGCCAGGTGCACGGTCGAGCGGTCGATGCGCAAGTTGGGCATCACCGGCGCCACGCGCGGCAGGGGCCAGGCGCACCACCGTTCCCGCCGCGGACGGCGTGCGCGCGGGTGACCTGGTCAATCGGAGGTTCACCGCAGAACGACCGAATGCCTTGTGGGTGGCCGACTTCACCTATGTGGCCACCCGGTCGGGCACCGTCTATGTCGCGTTCGTGATCGACGTGTTCTCCCGCCGGATCGTGGGCTGGAAGGCCGACACCCGGATGCGGACCGGCCCGGTGCTCGACGCGCTGGAGATAGCCTTGTGGACCCGCGACCACGCCGGCCGTCCCGCAGGCCCCGGCCTGGTCCACCACTCCGACGCGGCAGTCCGGCGGCGTCGGCGAGTTGGTGGAAGTGCCGGAGGACGTTGTGCTTGCCGAAAATGTCGTCCGTGCAGTTCAGGCGGCAACCTCGACCATGATCAAGGCGCAGGGCACGCAGCGTCGACCAGACCAAGAAGTTGATCAGTTAAACAGCGGCAGATCCACTCGTTCTACAGTTCCTGGTCGAAAGCGTCGAGTTGCCGTTGTACGCGTTGGGCGTCGGTGTCGCGGCCTTGTTCCCGATACAGTTCCAGCGCTTCCCTCCACACTGCGCGGGCCTGCTCGTGCTCGCCGAGGGCGCTGTAGGGATGACCGAGGCTGTCGAGGGTATTGGCAGTCTGGTAGGTGTGACCGAGAGCGCGGTCCAGGTCGAGGGCTTGGCGGTAGTGGTGGACGGCCTGCCGGTGGTTACCTGTGTGGTGCTCGATGTAGCCAAGGCTGTCCAGGGTATCGGCCTCGCCGTCGGGGTTTCGGTGGCGGCGGTGCAGAGCCAGGGCGGCTTGGCAGTGTTCGCGAGCGGTTTCGTAGTCGTCCAGGCGGGCGGCGAACCATCCCACCATGTTGAGCGTCGATGCTTCCCATACCGGGTTGTCTAGAACGCGGTAGAGGTTCAGAGCGCTTCGGGTGTGTTCGAGGGCCGTGCGGTCGTCGCCGCGCTGTTCCCACGCCTGTGCGAGCTCGTGGTGGGTGTGTGCTTCCTGGGTGGTGTCGTGGTGCTGCTTGGCCAGAGCGAGTGCTTGGTGCAGGTGCCGAATAGCCTCGTCGTGTCGGACTAGCCGGGCCTGGGCGGCGCCGAGGTGTCGATGGGTGCGGATGAGGATGCTGGGGTCGGACAGATGGCCGGCCGAGTCCAGCGCGGCCCGCCACGCCGCCACGTCGTCATGCAGGTGTCCCCGTCGTCGGTGGAAGTCGGTCAGGATCCACGCCAGGCACCAGGCGGTGTGGTGCTGGTGCTGTGCAGCGGCGGTGTGCTGGGCGGCGAGTAGGTGGGGGTGATCGGCATCGAGCCAGGCCAGTGCGGCTTGCTGGTCGGGCAGTGGGTGTGGGCGCACGTCGGGTGCGGGTGGCCCCAACGGGGTCAAGGCGGTGTGGGGATCCACGAGTCGGGCGGCGGCGTCCGCGGTGTGGAGATAGAAGTCGACCACCCGCTCCAGCGCGGCCCGCCGGACTGGTTGGGGTAGGTCTTGGGCAAGAGTGGTGGCGTAGGAGCGGATGAGGTCGTGCATGGCGTAGCGGCCATGCGGGCGCCGGTCGATCAAAGAGGTGTCTTCGAGGACGCGCAGCACTTGGCGCGTTCGTGCCGCCGACATCCCGATGAGGCAGGCGGCGGCGGACATGCCGGTGTCAGGGCCAGGGGTTATGCCCAGCAGCATGAACGCCTGCCGCTGTTCGGGTGTCAGATGACGAAGGGACCAGGACAGCACGCTGGGAAGACTGGCGGAGGGATCGGTGTCGTGGTCGAGTATCTCCAAGCCCAGCTCGCGAAGTTCTGTGGCGAACTCGGCCAGCGGGACAGTCGGATGGGTGGAGGCTTGGCGGGCGATGATCGACAGCGCCAGCGGATAACGCCCGCACAACCGGATCAGTTCGTCCGTCGCCTCGATTTCGGTGGCCACTCGGGCCTCTCCTAGGCGTTCGGCCAGTAGGGCACGGGCTTCTTCTCGAGACAGGATGTCCAGTTGCAGGTGGCGGGCACCGTGCCGCTCGATCAGCGAGGCGAGACTGCTGCGACCGGTGATCAAGGCCATACAGGTGGGAGTACCGGGCAGCAGCGGGATGACTTGGTCGGCGGTGGCGGCGTTGTCCAGCACGATCAGCATTCGCCGTCCGGCGATCAGGCTGCGGTACAGCGCTGTTTGGGTGTCGAGGCCGACCGGTAGGCGGTCGGGGTCGACGCCGAGCGCGTCGAGGAAGCCGCGTACCGCCACCGCCGGGTCGAGAGGCGGGCTGTCGGGACTGAAGCCGCGCAGATCGACAAACAGCTGCCCGTCGGGGAACTGATCGGCGTGGCGATGGGCCCAATGCAGCGCCAGCCAGGTCTTGCCAATTCCTCCGGCTCCGCCCAGCGCGGAGACCACCACCGCCCTGTCCGTCCCAGGGGCGCCGTCGGCGGGTATCAAGGCGCGGTCCAGGACGGCCAAGTACTCCTCACGCCCGACGAACAGCGCCGGCGCCCCGGGTAGTTGCCGGGGCATCACGCCACTGCCGCCGGATGCGACCGGGTTCGCCGGACGATCGAGCACGGCCGAGTCGGCAGGGTAGGGATGGTCGGGCAGGGCGACCCAGGCGGTGTCACGGACCTCCTTTACCTCCACCGCCACCGGTCGGAAAGTGGCCGGGTCGAGCACGGCGGAGTGGCGGACGACCTCGTCGAAAATCCAGCGCGACACGACCAGCGCGACCAGAGCCGGCGAGCCCGCGAGTGCTTCCTTGACCGGCGGTGCGTTCAGTAGCCGGAAGGCCGTCGTCACCGCAGTCGAGGTGACGCCGTGGCCGTCGAAGACCACCTCGCCGGCGTGCACCGCCAGCCGCAGCCGGGTGTACTGCGGGACTGGGCTGGTGTCGTTGTGTTGCCGTAAGGCTTCCGCTAACACCCCCGGTAGTACCTCCACCAACGGCGCCTTGGCGAACTCGGGAGGTATGAGCACGAACACGCTGTCGCCGCGGTCCTCGTGATAGCAATCCACCCACGCCACCCCGGCCGCACGCAGCGCGTCGGCCATCACCCGGTATAGACCCGCCCGGGTGCCGATCTGGTGAGGCAGCGTCCGACGCGGATCACCGAACCCCTCCACGTCCACTACGACGATCGTGCGGTGTACGGCCTGACCGGAATCCACCGTCTCCGCCCTCCAGGGCGTCCTGTCGGGTCTGCTGGCGAAGTCGGTTGTACCGCACAACCGACTGCCTTCATTCCCGAACCAGTACACACATCGCCCGATCGGTCGCACAGGTTCACCTGCATGGCTAGGCGGCATCGGTCCTTCCTCCACGCCAAGCTCCGCAGCGAACCAGTTCAATGCTTAGTACGGCTGAGGTTCCGACTTGTATGTAGGTACCGGCCAGGCTGACTGGATGATCACCAGTTGTAGCTTGCCGGAGGCGCTGGGCCGGGCTCGCTCGTGAGGCGAACGAGGTCGCGCCCAGGACGAAGGGGACGCGGGAGACGCCCCCTTGCCCCGGGCCCCGGGTCAGGCCGTCTGGCCGCACGTGGGGCAGTCAGGCCTGGGCGAGTCCGGACCGAGCGCGTAGTTGTCCTGCATCGTGACGAGGTTGAGCCCGTACTCGCAGTTCGTGCGCAGGGCTGGTGCGCTGGTGATCAAAGCCATGGCGGCATGAGCCACCGCCATCAGGTGGCCCGCGATCCCGGCGGTCACGGCGTTTACGGCGCTGTGGCGGACCATCCCGGCCGCCGACGACTAGAACGTCCGTGCCGGCAGCGTGGCGAGGCGTTCGTGCTCGGCGGTCCGGGCGCAGTCGTGCCGTGGCGTGGGGCAGGTGGTTCTGCCCCACGCCAGGGGTCGGTCAGAGTTCTGCTCGTGGGGGGAAGGTGTTGATGGCGTCGGCGAGGTGTTGGGCGATCTTGTGGTGGTAGGCCTCGTTGGGGACGCCGTTGGTGAGGTATTGCGGGGCGATGCGGTTCGGGTTGGAGGGGTCGCGGACGGCTTCGTCGAAGTCGACCGCGTAGTCGGCTTCGTACACGTGGAAGTTGGCCATGATGTCCTGGTTGAGCTGACGGCGTTGTGCTTCTCGTGGGTCGTTGGCGTCCAGGCCCAGCGGTGGCACGGTGGTGAGGATGACGTGGATCGGTGTGCCGTCCGGGCGTGGGTGGCGTTTGAGGCCTTCCGGGCTGTTGACGCTGGTGAGTGCGGTGAGGCCGGTGCGGACGTCGGTGGCGGTGGCGCCGCGGAGGAGGCTGTTGGCTCCTGTGGCGATGAGGACGGTGCGGGTGTTGGGTGCGTTGAGTGCGGTGCGGTGGAGGTCGGTGCGGGCGTTGCCCGCTCCGATGGCGCCGGTGTCGGGGTAGGTGCCGAAGTCGCGTTGGTTGTAGGCGAAGACGATGTCGTTCTGGGTGATGGTCCACTGTTGGACGCGGACGTCGGCGATGGAGCCGTGGAGGTGGGCGGTGTCGTTGTTGGCGTGGCGGGCGCGTCCGAGGGCGAGTGGGCCATTGGCGGCGAACGGTGCGACGTTGGCAGTGGACGTTTGTAGGGCTCCGTCGACGTAGAGCCTTGCCATGTGGCTGTGTGCGTCGTAGGTGGCGGTGAGGTAGGTCCAGGTGTTGAGTGCGGGTTTGTTCTTGGACAGGACCTGCCAGGTGGTGGGGTTGGCGGAGTCGGCGGAGCGGGTGGTGAAGGACCAGCGTTGGGCGGTGGTGCTGTAGTGGAGTTGGAGGGCGCTGGTGGTGTTGCCGTCCTGGCTGACGGCGGTGTGGTCGGTGTCGTGGGATGTGATCTTGATCCAGGTGGAGACGCTGAGGTTTTTGGTGGTGTCGAGGACTTTTTCGGCGGTCTGGAAGTGGCCGGTGCCGTTGAGGACGGCGGAGCCGTTGTGGTCGGTGCTCCAGGTGACGCCGCCGTGTGCGGTGGCGTGGGCGTTGCCGGTGGAGTCGCGGGCGGTGGTGCCGGTGCCGTCGGTGAGTCGCCAGCGGGCGGTGTCGGGGATGCCGGCGCGGCTGGCGTTGATCAGGCCGCCGGGCAGGGTGGTGCCGTTGGCGGCGAGTGTGGCGGGCAGTTCGTCGACCCAGGTGTCGCGTTGGGTGCTGCCGGGCGGTGCGGTGGCCGACAGCTGGTCGCCGAGGACGACGACGGTGCCGGCGCCGGGGTCGGTGGTGGAGACGTCGACACCGGTGATGTAGTGGCTGCCGGGCAGGGTCGTGGTGAACGGTGTGCCGGTGGTGTTGGCGACCGTGTTGCCTGGGGCGAGGTAGGTCGGTGCGGTGGGGTGGCCGTGCATGGGTGCCTGGGTGGTGGCGGTGGGCAGGTGGATGCTGACGACGAGGTTGCCGTTGCCGCTGGTGGGGAACGCGACGGGGTCGCTGAGCGCCTCGCCGCCTGCGGGGAGGGTGACGGTGGTGGCGCCGGCGAAGCGCAGTGGGGTGCTGGGGCCGGTGGCGGAGTCGGTGCCGATCTGGGCGGCGATGGCGGCGGCGTCGATGGTGACGGGTGTGGTGGCCAGTGCGTTGGACAGTGTCACCCTGGTCTGGCCGCCGGTGACGGTGGGGCGCAGCACGGTGCGCAGTGTCTTGTCGGCGAAGCCGTGTCCGCCCGGTGGGACGACGGCGGCGTCGGAGGGTGCGGCCCAGGCGCCGACCCAGCCGGTGTGGACCGGTCGGGGTGCGATGGACAGCACGTGCAGCGCGGGTGCGCAGGTGTTGGGCAGCAGCGACGAGCCGTAGTTCGGCAGCGTGAGCGACTTGACGGTCTTGGTGGGGTCGGCGGGCGCGAAGATCGGGTAAATGACCGGTTGCAGGGTCTTGTCGGGGTTCGGGCCGGTGAGTCGGTGGGGCAGGGTGATGCCGGTCGGGTCCCAGGGCAGGTCGATCCAGCTGTTCACGGAGGGAAACTGCGGGTTCGAGGTGGTGCCGTCGGTGTAGGTGATGGTGCCGTGGCGTGCGGGGCTGCCTCCGCAGGTGCTGACGGCCAGCAGTCCGACCGCGCTCGCTTTGACCTGGTGGGCGGTGGGGAAGGGGATGGTCTGGCCGACGGCGACGATGTTGTCGTTGCCGGTGGTCGGGTTGGGCAGCGGCATGGTGAACGGGGCGCCGCCGACGACGGCGGTCCGGCCCGGTGCGAGACCGGCGGCGGTCAAGGTCTGGGCGGAGAGCCCGTTGCCGATGAAGTTGACGTCGGCTGCGGTGGTGCCGTCGTTGCCGATGCCCTTGTTGTTCATCGCTGCCGTGAAGTCGACCGCGGTCACGTTGTTGACCGGCTGGAACGTGAGGTAGTCCAACGCGATGCGGTACCTCAGTTGGGTGGAGTCGGGGTGGGTGCTGATGGTGCGGAACGTGATGGTGTGTTTCCCGGCGGTCAGGTGGGTGCCGCCGAGGCCGGTGTAGCGGGTGACGGCGCCGGGGTCGTAGCCGTCCACGGGTGTGGTGTCGGTCTGGCCGATGACGGTGTCGTCGATGCTGACGCTGTAGTTGCCGTAGTGGAACGCCTTGGTGATACCCGCACCGACGGCATAGTCCGCCTCGATGGGCACGGTGACCTCGAGGCTGAGTTCCTGACCGACGTCGTCGCCTTCGAAGCGCATCTGGGCGCCGCTGTTGAACACCAGACCGCCGCAGCAGTCGCCCATGTGCACGAGCGGCTTGTCGCTGGAGATCAGGGGCATGGCCTCGGCGTCGAGCTTGACCGTCGGCGACAGCTCCAGGTAGTCGAGACCGACCTTGAACGCGGTGGCGGTCGATCCGGTCTTCTTGACGATCTTGATGTCGAGCTGGTGCGCGCCCGCGGTCAGGTGTACCCCGGCGAGCTGTTTGTCCAGCGTGGTGGTCGACGCCCCGGTGCCGCCCTGGAAAGCGTTGGCGACCAGCTTGCCGTCCAACGTGAACACCGCGGCGTCCGGCACGGCAGCGTTGTCGATCAGACCGGCGTCGACGTTGTAGTAGCCGGCCGTGGGTGCGGTGAACGGAACGGTGAGTGTCGCGCCGTCGGTAGTGGTGGTCGCGGCACGGTACTTACCGCCCGATGCCGCCGCGTCGTTGACCACCGTCGTGGTCACGCCGCTACCGGTCGGGGTCAGCGACTCGGCCTCGATCCGCGTGGTCGGAGCCGGTGCGACGTACGACGGTGCGACGTAGAAGGTGTAGGCCTCGGATTCGGGGGACAGTTTGTGGGCGTCGTCGAAGCTGCGCACGTGCAGGGTGTGGTAGCCAGGGCTCAACGTCGGCGGCACGGTGATCCGTGCGGTGCCCCCGTTGTTGGCCACCCATCCGCCGGTGGTGCCGAAGGTCTGGTTGTAGTCGCAGTCGGTGGTCGTCGGCACGCGTTCGGTGCCCGCGCCGGAGAAGGTGTAGGTGAACCCGGCGATGTGCGGCGCTCCACTGGCGTTGAACGTGAACCTGCCCGGCTGGTTCTGCGGACGCCCCCAGTAGTCGGCGGGGTAATCGGTGCTGGTGATCGTGGGCCGTTGGCCGATCGGCACCGCTCGTGTGGTGAACCACAACCAGCTCGAATATCCGCTGGCACCCCGGTTCAGGGAGGAGTCACCGGGGAACTGGTTCCACGCCGCGACGCGGTAGGCCCAGTCTCCGTTGCCGAGGTTGACGGTGCTGTTCCATGACCCCTGGCTGCCCGAGGCGATGACGACCGGCGAGTTCATGCTGGCCTTGAGCGTGGTGCCGGTGCTGTTCCAGATCTCGTAGAACAGGCCGATGTTCAGCGGCGGGTTGTTGTTGTCGGAGGCCGACGCGTACAGCATGGGGTACGCGTCCGGGGTGACGATCCGGTTGTCGCAGGTGACCGCGTTGCCGACCGCGAGGCTGTGGGGGACGTTCGGGGGGAAGGCGAAGACCACGTCCAGGTGCGGGTTGTTGGCGAACTTCTTCCACTGCATCCGGTTCGTCTCGTCCGGTGAGCGCAGGCCGAAGTTGACCTCGGACCAGTTGTTGTCCACCGCGCCGACCGCCGTGCCGTACACGTCGAACCGCACCGCACCGGCGCTGTCACAGCCGACACCGGCCTTGGACGAGCGGGTGTCGAGGGCGAATCCGTTGGGGCCGGGCCAGCGGGTCGCCGAGCTGATCGGGTCGACCTGGTAGACCGCCACCGGGTACTCCACGCTGCACGACGTCCCGTGCACCTGCGTGGCGTAGAGGTAGGCCGCGAAGACCTGGGCCTTCGTGCCGTTGCGCTGCTGCAGGTCGGTGCTGGTGAAACGGAAGAACGAGCGGGCCGTCCAGCTGCCGTTGCAGCCGGCCCAGTTGTCGCAGAAGCCGACCTGGGCGTCCATGTTGGCGTTCCAGTAGTACCAGCCGTTGCTCGTGACCTCGGCCCACGCGTCGTGGTAGCGCGACATCACCGGGTCGATGTACACCGGGTACTCCACGTCCCCGCCCGTGAGCGCCGCGGCGTCCGGCGTGACCGTCAGATCGACCGTGCTGGACCGGCTGGCGGGGTCGGTCGCGACCGTCTCGGCCGTCACGTCCAGCTTGGACACCCTGCCACTGCCCGGATCCGTGGCCGTCGGCGCCGGGCCCACCTTGGCGTCACTGCTGGAGTCCCACATGATCGGCGTCGAACCCTGGAACACCACCCGACCCTCGGCGTCCACAGCGCTGAGCACATCGTGCCCGTCGCTGCGCACATCGAGACCGGTCGTCGTGGCCGTCAGTTCCACTGTGGACAAATCAGGGTTGGCGGCGGCCTGGGCATCCCTCACGACCAGGACCTCGGAGTAGCCCGCGGCGCTCGCGGTCAGTTGCAGATCGACGCCCGGGAACACGCCGGGGTAGGTGGCGGTCGAACCGTCCACCACCGGCGCGGGCAGTGGGGACGGCCAGTTCAGGGCGAACTGCTTGTCCCCGTCCCGCATCGTCACCAGCGGTGCCGTACCGCCACCGGAGAACGTGACCCCGACCGGGCTCGCCACAGGAGCAAGCCCTCCGTCGGAGGTCCGGGTGAGCGTGCTGTCGACGTCCCGCCATGCACCGTCACGCTTCACCCGCACCGGCTGGACGTGCGTCCGCATGGTGAAGGTGCCGTCCGGATTCGCCAACACCTCACTGGTCTCGGTGTACTCGTCCACCACCGCCACCGGCTGCCCCGTGCGCTGTGCCTCCGTCAACGCTGTGGATTCGGCGGGCGTGTGCAGTTCCGCCGAACTGTCGACCATCGGCTGGGCGGACGACGGCTGTTCGGTGGGTGCGGGAGACGCGAATGCGGGTGTGGCCAGGCCGCAGAGCACCGCGCTCGCTGTCAAGAGTGTGATCACTGCGCGCCGTCTGGGCGCGGCGAAGCTGGACGGTCTGCGAAACACGTGTCCCCCCGGACGCTCGAAGCACAGCCGATCGCGACTGGCCGCCGGACCCTATCGGGCACGGTCTACCTGCGAAAAGACATCGATCTGAGACGAACGACACAGCAGTGCATGTAACGCTGCGCCGATCGGATGCATCCGCAGCGTGATCGCGGGGAAAGTCTTTCCGAGCACACAATCCGTGGCTATGGTTCCCCAGCCTGGGCCGATCACGGCCTTGTTCTCAGGGGGGCTTGAGACATGCTCGGTGGAGATTCCGCGCGCCCGCAACACAAGGGCGCGACCCGGTCCAGACGGTCACTGGCACTGTTGGTCGCCACGATGATGACCGCGTCGCTCGTCGTCGGCCTCACCGCCGACAGCGGCCCAACGGACTGGGCACCCCGGCTGGCCCAGGAACAACCGATCCCGCACACCGACTTCCCGCTGGCAGCGCAACCCGCGAACGCCCAACCGGCCGACACCGGTCTACGCGACGCGTCCTGGCCGCAGCCAGGCAAGGCCACCGTCACCGCAGGGGCGTCGGCCCAACCTGCGGGCGACCTGCCCGTGACGCTGACCTCGGAACAGCACGACCACTCCTTCACCGTCGAAGTACACGGCCAGGAGGACACGCAACGCGCCGGCGTCACCGGCGTGCTGTTCACCGTCACGCCGCAAGACGGTGCGCCTGAAGCGGACGTGTCGGTCGGGCTGGACTACTCCGACTTCACCAACGCCGCCGGCGCGGACTTCGGCTCCCGCCTCAAGATCGTGCGTCTACCCGACTGCGCGCTCACCACCCCCGACGCGGCCGAGTGCCAAACCCAGACCGCCCTGAAGTCGAGTAACGACCCGCAGGCGCGCACTGTCACCACCCGTACCGCCGTGGCCGAGCCGATGGTGTTCGCCGCGACCGCGGACAGCAGCGGCGCCAACGGCACCTTCGCAGCCAGCACCCTGGCACCCTCCGGCAGTTGGTCGGTGTCCGGAAGTGCGGGCGGTTTCAACTGGACCTACCCCCTCGTCCTGCCGCACTCCTCGTCGGGCTCCGCAGTCGCTCCGAAGGTCGCGCTGTCCTACAGCTCCGCCGGCGTCGACGGCCGCACGCTGGCGACCAACAACCAGTCCTCCTGGATCGGCCAAGGCTGGGACTACTCACCGGGCGCCATCGAACGCACCTACCGCAGCTGCGCCCAGGACAAGACGCTCCCCCAGCCGCAGCAGACCGGTGACCTGTGCTGGGCGGGCCAGATCGTCACGATGGTGCTGGACGGCAAGTCCACCGAGCTCGTGCGCGACGACGCCACCGGAACCTGGCGCGCCTCCACCGACGGCGGTGCCCGGATCGAGCTGGTCACCGGCGCGGTCAACGGCGTGCACAACGGCGAGCACTGGAAGGTCACCAACACCGCCGGTGTCAGCTACTACTTCGGCCGCAACCGCGGACCCGGTCACACCGACCAGGAGCAGACGAACTCCGCCTGGACCGTCCCGGTCTACGGTCCCCGCAACGGCGACCCCTGCTACAACCCCGGCGGTTTCGCGCAGTCGTCCTGCGCGCAGGCCTGGCGGTGGAACCTCGACTTCGTCGAGGACACCCACGGCAACGTTACCTCGTACTACTACACGCCGGAAACCAACCACTACGGCGCGAACAAGGCAACGGCGGGCGTCTCCTACATCCGCGGCGGGACGCTCAAGCGCGTCGACTACGGCCTACGCACCGTCGACGGCAGCATCTACGGTGCCGCAGCACCCAATCAGGTCGTGTTCGACGTCGCGGAGCGCTGCCTGCCGGACGTCGGTTTCGACTGCGACCCGGCCAAGTTCACCGCCGACAACGCCAGGCGCTGGCCGGACACCCCGCAGGACCAGCAGTGCAAGCCGGGCGCGGTGTGCAACAACCACTCGCCGTCCTTCTGGTCGACCAAACGACTTACCACGATCACCACGCAGTACAACCAGGGAACCGGACCGGTCACGGTCGACCGCTACCAGCTCGGCCACGAGTTCAAGGACATCGCGAACAAGGAACTCTGGCTCCAGTCGATCACCCGCACCGGCTTCGCCAAGGACGGCACGTCCCTGACCGTCCCGCCGGTCACCTTCACCGGCCAGGTGTTCGACAACCGCGTGCAGGGCTACAACAGCATGCCCGGGCTCGTGCACTGGCGGGTCACCAACATCGCCACCGAGACCGGCACGTCGATCAACGTGTTCTACAGCCGGCCCGACTGCGGCGCGACCGACGTCCCGACCGACCTGGCGAACAACAACCGCCGCTGCTACCCGGTCTACTGGACACTGCCGTTCAACGAGAATCCGACCCTGGACTACTTCCACAAGTACGTCGTCGACCGCGTCGAAGTCCAGGACCGTAACGGGATCTCCCCGACGCAGGTCACCGCCTACACCTACCTCGGCGCACCGGCCTGGCACTACGACGACAGCGAGATCGTCAAGCCCGAACACCGCACCTATGGCCAGTTCCGCGGCTACGGCCAGGTCGAGCAACGCACCGGAGACCCGAACCACACCGTCGACGGCGTCCACGACAAGCAGACGCTGACCCGCACCACCTACTTCCGCGGCATGGACGGCGACACCATGCCCGGCAACGCCCTCCGACCGGCCAAGGTGGCCAACTCGCTCACCGAGGAGATCACCGACCACCGCCAGTTCGCCGACATGACCCACGAGCAGGAGGTCTTCAACGGCGAAGGCGGGAACCGCATCTCCACCTCCATCACCGAACCACAGATCCTCGGCGCCACCGCCACCCGACAACGGCCGAACCTGCCCGCGCTGACCGCCGAGGTCGTCGGCGTGTCACGCGGCAGAACCCTGACCCACCTCGCCGCGGGCGGCACCCGGAAGGTGACGAACGAACACCGCTACGACGCGCTCGGAAGGCTGATCGCCAAGACCGAGTCCGGCGACGAGGTGCCCGACCTGTGCACAACGACCACATACGCCGACAACACCACCACCTGGGTGCGTGACCGCGTCGCCGAAACCACCGTCTCCCAACAGGCCTGCCCGACCGAAGGAACGCCGCAGAGCTCCATCCTGGGCTCCACCCGCACCTACTACGACGAGTCGACCGCACTCGCCGAGGTCACGTCCGGCAGCGCGACCCGAGTCGACGCCGCGACGGTCAACAACAACGACCAGCTGACCTATGAGACCACCGGGACGGCGGAGTTCGACGCCGCCGGCCGGTCCACCGAGGTGACCGACGCCATCGGCCGCGCCACCCGCACGGTCTACACGCCCACCGATGGCGGCATCCTCACCAAGACAGTCACCACCAACGCCAAGAACCAGACCAGCACGGTCGAGCTCGATCCCGCACGTGGCAACCCCGTGGTCAGCCTCGATGTCGGATCACGGCGCACCGACGCCACCTACGACCCGTTGGGCCGGCTGACCGCCGTCTGGAAACCCGGCCAGAGCAAGGGCTTCGACCCCGCCACGACGACCTACGACTACGTGCTCCGCACAGATGGCCCGCTGGCGGTCGCCAGCAAGACCTTCGTGGACTACCGGACCGGCACCAACTACGTCGCCAAGATCGACTTGTTCGACGCCTTCGGCCGGCTTCGGCAGTCCCAGACCGACGCACTCGACGGCGGACGCGTCGTCACGGACCTGTTCCACGACTCGCACGGCCGGGTCCGGCACACCAACGGCGGCTACATCGCCACCGGTGCCCCGGGCACCAACCTGATCTCCGTCGACCCCAAGTCGGTCGACAACCGCTCGGCCACCGACTACGACGGAGCCGGCCGCCCGGTGCTAGAAACGGCCTACAAGGGCGTCACCTCGACGTGGACCACCAAGACCGTGCACGGCGGCGACCGCGTCACGGTCATCCCACCCCAGGGTGGTGTCACGACCACCGTCGTCAGCGACGCACGAGGCCGCGCGACCGAGAACCACAAGTACACCGCACTGCCCGTGGTCAACGGCGATGTCGTATCCGGTGGCACCCACCAGACCGACACCACGGAATACACACCGCTCGGACAGACGAAGAAACTCACCGATTCCGTCGGCAACCAGTGGACCTTCACCTACGACCTGCTCGGCCGCAAGACAAGCCAGACCGACCCCGACACCGGCACCTCGACCACCACCTACGACCTCGCCGGGCAGATCCTCACCACGACCGACGCCCGCGGCAAGACGCTGGCCTACAAGTACGACGAACTCGGACGCAAGACCGCCCAACACGCCGACTCGACCAACGGGACCCTCCTGGCGTCCTGGCTGTACGACGGCGCCCAGAACGGCGTAGGCCTGCCCTGGTACTCCACCCGGCACACACCCGAGGGCAACTACATCTCCGGCGTCAGCGCCTACACCGGCGCCGGTTGGGTCGGCAAGACCATCGTCCAGATCCCGGCGGCCGAAACAGGGCTCAACGCCCTGTACACCACGACCTTCGGCTACACGACCACCGGCCTGCCGACAGCCGTCCAACCCCCCACCGCCAACAGGGGTGGCCTCCCCGGCGAGGTCATCGGCACCACCTACAACAAGTACGGCAAACCCGTCACGACCGCGGGTTACAACGCCTACGTCACCGCGTCCGTCTACACGCCCTACGGCGAATCCCGCCAGTTCACCCTCGGCCCGTCGAACAACACCGCCAAGCTCACCTACGACTACGACGCGCAGACCCGGCGCCTCACCCAGACCAACCTGTCCGCGCAACAAGCCGACCCGCAGATCGACGACACCCGCTACACCTACGACCCCGCGGGCAACGTCACCAAGACCGTCAACACCCAAGGCACCACGGGCCGCGGCGCCCCCGTCCGCACCCAGTGCTACTCCTACGACCCACTGCGCCGCCTGGACAACGCCTGGACCGCCACCGACGACTGCGCCGCCGCACCATCCACCACGCCAGGCAGCGCCAACGTCGGCGGACCCACCCCCTACTGGACATCATGGGCATTCGAACCCGGCGGCCTGCGCACCACCCAGACCCAGCACGCCCTACCCGGCTCCACAGGCGACACCACCACGACCTACACCTACCCCACCAGCGGCAGCCCCCGGCCCCACGCACTCACCAGCGCCACCACCACCGGACCGTCCGGTCAGACGCTGTCGACCTACGGCTACGACCCGTCCGGCAACACCACTCGCCGCACCCTGCCCACCGGTGACCACACCCTCGACTGGGACCGCGAAAACCGCCTCGACACAGTCACCTCACCGAACGGGCCCACCAAGTACGTCTACGACGCCGACGGCAACCAACTCATCCGCCGCGACCCCGGCAAGACCACCCTCTACCTCGCGGGCCAAGAACTGACCCGCGATAACACCACCGGCACCATCGTCGGCACCCGCTACTACACCCACAACGGCGTCGCCATCGCCCTGCGCGTCGGCAACACCAACCCCACCTACCTCGTCTCCGACCTGCACAACACCACGTCCCTCGCGGTCGAATCCGTCGGCTTCGCCGTCAGCCGCCGCACCATGGACCCCTACGGCAACCAACTGAACCCGACCGCAGGCCTCCCGTGGCCTGACCGCCACGGCTTCCTGAACAAACCCGTCAGCGACACCACCGGCCTCACCGACATCGGCGCCCGCAAATACGACCCCACCACCGGCCGCTTCATCAGCGTCGACCCCATCCTCGACCTCGAGAACGCCCAGCAGTGGACCGGCTACGCCTACGCCGACAACAACCCCACCACCTTCAGCGACCCCACCGGCCTCATCGCCAACTGCGGTCCCGACGGAGACGGCTGCAGCGCACCCAACTACGACAACGTCGGTGCCGACCCCGACAACATGGAAAACCCAGACAACTGGGGCACGGACTGGGGTGGCGGCTTCAGCACCGCCTACAACTACGAAACCGAAGAATATTACATCGGCAACTACTCACTGGGCAAGCACAGCGCCAAGTACGGTGCGCAACTGCGCCGCCAGATCATCAAACAGTTGCTGGGCGAGGATCACAACAGTCGCGCGCTCTACGGCGAACTCGACGAAGCCGAACTGCTCAGCCAACTCGACAAAGCCTGTTCCCGGGTCAAGGACTGCGAGCGCGAGATGTGGAGCGACGTAATCGCCCACAACTACGGTGTGTACGGCAGCCTTGGCGAAGGCATCCTCGGCTCGGTCGCTTCCTACAAGGCGCTGAAGCAGCTGCCGGGTGGATCCAAAGCTATGTGCCCGAACAGCTTCACCGGCGACACGCTGGTCCTGATGGCGGACGGCTCGACCAAGCGCATCGACCAGATCAAGGTCGGCGACAAAGTCGCCAACAGCGAACCGGAGAGCAAGCAGACCGAGCAGCACGACGTGTTGGTCGTCATCGTCACCGACGCCGACAAGGACTACGTCGATCTGACCATCAGCACCCCCGACGGCCCGAAGACCGTCAAGGCGACGGCGCACCACCCGTTTTACAACGCGACGACCGGCCTGTGGGTGGATGCCTCCGACCTCGAAACGAACACCCTGCTCGCCACCCCAGGTAACGGTCGGGCATCCATCGCCGCCGTCCGGCACTTCAGGGCCGAGATGCGTACCTACAACCTGACAGTCCAGTCGGTCCACACGTACTATGTACTGGCCGGGAACACGCCGGTACTGGTACACAACTGCGGCCCGGGACTGACCGGTGTCGGCGGCAAGCAGTTCGGGAAGAAGTGGAAGACCCATTCGAAGGATTACGGTCTCGACCCCAGTGACCCAGCTGCGCGGAAGTGGTTCGAGAATCGGATCCACGAAGTCCGGAGCGCGCATGATGAAGTCAGGCAAGGGCCGTGGAACCCCCAGGCTGGTGGCGGCAACGACTACTGGTTCTACCGTAGCGGCAACGACCTGCTCCTCACCAAGAGTGACGGTTCATTCGTCACCATGTTCCCGCTCGCCCCGCGAGGCAACGGCTGGTGGGACAGGGCAGCGAAACAGCAGTGCGACTGCTAAGCGGGACGCGGTCGCGGAGGATGAATGTGACGTAGCCGGCCATGGAGAGGTTTGAGATGGATTTCCGACCGAAGGGGGTGGACCCCCAGATCATCAATGGCTCCAGAGTGCGAGCGATTTCGAAGATCGTTGACGGCGAGGGCGAGGCCGTGGCGCTGCAGGTCGTCCTCGTGAACGGGTCGTCGCTGTTCTGTAACGTGTGGAGCGATTGGTCGTTGATCATCGAACACAGATCCGACTCGTCGATACCAGATTACTTCTGGCCACCTGAGGAATACTCCTCCAAGTCCCTCCTGTCGGACATTCCCGCAGACGGATTGGAGGTAGTTTCGGCCGTTGCTTCGACGGATGAAGTCGACACGGTGATGAGAATCGACATCAATTTCAGCGGCCATGTGATTTCCGCCCGGTCGTTCGGCGGGGAGATCGTCATCGCAGCGAATTTGTCTTGCTAACCGGCGCCAGCCATACAGATAGGTATCGCAGAGTATGCGATTGCACTGGCGACAGGATGGGTCAGCCGGCTCGCGCGGCGGAAGCCGGGTGCGGCGGGTTGTCCAATTGACGCATCCTGAAGCGGAACCTTATGCGTGGGATGGGCGAAATGTGGACCAGTAAGGAAAAGAACGCGACGGCAGTATCGTCCAGGCCTGGGCGGCTACGATCGTCCCGGGCCAAAATGGGCTGCATAAACGGCGTTCCCCATTGTTGGCCCGAACTAGGAGGTCAGATAGATGGGTTTTACGGTGTCATTCCTTCCGGCTCGGCCTTCTGGCGGCGAAGAGCCCGCTCCGGCGAGCCAGGAACTGGGTGACGATTGCGAGACTCTGGTGATGGAGGCATGTAGCGCACTCTCGGACTCCGGAGGCAGCTTCCATATCGGCGGTTTCGGAAGTGACGAGTGGCCACTCGATATCGCGTACGATTTGTCCGCTTTCATGGAGCAACTCCCTTCACTTATGACATGCCTGCGCGACCATCGCGAAGGCGAAGTCGACATGTACCCTGTGCCGCTCGAAAAGTCATCGCTACTGGTCAAGCGGCATGTCTGTATTCGTTGATGAGGCCGCCGAGGATGCGGGTGCGGAGCACTCTGTGGGTGTCGAGGTCGTGTTCTGCGGCAGGGTGCTGCTGGGTCTCGGGTGGTAGTTGATCGCGGGCTTGGTGGGGGCGGTGTCGGTTGTAGTGGTCTTCGTAGGTCTTGAGGACCTGTCGTGCGTGGGTTTCTCCCGTGATGAGGATGTGGTCGAGGAGTTCGCGTCGGAGGGTGCCGATGACTCGTTCGCAGTGGGCGTTCATCCGGGGTGCCTGCGGTGCGCTCTTGATTACGTGCAGGTCGTCGGCCTGGAAGACGGTGTCGAACGTCTGGCTGTACTTGCCGTCGCGGTCGCGGAGCAGGAAGCGCAGGGACTCCGTCCGGTGTCCGAGGTCGGCGGTGAGGTTTCTGGCCTGCTGTGTGGTCCATGCCTGTGTCGGGTGGGCGGTGACGCCGGTGATGTGCAGGCGTCTGGTGCCGTGTTCGAGGAACGCCAGTGCGTAGAGGCGTGTGCCGAGCATGGTGTCGAGGTGGAGGAAGTCCGCTGCGATGATGCCCTGGGCTTGGGCGGTGAGGAACTGCCGCCAGGTGGGGCCGGTGCGGCGGGGTGCCGGGTCGATGCCGGCGTCGTGCAGGATCCGCCAGACGGTCGAGTGGGCGATGTGGTGGCCGAGG
Source organism: Actinosynnema sp. NPDC050801 (assembly GCF_040673975.1). Classification (NCBI taxonomy): domain Bacteria; kingdom Bacillati; phylum Actinomycetota; class Actinomycetes; order Pseudonocardiales; family Pseudonocardiaceae; genus Actinosynnema; species Actinosynnema sp. NPDC050801. The sequence goes on along the minus strand of NZ_JBFAQZ010000017.1, from coordinate 151,331 downwards.
CGGGCCAACTCGCCATGGATCCGGCGGTGTCCCCATCGTGGGTTCTCGCTGGCGAGCCGCAGTACGAGCGTCTTGATCGCCGTCCGGGTCGGTGGGCGCCCGATGCGTCGCCGCGCGCTGTAGTTCCACTTGCGGGCCACGAGTTTGCGGTGCCAGGCGAGCAGGGTGCCGGGCGTGATCGGGAAGACTTCCCGCCATCGGCGACGATCGAGCAGCTCGGACAGGGCGGCGAACCATAACCGGTCCGTGGGCTCGTAGCGGACCGGGCCCGTCAGTTGGCGGCGAAGGACCGCGTTCTCGTGCCGCAGCACGAGCAGTTCGGCATCCTTGGCCGCCTCGCTGCGGAGAAGCACCGCCGGGACGGACAACAGCTTCCGGGTCACTTTGTACAGCAGGGACATGATCACCCGTACATGGTCCCAACACTGTGGCGGCCTTGCTCTACCAGCGACGATGACTTTTCGAGCGGCACAGGATGGCAGCCGTGACCCTGAGCGCCTCGAGACCTCGGGCGCTGTGCGTCCTCTACCTGCATGGATGAGGATATCGGCAGGCACAGGGTCATTCGAGTGGGTGGTGGAGCGATTCCTGCGGGCGGAACCGCGTCGGCGGGCACATGCGTATGTGCGGGCACTATTCGCGCCGATCGCGGGGCGGGACTTCCTCCAAGCTCCGGTAAGGCCGGTCCCCGGTCAGGGGCGCAGCAGGTAGCGGAGCAGCTTGCGGCGCTCGGCGGTGTTGTCCGGCCGTGGGTTGAACACCGCGTCGAGCAGGGACAGCACCTGGTCGCGGGCCTCGCGGGTGCGCATGATCCGTTTCCACAGCACCAGGTTGAGGTCGTAGCGCCACTTCGGGGTGGTCGCGAGGCGCAGGACGTTGACGACGTTGCCGCGGGCCTTGGCAGGCAGCGCGTCCAAGTCCCCGGGCGTGGCGAGCAGCGTTTCGGGCAGCACGTCGAGGCCGTGCGCGGTCATGAACGCGAAGTCGGTCGGCCAGGCAGCCGCCCACAGGTAGTCGACCATCCGGCACCAGCCGCGCAGGAACGTGACCTCCAGGTCTGGCCAGGGGGTGGTGTCGACTGCGCCGAGCACGCCGACCACCACGTCCAGGCACGTCTTGTGCGCCTTCCACAGCGCCAAGCGCGCCGGTTCCGGGTCCGCCGGCCCGCTCGCGCCCAGCAGGGCGAAGTAGGCGCGCCAGTCGGCCACCGCCGCGACGAGCTCCTCCGGCACGACGCCGCCGACCACGTACCGGAACCGGGAGCTGGTCGGCGGGTCGGCGATGCGCAGGTCCGGCGCCACCCCGACGTCCACCGCCGCCAGCCACGGGATGACGTTGAGCGTGTAGTTGCCGTAACCCCAGGGTGAGTCCGGGTCGATCCGCCCGTCCCGCCGGGTGGTGGCGCCGAGCCGACCGGTGCGGAACTGCCACTGGTGCTGGAACATCAACCCCCACAACGGGTTGTGCCGGTTGTCGGCGCCGAACCTGTTGGCGGGGTTGGTGTTGTCGATCATCAGCCGGTAGGCGGCCATCCGCTGCTCGAAGGAGAACGGGTCGAACGCCTCCCGCAGGTCTTCCGCCGTCGTCCACACCGAGTACAGGTCCAGAGCGGTCAACTCGTCCGGGTGTGCCATGACCGGGATCCTCCGCGGTGGGTCGGCGGCCGAGTCCGACCAGACCCGCCGGAGTGACCGGAGTCCGCCTGGTCCGTGGCCGTGTGATGCGTGACGGGTTTGCCGGTCAGCGCTGTGTGGTGGTTGGTTCCGTCGTGGTGGGGACGGGGGACCGGCCTTCGGCTTCCCACCGTTCGCGCAGGTCGCTGGGGATGGTGAGGGTGGTGGACTGGCCGTTGGTGAGGTTGCGGACGCTGCCGCCGAGCAGGATGGTGCCGGCGCGGTCGAGGATGGTGGTGGCCAGGGTGCTGTTGTCCTCGGCGCGTTCCAGTGCCCGGACCAGGCGGGTGCCGGCGCGCACGACGCCGTTCCAGCCGCGGGACTTGGGCACTTCCATCCAGTCGGCGACCTCGGGGTTGACGACCTGGCGGATCATGGCGGCGACGATGCCGTCGAAGAGCTTGCCGGGGAAGAGCTTCTCGTAGAGGTCGATCAGGTGTCGGGTGAGCGCCACGCCCTCGGACGACGGCCCGTAGACGGACTCGACCATCGCGGCGCTGAGCTCGCGGGCCTCCTGGACGGACTCCGGCACGGCCTCGGCGGGGATGCCGAGCATGGCGCCCGCGGCGCGCCACACGTAGTAGTAGTCCTCGGCCTCCTGCTCGGTGACCGAGATGCCCATGCGGCGCATGCCCTCGATGACCTGGACGGAGAAGATGAGCAGGGCGCCGACCATGTCCTGCTGGCACACCGGCACGCCGTCCGCCTCGACGTCCCACCGGCCGGACTCGGTGAGGAAGTGGCGCACCGCGGCGTGGATCAGGCGCGTCTTCTGGATGGTGGGCACGAACGACCCGCCCGAGCCGAACGCGTCACGGCCCATCATGTTCATCACGAACTGCGAGGTCTCCGACAGCCGCCGGTGAGGCTGGTTCAGGCCGTGGGTCAGGGTGAGCGCCCGGGACGCGCGGGCGTGGGCGTAGCAGTTGACCATCGCGCCGAACGTCAGCACGGAGGCGACGTGCACGCCGTCGTCGACGAAGAACTCGTAGGCCCGCGCCACCCGGTCCTGGTCCACCCATGCTGGCGGGTTGTCGGTCGCGACCAGGAACTCCCGCACCGAGTCGGGCAGCTGCTCGGGGATGGGCTGGTCGTTGGCGCGGAAGTGGGCCAGCACTTCGTTGACCACGTCGACCCGACCGGTGGTGACCAGGTCTGCGACGACCGCGTCGGCGAGCGGGTCGCCCTGGAACTTCAGTGCCTCGAAAGCGGCTGCATCGACCACCGTGACCACCAATCACTCGGGAGTGATCACCAGCTCACTCCTCGTGCGCTTGGCATGCCAGAACACGATCCGGTGATGGATCATGCCGGGGTACTACTCCCCGTGTGTCAACCGCAGAAAACGGGTCTCGTTCGAGGGATGTGCCAGCGAAAGCGAAAGATGCTCGGCATATCGGGTCGGGTTCTGCTCGGCAACACTGACCGGGTGTTCGCGGCACTTCGATCGGAGATGGTGACGGCGGGATCTACCGGGGAGAGCTGGGATCCAGGATCAGAAGGTGGTCGAGGCGGTGTTCGCGGCGATGGACGTCGATGAGGGTGCAGACCCGACCTCGTCCTCGACGCCCTGCACGCGGCCGAGCGGACACGGGGCGGCCTGGCCGGGTCGGTGTTCCACAGCGACCACGGCGCGCAATTCGGCGCCAAACGAGTCTCGACACCTGCACCAACGTCGAGAACCAGGCCAACTGCGAACTGTGACGACAATCCACACCGCGGCGCACCGCTCGCCGCCGCAGTGTGTGGTCGGTGCCGTCAGCGTCTTGGACGCGGCAACACGCGAGAGCCGGGACTGGCCGCGTCACCGCGGCTCATTCGGGGCTGTGGACAGGCACACGATCCGTCAGCAACGGCACCGGCACAGTCGCCGCAGCATCCCACACCGGAGCAACCCGCACTTCACGGGAACACGCCCACTGAGAATTCGCCAAGTCCTCCGGGGGCGACTCAAAAGGGGCAACCGAAACACTCGTTCCGGGTATGTCAGCGCCTGTGTCGACTGCCAGAGAATCATGCGATGTCTCGAAATGCTGACGTGCACGGTTTGCCCAGCGTCATCGTCGTGGGCGCGGGGATGTCCGGGTTGGCCGCCGCGCGGGCACTGCGCGGACTCGGCCATGACGTGGTGGTGCTGGAGGGACGTGACCGCGTCGGCGGGCGGATCTGGACCGACGAGCACGGGGTCGATCTCGGCGCGCACTGGATCCACGGCACGGACGGCAACCCGATCACCGAACTGGTCGAGGACCTGGGCATCCCCTACAGCTACGTGGGCGGCGACAGCGCCTACACCGGGGGCTTCGACAGCCTGGACCTGTTCGGCGCGGACAACCGCCTGGCCAACCACCGCCACAAGAGCCGCACCCTGCAACTGGCCGACGACGTGCTGCACGAGCTCGAGCAGCGGGCCGCGATCGCGCGCAAGGGGCAGCACCCGGACACCTCGCTCGGCGAGGCCCTGCGCCAGATCCTCGCCGAGCGCCGGCTGTCGCCGGAGGACGAGCAGGCAGTCCGCTACCACCTCAACGTGCTCCTGCGCGAGGACGTCGCCGAGGACCCCGACAGGCTGTCCCTGCAGTTCTGGGAGGACGGCTACCTGGTCTACGGCTACGGCGACAGCGTCCTGCACCAGGGCTACCAGTCGGTGGTCGACGCCTTCGCCGAAGGGCTGGACGTCAGGCTGGGCCACGTGGTCACGCGGATCGACACCACCACCGGGCGGGTGCGGGTCACCACCGGGCGGGTGCGGGTCACGACCGACCGGGGTGACTTCGACGCGGACAGGGTGCTGGTGACCGTGCCGCTCGGTGTGCTGAAGTCCGAGGTGGTGCGCTTCGAGCCGCCACTGCCCGAGGCCAAGCGGTCGGCGATCGCCCGGTTGGGCTTCGGCACCCTCAACAAGATCGCCCTGCACTACCGCGAACCGTTCTGGCCGCGGGACCAGTACGTCTTCGGCTACCTGTGCCGCGACACCGACCGCTACCCCACGGCCGTCATCAGCATGTGGAAGTCCCACGGCAAGCCGGTCCTGGTGCTGCTGCTGGGTGCCTCGCTCGGCCGGGAGGCGGAGACCTGGTCCGACGAGGACGTCGCCGCCTACGCCGGAACCATCGTCGAGGACCTGTTCGGCGCCGACGCGCCCGCGCCCGAGCGCATCTCGCGCACCGCGTGGTCGTCTGACCCCTTCGCGCGAGGCTCGTACACCTGCATCGGTGTCGGCTCCTCGTCGAAGGACATCGGCACGCTGGCCGAGCCGGTCGGCGATCGGCTGTTCTTCGCCGGCGAGGGCACCAACCCCTACCACTGGGGCTGCGTGCACAGCGCCTACGAGTCCGGCCTGCGCGAAGCCGCGCGGATCAGCGGGGACACCACCCTCTACACCCCGCCGAGCGCCGGGACCTCCCGCCGCCAGTCGCGCAACACCGACCGCGTGCTGCGCTTCGCGCGGATGCGGATGACGCACATCGACGAGCGTGATCTGGCCGAGCGGGTGGCGTGCCTGCGCGAGGGAGTCGACCCGCACGGGCTGCGGCTGTTCGCCTCGTTGACGGACTCCGAGTTGGAGACGCTCGCCTCGATGTTCGACGAGATCCCGTTCACCGCGGGCGATGTCGTCTGCCGCGAGGACGACGCCGCGCACGGGGTGTTCATCGTCGCGGGCGGCGAGGTCGAGGTCGACTTCGGCGGCATCTACCAACGTGCGGCCATGGGTCGCGGGGCCGTGCTCGGTCACTACGACCTGTTCTTCAACGCCCGCACCACGTCGGTGACGGCGCTCGGTGACGACGTGGTCCTGTTCTACCTGGACCACTACCGGTACCAGAGCTTCCTGCACGCCTTCCCCGACGTGCTGATGCTGATGATGTCGGACCTGGTCACGCGATGGGAGCAACTCGAGGGCACGCTCGGGTCCACGACCCTGTCCGCTGCCGCCCCGACGACCGGAGCGGCCCGGGTGGCATTCGACGGCGGCTGACCGGAGTGTGGGGTGCCGATACTCTGCAAAGCTGCTTTGACCTGCGACTTGAACGTCGGCAGCCTCGTGCCTGTTGATCGGTCGGGGCGAGTCGTCGCGCTGTGGCCATGTTTGTTGTTGGCAGGACTTCGGCCCACTTGATTTGCGCACAGGCGTTCGACGCCCGCTGCGGTCGACACAGACCCGTTATGGGAGGAAGATGGGAGGAAATTGGGAGAAGTCAAGGTGGGACAACAGGATCGAGCTGCGCTCAAGTGCATCCAACGGTGCAGTCGCGACCTGCCGTTTCGACATTTTCGCAGGTCAGGCCATGATCCGATCCACCTGGGGGTCAAGGGGTCGCAGGTTCAAATCCTGTCGTCCCGACGGCCAAGAGGGTCTTCGCAGGTCAGACACTGCGGAGGCCCTCTTTTTGTGATCTTGGTTCGTTCTTCGAGGTCGAGCACGTCGCTCAGCGACACCTTGACTCGGAGGGACCACCGCGATGCCCCTGCTGGACCTGGACAAGATCACCACCGGCCTGTCGAAGACCTGGGCCGGCTACTTGCGGGACTGGGACCGGACCCTGCGTTCGGCCAACCACCCGGAGACGACCCGCTACAACTACCTGCTCGCCGCCGCCCAGTTGGCCCGGTACCTGGCCGAGCACTCGCCCGACCCGGACGCCGACGATGCGGCCGACGACCCGTGCGAGGTGACCAAGGGCCACGTCGAGGCGTTCCAGGCGTGGATGATCGACACCCGCTCGGCGGCCACCGCGCTGAACAAGCACAAGGGCCTGCAGCAGTTCTTCAAGTGGCTCATGGTCGACGAGGAGGACATCGACCGCTCGCCGATGGAACGGGTCAAGCAACCCAAGCCGGCCAAGAAGCTCATCCCCGTCATCCGCGACGACGACACCAAGAAGGTCCTGGGCACCTGCAAGGGCAAGGACTTCGTCCAGCTGCGCGACGAGGCGATCATCCGCCTCTACTACAACACCGGCGCCCGCCTGTCCGAGGTCGGCAACCTCAAGCTCGACGACCTCGACATGAACACCGACTCGGCGCACTACCACGGCAAGGGCAACAAGGACCGCCGCGTCCGCTTCGGCCCCAAGACCGCCCGCGCCCTGAGCCGCTACCTGCGAGCCCGCGCCAAGCACAAGGGAGCCCACCTACCGGACCTGTGGTTGGCCGATCGCGGCGTCCGCCGCCTGGCCCCCAACGGCATCAAGATCATGCTCAAGCGGCGCGGCCTGGCCGCCGGTCTGACCGGCGTCCACGCTCACCGCTGGCGCCACAACTTCGCCCATGAGTGGAAGAAGGCCGGTGGAGACACCGGCGACCTCATGCTCTTGCTTGGCTGGACCTCCGAGGACATGCCCCGCCACTACGGAGCCAGTGCGGCAGCCGAGCGGGCTCAGGAGACGCAACTCCGGATGGGGATCGGCGAACATGTCTGATATGCGAGGGCTCCTCGCGTAGGTGCGCAGGTTCGGATCCCCGGTGGCGGAAGGTGCTGGTTGATGAGTGGGTTCGACGCCTTCATCCTCCGTAGGGAGCCGCACCCATGCCGAGCGAGATCTGCACGATGATCAGTGTGATCCTGTGGGGTGTCAAAAGTCGGCCACAGGACCTGACCTGCGGTTAGGCGGCTGCGTCTTCGTACTCGTTGATCAGGCCGCCGAGGACTGGTCGGCGGCGTATCGAGGTGCAGTCTGGCTCTGCGATCGGATGGTCTGGTTGTGGTGGGGCGAGTTCTCGGGCTTGGTGTGGTCGGCGTGGTTGTAGTGGGTCGCGTAGCGGTCGAGTACCGACCGCAGGTGGTGTTTGTTGATGATGGGCAGTCGGTCGGTGGCTTCGCGTCTTGCGGTTCCGACGAACCGTTCGGCGTGGGCGTTGGCTCGCGGGCACCGTGGTGGGATCTTCACGACCTGGATGCCCGCGCCGGAGAAGATCGCGTCGAACGAGACGGTGAACTGGCCGGCCCGGTCGCGGATGAGGAACCGGAAGTCGTCGGCCCGGTCTCCGAGGTCCATAAGCAGGTTGCGGGCTTGTTGGGTGGTCCATGCCCCGTCGGGGTTCGTGGTGACGCCGAGGATGTGGATGTATCGGTGGCGACCTCCATCACGAAGAACACGTAGACCCGCTTGAGGGTGACGGCGCAGTCGAGGTGGAAGAAGTCGCAGGGCAACAGGCTGGCTGCCTGCGTGCGCAGGAACCGCCGCCACGAGGCGTCGCTGTGGCGTCGGGGCGCGGGCGGTACTCGCAGGCGCTTCAAGACGCGGTGAACTGTTGACGCGGCTACACGGTGTCCGAGCTTGAGCAGCTCGCCCTGGATCCGGCGGTAGCCCCAGCCCGCGTTCTCCTGGGCCATCCGTTCGATCATCGCCACGATGGTGTCGTCGAGCGGTGGGCGCCCGATCCGGTTCGGGTAGGTCCACTTCTTCGCGACCAGGCGCCGGTGCCGTCGAAGGACGGTGGCCGGCGTCACCAATCGGTGCTCGCGCAGCAGCGGAGGGAGTCGGCGAACCAGTGCGGAGCGCACCGCGCGGTCGGCCCACTCCAGCCGCGGGCGGGGGTTGGTACGGCGCAGTACGGCGACTTCGTGCCGCAGTACCAGCAGCTCGGCGTCCTTGGCCGCTGATGACCGGCCGAGCAGAACCAACCAGCCGATCACCCGGACGAAGATCAGGTACAGCAGTCGTGGCGCCACGCCTCACGATCATGCTCCTACGGCACGTGATGCGCGATCGCCGCAGCTCAGTGCCTCAGTGCAGAGTTCTGGCACCCCACACGGCACCATCAAGTCCATCATCAAAGGTCGTTACCCCGGTTGACCCACCGGTCCCGAATCTCGAAGATCGCATGCCCTGAACCGGGGTGTGGCGACGACTCCCAGGAACTGTGCGTGGGCGCCGCCGTAGCGTATGAGTCATACTAATCTGAGGACATCCGTCGTCCATTCAGCGGCCAATCAGTCGCCGCCCGGAGTGCGATCGGCCTACCGCAGAGAAGATCTTGAAAGTAGACGCATCTGGTTCCTTGACGTCGAGCATGGCCGAACGCTGTGATGAGAAGGCAGGACCACCGCAGAGCCGCGGAGTTCGAGACCGCGCACGCCGCCATCCAGCGCTCGACCGACCGAACCTGCACCACCGATGAGTAAGACACATCATCGCCACCAGCGTCGGCTGGCGGGCACCACAACGTAGTGGAGCAGCTAATGGCGGCCGAGGGCCGTGTGTTCGATGTGCCGGGATCACGTGAGGCTGCGGGTGTGTTGCGTCGCAGGCGGCGGCTCGTGTGCCGGCGGGTGCCCTCGCCACCGCTTCCCGCAGTCACCAGGTCACTCCGTGGAGCACACCGCCCGCAACCGGAGCCAGGGCCGGTACTCGCACCACCACACCGACGCATCCCGGTCCGGCCGCAGCGGCCTGGTTTCACCGCCGCCGACCTCGTGCCGCTGATCCTGTTACAGGCCAGGCCGGGGAACGAGGGTGTGCCACACCCCCGAACGCGGCCGGGATCCGGGCATCTCCGAGGAGGTGCAGCGGAGAAGCCGAGAGGCTGTGGGCGAGATGGTGTACCGCCGCCACGCGGTATCGGACATCTGACCACGCGGCCTGTGGCCCTTCCTGACGATGACGCCTTCCCTGCACCGGACGCCGTCCCGGCGGAAGCGGATCGAGGCGAAGAGCCGGAACTCGTTCACCGTGATGTCCACGAGCACGACATCTGGACGCCGGGACGTTCATACCGACCGCCTGCCCCGTGCCGTGCGACTTCCCGGACTCCGACAACACCTCCATCCGGCTCGGGCACTCACGTCGGCCAGGCCGCACCGCGAACGGCGAGAAGAAGGTAGTGCGGTATTCCCGCCCGTCAAACGAAAGGGCTCGCGTCATGAGACAACACCTTCGGCCGCGGCGCCGTCGACGTTTCACGCCGGTGTTGGCGGTGACCGCGGCGCTGCTCACCGCTGCGGTGGGAACCACCCCGGCCACGGCGGCGGGTCCACGCCCCACGGCGGCTGCGGCAGCCGTTCCCACCGCAGCGGCGCCAGGCGTCGACGGCTTCACCGCGGGCAACGCCGCGATCGGGTCGGTCGACCTGGCCGGGACGTGGAGCTTCACGCCGGCGGGTCGGGCCACGACGTCGATCACCGTGCCCGGCGGCGGCTGGTACAAGCAGGGGTTCACCGACGTGCACGAGGCGGTGTACTCGCGCAGCGTGACGGTGCCGGACACGGGTCAGCCGCAGTCGGTGTGGATCGAGTTCGGCGCGGTGAACCACCAGGCGACGCTGTCGGTGGACGGGCGGGTGGTCGCCACCCGGACCACCGCCTTCACCCCGTCGAACTTCGACATCACCGCGTACGCCGCCCCCGGCACCACGCACACGATCAGCGTGGCGGTGAAAGGCCGCGGCGCGTTGAAGAACAGCGCGGGGAAGTACCTGGTACCCATCGCCGCCGACTGGTCGGAGTCGGTCCCGCAGGGCATCTTCCGCTCGGCGTTCCTGCGGGCGTACCCGGCGGTGCACGTCAGTGACACGTTCATCCGCACGTCGGTGGCGAACCAGTCCCTCACCTACGACGTGTCCGTGACCAACACCTCCGCGAGTGCCCGGTCGGTGACGCTGACCGGGGCGCTCGCGTCGGACGGCGGCGGCTCGTTCACCTATCCCGCCCTGCCCGGCCGCACGGTCAGCGTGGCCGCCCGTTCGACGGTCAAGGTGACGGTCGGCCCGATCGCGTGGAACCTGGGCACGGCCTCGTACTGGTGGCCGAACGTGCCCTACCGCCAGGGCTACCGGGCGCAGCTGCACCGGCTGTCGGTGCACGCGGTCACCGACGACGGGCGCACCAGCGACGCCACGTACCGGTTCGGGTTCCGCGAGAGCACGCAGAACGGCGAGTACTTCCAGCTCAACGGCGTGCGCGTGAACTACCGCGGCGACAGCCTCCAGGGCGCCGACTACGACCGGGTCGACAACGGCGGGAAGGGCGACGCCTACGACACGCTGCCCGGGTTCCTGCCGCCGTCGCCGGGCAACCCGGGCTGGCCCCAGGCCGTCGACAACTACCAGCGGCTGAACTTCAACGTGGTGCGGATCCACCAGGAACCGGCCACCCCGTACATGCTGGACGTGGCCGACGAGATGGGCCTGATGATCATCGACGAGAGCGCGATCCGCAGTGGTTCGCAAGACCTCGTCGGTGGGCACGACAACATGGTGGACCACGACCGCGCGCTGACGCTGCGAGACCGCAACCACCCCGCGGTCGTCCGCTGGAGCCAGATCAACGAACCGAGCTTCGGCAACGACTCCGAGCAGTTCGAGCAGGACCTCTACGCGGCGATCAACGGCAACGACGGCACCCGGCCGATCAGCATCGACGCCGCGCCAGGCGCCGATTCGGCCAGCCGCTACCCCAACATGAACTACCCCAACTTCGCCATCTTCGCGCACTACCTCGACGGCACGGGCCAGTACGGCGAGCGGGTGCAGACCGTGAACGGCCGGCCCGACGGCGAGGGCGAGTTCATCTGGCCGAGGTGCAACACCAAGCAGGGCTTCGAGTGGTTCGCCACGGCAACGGCCGCCAAGCGCGGCAAGGGCGCCAACGACCTGCGCCCCTACACCCTGCTGTCGGCCTGGGTCGGTGTCGTGCCAGGGGTGCGGACCACCGATCTCGTCCCGGAAGAGGGCGGCCGTCCCCTCTACGGCGCGGACAACCTGCCCGACCCCTGGAGCAACCCGCAGATCCAGCGGGTCCAAGCCGCGTTCAACCCGGTCGCCGCGATCGACCTGCCCTACTGGTCGGCCTCCGGCGTGTCGGACTCCAACGGCACCTTCCCCCTGCCGCAGGCCGTGCCCAGCTACCCCGCCAACACCACGGTGAACCGAAACATCACCGTCTTCAACGACGACCTCACCAACACCGCCGTGGACTTCGCCTGGAGCGCCCGGCTCGACAGCCCCACCGGCGCCGTGATCGCGTCCGGCAGCACCACCCTCACGATCCCACTGGCTTCGCGGGTGACCCAACCCGTGTCCTTCACCACCCCTGCCACCGGCTCACGGGTGTACCTCGTCCTGTCGACCGGCAAGTCCGGCACGACCACGTTCAGCGACTCGGTCGAGTACTTCACCCTGGGCGGCGGGAGCACCGGCCCCACGCCGGGCACCTACCGCATCGTCAACCGCAACAGCGGCAAGCCGCTGGCCATCACCGGCAACTCCACGGCCGACGGCGCCAAGGCCGTCCAGCAGACCGGGAACGCAACCTGGACCCTCGGCACCGCCCCGGGCGGCACCTACACCCTGCGCTACACCGCGAGCGGCAAGATGCTCGACGTCAACGCCTCCTCCACCACTGCCGGACTGCAGTTGCAGCAGTGGTCCGCCAACGGCGGCACGAACCAGCAGTGGTACCTGCGACCCACCGGTGACGGCTACTACTCCATCGTCAACGTCGCCAGCGGCCTGGCCGCCGACGTGTACGGCCTGTCGACCAGCGACGGCGCGCAAGTCGTGCAATGGGCCGCCAACAACGGCACCAACCAGCAATGGCAACTGACACCGAGCTGAGTGACGCCACACCCGGGCACGACGCCGGACCGCCGCGGTGAACGCGGCGGCCCGGTAACCCGGCTTTGCACGCCCCTGGGAATACCAGATGAGCATCGGTAACCGCCGCGCGGCCCGGGTGGGTCGCGCGGCGGTCGAGCGTCATACCGTTGTGATGGTCCAGTGGTTGTTCGGGCTGGAGTTGGGGGCCCCACATGGCGCAGGTGGCGCCTGTGGTCGGGTCGCCCATGCCGTCCAACGCGGTGTTGGTGCCGCGGTTGATGATCTGGTAGCGGCCGTTGCCGACGCCGTTGAGCCGCCACTGCTGGTGCCGCCGTTCCACGGCGCCTGTCGGACGGGTGCCCCGTTGGTGGTGTCGCCCCAGCTGTCGGCGACCATGCCGTTCGTGCGGTTGACGATGCGGACGTAGCCGCTGCCCGCACCCACCAGTTGCCACTGCAGGTTGGTGCTGCTGTCCCAGCTCCACTGCTTGAGGATCGACCCGGAGCCGACGTCGCCGCCACCGTCGAGCACCAGTCCCGTGGTGGCGTTGGTGATCCGCGCCCAGCTCGTGGATACCGGACTCGACGCCAGGGCGGGGATCTGGCCGGAGAACGTCAGCTTCACCACGTAGGCCGGTGCGGCGAACGGGGGAGTGGACGACGGCATCGTCAGGTGCAGGGCCGTGCCGTCCTGGCTGCGGTTGGGCAGGTCGGTGTACGACCCCGCGGTGGGGTTCAGCAGGCGAGCCGACACCAGGGAGCCGAGGTTGATCCGGTTTGCGCCGAGCGTCGTGATGTCCAGCGTGGCGCCCGGCCAGCCCAGGACGGTGGCGTAGAGGACCGTGTTGTCCTTGCTGCGGGTGAACCGGATGTCGCGGTTGGTGCCCTCACGCGGCTCGGTGAATGAGCCGCCGCCCATCGGGGTCGGCCCTTCACCGAAGCTGCTCCACGCCCGCGTGGCGTAGATCGACTCGCCGAAGCGCTTGAGGTGTCGCCGATCCTCGACAGGATCGACCGCTGCCGTGACGGGATGGTGCCGTCGGCCATCGGTGCGATGTTCAGCAGTACGTTGCCGTTCTTGCTGATCCGGTCGATCAACGAGTGCACCATCGCGTTCTGCGAGTAGTACCCGATTCCGACCGTGTAGCACCAACTGGAGCTGGAGATGCTGTCGTCGGTCAGCCAGTATGGGTGCTGGATGCCCGCCGGACCGCCGCGTTCGAAGTCGTACACCTCGCCGCGGTCGTTGAAGCCGTCCTTGTAGGTGGCGACGACATCAAGATTCCAGGCGACGGCGCGGTTGTAGTAGTGGGCCAGGAACTCCAGCCGACGCGACTCGGACCGTGCAGCCGCAGTCTGTGTTCGAGGACTTCTTCGTCCAGTTCTTTCGTCTACTACCGTGAGCACCAGCCAACCCCGGCTGCAGCGATCCACTAATCGAGTCTCAGTCAATGCCGGAGCGCTTCAGTCTGGACCAAGGACGCCGACGAGATCCTCGACCGCATCGCCTCATATCTTGATCGGATTCCTGGCGCAGGACACTAGCGCGGTTGACCACCGCGTGTCTCATGCGATGGCGCGGCCGAAGCGGTCGATGAGCTTCCGCAGGTGCTCGGCGAAGTCCGGTGAGTCCACGATGTCGAAGTCGACGTCGAGCAGGCCCAGGTAGAGCGCCAGGTACTCCAGCGTGTCCGCGCCTGCCTTGAGCAGGCAGTGGTGCTCATCGACGGCCTGGACCGCCACCGCGGGCGGCACCTTGGCGGCGACGGCCGACGCCGGTGCGTGCACGCGGATCGTCGCGTGGTGGCGCCACAGGGCGGCGCCGACGCCGCGCTGGAGGTATTGGACGACACCGCCTTCGGGGGGCTGCCGAGGGGCGAACCGACGGCCGTTCGGGGTGCGCGGGCGGATCCGGTCGACGCGGAAGGTGCGCCAGTCCTGGCGGTCGACGTCCCAGGCGACGAGGTACCAACGGCGGCCCATGTGAACCACGCTGTGCGGCTCGGCCTGCCGCCGGGACTCCGAGCCGTCGTGGTTGGCGTAGTCGAAGCGGAGGGTCTCGCGGTCGCGGCAGGCGCCTGCGAGGACCGTGAGCACTCCCGGGTCGACGGTCGGGCCCGTGCCCCGGACGGCGATGGTCGAGGTCTGCAGGGCTTCCACCCGGTGCCGTAGCCGCGAGGGCAGCACCTGTTCCAGCTTCGCCAGCACGCGCACCGACGTCTCCGCAATGCCCTCGACGCCCGCCGCAGTGCGCAGGCCGACCACGATCGCGACCGCTTCCTCGTCGTCGAGCAGCAGCGGTGGCATGGCCGCCCCGGCGCCGAGGGTATAGCCGCCGGAGACGCCCGGGGTCGCGTCGACCGGGTAGCCGAGGCCGCGCAGCCGGTCCACGTCGTTGCGGATGGTCCTGGTCGTGACGTCGAGGCGGTCCGCGAGTTCGGGGCCGGTCCAGGTGCGCCGCGCCTGCAGGAGGGACAGCATGCGCAGCAGTCTCGCCGAGGTGTCCGTCATGAAATTCGATCCTGCCGAGTAATGCGGAACGATCCTTTCCGCGATTACTCGTAGCGTAGCCCCATGAGCGAAAACACCGAGATCACGCCCTTCCGCATCGCCATCGACCAGGCCGAGCTGGACGACCTCGCCGACCGCCTCGGCCGCACCCGCTGGCCGAACGACCCGGGCGCGGGCTGGAGCCGCGGCGTCCCGCTGGACTACCTCAAGGGCCTCGCCGCGTACTGGGCCAACGGCTTCGACTGGCGGGCCCAGGAGCGCGAGCTGAACGCGTTCCCGCAGTACCTGACCGAGATCGACGGCCAGCGGATCCACTTCCTGCACGTCCGCTCCCCCGAGCCGGACGCGCTGCCGCTGGTCCTCACGCACGGCTGGCCGAGCTCGCCGTTCGAGTTCCGCCGGGTGATCGCCGGGCTGACCGACCCGCGCTCGCACGGCGGCGACCCGGCCGACGCGTTCCACGTCGTCATCCCGTCTCTTCCGGGCTACGGCTTCTCGACGCCGGTACACGGCCAGGGCTGGGGCAACCTGTTCCGCGTCGCGCAGGCGTGGGTGACCCTGATGGACCGGCTCGGGTACGAGCGGTTCGCGGTGCACGGCACGGACGCGGGCGCGGGCGTCGCGGGCGCCCTGTCGATGATCGCCGCGCACCGCGTCGTCGGCGTGCACCTCACCGGAACCAGCGCGGGGATGCCCTTCGGCCCCGCCGTCGAGCTGGATGGGCTGTCCAATGCGGACCGCGAGCGCGGCGAGCGCTTCAACCGGTTCCAGGCCGACGGGCTCGGCTACCTGCACCTGCAGGCCACCCGCCCGCAGACGCTGGCCTACTCGCTGAACGACTCGCCCACCGGGCAGTTGGCGTGGATCGTCGAGAAGTTCGCCGAGTGGACCGACCCGGCCGCGGCCCGGCCCGACGACGCCGTCGACCGCGACCACCTGCTGGCCCTGGTCAGCCTGTTCTGGTTCACCGGGTCCGGCGCGTTCTCGGCGCACGCCACGTACGAGGGGATGGCGGCGTGGCGCCAAATGACGGAGTCCACCGACGGCTGGGCAGGCGAGATGCCTCCCGCTCCACCGCGTGGGATCGCCGTCTTCGCGGGCGACACGACCATCCGCTCCCTGCAGGACGGTCCGTTGGAGCACTGGTCGGAGTACGACGCGGGCGGGCACTTCCCGGCGATGGAGGTCCCCGAGCTGCTCGCCGGCGACCTCCGCGCCTTCCTGCGCGAGCACCGCTGACATGGTGGCCGAAGTCCTCACCCCGCGGGCGCTCAACCGGGCGACCCTGGCCCGCCGTGACGGCGGTCGAACGGCTCGCCGGGCTGCAGGGGCAGGCGCCGGACGCGCCTTACGTCGGCCTGTGGTCGCGGCTGCGGGACTTCCAGCCCGACGCGCTGGCGAACCCCCGCTGGCGGACCGGGAGTTGGTCCGGGCGCTGCTGATGCGGGGAACCGTTCACCTCGTCACCGCCGAGGACTGCCTCGCGCTGTGGCCCGCGATCAGCCCGGTGCTGGAACGCGGCCTGCGCGGGCACTACGCGAACGACATCGCCGGGCTCGACGTCGCCGCCGTCGCCGAAGCGGAGCGGGTGCTGCTCACCGAGCGCCCGCTCACCTGGTTAGGACACCGGGCGCCGAGCTGCCTTGTGCTTGCCGACAACCTTCGCGACCGCAAGTACAGCCAGGCGTTCGACGCCGTCTTCCACTCCGACGATCTCCACGTGATCAAGAGCGCGCTACAGGCACCGCGGATGAACGCCCACTGCGAACGGGTCATCGGCACCCTCCGACGCGAAGTCCTCGACCACATCCTGATCACCGGCGAAAGCCATGCACGCCATGTCCTCACGACCTACGAAGACCACTACAACCGGCACCGGCCTCACCAGGCACGCGACCAACTACCCCCCAACGTCCACCAGTGCCCCACCGCCGTGCACGACCTCGACACCCGCAGACTGCACCGCACCCGCATCCTCGGCGGCCTCATCAACGAGTACAGACATGCCGCTTGACCAGCGAAGATGACTTTTCGAGCGGCACGCCGGATCAGGTGCGCGGGGTGCTCGTCGTGTCGGACACCGCCATCGCCAAGGCCGACGACCGGCTGGAGGCGTTGATCGCCGGCAGCACGCCGATCGACGAGGTCGGTCGTTCCACCACGATCTTCCGCCGGCCGTGAATTCCACCTCGCACGGCACATTTGCGGAATCGTGAGTGGGTAGTGGCCGAGTCCGTTAATTGGCTACGGTGGCCGACGGTTTGGGGTGCCGCGGACGAATTGAGTCCGCGGCAGGGGGAACAGATTCGTGTGCGGGGGGATGACCATGCCTCGACCGGAACGGCCACTGGATCCGGACGACGGAGCCGTGCAGCGCTTCGCCGCCGAGTTACGCGAGCTCAGAAGCAAGGCGGGCCGGCTGACCTACCGGCAGCTGGCGGATCGCAGCGGCTATGCGGTGACGACACTTTCCGAGGCGGCGGGCGGACGAAGACTGCCCACGCTGGCCGTCGCACTCGCGTATGCCATGGCTTGTGGTGGTGACGAGCAGGAGTGGACGGCGAAGTGGCGTGCCGCCGCGGTCACCGCCGCCGAGTCGCGATATGAGCGATACTCGCAAGGAGGGGGCAGGTCGCCATATCGGGGATTGCACGGTTTTCGGACCGAGGACGAGGATCTCTTCTTCGGCCGCGAACGGCTGGTGGCCGACATCGTCGAGCGGGTGCGGGCTCATCCCGTCACGGTTGTGTGCGGTCCGTCCGGGGTGGGGAAGAGTTCGTTGCTGGCGGCGGGCGTCGTGCCCGCGCTGCGCGAGAGTCTGCGACCGGTCGTCGTAACGCCTGGTGACCTGCTCGGCGGGCTTCCGTCCGCAGACACGGCCGTGCTGCTCATCGTTGACCAGTTCGAGGAGCTGTACACCCGGTGCGATGCGAGTGAACGCAAGGAGTTCATCGACGGAATCCTCACGGACGGCCGATTCCGCCTGCTGCTGAGCGTGCGCACCGACTTCTCCGCGCGGCTGGCCGAGCACCCCGGGTTGGCCGAGGCGTTGCGGGACAACCAGGTGCTCGTCGGCCCGATGGACGAGCAGGCGTTGAGCGCGGCGGTGACCAAACCCGCGCTGGCGGTGGGGCTGTCGGTCGAGCGGGCGCTGCTGGTGACGGTGGTGAACGAGGCTGACGGACAGGTCGGTGCACTGCCGTTGCTGTCGCACGCCTTGCTGGAGACATGGCGGCGGCGTCGTGGCGATGTGCTGACACTGGCCGGTTTCACCGCGGTGGGCGGTATCAGCGCCGCGGTGGAGCAGACCGCGGAAGCGACCTACGGCGAGCTCGGCCCCACGTCACAACGGCTGGCCGCCGGGCTGCTGCTGAGGCTGCTCGCCGTCGACGAGGAGACCGGCGCCGTCACCCGTCGCCGCCTGGATCTGGCCGAGCTGCGCGAGGTCGATCCCGAGGTAGGGGAGGTGATCGACCGTCTCGCCGGCGCACGGCTCGTCGTCGTCGATCAGGACACCGCCGAGATCGCGCACGATTGCGTGCTCACGGCCTGGCCGCGGATGCGCTCGTGGATCGACGAGCACCACGACGCGCTGCGGGCACACCGGACGATCACCGAAGCGGCCAGGACCTGGGCCGGCGGCGGACGGGATCCCGCGGCACTGGCGACCGGCACCAGGCTGGGGTCGATGTGCTCGTACGCCGTCTCGGGGTCGGCGCCGTTCCGCCTGAGCCAGGTGGAACGCGCGTTCATCGAGGAGAGCGTCGCGCAGACCCGGCGTGCCGAGGCGGCGGCCAGGCGGCGGACCGGCAGGCTGCGCGTGGTGACCGCCGTGGCGGTCGTGTGCGCACTGGCCGCAGGCGTGCTCGCCGTCGTCGCCGGCAACGCCACGACCGAGGCGTTGATCGCCCGTGACAACGCCCTGTCCCGCCAGACCGCGTTGACCGCGGCGAAACTGCGGGCCACCGATCCGGGCCTCGCCGCACAGCTGGCGATCGCGGGCTACCGGATCGCGCGGACCGGCGAGGCACGATCGGAACTGCTCGAACGGTCGAGCGCACCCGCGCCGGCCAGATATCTCGGTGGCGCCGGTCCGACGGCCCTGGACGCCTCCCCCGACGGGAACCTGGTCGCGGTGAGCGACGCGACGGACGGCTCGGTTCGCCTGCTCGCCAGGACCGGCGCCGGCCTTGCTCGTGCGGGCGTGATCAAGCCCCGGCAACGGGACGGCGGCGATGCGAAGGGCGCCATGGTCTACGCGCTGGCGTTGTCACCCGACTCACGCACGCTCGTGATCGGTGACATGGAGTCGGCCATCACGATGTGGGACATCACCGACCGGTCCGACCCGCGGCGGCTGGCCGTGCCGATCGACGCGGGGGCGGGCCCGATCGAACGGCTCGACATCGACCCGAGCGGCAGGCAGCTCGCCGCGGCGGGCGGCGACAGGATCCTGCGGTGGAACATCGAGGACCCCGCGAACCCGCGGGCACTCACACCGTTGCCCGCCCCTGCGAAGACCAAGACCGTCGTCCACGGCGGTGCCGGCCTGCTGGCGTTCGGTACCGAGGCAGGCCGCGTGCACCTGTGGCAGGACGACGAGGACCCTGTGGAGCTGGCCGTGCTGGAGGCCGGCGACCGCGGCGTTCCCGCGGTCTCGTTCTCCCCGGACGGGAAGGTGCTCGTGGCGGGTTCGCTCGATCGCGCGCTGCGGTCGTGGGACATCTCCGCACCGCGCGAACCCAGAACGGTCAGGTCGCTCGCCGACCCGTTCGGCCACAAGATCACGACGACCGCGTTCAGCCCGGACGGCGCTCACCTGATCGTCGGCAGCGCCGACTCCACGCTGCGCGTGCTGGACGCCGTCACCTGGACGGCGGTGGAGGTCCTCAACCACCCCGACGTCGTCACCTGGGCGGTGTTCACCGACAACGGTGAGTCGATCGTGTCCGTGACGACCGACGGCGCCGCTCGCGTCTGGAAGCTGACGGCCGCGCTTCCCCCGCGCGCCGACGCACCGATCTTCGACACGCGGTTCAACGGAAGCGGCACGCAGCTCGCCGTCTTCGCCGAGGGCGGCTTCACGTTGTGGGACACCTCGGATCCGGATCGCCCTGAACCGCTGACGAGCACGATCACCGGCACGGATGCCGTGTTCAGCGGCTCGGGAGACCTGTCGGGCAACCTGGTCGCGGCGGGAACCACGGGAGGCGAGGTCCACCTGCTCGACGTGTCCGATCCGCGCCGTCCCCGGCTGCGCGCCCGGCTCGGCGGATCTGAGGAGGAGGTCGCCGCGGTGGCGTTCAATCCCGACCGCTCGAGGCTCGCGGCGGCGGGAAGGGACTCCTCGGTCCGGATCTGGGACGTGACCGGCAAGGAGCCACAGCTGATCACCGTGTTCGACGCCCCGCGCGAAGTGGTGCTCGACCTCGACTGGAACCCCGCCGGCACGCTGCTGGCCGCGGCGAGCGCCGACAGCGACGTGTACCTGTTCGACGTCTCCGGCACACCGAGCCGGCGCGCCCGTCTCGAAGGCCTGGACAGCTACGTGTACAGCGCCGAGTTCAGCCCGTCGGGGAAGGTGCTCGCCGTCGCCGGCGTCGATGGCGTCGTGATCCTCTGGGACGTCACGGACCCGGCCGCGCCACTGCGGATCGGGCAACCCGTCAGCGGCCCGGCGGGACGGATCCTCGATCTCGGCTTCCACCCGACGAGAGACCTGCTGGCGGCCGGCGTCATCGACGGCTCGACCTGGCTGTGGAACGTGTCGGACCCCGCGCACCCCGTCCGCACCGCGGTGCTGTCCGCCGCTACCTCGCCGCTCAACACCGCCGTGTTCCGCCCGACCGGCGACCTCCTCGTCAGCGGCGGCAGCGACGGGAGACTGCGCTCGTGGCGCACTGACGAGGACGCGGTGATCTCCGCGATCTGCGCCGGCGCCGGCGACCCGATCACCGAGCGGGAATGGCGCACCTACCTGCCCGATATCCCTTATGCGCCACCGTGCCCGCCCGCCTGACCTCGGGTTTGTCCGAGGCCCCGGTTGTCCCGGCACGGGTTGTCCGGACGTTTGGGTGGCTCCGGGACAACCTCGCCCCTCGTAGACATGACTCAGCGAACACCGGTTCGCGTCAGTCACGAGAAGGGATTCCGGTACATGCGGAAACTGTGAAGTCCAGTGGTGGGGCCGTGCTCGGCGCCGCGTTGGCGATGGCGGGCGCCGTCCTCGCCACGCCGACTTCCGCCTCCGACGTCGGCGTCGCGGTCTACACGCCGGAGGGACTCTGCGGCTCCGGCTACACACGGGCCGGTTCCCACGGGCTCTCCGGCGCGACCATCCAATTGATGAAGGCGTCGAGCAACCGGAAGTGCGTCGTCACCATCAAGACGGCGTCCGTCGGCACGGCGACCTACACGGCCGCGTACCTGGGGTCGGGGATCGACGACGGTGACTACCGCTACTACGCGGGCCCGGTGAAGCAGCAGGTGCGCTGCGCCTACTGGGGTGGACAGCACGGGACCTCGCGCTGGATCAGCCCGACGCAGTACCGCGCCTGATCCAGCCAGGGCGAGCCGGTTCGTTCTAGGGGGGTCGAACCGGCTCGCCCGCCCGCGCCGAGGTTCAGCGGACATCGACCAGTCTTCGCGCGCGCCACCCGCGGGCACGGTCACTGTCTCAGCGTTCGCTGTTGAGCACTCCGTCCCACCCCATCCCCCAGAACGGTCCGGTCGTGATCGAGCGTGAGGACCGCCCGGACGCCAGCAGTCGTCGCGGCGGATTTGAACTGACTCGAATGCTCTCCGGCGCGAGGTCCACGTGGGGTTGGATGGTGTTGCCGAACAACAGCAACAACTTCACTGCTCGTGCGGAGGCGTTCGCCTGCGCACGACGGTGACACGTCGCTTGTGCACCCGTTGCTCGAAGAACCCGGGAGGGGTTGTCATGGTGAGGTTGAAGGGCACAACGAAGACGAAGAGTGGCACGAGGAAGGTCGGCGCGGTCGTGGCCGCGGTGGCGCTGGTCGCGGGGGTGGCTCCCGCCGCCCAAGCCGCCACGTCGAGCTATCCGCCGCCCACTCCGTTCCGCGTCGACTACGGGGCCACCTACACGGCGGGCACGGTGACCTTCTACAACCGGGCGGTCCGGGTCAGCGGGGAGCAGAAGGCCGTCGCATCCAGCGGCTGCCGCTACACCTGGGCGAAGGCCTTCAACGCGGCGGCCTTCCTCGCTGACAGGACCAGTCCTGTCACCTGCGGCAAGTCCGAGCAGTACACCATCGATGTGCCGGCCGACGTCGTCGGCGGCGCGACTCATGTCGAGGTTTCCCTGATGTACTACGACGGAACCTCTCGCGAACTCGGCGAGATCACCGTTTGGCGGTAGACGAAGAGTCCCGGGCTTGCGAGGAACACGGCCGGCCGTCTGCGGTTGAGGATCCGTGAATGTGCTGGTGAGGTGGGCTTGCCTGTTCGACGCTCTGGGTGACCGGGTGGCGTGGCCGGTGAGCGCGAGGCGCACCAGCTCGATGCACTCGGTCTGGCGCGGGCCGTAGGGGCTGCCGAGCTTGCTGTTCGCGCCGTGCCCACAGATCACGGTTCCGACGAACGCGCCGTCTTCCGACACGCCGGAGATGGCGATCTTGCATAGTGTCCGTGCGGGTCACGGAAGCCGACACGGTCAACCGGTGACTGATCGCGCGCGGCAAAGGCACGCTGTCGCGCACCATTACCACCACTCGCACTTGACACTGCCGCGGCTTGGCAGGGCTTCAACGACCGTGGCGAGCGGTGCCGCTGTCGGCGGCACGGGCGTCGAAGCGACGGCGGTACTCCGATGGGGAGGTGTCGAAGGCCGCGGCGAACCGCTGCCGCATGGTGACCGTGCTGCCGAAGCCACAGGCGGCGGCGACTTGGTCGATCGGCAGGTCCGTGGACTCCAGCAGCCGACGGGCCTCGTCGAGGCGTTGTCGCCTCACCCACGCCGCCGGAGTGGTCCCGGTGGAAGCCTGGAACGCGCGGATGAAGGTACGCCGACTCAGGTGTGCGACATCGGCCAGCCGTTCGACCGGCAGCGGTTCCGCCAGGTGCCGCAACGCCCACTCGATGACGCCGGCGATCGGGTCGTTCACCGACTGCGCGGGCAGCGGCCGTTCGATGTACTGCGCCTGGCCGCCCTCGCGGTGCGGGGCCACCACGAGGCTGCGTGCGACCCGGTTGGCCGCCGCAGCGCCGAGCCTGCCGCGGACCAGGTGCAGGCAGGCATCGATCGCCGAGGCGGTACCGGCGGAGGTCAGCACGTCGCCGTGGTCGATGTACAGCACGGAGGCGTCGACGCCGACGTCGCGGTGGCGGGCGGCGAGCATGTCGACAGCCTGCCAGTGCGTCACCGCGGTGCGCCTCGACAGCAGACCCGCGTCCGCGACGGCGACCGCCCCCAGGCACAGCCCGGCGATCGTGGCACCGCGGCCGTGGGCTTTCGTCAAGGTCCTCCGCAGCGCCGGGCCGGCGGCGCGACCGTCCTCGAACCAGGAGGGGACGACCACGACATCGGCGTCCTCGGCCGCTGCAAGACCCGCCACGCCGCCGATCGGATACCCCTCGGCGGTGCGGATCGACCCGGCACGGTCGGAGAACAGCACCGTCGTCCAAGAGCTCAGCCCTTGACGCGCGACCTCGTCGAAGACGAGCTGCGGCACGGAGAGGTGGAACATCGTCACGCCGTCGAAGGCGTAGACAGCGACCCGCAGGGCTCCTCCTGGAGTTGGCACGATTTCATCGTAACGCCGCACCTGTGCCAATGGCATGTCGAGTGCCAAGCCCGCACACTCGACATGCCGCCCACCGAAGCGGCGTCCCCACATCAAGGAGTCCACCGGTCATGACCGCCCCGCGCCGCGCCCTCATCGTCATCGACGTGCAGCAGGAGTACTTCGGCGGACCGCTGGAGATCCAGTACCCGCCACACACCGACTCGCTGCCACGGATCGCGCGGACGATCGACGCGGCCACCGCCGCCGGCATCCCCGTCGTCGCGGTCCAGCACACGGCGGGTGACGACGCACCCGTGTTCAACCCCACCCAGCCGGGCTTCCAGCTGCACCCGGAAGTCGCGAGCCGCCGCACGGACGAGTGGAAGTCGATCATCAAGCAGTACGGCACCGTGTTCGCCGGCACCGACCTCCTCGCCTGGCTGCGGGAACGCGAGATCGACACCATCACTCTCGTCGGCTACATGACCAACAACTGCGTGCTCGCTTCCGCCGCCGAAGCCGAGACCCACGGACTGACCGCCGAGGTGCTCTCCGACGCCACCGGCGCGATCAACATCGCCAACGACGCAGGCTTCGCCGACGCCAAGACCGTCCACACCACGCTGATGGCACTGTTCAACTCGAACTTCGCCGCCGTCACCGACACCACGACCTGGTCCGACGCCGCCGCTGCCGGCCAGTCGCTGCCCAAATCCGACCTCGGCACATCCGCCGTGACGGGTGCACAGCGCGCCGGACGGGCATGACCTGCGCCGGTACCTCTCAACGCCTTCACCCCTGCCGTTGTGGCGTTCCCGACCGGCTTCGCTGAACACTGGCGGCATCGGCCGCCGGGCTGGTCAGTTCCGGTGAGGGGCCCTCTATGGGGCGAACGTTCGGCGGTCACCTGCTGCGGCGGTCGGGTGCTTGGTGCCAGCGCAGGGTGGTCTCCGGACGCACCAGCAGCCGGAGTCGACGAGGTGCGTCGTTCGGGAGTCGGTGCGGCAGTGCTGCGAGGAACGCCCGACCGGCGGGGGAGAACCGCGGACGGGCGTTACCCGGTTGGCGTTCCAAATCGTGGATCGGTGTGGCAGCGCCAGGATCTCCCCCTCCTTGTCCCGGTCGCTCATGGACAGCAGGCGTAGCAAGGTGAACGCTCGGTCACGCTCAGGTAGGCCAGTCGGAGCAGCACGGCCGGCCGTCATGCCGCGTCGATCGGTCACCGTCGACCCGCGACCGCGAGTTCGAGATCCGGACGTCCGGCTCAGGCGAGGATGGGCTCGCGCATGCGCAGCAGCTGTGTCAGCTTGTCCCTGGTTTCCGACAGCCTGCACGGCACGTGCAGGAACAGGCGGATGTCCAGGCCGTCGAGTTGCCAGGACTGGATCTCGAAGTTGAGCCTGCCGACGTAGGGGTGGTCGAGTTCCTTGGCCTTGAGCCGCGTGTCGAGCACTTCGTGGCCGTGCCACAGGGTGGCGAACTCGTCGCTGTGCTGGCACAGCGTGGCGACCAGGTCGGTGAACCGGGGGTCGTCGTAGCGGGCCGCCGCGCCCGTGCGGAACTGGGCGACGGCGAGCTCGGCAGTGCAGTGCGGGTCGACATAGCGAGACCGCATCTCGGTGTCGGTGAAGAAGCTCACAAGCAAATTCGTATCCGATTTCGCGAAACCGTACACAAGCGCTGCCGATGTGTTGTAGCAGATCAAGTTCCACAGGCTGTCGATCACCAGCGCGGGACTCGGCATCCATTCGTCGACGAGCTGCCGCAGATCCATGCCGAGGTGGTCGTCCACGGCGTTGTGAGGAGGCGGCGTGATACCGAGCAGTTGGTAGAGATAGCGCTTCTCCGGTTCGGTCAGCCGCAGGGCCGCCGAGATGGCGCGCGCGACCGATTCGGATACGTTGATGTCACGGCCCTGTTCCAGCCACGTGTACCAGGAGGTGCCGATCCCCGCCAGCACGGCAACCTCCTCCCGGCGCAGTCCGGGCGTACGCCGCTTTCCGGTGGAAGCGGACAATCCGCAATCCTCGGGCCTTAGTCGCGACCGCCGGTTGCGTAAGAAATGGCCTAACTCTTCACGTTTACGGCTAGTGCCCCCTGATCTACCCATGCCCGGGAGCATGTCCGCACATCTGGTAAATGTCAAGGGATTGTGCTAGGTGTGACCGCTTGTTGTCAGCGGGCCCGGCGGAATGGTGTGGACCTTTATCTACATTTATGATTCCTCCTCATGAAACCCATCCGATGATTGGCTACTCACGCGTACACCAAACGGCCAGCGCGGCCGCGGCGAACATCGCCCCGGCCCCGCACACGGCGAGCCAGCCGCCCATCGCGAAGGCCGCGCCGGAGACGGCGGCCCCGACCGCGCCGCCGAAGAAGTACGTACCCGTGTAGGCCATGGTGATGCGGTTGCGCGCCTCCGGGCGCAGCCGGTAGACGGCCGCGAGGTTGGCCACCTGCACGCCCTGGACGCCCAGGTCCAGCGCGACCACGCCCACCACGAGCGCGGCGAGCCAGTGGCCGCGGCCGAGCGCCATGGCGCCCCAGCTGACCAGCACGACGGCGAGCAGGACCCCGGTCGTCGCCTTCTCCCAGCCCCGGTCGACGAACTGCCCCGTGACCCGCGCCGCGACCGCGCCCACCACGCCGAGCAGGCCGAACGCGCCGATCAGCGACTCCCCGAACAGGTACGGCGGGGCGGTGAGCAGGAACGCCATCGATGCCCACAGCGCGCTGAACCCGGCGAAGCTGAGGAACCCGTAGACGCACCGCAACCGCAGCACGGGCTCCTCCCGGACGATCGACACCACGGAGCGGAGCAGGTCGCGGTAGCTGATCCGGTCCGCCACGGCCACATCGGGCAGGGTCCGGTGCAGGGTCACGGCGAGCGCGACCATCAGGACGGCCGCGGTCGCGTAGACCGCGCGCCAGGTGCCCGCCCAGTCCGCGATGAGGCCGCCGCCGGTCCTGGCCAGCAGCACGCCGACGAGCACGCCGCTCATCACCGAGCCGGTGACCCGACCGCGCTGGTCGGGGCTCGCCAGGGTGGCGGTGAACGCGACCATGATCGGCGCGACGACGGCGCTCACCGCGAGCACGGCCGACAGCGCGGTGAGGGTGGTCAGGTCGGGTGCGGCCGCCGAGCAGCCCTGCACGACCGCGACGACCGACAGCAGCGTGACGACCAGCCGCCGGCGGTTGCGGATGTCGGCCAGCGGCACGACCAGCACCAACCCGACGGCGTACCCGGCGGTGGTGACCGTGACCAGCAGCGCCGCCGAGCCGCTCCCGACGCCGAACTCGCGGGCGATCGAGGTCAGCAGGGGCTGCGCGTAGTAGATGTTGGCCACCGCGAGACCCGCGGCGACGGCGAACAAGGTCACCATCCCGCTCGACATGCCCGCGCCGGCGCGCATCCGCGTCGTCATGGTTCCACCGTGCCCGCAAGAGCGGTGGACAGCCAGACTGCTGTCGATCCCCGGTCCCGGGGTACTGGTAACAACAGAGCCAGGCAGCACGGCACCGGGAACCGGAGACTGGACGGTGAAGCCCGCCCCGCCTGGAGTCCACCATGCGCCTTCGCCCGCTCCTCGCGGTCGCCCTGCTGGCCGCGGCCTGCGCCGCGCCGCCGCCGCCGCTGCCCGCCTACACCCCGCCCGCCTACACCCCGCCCGCCTACACCCCGCCCGCCGACATCCCGTCCGCAACCGCGACCCCGCCGTCCCCGACGACGGCGACGACACCCGCGACGCCGCAGTGGCGGGCGCTGGCGGACGCGCCGACGCCGCGGACCGAGGTCACCGCCACCCGGGTGGCGGGTGAGGTCGTGGTGGTGGGCGGGATGATCGACAGTTGGACGCCGCTGCCGCTCACCGAGGTCTACGACATCGCCGCCGACCGCTGGCGGACCGGTCCGGACCTGCCGGTCGGCGCGCACCACGCCATGTCCGCCACCGTCGGGCACGCGGCGTACGTCTTCGGCGGCTATGACGGCGCCCGCGACCCGATGACCGGGGTGTACCGCCTGGACGGGGATGCCTGGACCGCGCTGGCGCCGATGCCGGAGGCGCGCGCGGCGGGCGTGGCGGTCGCCTTGGACGGCCGGGTGTTCGTCGTGGGCGGCATCGGGCCGGGCGGAGTGGCCGACCACATGCTGGTCTACGACGTCGCGGCCGACCACTGGTCCGCGGCGGCAGGCCCACCGACGCCGCGTGAGCACCTGGCGGGGACCGCCGTCGACGGCCGGGTGCACACCTTCGGCGGCCGGGTCGGCGGGAACCTGTCCGCGCACGAGGTCTACGACCCCGCGGCACGCACCTGGTCCGCGCTTGCGCCACTGCCGACCGCGCGCAGCGGTCTCGGCTCCGCCTCACCGTGTCCGGGGATGGCGGTGGTCATCGGCGGTGAGGGCGCGAACACCTTCGCCGAAGTGGAGGTGTACTCGGCCGGCGCCGACTCGTGGTCGGCACTGCCGCCGTCCCCGCACCCCCGGCACGGCCTGGGGGTGGTGTCGGTCGACGGAGCGGTGCTGACCCTGGTGGGCGGACCGCGGCCGGGGCTGACCGCGTCAGTGGTCGCCGAGGCGATCAACGTCCCGTGTGGACGGTGATCAGCGCTTGCGGACCGGCCTGCTGATGGCGCACGTCAGCCGGGCGGTGCAGGTGCGGCGGCCCGCGTCGTCGGTGATCGCGATCTCGTAGGTGGCGCTGGAGCGGCCTTCGTGCAGGGGTGTCGCCACCCCGGTCACCAGTCCGGACGCGACCCAGCGGTGGTGGGTGCAGGACAGGTCGGTGCCGACGACCTGTCCACCGTCCCCGGCGTGCAGCCAGGCGGCGAACGAGCCCAGCGTCTCCGCCAGCGCCGCGTTCGCGCCGCCGTGCATGATGCCGACGGGTTGCCGGTTCCCGGCCACCGGCATCCGGCCGACGACCCGTCCGGGCCTGCATTCGACGAGTGTGATCCCGAGCTTGGTGATGAGCTGCTCGGCTTGGTAGTCGGCGTGGACGCGGACCGGGAACAGGTCTGTGGCCATGACGGACCCTCCACAGTGGGGAATCGGACGGTCCAGTGTGCACACCCGCGACGGACCGTCCGCTATTCGATGTCAGCCAGATCACCATGGTGCTGGAAGTACTCGTTTGGCGGTACATGTACAAACTAACGCAGGTTGATTGATGACTCTGCGTGTTAGCTTTTCGGCGAGCGGGGTCCAATGGGTGACTAAGTCCGCTCATCCCATGTTTCTCAGTGTGATCACTGTGGTGAACCCGTTCTCGGCGATTGGACTGCCCGGATGACGAATCAGATCCTCCAGCGCGTGACCGTGGACGACTACCTCGGCGACGGCGCGAAGCGCTTCTTCGCCACCGGGTACCGCCGCGTCGGCTACACCTTCGACCCGGTCACGGTGGCCGTCCGCGGAGCCGCGGACGCGACCGTCGGCACCACGGTCGGGCTCACCTACCCGGCCGACTGGTCCAAGAAGGCGGCGGGCACCGACCTGCGGCCGCACCTGAGCACCATCGACGCGATCCTGCTCGGCGTCCAGCTCGCCGAACTGTGCCTGGTCACCGCGTTCCGCCCGGACCCGGCCGCGCACCGCGCGATGTGGGTGCGACGGGTCAAGATCCGGGCGGGGCAGCGCCCCGAGGAGGACCTGGACGCGTTGCCCCTCGGCGCCCGGCTGCGCGGGACCGAGTCCGGCACAGGCGGCACGGTGTCCGTGGTGGACAGTCAGGTCGGCGCGATGCGGGTGCGCTGCGAGGTGGTGCACGCGGGCGGCGAAGTCCACACCGGACAGTCCACCCTCTCCGGCCCGGACGACGTCCTCGGCCCGGCCGAGGGGCGTTACTACGGCTCTGGCTTCGCCTCCGCGGAGCACCGCATCGACGCCCTCACCGTCGACGGTCTGCGCGCCGCGGGCACCGTCCGGCTCGCGCAGGCGAGCGCGAACCAGGGCATCGAGGGCGCCTACCACCCGGCCCCGACGATGGTCGACGCCTTCGCCACCGGGCTGCAGCTGGCCCAGATCCTGCTCTACGAACTGGACTCCATGCGCCGGGGCGACAGCAACACGCTGTGGATGCGGTCCACCACCCTGGACGTCGTCCACCCGCGTCGCCCGATGGCGGACGCCCTGCCGCTGGTCACCACCCTCACCAACACCGACCTGATCGACATGGACGGCGGCCGCTGGCGCACCGCCGACATCGTCACCGACCTCGCGGGCATCACGTTCACCTGCGCGGTCGCCCACGCCCTCCCGTCGGCCAACTGAAACGGACCACCGATGAAGCTCGCCATCTCCGGCACCTACTCATCCGGCAAGACGCTGACCTCCTACGCGCTCTCGCACTACATCGGCGTCCCTCGCACCCGCGCCCGCACCATGCGTGAACTGCTGCCCTTCGCCGTGCCCGGCAAGACGCTCGAGCAGTGCAACGGCGCCGAGCTGATCCAGCTGATCGTGCGCAGGCACGTCGAGCGCGTCGTGCACGAGAGCCACCTGACCAACGGGTTCATCTCCGACGGGTCGTCCCTGCAGGAGTGGCTCTACGGCTCCGTCCGGGTGATCGTCGGCATCAACCCCAACGAGTCGGTCCACCTCGACGACACGCAGACCGTCGAGAAGACGCCCGAGATGCTGTTCTTCGAGCAGGTCATGGACCAGCTCGGCGTCGCCATCAAGCAGCACGTGCGCGACACCTACGACGCGTTCGTGCACCTGCCCAACGAGCTGGAGCTGGCCAAGGACGGCCACCGGCCGGTCAACGAGCGCTTCCGCACGCTCGCCGACCAGGGCATCGCCGCCGCCATCGACGAACTGGGCATCCCGCGCCACGTCGTGGGCGGCACGCTCACCGAGCGCCTCGACCGCATCGTGGAGATCTTCGGGTTCTCGACCGTCACCGATGTGGACACGGCCATCGAACGCGCGCAGGAGGAGTACCGGGCTGTCGACATGACGATCGAGTCCGACCGCGCGTGGGCCGTCGGCCAGGCGTCGTGATGGGGCGCGCCGCGGTCATCACCGGGATCGGGTCCGCGCTGCCCGATCGGGTCGTCACCAACGACATGCTCGCCGCCCGGATGGACACCAGCGACGAGTGGATCCGCACCCGCACCGGCATCCGCGAACGCCGTGTCGTCGACCCGGGCACGGCGACCAGCGACCTGGCCGTGGCGGCCGGTGAACGGGCGCTGAAGTCGGCGGGAGTGGACGGCGTCGACGCGGTCGTGCTGGCCACCACCACCCCCGACCACCCCTGCCCGGCGACCGCGCCCGCCGTGGCGGCCAGGCTCGGCCTGGGCACGGTGGCCGCCTACGACGTGGCCGCGGTGTGCTCGGGCTTCCTCTACGGGCTGGCGAGCGCGAGCGGGCTCATCGCCACGGGGCTGGCCGAGCGGGTGCTGATGATCGGCGCGGAGGCGTTCACCACGATCATCGACCAGGGCGACCGCAACACCGCGCCGATCTTCGGCGACGGCGCGGGCGCGGTCGTGCTGACCGCGGGGGAGCAGTCCCAGCGCGGCGCGCTGCTCGGCTTCGACCTGGGCAGCGACGGCGCGCTCGCGGACCTGATCATCGTGCCGTCGGGCGGGTCGCGGGACAAGGACGGGACCCGCCGCCACATGGACATGCGCGGCAAGGCCGTGTTCGTGCAGGCGGTCCAACGCATGACGGAGTCGTCGCGGACCGTGCTCGCCCGCACGGGCTGGTCGGCCGACACCGTCGACTGGCTGGTCGGCCACCAGGCCAACGCGCGCATCCTGCACGCGGTGGCCGAGCACCTGGGGCTGGCGCAGGAGAAGGCGTTCGTCAACGTCGGGAAGTACGGCAACACCGCGGGCGCGTCCATCCCGATCGCCCTCGCCGACGCCGCGGGCGCCGGTCTCATCACACCGGGCGACCGCGTCCTGCTCACCGCCTTCGGCGGCGGCGCGACGTGGGGCGCGGTGACGCTGGAGTGGCCGGACATCACGCCCGGCTGACAACAAGGAGGAACCACAATGGAACTGACCGTCAACGAGCGCATCCTGGAAGTGTTCGCGGCCAAGGCCGAGGTGCCGATCGCCGAGCTGGACCTCGACCGCACCTTCGAGGAGATCGGCCTGGACTCGCTGCACCTGATGGAGGTCGCGCTCTGGATGCACAAGGAGTTCGGCGCGGTGATCCCCGAGGGCGACCTGCACCACGAGCAGACCGTCCGCGAGGCGCTGGCCTACCTCGATGCCCAGACCCGCTGAAGCCGTGGCCGACCGAGCCGCCTTCTTCGACGTCGATGGCACGCTGATCACCACCACCAGCCTGTTCCGCTTCCTGGACCACGACTTGGCCGTGCGCGGACAGCCCGAGCGCCGCCACCACGACGCGATGGCGGCGCTGGACAGGCTCAAGGCCGGCGGCGCGACCCGGGAGCAGGCCAACCGCGCGTTCTACCGCAACTTCGCCGGGCGCTCGGTCGCCGAGCTGGCCGACGAGGGGAAGCGCTGGTTCGCCGCGGCGAACGCCGCGGGTGGGTTGTTCCACCCGGACGTGCTGGCCCGGTTGCGCGCACACTCCGACAACGGCGAGGTGGTGGTGCTGCTGTCCGCCTCGTTCCCGGCGTGCGTCGACCCGATCGCCGGGTTCGTCGGGGCGGACCTGGTGGTGTGCACCGAACTCGAGCAGGTGGGCGGGTTCTACACCGGTGAGGTCGAGCGGTCGATGGTCGGTGCGCACAAGGCGCGGGCGATCCACGACCTGGCCGTGCGCTTGGACCTCGACCTGGACGGCTCCTACGCCTACGGCGACGACTCCTCCGACCTCGCCGCGCTCACCTCGGTGGGCCGTCCGGTCGTGGTCGGCGACGACCCGGTCCTGGTCGCGCACGCCACCCGGCACGGCTGGGCGCGGGTGCCCGCCGTCGCCAAGCCCCAACCCCTGACCGCGTCGGCCGCACCGCCCGGTCGGATCTGAGAGGACGGACGATGCCCGAGCAGATGAGGGTCATGCTGACCACGGCGGCAGGGGAGGCGCACGCGGTGTTCCGAACCGCGGTCGTCGACCGGCCCGCGCCCCTGCCGACGGAGGTCGGCGTCGCCGTCCACGCGGCCGGGGTCAACCCGGTGGACTGGAAGATCCGCGGCGGGGTGTTCCCGACGGGCGCGCTGGGCGCGCACCCGTTCGTCCAGGGCTGGGACGTGGCCGGTGTGGTCGACGCCGGACCGAGGGTGACCCGGTTCCAGCCGGGTGACGAGGTGCTGGGCCTGCTGTGGTTCCCGCGCCGGGCGGGCGGCTACGGCGAGTACGTCACCGCGCCCGCCCGGCAGTTCGTCCGCAAGCCCGAGGCGATGACCATGGTCGAGGCGGCCGCGCTGCCGATGGCCGGCCTGACCGCCTGGCAGACCCTGGTCGACGTCGCGGGCGTCCGCCTCGGCCACCGCGTGCTCATCACCGCGGCTGCGGGCGGGGTCGGGCACCTGGCCGCGCAGATCGCCAGGGCGCGGGGCGCGGTCGTCACGGGCACGGCCCGCGCGGACAAGCACGGGTTCCTCGCCGGTGTCGGCGTGGACGAAGCCCTGGACTACACCGCTGTCGACGTGGCGCGGACCGTCCGGGACCAGGATGTCGTGCTCGACCTGCTCGGCGGCGAGCACACCATCGGCCTGCTGGAGTGCCTGAAGCCGGGCGGGCTGCTCATCCTCACCATCGGGCTCGTCAGCCCGGAGGTGGCCGCGCGGGCCGCCGACCTCGGCGTGCGGGTCAGCCCCTTCCTGGTCGAGCCCGACCACGCCGGGCTCACCGCGCTGACCGGGCTGGTCGAGGACGGCGCGCTGCGCGTGCACGTCGAGCACGTCTTCCCGCTCGCCGACGTCGCCAAGGCGCACGAGGTCGGCGAGACCAACCGCACGACCGGCAAGATCGTCCTGTCCGTCGCCTGATTCCCAGACACCGCAAGGAGAACCGATGTCCACACCGACGAGCGTTCGTGACACGGCGGACACGATCAACCTGTTCTTCACCCGATTCGGCGCAGGCGACCGGCCGGGGATGGTCGACCTGTTCGCGCCCGGCGCCGACTTCGCCGTGGCGGGCGCGGAGTCCGTCCCCTGGACCGGCGAGCGCGCCGACGCCGCCGCGATCGACGAGTTCCTGCGCATCGCCATCGAGGACATCAGCACCGAGGCGTTCGACATCGCGCAGGTCGTCGTCGACGGCGAGGACGGGATCGTGCTCGGCGAGTTCGCGCACCGGATCACCCGCACCGGCAAGGTCTTCGCCAGCCGGTTCGCCCTGCACATCCGGGTCGTGGACGGCCTGATCACCCGCTACCACATGTTCGAGGACAGCTACCGCGCCGCGCTGGCCTGGCAGGCCTGACGTGGGCGGTTGAGGGACCCGCCTGGTCGTCGCCTCCTGCCCGGGTCGCCGCTGCACCGCCGGCCTCCGGGTGGCCGAGACCCTCGTCGGACCGGGGTGCACCGATGTCCGACGCCACCGCGGGGTCTCAGCGATCGGGTCGACGCCAGGCTGCCGTTCGAGCCGTCCGACTCCCCCGGGTTGACCGCTCGAACAGACCCGACCTCCCGCCACCTGTGGCGGGAGGTCGGGTCCTTCGCGCTGTCCGGCTCTGGCTGTCGGACGTTCAGCTTTCCTGCTTGACCTCGGCGGACGCGGACGCGCGGTCGGCGGTCGGAGACGTCCACATCGCCAGCAGTTCCAACGCCGACGCCGCCGGGCTCGCCGGTTCCGGGCTGAACGTCACGAGCCGCTGCCCGTTCTCGCCGCAGATGTCGAAGTTCTCGAAGCGCAGCGGCAGCTCGCCGACCAGCGGGTGGTGGAAGCGCTTCGTGCCGTGCGTGCGCTGCTTGACGTCCCGGCCCGCCCACAGCGTGCGGAACACCGCGCTCTTCATCGTGAGCTCGCCCAGCAGCGTCGCCAGCGCCTCGTCGTCGGCGTGCCTGCCCGCCGCCAGGCGCAGTTGGCCGACGGTCGCCCGGGCGACGTCGTTCCAGTCCGGGAAGCGGCTCTTGCTGTCCTCGTCGAGGAAGGCGAACCGGGCGAGGTTGCGGTCGCGCGGGTGCGCCGCGGCGAAGTCGAAGAACAGCTGGGGCGAGAGCTGGTTCCACGCCAACACGTCAAGACGGTGGTTGAGCACCAGCGCGGGTACGCGGTCCAGCAGCTGCACCAGCTGCACCAGCTCGGCGCGCGGCCGTTCGGCCCGGGGGACGCGCGTCGCGGCTGCCCGCGGGCGGGCCAGGTCGTCGAGGTAGCGGCGCTCGACGTCGTCGAGGTCCAACGCGCGGCCCAGGGCGTCGAGGACGGCGTCGGACGGCTTGCTCGCACGGCCCTGTTCGAGGCGCATGTAGTACTCGACGCTGATGCCCGCGAGTGCGGCGACCTCCTCTCGCCGCAGACCCTCGACCCGGCGGCGGGTCAGCACGTCGATGCCCGACTGCTCAGGGCTCAGGCGCGCACGCCGGGACTTGAGGAACCGGCCCAACTCGTTGTGATCGGCCATGTCCCCAGTGTGCCCGACATCGAGGGATCCAGCCTGGGTCTGTGAGTACCAGCTGGGCCACCCCCGGCGCGGGGGGTGGCCCAGCCTGGCCGCTCACGCGCGGGCGGCGCGGCGCAGGGCGAGGCCGATCACGATGGCGCCCACCAGCACGATCAGCGCGTCGACGGCCAGCGCGGTGCTGGTACCGCCGAGCACCGCGGCGGCCCGCGGCTCGGTGGCCGAGAGCTCATCGATGCGGGCGGTGGCGACCGCGCTCATGATCGGGATGCCGATGGTGATGCCCACCTGCTGGGTCAGCGAGGTCATGCCGGTGGCCAGGCCCTGCTCCTGGTCGGACAGCCCGGACGTCGCGGTCACCATGAACGACACGACGCTCAGCACGTGCGCGAACCCGCCCACCGCGGTCGCGATGACGACCAGGGCGAGCGAGTCCCGGCTGTCCCCGGCCAGCAGCAGGGCGCCCGTCGCCGCGGCCTGCAGGACCAGGCCGCCGACGAGGGTGGCCCGACTGGACCCGAAGCGGCCGATCAGCTTGGGCGCGAACACCCCGGCGAAGAACGCCGTGACGCCCTGCACGCCGAAGGCCAACCCGGTCACCAGCGGCGAGTAGCCGAGGACCTCTTGCAGGTACAGCGTCATGAGGAAGATCACCGCGCTGAACATGGTGAACGTCAGCAGGCCGCCCGCGTTGCCCCACTTGACCGTGGACCGGCGCAGCACGCGCGGGGACACCAATGGCTGCTCGACGCGCAGCTCGATCAGCCAGAACGCGGCCAGCAGCACGACCGCGGCGGCCAGCGGAACCAGCGTCGTGGCGCTGGCCCAGCCGCTGTGCCCGGCCGACGTGACGCCGAAGACCAGCGCCACCAGGCCGGTGGTGATGGTCAGCGTCCCGCCGATGTCCAGCCGAGCCCGCTCGCGCTCCTGGTTCCTCGGGATCAGCACAGGCGCGGCGAGCAGCACCACCAGGCACAGCGGCACGTTGATCAGGAACGCCCACCGCCAGCTCAGCAGGCCGGTCAGCACGCCGCCGAGCACCGCGCCGACGGTGAAGCCCGCCGACAGCATCGCCCCGCCGAGCCCGATCGCGCGCTGCCGTTGCGGACCCTCTGGGAACGACGTGGTCAGCAGCGCCATCGCCACCGGCGCCAGAACCGCCGTGGCCAGCCCCTGCCCGACGCGGGCGACCAGCACCGTGGTGACGTCGTCGGCCAGCCCGCCCAGCAACGAGGACACGCCCAGCAGCACGACGCCGGCGAGGAACATCGGCCGGCGCCCCAGCAGGTCGGCGACCCGGCCGAACAGCAGGGTGAAACCCGCCGAGGTGAGGGCGAAGACGGTCACCACCCACTGCAGGTCCGACAGCGACATGCCCAGCCCGGCGCCGATGTCGGGCAGGGCGACGTTGAGGATGGAGAAGTCCAGCGCGACGGTGAACTGGGCGACCAGCAGGATCGCCAGCAGCAGGCCCGGGCGCCTACCGGTGTCCGGCTGCGCCGGGCCCGGTCGGATGGCGAGGTTTTCGGACATAGGTGTGCCCCACAATGCGAGAGTGAATAGGATGGAATCGCGCCCAGTGTCCGGCCGTGGTCAGTCCGGCAACAAGGGACGCCTATTCCTGGTTTGCGTTATCCTGGGATTGACAAGACCACCCGAGAATGGGCGATCGTGGTCGATACTGACAGGTATGGACCAACGTGCCGAGCTCCGGGAATTCCTGCGATCCCGCCGCGCGCGGCTGCGACCGGAGGACGCCGGGCTGCCGGAGCGGTCCGCCGGACGCCGGGTCGCGGGCCTGCGCCGCGAGGAGGTCGCCCGGCTGGCGGGGATCAGCAGCGACTACTACGTGCGCCTGGAACAGGGTCGGACCAGGCAGGTATCGGACAGCGTGCTCGACGCGGTCGCCGCCGCCCTGCGCTTGGACGACGCCGAGCGTGCCTACCTGGGCACCCTTGTCGCGAGCTTGCCCGTCTACGCGGTGCGCGCCGCGCTGGCCAGGACGGTGGCCGGTATCGAGACGGGTCCGGCCTACCTGGCGGACCGGCGAATGGACGTGCTCGCCTGGAACGACCTCGCCGGGCTCTTTTTCTCCGCGCTCGTCGACAAACCGGTCAACCAGTGCAACATGGCCCGGTTCGT
This sequence comes from Actinosynnema sp. NPDC050801, assembly GCF_040673975.1. Taxonomy (NCBI): domain Bacteria; kingdom Bacillati; phylum Actinomycetota; class Actinomycetes; order Pseudonocardiales; family Pseudonocardiaceae; genus Actinosynnema; species Actinosynnema sp. NPDC050801. The sequence continues at coordinate 114,213 of NZ_JBFAQZ010000017.1, read as the reverse complement.
GTTTCTGGATCCGGCCGCCGACGACGTGTTCGCCGATCGGGAGGACATCGCCAGGAACACGTGCGCGTACCTGCGGCTCACCAGCCGGACCCGGTCCAACGACACCCGGCTGGCCCGGCTCATCGGTGAGCTGTCGATCAAGAGCGCGGAGTTCAGCAGGCTGTGGTCCGAGCCCTCGATCGCCCACCGGACGCACGGCGTCAAGCGACTGCGCCACCCGCTGGTCGGGGCGCTCGCACTGGACTACGAGACCTTCCGCCAGCCCGACGAGTCGGGCTCGCTACTCGTGGTCTTCACCGCCGAACCGGAGTCGGAAGCCGACGTGGCGCTGCGGCTGCTCGCCGGCTGGGGCCGGGACGAGGCGTGATGAACGGCAAAGGGGGGAGCGGTTCACGGCGCCGTTCCCCCCTTTGCCGTTGCCGTCAGCGGCTCGCGAGCGCGGTGTCGACCTGGACCGCGAGGCCGGGCCCCCGGGTGCCGTTCAGGTAGTCCACCAGGACGCCGCCGTCGCCGGGGGACACCATGCACGCGATGTGCCCGTCCGGACGCACGGCGACGACCGAGGGCGCTGCACCCAGCAGCGTGCGCAGGGCGTGCCGGGGCCTGCCGAACACCGGGGCCAGGTCGTGCACCGCGTAGTCATCGGGCAGGACCTCCCGGACCGGGGCCGTCATCGCGGGCCACCGCGCCGCCGCGACGTCCCCGGGCCACAGAAGCACGGTGAAGTCGTGCGAGGACAAGCTCGGCAGGCCGGGGAACACCGACGGCGGGGCGAACACCGGCAGTCGGTCACCCACCCGCGCGGGCACCCGGACCCCGTGGAACAACGGCCGCCCGGCCTCGTCGCCGTAGGTGAAGTCGGTCTGGGCGAGCAGCGGGGCGAACCGCTTCTGCAGCACACCGAAGCGGTATGCGGCGGCGAACGCGGTGTCCCGCTGCCACGCCTTCCACCGGGTCGGGGCGGCGCCGAAGCGGATCTGGGCAGCCGAGGTGTCGGCCACCCGCCGCGCCGCCGCCCGGCGTTCCGGCTCGTAGCCGTCCAGGATCGACTCGGCGAACCGGCCGGTGACCACGCCGCCGAGCTTCCAGCCCAGCTCCACCGCGTCCTGCAGGCCGATGTTCATGCCCTGCCCGCCCGCCGGGCTGACCACGTGCGCGGCGTCGCCCGCCAGGAAGCAGCGGCCCCTGCGGTACTGCTCCACCACGCCGCACCTCGGCCGGAACGAGTTCGTCCACAGTGGAGTGCCGAGCCGCACCGGCAAGCCGGTGCGCTTGCCGATCATCGTCTGGAACAGCTCGGCGGGCGGGCGCTGCTCGCCGTCGGCGCGGTGCGGGATGTTGCCCGCGATGCGGTAGTGGCCGTCCTTCAACGGCACGATGACGCCGATGCCGTTGGGGGAGTAGTAGTACTGCACGGAGTTCGGGACCGTGCCCTCGATCGGGAAGTCGCCGATGCCGTAGGTGATGTCGATGGGGTCGGCCGCGAAGGTGATGCCCAGCAGGCCGCGCGTCGTGCTGCCCGCGCCGTCCGCGCCCACCAGCCAGCCGGGCCGGGTGGTCTCGGTGGTCCCGTCCGCGTGGCGCAGCACGACCGACAGCGCGCCGTCCGGTTCCTGGATGTCGGTCAGCTCGACGTCGTGCTCGACCGCGCCGCCCAGCTCGCGCAGCCGATCGAGCAGGATGGTCTCGGTGTCGTTCTGCGCCAGTGTCAGGACGAACGGGTAGGCGCAGTCGGACAACCGGTCGATGTGGACGGTGCCGCGCAGCCGCCCGGCGGAGAAGTAGTCGACGCCGGGCAGCAGGTGGCCCTGACCCACCATGCGGTCGCTGACCCCGATGCGGCGCAGTTGCTCCAGGATCCTGGGCCACACCAGGATCGCCCGCGATTGGGTTCCCCCGACCGCCGCGGGGCGCGGGCGGCGGTCGACGACGCGCACCGCGACACCCTGCTGGAGCAGCTCACAGGCCAGCACGAGGCCGACCGGCCCGGCCCCGGCGATCAGCACGTCAGTTCGCTCGGTCATGGCCGGACGCTAACAGCGCCGCGGACACCCCTGCCTGCCGTCGTTTGTACGGGTACTCGCGACACCAGGGAGTGTCCTGGTACTGGCAGACCCAGGAACGCCGGTACGGGGAAAAGTCGGGCGTGGCTGGTTCAGCCGGCGCTGATTAGCGTCGTCGGCGAAACCCGTGACGAGAGGAAATCACCATGTGCCACAGCACCGAGAGCAGGCCGCCCGCCTCGCCCGTCGAAGGCACCGTCGCCGAGTCGTCCCTGCTGGAGCTGACCGCGTCCGACGGCACGGTGTTCACCGCGTACGAGGCGGTCCCGGAGACGCCGAACGGCATGAACGTGGTCATCCTGCCCGACGTGCGCGGGGTGCACCCGTACTACCAGTCGCTGTCCGAGCGGTTCGCCGAGGCGGGCTTCCACGCCATCAACATCGACTACTACGGCCGCAACGCGGGCACCGGCGTGCGCGGGGACGATTTCGACTGGCAGAAGTACCTGCCGGAGGTCACCCCGGACGACATCCGCCTCGACGTCGCCGCGGCCGTCGAGCGGGTGCTCGAGCGCAACCCGGGCCCGGTGTTCACCGTCGGCTTCTGCTACGGCGGCAGCGAGTCCTGGCGGCTCTCGGCGGGCGACCTCGACCTGGCCGGGGTCATCGGGTTCTACGGCCAGCCCAAGAACGTGCGGGACCAGCTGCCCGACTTCGCCATCCCCGCGCTGCTGCTGATCGCGGGCGCGGACGTGGCCACCAGCCAGGAGGACTTCGCCGCGTTCTCCAGCGAGCTGTCCGAAGCGGGCAAGGTCCACGAGATGCACGTCTACGACGGCGCGCCGCACTCGTTCTTCGACCGCGCCTACGGGGAGTGGGCCGACGCCTGCGACGACGCCTGGACGCGGATCCTGGACTTCACCCAGTTGCACGGCAAGGCTGTCGCGAACGCATGAACGAGCGCTTCGACCGGGGAGTCGCCGCGATCGACGCGCTGGGCGGCGGCTATGAGGCGATCTTCGCGCCGATGGCGGACATCGCCCCGGACCTGAGCCGGTTCGTGGCCGAGTTCGCCTTCGGCGACGTCTACAGCAGGCCTGGCTTGGCGCCGAAGGACCGGCAGCTCCTCACCATCGCGGCACTGATCGCGCTGGGCGGCGTCGAATCGCAGCTGAAGTTCCACATCGGCGCGGCGCTGAACATCGGGGTCGAGCCGAAGTCGGTGGTGGAGACCATCCTCCACTGCCTGCCGTACGTGGGCTTCCCCAGGACGGTGAACGCCATGCGGCTCGCCAAGGAGGTCATGGCCGATCGGGGCCTGCTCCCGATCGAACCGGGATGAGCAGCCTGTGGGGTGCTTGAGACCACGTCTCACGTGGCCAGTTCGGCGAGTCGTTCGAAGCAGGTCAGCGCTGCGGCGAGGGTGAGGAGGCCGCAGTAGTCGTCGACGTGGCGTTCGTAGCGGATGGTCAGGCGGCGGTAGCCGGTCAGCCACGAGATGGTGCGTTCGACGACCCAGCGGTGGCGGCCGAGCCGCTCGGAGGAGTCGATGCCCTTGCGTGCGATGCGCGGGGTGATGCCGCGGCGGCGTAACCATCGGCGGAGGTCGTCGATGTCGTAGGCCTTGTCGGCGTGCAGCTTCGCGGGCCGTAATCGGCGCGGCCCGCGGCGTGACCGGACGCCGCGGGGGATGGCCATCAGCATGGGCTTGAGCGCCTGGCTGTCGTGCGGGTTCGCCGCCGAGGCTCCAGCGGCCAACGGCAGGCCGGTGCGGTCGGACACGACGTGGATCTTCGAGCCCGGCTTCGGCCGGGCTCCAAGCACCACGTCCCGACCGAGGGCGGCGGCATCCCTCTCGCGGTGCTGCTGACCGGCGGCAACCGCAACGACGTCATCGGCCTGGAGCCGCTGCTGGACGCGGTGCCGAACGTGCGCGGTCGGCGGGGTCGACCCCGCCGACGATCGAAGACCGTCTACGCCGACCGCGGCTACGACCACGACAAGTACCGCCACGGATCGAGTCCTACCGGAGCATCGTCGACACCTACCTCGGGCCGCTGGCCGACGGGATGAGCACCGACTGGATCGAAACTGCGCGGGAGGCCATCCGCCGCGACGCCATCGACGCCGTGGCAGCCCTGGCCCACGCCCTGGTCGAGCACGACCCGCAGCGGACGCTGGACCTGCTGGAGATCGCGCGGACCTTCGACCCGCACAACGAGTTGATCTACCGCGACATCATGCGGCTGCAGGAACGCCTCGGACAGCTCGACGCAATCCCGCGCACGCTCACCCTGCTGACCACCAGGCTGGCCGAAGTCGACGACCGGCCCACCCCGCAGGCGATCAGCCTGGCCGACCGGCTGCGCCACCGCCACGACACCACCGCCGATGTCCCTCACCTGTCAGCGACCGACCGACGCGGGCACAACAGGGCAGGTTGACGAATCCGACGAAGTGCTGCACCGACCGTTGGAGACGGCTGCTCATGCCACGGCGATGCCGCGGGCTTTGAGGGTGTCCTGGGCGCCGGGGGCGGCCATCATGGCCTCGTCGCCGCCGTGGATCACGCGGAGGTTGGGCAGCAGGGCGAGGTCGTCCAGTGAGGTGACGTCGAAGAGGTCGTCCTCCCCGTCCCAGAACGGCGAGCACTGGTGGTAGATCTCCAGGCCGCCGTCAGTGGTCAGTTCCTCCACGACGGCCAATTGGTTGGGGGAGATCTCCAAGTCGGTGAAGTACTGACGGGCTTCCTCAAGGACGGTGTACAGCAGGTCCTGTTGGTACAGGTACTTCCACAGGTCACCGGTGGCGCCCTTGGCGTGGAGGACGTCGGCGATGCGGAAACGGGGCTGGATCACCTTGTCCTGGTACATGAGCTTGTCGATGACCAGCAGCTTGAAGTTGAAGTCGCGGAACATGCCCCACTGCCTACCAGACAGCCCCGACAACCCGGGCAGTCAACACCGCCTTCCGATCGGCGATTCGTGCACATTGACGTCCACCCCGGCGGACAAGTCGAGCTGACCTGCTCACGGCATGCTCAAGTACAGCCGGAGGTGTTCAAGTGCGAGTGGAAGCCACAACAGCTGTAGGTTCCGCGCGAGCAATCTTGGCCGCGCGACGTGGTGTTTCCACGCGACGTGACCGCCCGGTAAGTGGCCGGTGTGCGCAGTAGTCGATCACGCGTCGCAAGCGGTGCAGCCGCTCGGCGGCAGAGGAGGATGCGGCTCCGGTATGGGTCAGGTCCTGGTCCACAGGTTGATGTCGCTGCTGGTCGCCACCACCAGCGTCGCCCCGGATGGGGAGAACCCGGCCGCACGCAGTTCGGAGTGGCGCGAATGGAAGATGTGCCACCAGGTCTCGCCGTGCGCTCCACCGGTGTACGGACTCCCGGTGGACAACAGCACCCGCTCATGCGGCCAGTCCGGGCTGGCGATGTCCACCGACCAACCCGTGGCGCCGGTGTGCAGACCGCCGCCGGCCAGCCCCGCCATCGGCACGCGACGCTGCGCGATCGGCCCGATCCCCTGGCACGTCAAGTCGTTGTCGTCCGGCCAGCCCGAATCAGGCTCGCGGTCGCGGGCCAGGCGCTCACCGGTGACGGTGTCGAACAGCCCGAGCCCGCTTGTGGACGCCACCAGCAGCAGGTCGCGGCCGCTGGCGGGATCGGTGGCAAATCCAACACCGAGCAGCCCACCGACAGCGACCACGTGGCAGTCAGCCGGACGCCACGGTGGGGGTGTCGGCACCGTCGCCGCGGCTAGGAACTTCGCCCTCAGGTCCCGTTGGTAGTCGGTGAGCGAGAGATCCTCCGGCATTCCGCGAGTAAACAGGAACCGAATACACCGAACGTCACCAACGTTCGCTCATGAGAGCGCGTTTCGGTGAGAGAACTGTTCGCGGCAAATGGTCAGGTAGTCATTCAGTGGTCATCTGCGGAAGCTGCGGCAGATGTACGATCCGCCCGAAGGCGAGCATCATCCTAGCTCGACCTGCCTGTTCCGTGCTACTTGGTCAATCGATTTGCCGAGTTTCGGCGCTACCTGGGCGTCGGCCGGGTGAACACGTCCGCGGCGCTTCATTCGGTGAACCGGCGTTGCGCGGTGGGAGCGCTGATTCCGAAGCCGCAACGACTCCAGGCACCGCTGAGCTAAGTGCTGACGGGCTCACGTCGAAGTGCCGCCGTGGCGCACACGGTGGCCATCAGCCAGATAGCCGGTCCCGACGTTCCGCCGATGAGGTCAACGTGGCCGGGAACCACGAGAAAGGCGAGGAACGCTACGTCGACCACACCGAGCACGGCGACGTTGAGCCAGTACCCGATGCGGCTGTTGACACGGTTCATGGCCAGCGCGACGAAAATGGCCTGCGCTCCCAACACCGTCGCGCAGATGAAGAACATGAGGCTCTCGGCTGCCAGTTCGGTATCGGGCGCACCGTCTGCGAGGTCACCGATCACCATCGAGACACCGAGACCCATGTGCAGCAGGCCCCACAACACGTAGAACGCGGCAGCACCCGCTGCCCACCGACGAGCACCCGTCATCTCGACCCCCATGTCCTACAAACGAACTTGCCGGACCGCCGTGGTCACAGAGCACGAGGAATCTACGGTCCTCTCGAACCACGCCACATCAGGGTGATCACCGATGTCAACCCGGAACCCGTCCCACCTGGCCGCCGGGAGACGCGCCCCTCCGTATGAGAATGCGTGTCGGTTGGTGTGGGCACACCGTGCTCCAGCAGCGGGTGGCGCCAGCCCTCATGTCCGGCAGCGCGGAACGTACAACAGCGGTGGGAGCCGCTGGGCGGGTCGCTCCGGCGTCGTCGGGGTCGAGATGACCGAGCAGGGCGTTGGGTGTGGCTGCGTCGCCACGGTTTCACCTCGCAACGCCCGGCCCGTCGCGCCTATGAACAGCAGCCCACTGCAGTGCGGCCTGGTTGGACGAGGACTATCCGGTGATCGAGGCACGCGCGAAGGCCGAACGGGCGGCGGTCGCGTGGGTTGATCAGTGCGGGCTGCGCTCCGACGCTGCGCCGCCCGGCCGGTCCTGGGCGCCGAACGGCAGGACGCCGGTGGTGCGGGTAACCGGGAAACGCCTGCGGGTCAACGTCATGTCCGCAGTTGCCTCCCGCGCCGAGCTGTGGTCCACCGTTTCACCGAGCGGTTCACCGCGACCGTGTTCGCCGCGTTTCTGGACCGCGTGGCACGCCAGGCGGGCCGGAAGGTCCACGTCGTCGCCGACCGGCACCCGGTCCATCGCAGCAAGGCCGTCCGGGTGTGGCTCGAGGTCAACGCCGACCGGGTCGAGCTTCACTTGATGCCCGGCTACAGCCCCGAGCTCAACCCGGACGAGTTGCTCGACGCCGGCCTCAACGCAACGTCAACGCCTCCCGCGCCCACAACGTCGACCGCCTCGCCCACGAGACCCGACGCTTCCTGCACCGCCGCCAACGCCGACCGCACATCGTCCGCGGCTACTTCCAGGCTCCGCGCGTCCGCTACGCCATCGTGCAGGCAGCTCAATACTTTCTGCTCAAAAATTAGCCTCAATAATTAGCACCGGTCGCAACGGCCGGCCGCTTTCCAACTTGTGAGGGCTCCGTTACAGTCTGTGCCTGGGAACGCTCCCAGCTCCTAAGGGGTCACCGTGCCAAGGTTGTCGCGCGTGTTCGCCGCCAACGTCGCCGTCACCGACAACTGGGCGCCGGTCACCACTTGGACCTGCACCGGCAGCCGGCAGATCACGTCCGACTGGAACCACGATCGCGTACCGACCGATGCCCTGCTCCGCGGGCACGAGCCGGTAGACGAGTCCGTAGTGGACCTCTCCATTCGGCGGCCCCGGCGGTAGTGACGATGGGTCCGATGATCGGTGTATCCCCGTAGACGCGACACCCGCGAAAGGGGTTTCTTGATGCGTCAGAACAGTCCTCGCACGCTATTCCAGCGCTTCGCCCGCGCAGCGCTGGCCGGCGCCACACTCCTCGCGGCCATCGGCACGGTACAACCCGCCGCCGCAGGACAGCCGGCCGCCGCGACACAGCCGGCCGTCACGGCCGCAGCTGCCGCGGCCGCAGCTGCCGCGGCCGCAGCCGCCGGCGCCGCCGCGATCGCCTCGGTCGACCTGGCCGGGACGTGGAGCTTCACCCCGGCGGGCCGAGGGGCGACCTCGATCACCGTGCCCGGAGGCGGCTGGTACAAGCAGGGCTTCACCGACGTGAACGAGGCGGTGTACTCGCGCAGCATCACCGTGCCCGACTCGGGTCAGCCGCAGTCGACGTGGATCGAGTTCGGGGCGGTCAACCACCAGGCGACGCTGTCGGTCGACGGCCGGGTGGTGGCGACGCAGACCACGGCGTTCACGCCGTCGAATTTCGACATCACCGCCTACGCGGCCCCTGGTAGCACCCACACGATCAGCGTCGCCGTGAAGGGCCGCGGCGCGTTGAAGGCATCCAACGGCCGGTACCTGGTGCCCGACGCCGCCACGTGGTCCGAGGCGATCCCGCAGGGGATCTTCGGGTCCGCGTTCCTGCAGGTGTACCCGGCGGTGTACGTCAGCGACACATTCGTGCGTACGTCGGTGGCGAACAAGACGTTGAGCTACGACGTGTCGGTGCGCAACACGTCGGGCAGTTCCCGGTCGGTGACGTTGACCGGGTCGCTGTCGTCCATCAACGGAACGGCTTTCAGCTACCCGGAACTGCCCAGCCGTACGGTCACCGTGGCGGCCAACTCGACCGTGACCGTGACCGTCGGGCCGGTCGCGTGGAACCTCGACAGCACCTCGTACTGGTGGCCCAACGTGCCGTACCGGCCGGGGTACCGGGCGCAGCTGCACGGGCTGACGGTGCACGCCGCCACCGATGACGGGCGCACCAGCGACGCCACGTACCGGTTCGGGTTCCGGGAGGCCACCCAGAACGGTGACTACTACTACCTCAACGGCGTGCGCGTGAACTTCCGCGGCGACAACCTCCAGGGAGCCGACTACGACCGGGTCAACAACGGCGGCAAGGGCGACGCGTACCACACCCTGCCCGGCTTCCTGCCCCCGTCGCCCGGCAACGGCGGCTGGCCCCAGGCGGTGGACAACTACCAGCGGCTGAACTTCAACGTGGTGCGCATCCACCAGGAGCCCGCGAGCCCGTACATGTTGGATGTCGCCGACGAGATGGGCCTGATGATCATCGGCGAGGTCGCGATTCGCGGCTCCCAATCCTCGCAGGAGTGGAGGGAGACCGTCGGGCGCAACAACATGATCAACCACGCCCGTGCGCTGGTCCTGCGCGACCGCAACCACCCCGCGATCATCCGCTGGAGTCAGAACAACGAGCCGAACCAGAGCGGCCAGGATTCCGAACAGTTCGAGAAGGACTTGTACGCGGCGATGAACGGCGCCGACGGAACCCGGCCGATCATTGTCGAGGTGGGCGTCGGCAACAATGTCAGCCTGTATCCCGGGATGACGTACGCCAACTTCGCGGTGATCCCGCACTACGTCGACGGCTTCGGCAAGTACGGGGAGGGCCTGATCACCGTGAATGGGCGGCCCGACGGCGAGGGCGAGTACATCTGGCCGGCATGCAACACCAAGCAGGGCTTCGAGTGGTTCGCCACGGCAACCCTGGCCAAGCGCGGCAAGGGCGCCACCGACCTGCGTCCGTACACGCTGCTGTCAGCTTGGGCCAGCGTCATCCCCGGCGTGCGCACCGGCGACTTCGTCCCGGAGGAGGGCGGTCGCCCTGTCTACGGCGCGGACAACCTCCCGGACCCCTGGAGCAACCCGCAGTTCCAGCGCGTGCAGGCGGCGTTCAACCCGGTGGCCGCGGTCGACCTCCCCTACTGGTCGGCCTCCGGCGTCTCGGACTCGAACGGCACCTTCCCCCTGCCGCAGGCCGTGCCCAACTACGCCCGGAACGCCACGGTCACCCGCAACATCACCGTCTTCAACGACGACTTCGCCGACACTTCGGTGGGCTTCACCTGGACGGCGCGGCTCGACGCGCCGGACGGGGCGGTCGTCGCGTCCGGAAGCACGACCCTGACCGTCCCGCTCGGCTCGCGGGTCACCCAGCCGGTGTCCTTCACCACCCCGGCCACCGGCAACCGCGTGTACCTGCAACTGTCGACCACGAAGTCCGGTAGGACCGTCTTCACCGACGCGGTGGAGTACTTCAACGTCGGCGGCGGAGACGGACCCGCACCGGGCAACTACCGCATCGTCAACCGCAACAGCGGCAAGCCGCTCGCCGTCGCGGGCAACTCCACCGCGGACGGTGCCAAGGTCGTCCAGCAGAGCGGCACCGGCACCTGGACCGTCGCCACGACCTCCAACGGCTCCTACACCCTCCGGTACGTCGCGAGTGGAAAGGCGCTCGACGTCAACGGCGGCAGCAGCACGGCCGGGCTGCAACTGCAGCAGTGGACGGCCAACGGCGGCACCAACCAGATGTGGTACCTGCGGTCCACCGGCAACGGCTACTACACCATCGTCAGCCAAGGGAGCGGACTGGTGGCGGACGTCTACGGTGCGTCGACGAGCGACGGGGCGCAGGTCGTGCAGTGGACCGCCAACGGCGGGGCCAACCAGCAGTGGCAACTGATCCGGGCCTGACCGGACGACCCGGTTCTCGCCTTCTGCTGCGGCGTTGACCGCTACCCCTGGCCGCTCGATCCTGCGGCCAGGGGTAGCGGCGACATGTCAACTCCGAACGTCGGCAAGCGACCACCACTGAGCACCTTGTCCCCGCTCCCATCGGTACGGGCCGGCAGACCGCCCGCAGTGAACGCTGTGCTCGCCGAAATGTCGTCCATGCAGGTCAGGCGGGGTGGTGGTACTCGTTGAGGATGCCGCCCAGCCGTTGCCGCCGGTGGATGTCGAGTCGTGTGACCGCTGCTTGATCGGTGGTCAGGCCCAGGGGTGGCCACCGTGGTGACGAGACCGGCCAGGACGGTACGTGCACGCATTTGTCGCTCCGCGGGAGACGCGGGGAGTCCGGGACGGCACGACTCCGCCTGCCCAGCGGATCGACCACACGGACGGGTTCGTTACGGCCGCATCGTTTTCCACGTGCACATCGGATGCAATGGTGCAAGCGGTGTGCGGTCAAGCCGCCGAATGGCACTTCGTGTGCCACTGACATCCACCAAGAAGTCAACCGCATGGACCTTGACCGTGCACACGCGGCCCAAAGCCGCACAATTCGGGCTCGGCGGGTGATATCGGCGGAGTTCGGAATGGCGCAACCCTAGATCACCTGGACGCGGCCGGACACTCCGCGCGGTCAATATTTTCACGGTCGGTCGCAGCACGAGATCGTTAACGACGGCAACACGGACTACGGCCAGCACCATCAACTCGTCTGCCTATGTCACCGTCCTGAGCCAGGAGGAGCCGGCATGGCGACCGGGAGTAGCCCTCTTCCGCAGCGGGGTTCGCCATTTCTCCCGTTTGCTCCTGTTTCGGTCGTTACGCTCGGGGCTTCGTGGTGGCGTGGGGGAGGGCATCGGGTGGGTGCGGGCGAATTCGGTGAACGGGTGCGTGCGCGCCGCCGCGAGCGGGGACTCACACAGGAGGACGTGGCGGCGGCGACCGGGTTGAGCGTGCGGACGCTGCGCGACGTGGAGGCCGGCCGGGTGCGCAGTCCCCGCGGGTCCTCGCTCGCGCGGTTGACGGCGGTGCTCGAACTGGACGGGACCGGCGTACCGGAGGCGGTCGACGTGGGGTGGCGGGTCGGTGTTCTCGGCGTGCTGACCGTCCACCGCGACGGTGTGGCGGTGGAGTTGCCGCAGCTCAAGTTGCGGCACCTCGTCGCTCGGCTCGCGTTGTCCTCCGGGCGGCCGGTGCCGGTTCAGGACATCGTCGAGGTGTTGTGGCCGGGCGGTGCGCCGTCCGACGCGACCGGTCTCGTGCAGACCTACGTCTCGCGCCTGCGTCGTGTGCTCGGCGGCACCACGAACCCGGTGGTGGCCGAGGGAGCCGGCTACCGCCTCGCGACCGGCGACATGGTCGACGCCGCCCGGTTCGTCGTGCTGGTGCGCTCGGCGGGGGAGCACGACGACCGGCTCACCGGCCTGCTCGTGGCGCTCGGGCTGTGGCGCGGCCCCGTGGTCGCCGACCTGCCTGGGCTGAGCGGTCATCCCGCTGCGGTGCACCTCTCCCACAGCAGGGTCGCGACTGCGATCGAGGCCGCGGGCCTGGCACGGGCGGCCGGCCGGGTCGGGGACATCGTGCCCGTGTTGACGGAGCTCGCGACGGGCGATCCCTTCGACGAGGCCGTCCACGCCGAGCTGTTGCTGGCCCTCGCCGCGGTCGGTCGCCGCGGCGAGGCGCTGCGCCTGTTCGTCGACGTCCGCAGGCGGCTCACCGATCAGCTCGGTGTGGCGCCGTCGGCGCGTTTGCGGGCCGCGCACATGACTGTTCTCGGTGACGGTGACGCCGCCGAAGGCGTGGCCACCCGTGACGTGGCGGCGCCCAGAGCCGTGACACCGGCGCAGTTGCCGCCCGACGTGGTCGGGTTCAGCGGCCGTGACGAGGTGCTGGCGGAACTCGACGTCCTGTTGGAGGACAACCAGGTCGGCCTGCTGAGCTCGTCGGCGGTGACCGGTGCGCCCGGTATCGGCAAGACGGCGGTGGCCGTCCGCTGGGCCCATCGCAACCGGCACCGGTTCCCGGACGGTCAGCTGCACGTGCGGCTGCGCGGGTTCGCGGCCCAGGAACCGCTGACGCCGCTGTCGGCGTTGACCCAGATGCTGCCGGCGCTCGGCGTCGAACCGGGCGCCGTGCCCGACCAGGAGGACGCGGCCGCCGCCCTGTACCGGAGTCTGCTGGCGGACCGGCGGATGCTCGTGGTGCTCGACGACGCCGCCGACGCCGACCAGGTCCGGCCCCTGTTACCCGCCGGTGCGCACTGCCGGGTTCTGATCACGAGCCGGGACCGGCTGTCCGACCTGGTGGCGCTCGATGGTGCGCGCAGGGTGGTGCTCGACGTGCTGACCGATGCCGAGGCCAGGGCATTGCTGGTCGCCGTCCTGGGGAAGCGGCGGGTGGCGGCGGAGGAGGCCGCGGCAGCGGAGCTGGCGCTGCTGTGCGGATACCTGCCCCTCGCGTTGCGCATCGCCGGTGCCAACCTGTTGGACACCGGTGGCGGGATCGCGGAACTCGTCGAGCGGCTCGCCGCCACCGGACGGGTCAGCGGGCTTCGGGTCGACGGTGGGAACGTGGGTGTCGACGCGACGTTCTCCCTGTCCTACAAGGCACTCGGCGCCACCGAACGACGGCTGTTCGCGCTGCTGGGCGTGGCGCCCGCCACCGACCTCAGCCTGCCCGCGCTCACCGCGTTGTCCGGTCTCACCCAGGACCGGGTCGCCGACGCGCTCGCGACCCTCCTGTCGGCCCACCTCGTCGACGAACGGGTGACCGGCCGGTTCGCCATGCACGACCTGCTGCGCGAGTACGCCGTCGGCAGAGCGGCCGAGGACCTCGGTGAGAACGAGGTCAGGCTCGCGCACCTGAGGCTGGCCCGTTGGTGCCTCGCCGCGACCCGTGCCGCCACCGACCTGACCTTTCCCCAGTTCGGCAAGCTGCCCCAGGACGACGACGTGCCGGAGGCCGTGGTGTTCGCCGACACCGCCGCGGCGTGGCGGTGGCTGGACGCGGAACACGCGACGGTGCTCGCGGTGCTGGACCATGCCGTGGCTGCGGGGATTCCCGCGTTCGCCTGGCTGCTGACCGACGCGCTGCACGGGTACCTCGGGCATCGGGTGCCGACGACCGCGTGGCGCACCGCGGTGACGGCGGCGTTGGCGGCGGCCGAGGCACACGGCGACGACGTCGCGCGGGCGGCGATGTGGCGCAACAACGGCAACCGGCACCTCACCCGGGGCGAGTACGACGAGGCCATCGACCAGTACCAGCGCGCGCTGGTCGTCTTCGAACGCCTCGGCAGGGCCGAGGACATGATGCCGATGCTGGCCAACATCGGCATGGTGCACGCCGAACACGGCCGCCTCGCCGACGCCGAGATCGCGATGAGGAAGGCGTTGGCGCTGACCGACCGGGCGGCCCCGACGGCGAGGCTGGGCGTGCTGCTGTCGAACCTCGCGATCCTGCTCGACGCCGACAACCTCGCGCGGCTGCCGGAGTCGGCGGCGCTCGCGGGCGAAGCGGTCGTGGTGTACCGGGACCTCGGCGAGCCCCGTGGTGAACTGCAGTCCGCGGCGGCCCTGCTGCTGGCCCGGAACGCCATGGGCCGCACCGGCGGCAACCGTGCGCTGCTGAAGCGGATGACCGAGCTGCTGGACGACATCGACGGGCACACCGACGACGACATCGTGCTCAACGCCCATGCCACGGCGTGCTTCGCGCTGGGGAGAACCTCCGACGCCGCCCGGTACGCCCGTGCGGCGCTCGACGCGGCCGAGCGGACGGGCTCGGACACCTCGGTCATCGTCGCGGGCAACACGCTGGGCCGTGTCCTGGCCTCGACCGGTGAGATCGCGGCCGCCGAGCGGTTGTTCACGACGCAGCTCGCGGCCGCGGAGCGGATGGACTTCCGCGGTGAGGCGATCGCGGCGCGGCTCGGTCTCGGTGAACTCGCGCTGGCCGCCGGGCAGCCGGCGCGAGCCCGCGAGCTGCTCGACCCGGTGCCCGGGCTGGCCGAGCGGGCCGAGATGCCGGCCAGGCACGCCTACGCCCGGCTCGCCCTCGCCCGCGCCTGCGGCGCCGGAACAAAGCAGGCCGCGGCACACGCGACGATCGCCGCGGCACTGTTTCGGAGATGTGGGATTCGCCTCGCCGCCGGCGACGTTGATTTCCTGCGTTCGGTCGCCCGGTAATTCGGATTCGGATCGGGTAGGAGAACCGTACCGGTCGGTGGTGACGCCACGCTGTATCCGCGCGTGTCCCGCCTCGCGGATCGCTGATCAGCGGAAACTCCTGCATGGCAGCGGGTGCAGGCGGTCGAACCGGCAGGTTCGGTCACCGGACCCGGCAGTTCGCCTTCCGGTCGGCGAGCTTCCGGCATGATTGGTGCCGAGTGGCGTCAATTCCTCCCTTGTGGTGGTCGGGGCGATTTCTCTACCGTTCATCCGGTCAGGGCGTAGGCGTCGGAAGAGTCACGCCGCGGAATCGGAAAAATCGAAACCGTGCGCTCTGCGATCCGTTTCTTTCGCTTGATCGGAAGGACTCCAGTGTTGTCAAGAACAACAGGCCGCGGCTCCGCTGCCGTCGTCGTCGGCGTGGTCGCCGCGTTAGCACTCGGAATGCCCGTGGCTGCTGCGGAGGACGCGCCGGCACCGGCCGGCGGCGTCGAGGACAGCTACATCGTGGTGCTCAACGAAGCCGACGGCGCCAAGGCGGCCGCGCTTGCGAGCAAGGCCGGCGCGCGGGTCACCCACACCTACTCCGCCGCGCTCGACGGGTTCGCCGCGACCATGAGCGCCGACAGCGCGCGGATGCTCGCCGCGGACCCCGCGGTCGACTACGTCGTGCCGGACACCGTCGTCGGGATCGACGCCGAACAGGTGAACCCGCCCTGGGGCCTGGACCGGGTGGACCAGCGCAGCCGCCCACTGGACGCGAGGTACCGCTACGACTCCTCCGGCGCGGGGGTGCACGCGTACGTCCTCGACACCGGGATCCGGGTCAGCCACCAGGACTTCGGTGGGCGTGCCACGTTCGACCACAACGCCGTCGGTGGCGTCAACACCGACTGCAACGGGCACGGCACGCACGTGGCGGGCACGGTCGGCGGCGCGCGGTACGGCGTGGCGAAGTCCGTGCGCCTGCACGCGGTGAAGGTCCTCGACTGCAACGGCAGCGGCACCACCGCCGGTGTGATCGCCGGCATCGACTGGGTCACCGCCAACCACGTCAAGCCCGCGGTGGCGAACATGAGCCTCGGCGGTGCGGTCAACACCGCGCTGGACGACGCCGTCCGCCGCTCCATCGCGCGGGGCGTGTCCTACGCGGTGGCGTCCGGCAACGACGGTGCCGGTACCGGATGCGAGAAGTCACCCGCCCGGGTCCGTGAGGCGCTCACCGTCAACGCCTCCGACAGCGCCGACCGGCGTGCCACCTTCTCCAACAACGGGCCGTGCACGGACCTGTTCGCCCCCGGCGTCGCCATCCTGTCCGCGGGCCACACCAGTGACACCGCGTCCGCGACGCTCAACGGCACCTCCATGGCCTCCCCGCACGTCGCGGGCGCGGTCGCGCTGTACCTGGAGACGGTGCCCTCCTCGACCCCGGCCCAAGTGCAGAACGCGATCCTCGCCGCGTCGACCCCGAACGTCATCACCGGTGGCCTCCCGGACCGACTGCTGTACACCAGAGGCGTCGTGCGGCCGCAGACACCGGACATCGTCGCGGTCGACAAGCTGGGCGCGTCGCAGACCACCGAGGTCGGTGCGATCAAGGGCACGACGACCTACCAGACGGTCACCACGCCGACGGCGAGCGCACTGCACGTCACCGGCGCGGACGGCAAGTGGGTGTACGACGTCGCCGACTACAACCGTGACGGCAAGCAGGACTTGTTCGCCTTCAACAAGTCCACCGGCTCCGGCCTGGCTGTGCACGTCTTGAACGGTGCGGACGGCTACCGGACGTTCCTGCTGCACAAGCTGACCGTGCAGCACGACATGGGTACGAACGACGCCTGGGCCGTCCGCGTCGCCGACCACGACCGGGACGGACTGCAGGACATCTACCTCATCAAGAAGCAGGGTGTGTCGAGCACCGAGGTGCACGTGCTCGACGGCGCGGACGGTTTCCAGACGTTCCTGGTCCACCGCGCCACCGCGCTGCACGTGACGGGTACCGACAACAGGTGGGTGTTCGACCTCGGCGACTACAACCGGGACGGCGTGCTCGACCTCTACGCGGTCAACAAGGGCGACGCCGCGGGCACGCTCGTGCACGTTCTCAACGGCGCCAACGGGTACCAGAGCTTCCTGCTGCACAAGGTGACCGCGCTGCACCCGACCGGTACCGGTCACGACTGGGTGCTGCGGGTCGGCGACTACGACGGCGACGCGGTCCTCGACCTGTACGCGATCCACCGCACGGCGAGCCCGTCCATGAACGTGCACGTCCTCGACGGCGCGAACTCCTTCGAGAGCTTCCTGCTGCACCGCGTCAGCGGCATGCCCACCACGGGCGGGCAGCACGACTGGGAGTTCGCCGTCGCCTGACCCGGCTCGCCGTACAACTCGCCTCACCGAACATGGGCCAGTCCTGCTACGGCTCGGTGGACATGATGTCGGTCGTCGTCTCCGCGCACGACGCCGCGGGCACCCGGCACGACGGTGTGGACATGGCTTACCGCGGCGGAATCATCTCATGAGCCGAGGGTGTGCCGCCGTGAGACCGCGGCGGTACACCCGCTCCGGTGCCGGCATGGACTGGTGGGCTCTGCGGGGTTGGGCCGGATCGCGGTCGGCGATCCGCCGCCCGGTCCGTGTCGGTGTGCGGCGCGGGCTGGACCGCGGGCGGCTGGACCGGTCGAGCAGGCCCGGCGGTCCCTGCTCGCGCCAACGGCCGGCCCACCGCCAAGCGTTGGTCAGCGAGACCTGGAAGCGCTGGGCGGCCCGCCCCAGCGGCTCAGGTAGTCGGCTCCTCCGGGATTTCGCTCGTGCCACCTCGGCTGGAAGGCGGTGGCCGGAACGCGCGGATGCGATCGGCGAGGTTGCGTGCCCCGTGGTGGGATTGCCGGCGCTGTGCCTCGTTGCGCAACGGTCGCAGCCGCTCGACGGTGCGGTGGGACGCCAGCTGTTCGCACACGTCGACAGCGTGCGACCCGATCTCCACTCCGGCGTCGACCCGGTCTTCGAGCAGGTGGCAGGCGGCCAGTGAGATGAGGCTGAACGCCCGGCTGCGGGCCATGTCGGTTCCGTGGCCGTTCAGGGCCGCGGTCAGCAGCAGGACGGCCAGACGTGCGTACCGCGGGTCGGCCACCTGCGCCAACTCGGTGTAGACGATGCCGGTCAGCGACGACAGGTCGTTGGAGGCGGGCCGCCCTGGTGCCGGATCGCCGGACGGGTGGACCAGTGCCTCGTCGAGGTCGGCGAGCAGCGCCAGGGCACTGTGCTCCTGCCCCAGCCGTGCCCGCGCCCACGCGGTGTTGGCCCTGATCAGTGCCACCGTCTGCGGGGATCCGCTGGTGCGGGCTGCCAGGCCGCCGAGCCGGAACTCCTCCAGCGCTCGCGTGGGGTCGTTGTGGTGCAACGACATTCGCCCCATCCGGCAGTAGACGTCGGCGGTCACCGATGTGTCGCCGATCGACGAGGCGATTCGCAACGCGGTGCCGAAGTACTCCGTGGCCGCCTCGGACACCCCCGTGTCGAACGACGCCCACCCGGCCACGCTGTGCAGGTCGGCCACCGCCGTGTACAGCCGGGTCTTCGCGGGGCCGGGGGCGGAGGTGTCCAGCAGTCCCACGGCCGCGGGCAGGCGGTCCACCGCCGCCGCACGAGCGGAAGCACCGCCGTACCGGTCGTCCAGGGCCCGCATCCGACTGGTGAACGCCTCCAGGTCCGCAACCTCCGACAGGACCGCGGAGGAGCGGGTCATCCGTGCCCCAGCGCGCTTCGGGCAGCGTCGACGGACTCGTACGCGGGTTCGAGCACCTTGACCTCCGGACGCCGAGGGAACCGGTCCGCCGGGGTCTGGGGCAAACGCGGGACGACCCTCCCACACACCTCCCGTCGACGGGTCGTCAATCACACGAAGGTGTATCGGCCCGGATCCACGACCGGGCGTTGCCCTCACGGCCCGTCGAGGTGTCGGCTTCGAACCTGACACGGCTGTGGGACGTGACGCACCCCCGGCAGGGGACTTAGGTCCCGGTCGGGCAGAGACGGGAGGCACTGCCCGGCGACAGTGGTGTGCCGGAGGGTGATGGGCACACGGTCGTCCGATGGGCGGTCGGACCGACGAGGAGTTCCCGTGACGCTGACCGAACCGGCTCCCACCCGCACCCGGTCGGACCTGGAGTTGATCGACGCGTACTGGCGGGCGGCGAACTACCTGTCGGTCGGGCAGATCTACCTGCTGGACAACCCGCTGCTCCGTGAACCGCTGTCGCCCGAGCAGGTCAAGCCGCGGTTGCTCGGGCACTGGGGGACCACGCCGGGGCTGAACCTGCTGTACGCGCACCTGAACAGGGTGATCAACCAGCGCGATGTGAACGCGTTGTTCGTGACCGGTCCCGGTCACGGCGGTCCCGGCCTGGTGGCGAACGCGTACCTGGAGGGGACCTACAGCGAGGTCTACTCGTCGATCACCGAGGACGTCGAGGGGATGCGGCGGTTGTTCCGGCAGTTCTCCTTCCCCGGCGGCATCCCCAGCCACGTCGCGCCCGAGACGCCCGGTTCGATCCACGAAGGCGGTGAGTTGGGCTACGCGCTGGTGCACGCGTTCGGTGCGGCGTTCGACAACCCCGACCTCACCGTGCTGTGCGTGATCGGCGACGGTGAGGCGGAGACCGGTCCGCTGGCGGCGAGCTGGCACTCGAACAAGTTCCTGAACCCGGTGACCGACGGCGCGGTGCTGCCGGTGCTGCACCTCAACGGCTACAAGATCGCCAACCCGTCGGTGCTGGCCCGGATCCCCGACGACGAACTGGCCGCGTTGATGCGCGGCTACGGCTACACCCCGCACTTCGTCGCGGGCGACGATCCCATGGCGGTGCACGAACTGCTCGCGGACACCATGGACACCGTGTTCGACGACATCAAGGCCATCCAGCGCAACGCCCGTGACACTCCGGGACGGCACGACCGCCCGCGGTGGCCGATGATCGTGCTGCGCACCCCGAAGGGCTGGACGGGGCCGAAGGAGGTCGACGGGCTGCCGGTCGAGGGCACGTTCCGCGCCCACCAGGTCCCGCTCACCGCCACGCGCACCAACGCCGAGCACCGCGGTCAGCTGGAGGCGTGGATGCGCGGCTACCGGCCGGAGGAGCTGTTCGACGTCGACGGTCGGCTGATCCCCGAGCTGCGGGCGCTCGCGCCGCGCGGGTCGCGGCGGATGAGCGCCAACCCGCACGCGAACGGTGGCCTGCTGCTGCGCGACCTGACCATGCCCGACTTCCGCGACCACGCCGTGCCGGTGGACCGCCCGGCCGTCGAGTCCAGCGAGGCGACGAGGGTGCTGGGCGGGTTCCTGCGCGACATCGTCGTCCGCAACCCCGACCGGTTCCGGATCATGGGCCCGGACGAGACCGCGTCCAACCGGCTCTCGGCGGTGTTCGAGGCGACCGATCGCACCTGGAACGCCACCACCCTGCCCGGTGACGACCACCTCGCGCCCGACGGGCGGGTGATGGAGGTCCTGTCGGAGCACCTGTGCCAGGGGTGGCTGGAGGGCTACCTGCTCACCGGCAGGCACGGCCTGTTCAACTGCTACGAGGCGTTCATCCACATCGTCGACTCGATGCTCAACCAGCACGCCAAGTGGCTCAAGACCAGCCGCGCCATCCCGTGGCGCGCCCCGACCCCAACGGCGTGGCCGGTCTGGTCGGCGCGAGTGGCGTGGCCGGTGACAACAACGGCGGCGTCTGCACCTGCTGATCGGTAGCGACAGCCCCGTCACGAAGGGCCGGTGTGCCTGGTGATCGCCAGGCACACCGGCCCGACGTCGTGTCGGCGCTGACCGCCACCGTGCCGACGCGTCGCACCGGGATCGGGCACGGCAGGCTCACCATCGCGTCCCACCGCGATCCCGCCCGTCGGAAGTCCTGACCTCGAACCGACTACGGACGAAGGCCGATACGCGGGTCGACCCGGCACCCTTTCGGGCCGGGTCGTCGTCCGCCGTGGTCGGCGTGGTCGTCCGGGCAGTGCCGGGGTGCTACGACTCGCAGCTGTTGCGCAGGTCCGCCGGCACCCCGACGGGGCCGCACGAGTCGGTGTTGCCGCCGCCGTTGAGGGTGTCCTGGGCGAGGTCGGTGCCGGGGCCCCTGATCGTGTCGTTCCCGCCGGATCCGAGCACCGTGGTGTCGTTCTGCGTCACGCCGGGGCCGATGACACACGGGACCGCTGCCGAGGCGACACCCGCGCCCATGAAACCGCCCATGACCAGAACGCCTGCGGCCAGCACCGGGTACAGCTGTCGAGTTCGCACTTCGTCCTCCGTGTCGTTTCCGAGAATTCGGATGACCGCAGCGTGTTCCCCTAGGCGTTACCGACGCGTGACGCCCCGGGAACGACTGCGGCAGCGTCGGGTTTCGACGTTGGTCGGAAGAGTCGAGCACGTGCGGCCATTCGGGCAACGTCGGTGCCGATCAATCGGTCGAGGATATAGGTTGAGTTTGTTACCCCGGACCTCGGTGACGCGATACCTCCGTGTAGGTCACGAAGGTGGATCGCACCGGGGTTTTTTACCGGAATTAATGGCGACAATCCGCTCGAATCGCGCAGGCTCCTGCCCACGCCTTTCGCATCTTTGGCACTGGCGCGTCGCGCAGGTCGCCCGATCCTGTTTCAGGGAATGTATTCCTCATGCGGCAAGTTCATCGGCTCGCGGCCGCGCCTCTTCTCGTCGGCCGGGGGAGTGCTGATGCCCGACGGCAAGCCCCGGCCGGCCGGCCCGCGCCCGATGCTGATCACGACCGATCCGCCGCGGCACAACGCGTTGCGCAACCTGATCTCGAAGGGCTCGGTTCCGCGCCTGGTCCGACGCCTCCGTCGGCTCTGCCGACCCCGGCATCACGCTGACCTCGCAGGAGGCGTTCGGAGCGCTGACCACGTACTTCCGCCGGCTGATCGAACTGCGGAGCAGCGCCGCGCCGACGACCTCATCTCGATTCTCATGGACGCCGAGGTCGGCGGCGAGAGCCTGTCCCACGACGAGCTCATGTCGTTCCTGCACCTGCTGCTCGTCGCCGGCAACGAGACCACCCGCAACCTGATCGCGCAGGGCACCATCGCGCTGATCAATCACCCCGAGCAGCTGAGTGGTACTGTCCTCAGGGATTTGCCCCTCGGTTACGGCTTGCCCTCGTCTTCGGGTTTAAACTGCTTATCCCTGTCATCGGGTTTCATGTACTACATTCCGAGATCTTGAACCGGACTGGTTGATCGGACGTTTCTCCTGGCCTTCTGGAGTGAAGGGAACCGGTTCAGGAGAGTGCATCAATCAGTGCCAGGTCCGGTGGCACCAATGTCGTCGAAAGAACGAGTTCCCGCATGAGGTTGTCGTTCAACGCGTTGCCGACGGGCTCGCCGATTTCGTCGCGAACAAGCCCCGCCACGCCCTCTCGTGACAACCGCGCGCGGACGGCCGCAACGACGTGCTCAACCTTCTTGTGGCTCCACGCCTCGTCCCGCCGCAGTTCGGCCATCACCTCGGCGACGTGCTGGCGTGCCAACGGCTGAGGATTCGCCTCATGCATCAGGTACCGCTGTCCGAGCACGACGAGCACCAGCCGTTCGTCGTCGGTGAGCCGCCATCGCCGCGGAGGCTCAGTCACGGCACCGTGCGGCACCACGGGCTGATCGCCGTCCGGACCGGCCACGTACAGCTCCAGCAGGTGCTCGCGGTCGCGGGTGCCGCGAATGAACAACGGCGTGTAGCCATCTGATAGAGGCACCGGGTCTTCCTCGGGAAAGAGCCATCGCGACTTCGGCAACCGGATCGGCAGCCGACCGAGGTTGCTCACCCACCACACGCCCTCGCGGCAGGTCAGCGCGCCGTGCCGGCGTGACACCCGCAGGTCGCCCTCACCGACGCAGATGTCGACCTCGGGGCGGTTGCGGCCGAACACCACGGTGTGGCCGTCGACCCGAGCGCTGTTCACGCGGCCCGTGACCGCCAGCGCGACGATTCCGCCGGGAACAGTCTCCGGCACCTGACGCGCCAAGCTCTCGTACACGAAGGCTCCCCGAGTCCTGTTAGGCTGGAATATTTCGTCCGAACAAGTCTTCGCAGTGTGCACCCCGGAGACGGGGACCTGTCCCTAAGATCCAGGTTCGTGGTTGGACGCATTATCGCGGACCGGTACCGGCTCGAAGAGTATCTCGGCGCAGGCGGCATGGGGGAGGTCTGGCGGGCGACGGACCTGCGGCTGCACGAAACGTTCGCGCTCAAGCGTCCAGGCGCGGGCGGCGCGCGGCACGAGGCGCGCATCGGCGCCGGGCTCAGCCACCCCAACGTGATCACGGTGCACGGCACGGTGAGCGACGGCACCGAGCAGTGGCTGGTGATGGAGTACCTGCCGTCGCGTTCGCTGGCGGAGATCATCGAGATGGACGGCCCGATCAGCCCCCAGCGGGCGGCGAAGATTGGCGCGCAGGTCGCGGACGCACTGGCCGCCATGCACGCGAAGGGCATGGTCCACCGCGACGTCAAGCCCGGCAACATTCTGGTCACCGACAACGACGTGGCCAAGCTCAGCGACTTCGGCATCTCGCGCTGGGCCGAGGCGACCCGCGCGGGCGGCGGTGACGTGGCCGGAACCGCCGCCTATCTGGCACCGGAGGTCGCGGACGGGCACGAGGCACGGCCCGCGTCGGACGTCTTCGCGTTGGGTGCCACGTTGTTCGCGGCCGTCGAGGGCACCTCGCCGTGGGGATCCCCGGACGCAGGATCCTCCGAACAGCTCCGCCGCGCCAAGGCTTACGACATCACGCCCGCGGGGCACGAAGGACCGTTCAGTGACCTGCTGACCCGGCTGATGCGGCGCGACCCGCGCGATCGCCCGGCCACCGAGAACGTCCGGCCGCTCCTGGAGGGCCTCAAGCTGCCGAACCCGCGGCGCCGCAAGGCGATCGTCATCGGTGCCGCGGCGCTGGTCGTCCTGGTCGTGGCGGGCGCGGTGATCTACTCGCGGATGCCGTCGCCAGGCACCGTCGGTGATCCCAGGACGATGGACGTCTGTGGTCTCGCGGCCACCCAGGAGGACTACCAGCGCGTCGATCCGCACCACGTCGAGACCAGCGACGTGCGCTCCTACTGGTTCAACGGGTGCACCAGCTGGGTCGCCTTCGACGAGAAGGGCGACGAGGGCGTGGTGGTCGACTACTTCGTCAAGCAGTACGTCCAGTACGGCGTCGCCAAGCCGAAGCAGGAGCTCGGTCCGATCACCCAGATCGGGTCCACTGACAAGGTCTGCTCGAAGTCCATCGTGCTGGCCGACGGCAACACCCTGCAGATCGACGCCAAGGCGGGCAGCGGACCCGGCAGGGCGCTGTGTGAGATCGCCCAGGAGGCGGGCGAGCGCGCGCACGCCGTGCTCTCGGACAACCCGATCCCGCGCCGCACGCGGCCCTGGCCGGAGGGCTCGCTCGCCAACGCCGACGCGTGCGGCCTGCTGAAGCCGGAGAACCTGATGCCGCAGCTGAAGTCGGAGGCGACCCCGTACCCGTGGAACGAACTCGGTTTCTGGGGCTGTGGCTGGGACTACGGCCTGCGGCACGTCGAGATCGAGTTCAGCCGCCAGCAGCCGTTCGACTCCGGGGACGGCACCGTCGTGGACGTCGGCGGAGGACGCCTCGCCTACCTGGACCCTGAACCGGACAAGGGCGAGTGCCAGGTGAAGGTCCGGCAGCGCGTCGCCAGGGAAGGCGAGAACGAGCGGATCGAGGTCGTCCGCGTGATCCTCAGCGAGGAGAATCTCGCCGAGGGGACGACGCTGTGCCCCGGCGCGACGGAGCTGGCGAAAGCAGTGGTGGCCAACCTTCCGCGGACCGGGTGAGCTCCGGTCTGGATCGCCGTGCGTCGCGGCGACCGTGCTCCGTTGAAGTTGAACAGCGTGGTCCGGAGGAGTGCGTCATCCGGACCACGCCTTGAGCTGTGTGCCGTTAGTGGTGCTGCTCGGCAGTGAGCCTCTCAGGACGGATAGTTGGTAGGCTCGGGCCGTCCTTTACGACAGTCCCGTGAAGCCGAGCGGATCATATCGACTCAACGCCGCACGGGTGCCAGTTGACGATATCGACCCAGAAGTTATCGCCTTCATGAATGCGATTCGCTGTGTAGAACACCCCGAGTGCGGATCCGCCGGCGGAGTTCTGGTTGGCATTGATCATGCACGAGCTGTAGCCGGGGCCTGTGAGGTTTGCCGGAAGTGGAACATCGCACCCTGCGAAGGTGCGCCCGCCTTCCTGGTTTCCGGCACCCTCGTTGCTTGACGCAAATGGGTATTCATCGCAGCTTCTGAGCTTGTCTTTTAAGGTCCCGGTCGGTGGCGTGCCCCCGGTTGATCATGGAAGCAGCCCTTGGTTGATCATCACTCTTGCGACAGAAGGATGATCGACCAAAGGGCTGCGTGATCAGTGTGCACCATCTCGACTCCGGGCTTTGAGAATATTTTGTGCGAGTTCGGAGTATGGTCCACTGAGTGAGCCTTTCCGCGTAACCCGGGGTGACGTTGGGTAGTGGCGGTTCGGCACCTGGTGATGTGGTTCAAGGATCGCGACGACTGGCATTCCGCGCTGCAGGAGTACGTCGGGTTCCCCGAGACGATCCGCAGCTACGAGCTGACCTGACACGTGGCTCGTCACGCCGCCGAGCCCCGTCGGTGTTGTCCGACCGGTTCCGACTTCTATGAGGACGTGCCGACCGATCCTCCGGCCGATGCCACGGGCACGACCACCGTCGCGGGGACCCGGGACGGTACTTCAACCAGGCCCAGGGCAGTGTCCAGTGTCGACAGCCGGACCGCCGACCGGAAGGCCAAGGTCGCCGAGCGACTCGCGCACCGCGGGTGCAACATCCGCAAGGGGGCGGTCAAGGTGGTCATCGCCTGGCCGGACCGCCTGCACGTGGTCGAACCCGCGCCGCTGATCACCGTCGCCGGGAGGTTGGAACGCAAGGGGGCCGCGAGATGGTGGCCCGTTGTCCGACCGAGCAGGACGCCCAGGAGGCGACGGATTGGCTGGTCGAGCGACTCTCCCGGCTGGCACCAAGGCTGCCGGTGATCGCCGACATCGAGCCTGGCGGCGGCCAGTTCCTCGCCGTCCTGGCCACCGGCCGCCGCTGACCGGGATCACCAAGCGCACACTCGCATCGGGCTGCACTATCGGCTCACGTCGATCTCACCGCACCGCTCGCTGCTGTTGGCCCTCGCCGACCCGAACCACTGCCGGGCTCTGATGTCCGGTCCACAGGAGGAACCTCACCTCGACCGCTCAGGTGCCGGTCGCGGCCGTGACTACGGTCAGGCTCGGCGCGGGCTGGTTGTCGTGCAGGCTGATCACGAAAAGCCGGTTCTGGTTGGCTGACCACGCCAGGCCCCGGGGCGCGACGACGTCACCCGTGCCGAGGGTGATGGTCTTGGCGGGCACGCTGGCACCGAGTTTGTAGACCAGGACGTCGTTGTTGTCGCCGGTGATGGCCCCGGTCGCGAGGTAGGTGTTGTCGGCGTTGAGCGAGACGGCATCGGGCCGGGGGCGGACGCTGTAGGCACCGCGCCGGGAGAGGTCTGTCGGGGACAGCGCGTCCACGCGGTCACGGGAACCCGCGGCGCTGAAGAGGGTGGTTCCGTCCGGGGTGATGTCGAGGTCGGTGAGGCTCGCGCCCACGACGTCCCCGTTCGCGACCGGGGTCAGGACTCCGGCCTGCACGGTATAGGTCTGCACCATGGACGAGCTCAGCGCGAGCTGGCCCGCGACCAGCGGCCCGGTGTCGGTACCGGTCGCCGCGAGCAACGGCGCCCGCTGGAACCGTGAGTTGCCCTGCAAGTTACCCACCGGAACCGGGGTGGCCGCGGCGGTGTCGAGCTTGCCGATCTTGCCGGTGAAGGTGCCTTCGCAGCCGTAGCCGTACCAGATCAGCGTCCCGGTGCGGGCGAGGTGCGTGGGGCAGGTCTGCGCGCCGGTGGCGTAGCGGGCGGTCTCGGTCAGGGTCGCCGTGTCGATCACCGACACCCCGTCTCCTGCCGAGAGGGCGGTGTAGAGCTTCGTGCCGTCGGCCGACAGCTCCAGGCCAGCCGCGCCGGGCTCGTTGTCGATAGTTTTGGTGACCTGGCCGGAGAAATTGGTGACCAGAACGGTGTTGGCGGTGGGGCCGCCGCTGATGAACACCTGTTGGTGGACCTCGTCCACGGCGATGTCCCCATAGCCGGGCAATGACAACGCTGCCCCCGTTGCCGCAGAAGCCGGAACTGCGACGCCTATGGCCACAGCAAGGCTCGCTACTGGCACAAGGACCGCTTGTAGCTTGTACGAAATATCTCGTCTTTTCATTGTCCAGCTTCCTCGAACATCGGTTTCTTTCATGGAAGGATGCGATAGTCATCGCAAAAGACGATAGCGATCTACCCTGGCCATGGCTCAAGTCCCGGGTCGGCATGTAGACACCTCAAGGGACGATCTGCGCAAACCGCCAAGGTTAGAGCTTCTTCAAAAGTGGACCCCATTTCCCAAATCCATCCGAGCCCTGCAGAAACCGCTCTACCTTCAGCCTCAATGAATACGCTCGAATAGCTAAGCCATTCGCCAATCGGGAAGTAGCTGCCACCCAGATATTTCTCAACCTCCAGGGCCAGTTCTCGCTGCCCGGATCCAGCTTTGATCGGATCGAAATTAAACGGTTCTTGGTTCCTGAAGTTCGAACCGAACGAGTTGATTGGATAAACTTCCAGCCCCCCCAATGTACCAAGAATCTCTTGCGCAAGTGGACTGGGAAGGTACCCTTCTCGCTGTAGCGAGTTGAGCCACGGACTCACGTCCATGCTCCGTTGGGAGTGCCAGCCGGCATCGCCGAGCGCGCGCAGAACATCAGGAGACAGTGAATCAAATCTGATCATTTTAGTCCGATATTTAGATCGTCTAGCAGATCTCTGCAGGGGCCACAAGGATAGGCAGGCGTGCCATGGTCTGCCGTATTCGAATTTGACATGGTGTTGTTTCTGGTGCGAACTGTTCCCATTGTGCCTCCGGTGATGGCTGAGGGGCCTTCTGCTGCCTGAGCCTGAATGAGGCAATGTACCTCGGCGCAACCTCCGTGGTGACCCACCCCTTGCAGGGCGTCCGCTAAAGGTCCTTCTGGCTGCTCACCGTGCCTGTTGTAGCCGCGGTATGTCTCACCTGACGGTGATGTGTATTCAGACGCGAATTTCCCGCCCGGCCGGTTGCGATGCAGGTCCGCGAACTCCTGTAGTGTGCCGCAGTTGTGAACGAGTACCGCAGTCGTTCCCGCGAGCACATAGTACGTGTGGACACCCGCGATGGTCAGGTTGTGGACTCGTTGGTGCTGCTGGGTCCATCCACGGATGGAGACCACCAGGAGCCGCTGCCCGACCTCGTCGCGCAGCCAGTCACCGGGAGCCAGCTCATCCGCCCGGAGCCACCGACCTCGGTCCGCGGACCAGAACAGGTGATGGTCGGTGACCATCAACTTGCCTGTGGCAGCTCCCGCGCTGCCGTCAGCATCGACGGTGATCTCGACAAGCTGTTTCTCGCCCTGATCGGTGATCAACGCGGTGACCGGTTGCGCTTCCAGGTCACCCAGTCGCGGGTTGGTCGCCGCGACCAGGTCGCCGACCCGCACCTCTTCGATGGGTACGGCAGTACCGTCGGCCATCGCCACCAGCGTGCCGGGAACGAAGCTGTGAAGTTGACAGGACGCCGCATTGCTGGTCGCACTGGTTCCGCCGCCATTTGCCGCTGGGCCGCCGCCCTGGCCGGCTCCCGAAGCCGCCTTCCCCTCGGCGGCGCCCGCAACCCCCGCTGCCTTCGGCGCGGGAGGGGCCGTGGGCGTCGTCTTGGCGCCGTTCAACCCGATCGCGTCAGCCTTGCTCGCGATCTTCTCCTCGCGGATGCCCGCGCTGACCGCCTTCGAGGCGCCGTTGATGGTCTGGACGGCCTCGGCGCCCTTGACCGCGGCCTTGCCCAGCTTCACCGCCCCGGCCACCACCGCCGCGCCGGGCACGGCGGAGGCGAACGACATCACGGCCTCGGCCGTCTTGCCTTCTGCGGCGTACCAGGCGCCGTTGACCACCGCGGCTGCTGAGCCGACGACCGGGACCATGCTGGCCACGTCGAGGATGGTGTGGCCGATGTCGGCGTGGGCTTCGATGAAGCCCACCGCGTCGTCGAACCAGCCGTGGCCGTCGAGTTCCACTTGGGACAGTGGGTTGCCGGCGCCGAAGGTGTACCGGTTGTTCGTCCACGGGTCGGCGCTCATGCCCAGGTCGGACAACGCGCCGTTGTACAGGTCCAGCGTCAGGAAACGGTTGGTGCCTGGCGAGTAGTCCCGGAAACCCATGTCGTAGGAGTCCGAGGACTTGTCGTGCCGCGCGGTGTTGAAGCGGTAGGAGTTCTTCTCCGGCTTGTCCGGCGTCGCCGGGTCTGTCTTGTCGTCGCCGGTGGACTGCTTGAGGTCTTCCTCGCCGTAGGCCGTGTAGCCGTAGGTCGCTTTGGTGTTGCCGTTGTTGTCCGTGACCTGTTCTACGTCCGAGTGGGTGTTGAAGCCCATGTAGACGTTCTCGGCCGAGCCGTTGCCGTCGTCGCCGAAGCGGATCTGGCCGAGCATCTCGCCGTCGGGGGAGTACTGGTAGATCTTGGTCAGCTTGTTGTTGACGTCCTCGGTGAGCACCTGCTGGGTCAGGCCCAGGTAGTGCATTCCGGTGACACGTTTGTCGCCGGTCGCGTCCTCTGTCTTGGTGGTCTGCCGGTCGAGCGGGTCGTAGGTGTACAGCGTGGTCTTGGCCGGGTTGCCGTCGTCGTTGACGTCCTTGACCAGCTTGATCTTCCGGTCGAAACCGTCGTAGGTGTACTTCTCGGTCTCGTCGCCGTTCTGGCTGACCCGCTCCAGCCGCCCGTAGGCGTCGTAGTCGTAGTCCGACTCGGTGCCCTTGCTCTTGCTGATCTGCAGGCGGTTGCGGTCGTAGGTGAAGGTGGTCTGGACGCCGTCGACGGTCTTGTCGTAGACGTTGCCGTTGTCGTCGTTGCGGTACTGCTCGGTCCCGCTGCTGGAACCGCTCTTGGTGACCTTGCGGATCCGGTCGCGCGGGTCGTAGGTGTAGGTCTTGGTGAACGACATCGAACCGCCGCTGTCGGCGTTCTGCATGCTGCCGCTGTCGCGGGTCTTGTTCGAGTCCGAGTCGTAGGTGAGCTGGTGGTCGGCGACGATCGTGGAGGAGTTCTTCTTCTTTTCGGTCTGCCGCTTGAGCAGGCCGTCGAGGTAGTAGGTGGCGTCGAGGGTGTTGCCGTTGCCCTTGACCTGCCGGATGACGTGCGCCTGCTTGTCGTAACCGAACGTTGTGGTCTTGCCGGAGTCGCCGTCGTTGCGCTTGTTGAGGATCGAGGCGACCAGGTCACGGCTGTCATAGGTGTAGACGGCGGACTTGTCGTCCATCCGGGCGTTGACGATGTTGTCGTTCTCGTCGTAGCCGTAGGTGGTGGTGTGCAGGACCTTCCCGGACTTCGACTCCTTGACCTGGTCGGCCAGGTCGACCTCGTCGTAGCGGATGTCCCAGGTGTCGGCCGTGGTACCGGGGGACGTGTCGACCATTCTGGTCATGTTGTCGTCTGCGTCGTAGGACATCGAGAACGTCTTGCTCTCGGTGTCGGTCTCGCCGGTGGTGTCGCGCACCAGCTTCACCGCGTCCGCGGTGACGGTCCCGTTGCTCTCCCCGGCGAGCGCGATCTCCCTGGTGTCTCCCTCGGTGAAGGCGAATGTGCCCAGGCTGACCCAGCGGCCCTGGTTCTTGCTCTGGTCGATGACGGCGGTGCCGGTGCCGGAGTTGTTGGAGATGAAGTACGTCGCGTTGGTCGCGGTGCCCTCGGGGTACCAGACCTGCACGTCGTAGCGCCCGGATCGCGGGATCGTGGCTTTCCAGATGAAGTAGTCGTCGTCACCGCGGGTGGTGATCGTGGAGTACGCGGGCCCTTGGTAGCCCTTCGGGGACTGGGCGGTGCTCCAGCCGTCGTCGGCCCAGGTGCGCCGCGTGTCCGCGTTGTCCACCAGCACCGCCGCGGCCCCGACCGGGACACCGCTGTCGGAGCGGCTGCGCTCTTTGCCACTGGGGTAGTAGGTCCACGACTGCGTCCGGGCCGACGAGCCGCCGGAACCGCTGACGCTGCGAAGGGTCTGTTGTCCGGTGTCGTTGTAGTCGTAGCTGGTCTGGATGTCGTAGGCGTCGGTCGAGGTACGGACCCAGCCGTTGTCGTAGTAGGTCTGCCGGGTGACGGTGCGGGTGTCCGAGCCGTGCGACGGTGGTGCGCTGATCTCCACGACGCGACCGAGTTCGTCGTAGGTGTAGAGCGTGCTGACCGCGGTTTTCGCGTCGGCGTCGGCCGGGTCGTAGGGCAGGATCTCTTCGCGTTTGCGGTTGAGCTCGTCGTAGGTGGTCTCGGCGACGAAGTCGTTCGCGACGTTCGGCGTGTCCACCCCGCGTGGGTTGATCGTCTTTGTCTTGTTCCCGACCGCGTCGTACTCGTAGCGGGTGGTGAAGTACTGGATCGTGCCGCCGGGGTTGTCGTGCGGCGAGCGCACCTCGGTCTGCTTGGCCCGTTCGTCCAACGTGATGAGGGTTTCGACACCGTTCTCGTCGGTGTTGCCCACGACGTTGCCGTCGTGGTCGTACCGGGTCCGCGTCGAGTTGCCCAACGGGTCGATGGTGGAGACGACCTGGTGGTTGAGGTCGAACACCCATTTGGTGCTGTAGTCGTTCGGGTCCGGGGTCCGGTTGGCGCGCGGGTCGTACTTGGTGACCATGTTGCCGACGTCGTCGAAGGCCGCGGTGATCCGGTCACCGTTGACGTCGGTGGTCTCGACCCGTTGGTTGACCTCGTCGTAGCGCAGGGTCTCGGTGAAGTCCTTGGCATCCGCCGAGGTGAGGTTGCCCTTCGGCTTGGTCATCCCGACGACGTTGCCGACGGCGTCGTAGGACAGCGTGGTCAGCTTGTCCGGCCCGTCCGGGGTGTCTTTCGGGGCGTAGACCGCGACCGCGCGGTCCATCTCGTCGTAGACGGTGCGGGTGACCGAGCCACGCGCGTCGGTGGCCGTGACGACGTTGTCGTTGGCGTCGTAGCGCGCCCCCGGTGTGGTGACGAAGACACCGGCCGCCTCGTCCTTGGGCAGTTTGCTGTCCAAGGGGCGCTTGAAGATGTCGTAGGAGGTGGTGCCGGTCTTGCCCCGGGCATCCATAGTGGACACCGCGTTGCCCGCGGAGTCGTAGCGGTACCGGGTGGTGCAGCCCAGCGCGTCGGTGATCATGTTGGGGTAGCCGACCGCGTCGTAGTCCGCGTAGACCGTGGCGTGGTTGTTCGCGTCGACCTGCTCGGTCAGGTGGCCGGACTCGTCGTAGGAGTACCGCGAGGTGTAATCGTTCGGGTCCGCGGTGACGGTGCCCTTGGGGTCGGTGACCGCGACGAGGTTCCCGTGCTCGTCGTAGACGAAGTTCCAGTGCCTGCCCTCGGGCGTGGTCTTGTCGGTCAGGTCCGCGATGTGGCCGCCGAGTTCGTATCGGTAGCCCAGCACGGTCGCCGGGGTGTTCTGCCGGACGGCCTCGGCGTCGCGGATCTGCAGTGGGAAGCCGGTGTTCTGGTCGTACACCCAGGTCTTGGCCGCGCCGTTGTTCTCGGTCAGCCGGACGACGTTGTTGTCCGCGTCCCACACCAGTTTCGTGGAGCGGCCCAGCGCGTCGGTCTTCTCCGTCAACCGCCCGTAGCCGTCGATCCGGTTGCGAGTGGCGTGCCCGTTGCCGTCGGTCACCACGGAACTGATGTCCGGCCCGGTGGTGCCGTCGGGATCGCTGTAGTCGAAACCGGTCGCCGCGGCCCGGCGGTCGGTGATCGCCCGCACGTCACCGAATCGCACGGCGTCGGCCTGGTCGGTGAAGTAGTCGATCCCGGTGGTACGGCCGAGCGGGTCGACCGTGCTGATCAGCTTGTTCAACGTCGGGCCACTGCTGCCGTAGAAGAACTGGAAGGTCTTCTGGGCCGGGTCACCGGCCGCGTCGTAGATCTCCCGCAACGCGCCGTTCTCGCCGTAGACGAGGTTGACGACCCGGCCGGAGACGTCCGTGACGGACTTGAGCTGGTTGACGATCGCCGCGGTGCCCAGGTTCTCCACCGCGCGCTTGGCGTGGTCGACCACGACCGTGGCGGCCTGGCCGGACTGGTAGTAGTCGAAGGTCAGCGTGCGGCGGCTCGCCGAGTCGGTGACGGTACGCAGCACGCCGGAGTTGCGGTTGCCGATGACCACCCGGTCATAGGCGAACGACATCGTGTTGCCGTTCTTGTCGACCGTGGCGCTCTGGTAACCGTCGGAGTCGAAGAAGAACTGGGTACGCTCCGGCGCGGTGAACACCCACCGGCGGTCTTCCGGGTTGCCAGGCAGGTACTGCAGGTACAAGTGCACCCCGGCCGGCGAGGCGTAGGTCCAATCCTTGGCGTCGGAACTGCCGTGCTTGTTCAGTTGCCATCGGTGACTGGTGCCGTCACCATCGGTCAGCACCACGTTCTGCGGCTGCTGGAGGATCGGCCCGTCGAAGGAGAGCGGCGTGCCCAGCCGGTTCAGTGTGGAAGCCGCGATCGACCAGCCGGGACCGCCGTAGGCGTTGGAGGTGTCCTTGCTGTTGTAGTTCAGCCGAAGGAAACTCGACGGCCCGAAGCTCGGGTTGGAGAACACGTCGTAGCCCCACACGGCGTTGCCGGAGAACTGGTTCACCGAAGCGGTGCCGCCCGCTCCGGTCTTCACCGAGGTATAGGTGTAGAAGCTCTCCAGGCCCAGCTGGTCGGAGGTTGGCTTCTCCACCCGCACGTCCTGGTCCAGGGTCGGCACCTGGGCGGTGTCGGACAGCCAGGTCTTGGCGGCGGTGTCGTAGACGTCCCAGCGCAGCAGGAACTGTTCGCGCTCGTTGCCGGCGTCGGCCAGTGCCGGAGCCTGGATCAGCCCGTCGAGGACCACTGAGGAGCCCGGTGCGAGATCGGCCGGGAGCCTGGTCTCCTTACGGTTGCCCGCGGTCGTGGCGTCCTGGCCGCCCGGGCGGGTCCAGTGGTAGGAAAGGACTTTGGTCGCGGCGGACAGTGCCGCCGCGGTGGTGTTCGTCAGAGTGACCGGCGAGTGGTACTGGTTGTCCGGGACCATCCGGCGCGCGGTCTGCAACGCGGAGTAGGCAGGCGACTCCACCGCCCGCGCCGAGGCCGCCGCCGTGGCCTGCGGGAGAGGCGCCTGTGTCTGCTTGGCCGCCGCGAGCGGCTGGGTTGTCGTGCAGCGGGGTGAGGGCGGAGCCGCTGCCCTCGGCTGGTCGGCCGCTGACGCGGGTGCCGAAGTGATCGCAGGCAGTCCGCCGGTCGTGACCGCCAACAGCGAGATGAACGCGACAGCCCGCACCCACCGACGACGAACTTCGAACATGATGCCCGCCTTCTCAGTGGAACCAGTTGATGACGAGAAAAAAGCGCGTTCCGATCTCCCCAGTTCGGCGTTCAGTAGACCAGGGCGAAAGGCAGCCTCCACAGCGCCGATCGGGTGATATAGGGGCGCGCCAAATCTGAAGGTGCTGACAATTGTTTGGAGAGTAACCCGATATTCTACGACGCCGGACCCGGGACCCGTCCCGAGATTGTTGGAGCATGGTGGCTGTACCCGCTGCCAGGCTCCGTTAGGTCCAAGAATTCAGGTGCGTCAATTCCATAGCGTCCTCCACTCCCCGACCCTCGGCCGAGGTCGACTGCTCGTAGGCGCCGATGTCGAAGCCGGCGCCGGTTGGACGCGCCATGCCGGCCAGGTCGAAGGCGGAGCAGCGACACCGGACCCCACGTCGACGACCTTCGTCGAGCCCGGCCGCAGCCGGAAGTCACCAGCCGAAGGGTTGACGAAGCCGGGGTCCCCACTCACGTTGTGATCCTTCGTGAAATGGGTGTCCGACACGACACCCTCGGCAAAGATGTTGTTCCGCAAGAGGTTCCGGCCGCTGAACTTGCCGGCGTCGACAGTGAGCTATTCCGAGTAACGGGTTGTGGCGCTGTGTGATCGTCACGGGTTCGGCGGAGTCGCTCTCGCGCGGCGGAGACGAAAGACGCGGAACTCCGCCATGAAGGTGGTCCTACCAAAGATCATCTTCACGAGGAGTTCCGCGCGTCGTGAGTGTTGCATACGAGGCTGTCCTGTACGACCTTCCGAGATTGAGTGGAAGCGGGTCACCTCGTCGGCGATAGTGGCTGATCAGGGCTCTGCTCAGATGGACCTGACGCCAGAGGGCGCGGGCGATCGCAGCTACCGTGTCGGCGACGCGGACCAGTACGGTCGCGGCGAGCAGCCCTCGGATCGCCGCGGTCGACAAAGGCAGGAGGATCAGCCTCAGCGGGCCGCCTCGCTCTCGCGGAGCGTCGCTTCTTTTCCCTGGCCCCGCATACGTGACCGTCAGGAAAGCCTGTGCCAGCATGCACATCGTCACGTGCCGATACCACGGAGTCCACTTGCGAACCTGGTAGGCATCCATCCCGAGCTGGTCCTTGCCGATCTTGTTGTCCTCTTCGATCTTCCACCGCAACCCGGCCGCCCGGACCATCGCCGCCAGCGTCGTGGCCACTGGCGCATGCACCAGGAAGAACTCGATGTCGTAGGACGACGGCCGATCCTTGTGTTTCCTCATCTCCTTGGACCGTCGGATCAGCAGGGTGTGGCCGAACCCCTCGGTCGGGGGCTGTTCCTTCACCGTCACCGCGTGCATCGACCAGTCATACAACCGAGCGCCCTTGCCGCCCTCACCCGCCGTGCGGCGCTCCCACCGGTGGACCCCCGACCGCAGAACATCCTTGCAGGACAACGCTTCCCACCGTGCGCCGACCAACGGCAGGTCCACCGGGACCGCCATCGCATACGCGATGCCGCCGTCATGGCAGAACAACCGCAACCCGGGGTCACGGCCGTAGCCGGAGTCCGCGGCGAACCACCCGAACGGCACCCCCGCAGCCACCAGGCGCGCGAGCATCTTCCCCACCAGTCGGGGTTTCGTCTCGAACCCCCGATCCACGGGCACCCCCGCGGCCCGGCACCGCGCCGGATCGGAGGTCCACGACCTCGGTAAGTACAACTCCCGGTCCACGAACGCGTGTCCCGCCTCGGTCGCATACGTCAGCATCGGCATGACCTGGCAATTCTCCGTCTGGTTGGTCAACCCGCAGTGCCGCGGGGCGACACCGACGCTCCTGTCGCCCTTCTTGATCGTCTGGGTGTCGTCGGCGATCACCACCGCGTCCACCGACCCCAGACCCGCCACCACATACTCGCGCACCCGGTCCCGCAGCACGTCGACATCCCACACCGCACCGTCGAGCAGGTGCTCGAACGGACGCGGCGTGGCCAACCCGGCATGCTCGGCCAGACCCCACGAGTTCTTCTTCGGCACATCGGCCAGCAACGCCCGCACCATCAACCCGAACGTCACCTTCGGCTCCGGACGGTTGAACATCGAACCCAGACCATCGGTCAGGGCCCGCAGATCGGCATCCCAGCCGGCGATGTCCTGAGCGGTCACGAGTGTCACCATGCCAGGAGAAACGGCCGATCAACCAGCCCGGTTCAAGATCTCGGAATGTAGTACATGGGCGCATCGGATTTGCGAACCACGGGTTTATCCACCGCGCCGTTGGAGGTATCGGAAATTTGCAGAGAGGCTAGTTTGGCCAGCTGCCATTCGTAGCTTTCCGAATCGCTTCCGATGTTGATTCCCAGGTCCTGTTTGGCGGCTTCGTAGAACTGTCTTCTGGCGGCGCTCACCGCTTGAATCGCCTCTGAACAGGTCATTTCGATGGGAAGGCCTGAGGCGGCCCGCCGCAGACGGAATACGCTATGGTGCCACGCTCGGGCGGCCGTGATGACCCGCTCGTCTCCCAGTAGGAGGACTGCCTCCCATTTTACGGTTCGCTCGTCCTCGGCTGCTGCCAGTGCAGGAATGCCCTCGGCTGGGTCGATCGTGTCGTTGTCGAGGTGGATGCCCTTGGCGGCGGCAAGTTTGAGGGAAACGGAGATCAACCTTTTAACGGTGTGTGCATATTCGCTTGGGTTCGTCGCCATCGGGCTCGTTCTGCTGCGGATGTTGCGGTGTAGGTGGCCAAAGCGCCGATCAGTACACCGATCAGTGCGGGCAGTTGTTGTATGAAGGATTGCAATCGAGTTCTCCTTGGTCTTGAGGTCGTGGTCAGGCGTCCTGAGATGCTCGTCTGAGCACGTGTCCGGGCGACTGCGGTTCGAGCTGTGTCACCCGGTTGGACGGTGCGCGCTGACCGCCCGGTCGGAACGAACAACCGGACATCGCCGAGGGCACCTGCTTCCCCGTCCTGGTGCCGGACGTTCGACCAGCCGTAAGGAGCAGGCGGCACGATCACGAGCACCTCAGGGTTTCCGTGTCCGGGCGGCGGCTTCGGAGCACATCAGGAAGCTCACGGTGCGCACCGCGTCGTCGACCAGGTTCGGGTGGGCGTGGCGGACTGCGTGGTCGACCTTCTGCTCCATCAGGTGCCACTCACCGTTGTTCTTCAGGCCTCGCCGATCGGGGGAGATCCGCATCCCGGCGCACGCCTGCTCCGCGGTGGCGATCACCCGCATGACCTCGGGCAGCAGGTCGGGATCGACGGCGTCGGGCTCCCGGGTCGGGATCCTCCCGCCGTGCAGGTAGCGGCCCGTGTACTTGAGGAGCGCCGCGTCGAGCGGGGCGAGTCGGACGCCGCGGCGGGCGCGGTCGCGGTCTGCGTCGTAGGTCTGGACGCGGCGCCAGTCGGACCGCGCGGTCGTGGATCGCAGCGCGGCGAACATCCGGCCGCGTTCGAGCAGTTCGATGTCCGCGCCCTGGGCGATGAGCCGGCGCTTGTCCCAGGGGATGTCCCGGAACAACGACTCGACGTCATCAGGCGTGCCGAAGAGGATCGGGTCCAACAGCGCAACGGCCGCGTGTTCGTCAAGGGGCCCTCGGATGCCGGCGGCCGTGCACAGGGGCAGGATCGCGCTCCACAGCAGCAGGTGCCGGGTCAGGTCGTCCCTGATCACCTCCAGGTGGGCGTCGGAGATCGGGACGTGGAACGTGCGGGGATCGCGGTTGGCGTCGGCTCCGGCGCCGAGCTGGAGCTTGAGTTCGCCGTCCGTGCGGATCACGCGCGGGATCCAGCCGTTCTGCCGGGTGAAGAGGACTTCGCTCCTTCCCCCGTCCTCCCGGCCGGTCATGACCAGTGCCCGAGTTCGGCGTCGATGCGGGGGTCCGTGAGGACCCACACCTCGCCGGTGGCGGCTCCCGGTGGGGCGTCGACGCGCTGGAGACCAAGCGTTCGGATCAACGCCAGGAGTTCGTCCCGAGCTTCGCCCGCGTCCTCGACGGTGTCGCCGTCGAAGAAGACGTAGTGCACGTCCCAGCGGTCGTTGTACCCGGAATCGGCCCAGAGCCGGCAGAAGCGGTCCGCTGCCTTCCGGTCGAGTGGCGCGGCCGTGGGGTCCTGGAACGCGTCGAGGGCGGATTGAGGACTGTCCGGGAGCCACTGCTGCTCATTGCCCTGGTCGTCGCTGAAGGCCGGTGGTCTCATCGTCGTACTCGGTCTCGGGCCCACCTGTCGGGAGTCCGCGATTGTGCCTTGCGTGGCGGGCACGTACGGATGTGGTGGGTGGATCGGCTCCCGGAGGGCTCGCTCCCGGTTCCGACGGGCGGGGACGTCGTGCTGAGCGGTCTCCCGGTGGCGAGGCCGGTGCCGGGCGTCGCGTGCACCGGCGCGTGTGGTGCGAACGACCGATGCGGCTCCGTTCATCACTCGAATAGCCTATTGGGCGCGAGACCGAGGGCGACTGGCTGCTCCCGAAGGTGTTCGGTGCCGTCTTCACGCCGTGCGGGGTCGCGTCGGGGCGGCCGGGACGGCCAGTCGCAGCCCAACAGACGAGAGAGAACCGAATGACCAGGGACAACAGCCCCGAGACGGTCGCCGAGTTGGACCGCCTCGACGAGGCCGTCAAAGCAGCGCCCGCAGGGGACACGACGGCGCAGATCGCGCTGTGGCGGCAGGCGGCCGCGCTGGAGCACTGGTTCTTCATCGCGCGGGGCTCGGCGGACCGACCCCGTCCCTTTGCCGTGGCCGCCGAGCAGGGGTCGATGATCTGCCTCTACAGCAGCGCCGCACGGGCGAACGAAGCCGCCCGCGCCCTCGGCCTGCTCGACGCGGAGGGCGGCGCGGCGTCGTTGCTCGGCGTGCCGATGCCGGCCGCGATCGACTACGTCGCCTCGTTCGGTCAGTCCGGCGTCTTCGGTGTGACGCTGGACCACCCGCGGCTCGGTCACTTCATCCCGCTGGCGAACCTGGGCCTGCTCAAGGGCTGGACCGAAGGGGCCGGGCGGTGAACGACGTCAGCCCTCCGGCCGACAGCTTCGTCGAGGTGATCGCGCGCGAGGTGGAGGCCGATCCCGGCAACCTGGCGTTGCGCGAGGACTTCGTCACGCTGCTGCTGGAACACGACCCGAGTCGCGCCGCCACCGAGCTGAAGGCGTTCGAGGCCCTCGGCGGTGATCCGGCACGGGCCCGCCTGCTGCGCGCCCGGCTGATGGCGGCGCGGATGCGGGCCTCGAACCCGCCGCCACCCGCCGAGACCGCGTCGTCCGCGTCGACGGTGAAGTCCGGGAAGCGCGAGCTGACACCGGTTCCGACCCCGGCCGACGAGGACCGGCAGGCCAGGAGCGCGGCCGGGTCGGCGTCGCTGTGGGACGCCGAACGCCCGGCGGTGACGCTGGCCGACGTCGCCGGTCTCGCCGAGGTCAAGCGGCACCTGGACACCGCGTTCCTGGCGCCGCTGCGCAATCCCGAGCTGGCGGCGGCGTTCGGGCAGAAGCCGGGCGGGTCGCTGCTGATGTACGGCCCACCCGGTTGCGGCAAGACGTTCATCGCCAGGGCGATCGCAGGCGATCTCGGGGCGTCCTTCATCCACGTGACCCTCGCGGACCTGCTCAGCAAGTTGCTCGGGGAGAGCGAGAAGGCGATCCAGAGCGTGTTCCGCAACGCACGGGCGGCGGCGCCGTGCGTGATCTTCTTCGACGAGTTCGACGCGCTCGGCGGACGGCGTACCTCCGGTGGCGGCGGGTCGCAGACCATGCGGATGCTCGTCACCCAGCTGCTGGAGGAGCTCGACGGCGTGGCCGGCGCGAACGAGGGGGTCTACTTCCTCGCCGCGACGAACCGACCGTGGGACATCGACTCCGCGCTGCGCCGACCGGGCCGGATCGACAAGACGGTGCTGGTGCTGCCACCGGACGCGGTTGCCAGGGCGGCGATCGTCCAGGGCATGCTGAAGGGCAAGCCCGCCGACGCGGTCGACGTCGTTGCCGTCGCGGCGGCGACCGAGGGGTTCTCCGGCGCCGACCTCAGCCACTTGACGACCACCGTCCTCCAGGAGGCGATGGTCGAGTCGATGGACAGGGGTGAGCTGGTGCCGGTCACGACCGACGCGATGCTGGCCGCGGTCGGCGGCGTCACCCCGTCCACGGCGTCCTGGTTCGACCAGGTGGCGCCGGTGCTGGAGTACGGCGTCGACGACGGCACCTTCGACCAACTCCGGGCGTACCGGGTCAGGCGGGGCATGCGATGAAGGACTTCGGCCGTACGGCGTCCGACGACGCCGTGGAGCGGAACCTGGACCTGGCCTGGGAGATCTTCGCCGCACAGCCGTCGCACCCCAAGGTCGCCGAGCTGGCGTTGCAGGTGCTGGCGGTCCAGCCGGAGCGGAGCAGCGTGTCGCTGTTGCTCGGCAACCACCGCGAGATCTGCGGCCAGGCCGACGAGGCGCGGCGCCTCTACCTCCGGGTGGTCGGTCGTCGTGACCGCCAGTTCGTCAACGCGGCTCGTGCCCTTCGACACCTGGCGTTGGCCGAGCACGATCACGCCGAGGCGCTGCGGTGGGCCCGCGCGGTGCTGGGCGAGGAGCACGAGGAGTGGCGCGACTGGATGGAGCTGGGCTTCGCCCAGGCGCTCTGCGGGGAGCACGAGGACGGGTGGCGCCGGCTGGACGAGGCGGTGGCGCTGTGCTCGCGGACGACGCCGGACGAACTGCCCACCGCGTTCGGGAAGCGCGCGGCGTGCCTGCTGGGGACCTTCGCACCACCCGACCGGTTCGTCCCTGCGGCCGAGGAGGCCGTCCGGGCCGATGCGGCGAACTCCTGGGTCGCCCTGATGCTCGGCTGGGCGTACCTGGTGCAGTACCGGTTCGCCGACGCCGAGCGACTCGGTCTGCGGCTGCTGCGCGAGAACCCGACCGAAGACCTGTTGCAGAACCTGGTGGGGACGGCTCGGACGATGCTGCGGATCGTCGAGAACGCCCACGGCCAGGACATCACGCTGGACGACATCCGCCGCACCGGCGTGATCGAGCTGGGGTGGCGACAACTTCGCGACCAGATGCTCGGCACCGACCTGGCTTCCGCGCTGGCGGCGTTGGACGACGTGATGCCCGCGGACCTGCGCGCCACCCTGCGGCCGGGAACCGCGATCGCCGATCACGCCGAGAGCGACAAGATCGGCTCCATGGTCGCGGAGGACCTGTTGGCCTGGCACGACGGTCAGCGGCCCGGCTCCGGGGCCGCCTGGGGGCGGGCCGAACCGTTCCGCCTGATGTCGGCAGCCGAGATCATCGCCATGTGCGCCGAGATCGAGGCCGACCCGGCCGCGCACCCGGACTGGCTCGAGAACGAGGTCTGGGAGCAGGTGATGACCGACGACGCCGGGGC
This sequence comes from Actinosynnema sp. NPDC050801, assembly GCF_040673975.1. Taxonomy (NCBI): domain Bacteria; kingdom Bacillati; phylum Actinomycetota; class Actinomycetes; order Pseudonocardiales; family Pseudonocardiaceae; genus Actinosynnema; species Actinosynnema sp. NPDC050801. Next base: position 72,559 of record NZ_JBFAQZ010000017.1, on the reverse strand, counting down.
GTACCTGGTCGCGGTCGCGTTCGGGGTGCTGGTCAAGCGTCGACCCGGACACCCCGACGAGCCCGTCGCCGCGTCGATGGCCGACTGGATCTGGGACCGGGTGGTCGGCTTCGGTGGTCCGGACCCGCGACCGGCACCCCGGAGGACCGAGGCTCTGCCGGACCTGCCTCCCGTCCCCGGGACGTCGCTGACCGGCGTCATCGCGACGATGTACGCGGCTCTGGGTGCGTCGGAGCGCTCTGCGCCGTACGCGGAACTGCGCAGGCTCTTCCCCGGCTCGACCGTCCGGCAGAGTGCGCTGGACCCGGTGGTCCCCGGTCCTGACGGCGTCGACATCGCGTTGCTCGACGGGTTGGTCAAGGAGGTCACCGTCGACGTCGCGCTCTGCCCGAGCGCCGACCGCGTGATCTCCGGGCTCGACCTCGACGGGCAACGCGGATCGGTTGACGCCTACGTGCTCGCGCACGGCGCCCTCGTGCACAACAGCTGGGAGAACCGCTCCACCGGCGCGGTCACCGTCAACTACGACCTCGCTGAACACCGACTCGGCTTGCAGTGGGAGACCGGGCGACTTGCCCGGATCTCCGTGTCCGCCACAGGTCGGCCGGAGGAGGGCTGAGCGGAGGCCTGAGACCCGGTGGAGGTGCGCGCGGCCATCCCCAGTCAGCTCAACGGATGGAGTTGTCGGCAGGCGCGACCTTGACGATGAGCGCTCCGGGGTCCACCTCGACGGTCAGTGACCTGGTCGTGCCGCAGACTTCTCCGTCCACCTCGAACGGTTTGGTGCGATTGCTGCGCAACTCCAGGCGTCGGAACCGGAACCGCTCCACCGCCGGCCCGTCCACCCGGCGGGAGCCGATCAGGCGTCCCGCCGTGACAAGCCAACCCCTGGTGTGCACGTCACGCAGCAGTGCCAGGTCCAGGAGCCCGTCGGCGGGATCCGCCTCCGGCAGGAGGGAGACCCCGCCCTGCAAGGCGCCTATGTTGCCGACGACCGCCCCCAGGACGCGGCGGGTCAGCCAGGGGCCGTCGTCCAACCGGATGGTCACCCTGCTGCCGCCCGATCTCAGGCCCTTGAGGACCGCCGGTACGTATGCGGGCCATCCCAGGAGGCGCTTCATCCTGGGCGAGGTGTCGCGGACCATCTCCGCGTCCAGGCCGATCCCGCCCATGCCGACGAAAGGGCGGCCGTCCAGCAGACCCATGTCGACGCGGCGGTCCGCCCCGTCGAACGCCGACGTGACGGCGTCCTCCACCGCAGTGCCGATCCCCAGGTTCCGGGCCACGAGGTTCCCCGTGCCGATCGGCACGATCCCCATCGCCACCCCGGTGTGCGCCAACCCGGCGGCCACCGCGTTCACCGTGCCGTCCCCACCACACGCCAGGACCAGTCGCGGGTGGTTGCGCAGGGCGAGTGCCGTCACCCCCGTCCCGGCATCGTCACGGGTGGTCTCGAACCACTGCGGCTCGCACCAGTCGCGGTCCCGGGCGGTACGGGACACGAGGTCCCGCAACCCGGAGTGATCCACCACGGTGCCCGGATGAACGACCACTGCCACACGAAGCCTGTCACGCCGAGGATCCACCCGAACCGCCTTCACGAGGTCGACACCGGACCGGATGCCCTGCGACGGGCGAACGTACACGTGGGAAGCGACACGCAAAGCGCCGCCGGCGTCCGCGTGCCAGGAAGCCGCCGACTCCAGGGGAGGCAACGGCTTCCTGACGGTCGCGGCGACCCACGCGGCACTGCTGCCGGCCCGCTGCGGCGGCTTCCCACGCGCCTCACGTCCCCCGCTCTGGACGACCTACGACCCCGAGGTGGTCAGGGCCGCGCTCAAGCGCCTGGACGCGGCTCGGACCCCTTGATCCGTTCGACGAGTTCGTCGCGGTACTCCCGCACCGCCTGGAACTCCGGTTCGTCGCCGGTCGCCCGCCTCAACGCGCCTTCCAGGATCTTCAGCCCCTGGCGTTCGTCGCCGTGCGCATCCGCCTGCCTCGCGGCGTTCTCCATGGCTTTGGCGAGCTTGGTCCGCGCCTCGGGTTCCTTGGCGGCCTTGTGGATCCGGATCCAGTTGCCGCCCGGGTCGACGACGGTGAACCCGGTGTACCGGTCGTTGCGCAGCCGCGGCCGGGTCATGCGCGGGATGCCGGAGATGAGCAGCTTCCCGTGCACGGACCGCATCCCCGCCGCGAAGGACTCGAACAGCTCGCTGGTGTCCGCCACGATGACCAGGCACGTGCTGTACGACTGCGCCGGGTCGTAGTCGTCCATCCCGAAGAAGTGCAGGTTGATGTCTTCCCGTCGTACCGCGACGTGCGGGTTCGGCCGCGTTTGCCGATAGGTGATCTCGAAGCCGAGCATCTCGTAGAACGACGCGATCTCGTCGATGGAGGGACAGGGCAGGAGCGGGATGGTCAGTTCGTTCGCCACCGCCCGAAGCTAGGCCCGGAACCGCCGAAACGACACGGATCTATTTGCTGATGCGAACAGCAGTGTGAACCCTGTGGGGTCCCGGAAGTCGGCCACACCACCTGACCTGCGCTCCAGGCTGCCATGGGGGCGTACTCGTCGATCAAGCCGCCGAGGGTCGGTCGACGGCGTACCGACGTCACCTCATACCAAAGTCGCATCACCGGTAGTCGAAGGAAGCGTGTTGTGCGCGGGCACGCCGACTACCGTTTGCCCGTCGCCGCGTAACGGTTCCAAGGGGTGGGTCTTGTCGGGCGCAACGCTTGCGGAGAAGTTGGTCGCGCGCCTGGGGTCTCGGCACCCGGTGGCCGCCGTCGCCGCGGTTTCGCCCGCCGGGACCTCGGTGGCGAGCGTGGGCGCGTCCGCCGACGCCGACTTCGAGATCGGCTCGATCTCCAAGGGGATCACCGGCCTGCTCTACGCCGACGCGCGGGAACGCGGCGAGGTCGGGCCGTCCACCACGCTGGGCGGCCTGTTGCCGCTGGACGGCACTCCGGTGGCGGGCGTGACGCTGTCGTCCATCACCACCCACCGCTCGGGCCTGCCGAGCCTGCCCGCCGCGGCCTCTCCGCTGCGCCGGTCGCTGGCGCTGTGGCTGCACGGAACGAACCCGTACGGCGAAACGCTCGACCAGCTGCTCACCCAGGCACGTGGCGTGCGCCCCGGCCCACCCCGGCCCCGCTACTCCAACCTCGGCTTCCAGCTCCTGGGGCACGCCCTGGCGAGCGCCGCCGGCACGACGTTCCAGGGCCTGCTCCAAAACCGGGTCGCCACCCCTCTCGGCCTGGACGTGTTCTACGCGCCCGCCACCCCGACCGACCTGCGACCTGTCGCACTCACCGGCACCACCAGGTGGGGGCGCAAGCGCCAGCCGTGGACGGGCGAAGCGCTGGGACCGGCCGGAGGCATCCGCGCGCGCATCGGCGACATGGCCCGCCTCGCCGCCGCGCTCCTCGACGACTTCACCCCCGGCATTGCCGCACTGGACCCCGTCGAGGACTTCACCGGTCGAGTGGTGCGCATCGGCGCGGCGTGGATCACGATCGAGCGCAACGGCCGTGCCATCACGTGGCACAACGGCGGCACCGGCGGCTTTCGCAGCTGGCTGGGTCTGGACCGCACGGCGGGCACCGCGGTGGTCCTCCTCTCCGCGACCGCGATCTCGGTGGACCAGCACGGTTTCGCCCTGCTCGAACAGCTGACCGAGGAAGAAGGGCGCTGACAGGGAAAGCCCGGTGGACGAAGGGCGCCGACGCGATCGCGCGATCAGTCGTGCGTCGTGGAGTGCAAGGGAAATGGCCGGTGTGAGCGTCCACACCGGAGTCCCGAACTTTCGGTGTTATGTCCGGTTCGTGGGAACGATTCACCGTTCGGGTGGTATATCGGTTACCCATGTCATTTGTCTCAATCGGTGCGCAGAACCCCGGCGGTCGCGGTGGAAACCGGTTGTGGATCTTGGTTGTGGCCCGGACGTCCGGGCATCGCGAGGACGGGGTCCGGCGGGTGCGGCACCTCGGAGTCCCGCACCCGCCGCAGGCGCGGCTACGGTTGCGACACGGATTCGATCGACACGGTGATGCCCTGCCCGACCCGTGCTATGGAACGTTCCCGTATCGCGTGCCCCGAGGTCCGGCTGTCCGCGATTCGGCCGTACCGGTTGGCCCGTTCGCCACGGTCGAGACGGGGATGATCAAATTTCGGACTGCGCGATTACGAAGGGTTCGAGGCGCGCTGGGAACCTGTTTCGCCGCCGTTCTCCGGACGTGGTGTGGAAGGCCCTGGACAAGTCGGGGAGCCGTGCTATAAAGCCTCCACGTGGGTGCGCTGTAGCGAAAAGACCATCGGTGGCTGCGCTGGAGGGAACTGGACGGTTGGTGCCGACGGACCATGGTGATGCGCTCGCCGAACTGGCCGGCCTGCTCGCCGAGTGCTCGGCAGGGACAGGCAGGCTCGCCCTGGTCAGCGGTGGTCTGGCCAGCGGGAAGACCGAATTGCTCCAGCGGTTCCAGCGGCACGCCGCCGCCTCCGGGGCACTGTTGCTGACCGCGACCGGCGCGCCGGCCGAGCGTCCCCTGCAGGCCGGGGTCATCGACCAGCTGTTCCACGGCGCCGGGCTGCCGCCGGAAATAGCGGACCGCGTTTCCCACCTCATCACACCGATCGCCGCGGCCGTGGACGACTCCGGCGCGGACGTGCGGGGCATCCACCATTCTTATGTGCGGCCCGTGCATGAATTGTGTCAAATTCTGCTCGAATTGTCGCGGGAACGCCCGGTCGTGCTGTGCGTGGACGACGTGCAATTCGCCGACAGCTCGTCATTGCAATTCATCCTGTACTTGCGGCGGCGGATCAGGACCAGCCGGGTGGTCGTCGTGCTCGCCGAGTGGCAGCAGCCGCAGCCGACGCTGCCGCTGTTCCACGCCGAGCTGACCCGCCGGCCGCACCACCGCATCCGGCTCGCACCGCTGTCGGCGGACGGGATCGCCGAACTGCTGCGCGACCGGGTGCTCGACCCCGACGTGCTCGCGCCGGCCTGGCACACCCTCAGCGGCGGCAACCCCATGCTGGTCCGCGCCCTGATCGAGGACCTGGAGGCCGGGCACGAGACCGGCCCCGACCGGGTCGGTCCCGCGTTCAAGCGCGCGGTGCTGGAGTGCCTGCACCGCTGGGGGGCCGGGCTCCTCGAAGTCGCGCGCGCCATCGCCGTGCTCGGCGAGGAGCGCACCCCGGTCCTGCTCGGCCGGCTGGCCGGCACCACGCCGGAAGCCGTCGAGCAGGCGGTCGACGTGCTCACCGCCGCCGGCCTGCTGCTCGACGGCCGCTTCCGCCACCCCGGCGCGGCGTCGACGGTCCTGGACAGCACACCGGGCGCCGAGCGGGTGCGGCTGCACGCCCGTGCCGCCGAACTGCTCTACCAGCGCGGCGCGGCGGCGGCCGTGGTGGCCGACCACCTCGTGGCCGCCGACCGGGTCGCACCGGGCTGGCCGGTCGCCGTGCTGCGCATCGCCGCCGAGCAGGCGCTCATGGGCGACGACGTGGCAGCGGCCGTGCGCTACCTGGAACCCGCGCTGCCCGTGGTCGAGCGGGACGAGCGGCTGGGCATCACCAGCGTCCTGGTCCGGGCGCTGTGGCGGGTCAACCCGGCCGCCGCCGTCGTGCACATGGAACCCCTGCACGAGGCGATGTGGGTGGGCGGGCTGCGCGGCCGGGACGCAACGACCGTCGTGCAGCACGCGCTGTGGATCGGGGACGAGGCCACGGCCGTGCGCGCGCTCGCCGTGCTGGAACAGCACCCCGGCATGCTGGACGCGCAGAGCGCGGCCGAGTTGCAGATCGTCTGCCAGTGGTTCCACGGCCTCGGTCCGGCGACCGCCGTGGCCACCGACGTGGTGGCCGACGCGGACCCGTGGGTGGCCGCGGCGCAGACCATCGGCACCTTCTGGACCGCCGAGTTCCACCCCGACGCCATCGCCAGCGCCGAGCACATCCTGCGGAGCTGCCGGCTCGGCGACATGTCGCTGGAGGTCGTGCTCACCGCCCTGCTGATCCTGCTGCACGGCGGCCACTCCGACCGGGCCGAGCGGTGGTGCGACCGGCTCGTCGCCGAGGCCACCCGCGGCGGCGCGGTGACCTGGCAGTCGATCCTGGAGGTCGTCCGAGCCGACATCGCCCTGCGGCGCGGCGAGGTGGTGGTGGCCGCCGCACGCGCCGAGACCGCACTCGCCCTGCTGCCGCACCAGGGCTGGGGCCTGTCCATCGGCTACCCGCTGGCCGTGCTGCTGGAGGCCAACACCGCGCTCGGTCGGCACCGCGTGGTCGCCGACGTGATGCGACTGCGCGTGCCCGACGCCATGTTCGCCACCGCCGCCGGCCTGCGCTACCTGCACGCCCGCGGCAACGGCAACCTCGCCGCCGGGCGGGTGCTAGCCGCCATCAGCGACTTCCAGAACTGCGGCACCCGGATGCGCGAGTGGGGCGTCGACCTGCCGGTGCTCGCGCCGTGGCGCTGCGGCCTCGCCCAGGCCAACCTCACCCTCGGTCGCCCGGAGGCGGCCCGCGAGCTGATCCGCGAGCAGATGCTGCTGCCGGCGGGCGACCGCCGCACCCGCGGCGCGGCGCTGCGGGTCCTCGCCGCGGCGAGCGAGCCCGCCGAGCGGCCCGGGCTGCTGCGCGAGGCCGTGCGGCACCTGCGGCGGGCGGGTGACCGGGTCGAGCTGGCCCGCGCCCTGTCCGACCTCAGCGAAGCGCTCGACACCTTGGGCGAGCACGGCGAGGCGCGCGAGCTGTCCCGGGTCGCGGCGGCCGAGACCAAGGCGTCCTACTCCGGCGCCCTGCCCATCCCGGTCGACTGGGAGGACGGTGGCGGCGACGGCGGCGACGGGCGACCGGTCCTGAGCGACTCCGAGCTGCGCGTGGCCGAACTCGCCGCGAAGGGCCACACGAACCGCGAGATCAGCGGCATCCTCTACATCACCGTCAGCACCGTCGAGCAGCACCTCACCAGGGTCTACCGCAAGCTGGGCATGCGCAGCCGGGCGGACCTGCCGCACCGCCTGTCCCAGCGGACGGGCGAAGGCCCGCGGGCCTTCGAAGCCCGAGGGTGACCCGCGTACCACCCCGAGCAGAAAGAGCCCGCCAATGCCCAACCAGTCCACCTGCCGCGTCTGCGCCGGGACGGTCACCGAGTTCGTCGACCTCGGTGCCCAGCCGCTGTCCGACGCGTTCCGGCTGCCCGAGGACACCTCCGTCGAGTTCACCTACCGCCTCGCCGTGGGCGCGTGCGCGGACTGCGCGATGGTGCAGCTGATGGAAGAGGTGCCCAGGGAGAAGATGTTCCACGAGGACTACCCGTACCTGTCCCAGGGGTCCGCGGTGATGCGCGAGCACTTCCGCGCCCTGGCCGAGCGGTTCCTGAGCACCGAGCTGGCGGGCGAGGACCCGCTCGTGGTCGAGCTGGGCTGCAACGACGGCACCATGTTGCGCACCGTCGCGGAGGCGGGCGTGCGGCACCTGGGCGTGGAGCCGTCCGGCGCGGTCGCCGACCTGGCCGCCGAGGCGGGCGTGCGGGTCCGCAAGGACTTCTTCGAGGAGTCCACCGCGCTGTCCATCCGCGAGCAGGACGGTCCGGCCGACCTCGTGTACGCCGCGAACACGTTCTGCCACATCCCCTACGTGGACTCGATCCTGCGCGGTGTCGTGGCGCTGCTCAAGCCCGGCGGGGCGTTCGTGTTCGAGGACCCCTACCTCGGTGACATCGTCGAGCAGACCTCGTTCGACCAGATCTACGACGAGCACTTCTTCCTGTTCAGCGCCACCTCCGTGGACGCCATGGCCCGCCGGCACGGCCTGGAGCTGGTCGACGTCGAACGCCTGCCGGTGCACGGCGGCGAGGTCCGCTACACCCTGGCCCTGCCCGGCGCGCGCACCCGCACCGCGGCCGTCGTCGCCCTGCTCGCCGAGGAGGAGGCGCGCGGCCTGCACGACCCCGCCGTCCTCGACGGGTTCGGCGACCGGATCCGCGCGATCCGCACCGACCTGCTGGCGCTGTTGGAGGACCTGAAGGCCAAGGGCGAGCGGGTCGTCGGCTACGGCGCGACCGCCAAGAGCGCCACCGTCACCAACCTCTGCGGCATCGGGCCGGACCTGGTCGAGTTCATCAGCGACACCACGCCCGCCAAGCAGCACAGGCTGGCGCCCGGCTCGGGCATCCCGGTGCGCCCGCCGGCCGCCTTCGCCGACCCCTACCCCGGCTACGCGCTGCTGTTCGCCTGGAACCACGCCGCGGAGATCATGGCCAAGGAGGAGGCGTTCCGCGAGGCGGGCGGCAAGTGGATCCTGTACGTGCCCGACGTCCACGTGGTGTGAGCGTGCCGGGGGATCTGGCCGGCACGCTCGTCGCGGTGCTCGGCGGCTCGGGGTTCGTGGGTTCCGCGGTGTCGGCACGGCTGGCGGCGCGGGGCGCGCGCGTGCGGGTGGTGGCACGCGACCCCGGCGTGCCGCCGTTCCCGGCCGAGGTCGTCGCGGCCGACCTCGCCGAGCCCGGCGCGGTGGCCGCCGCGGTCGCGGGCGCGGACGTGGTGCTGCCGCTGGTGCTGTTCACCGGCGGCGGCACCTGGCGGGTCGCCGACGGCGGCGCGGCCGAGGCCGCCCGGGTCAACGTCGGCATCGTCGCCGAGGCGGTGGCCGCGGCTCGGGGGACCGTCGTGTTCGCCGGCTCCACCTCGCAGGTGGGACCGGGTGCGCCGGAGCGGATCGACGGCACCGAGACCGACCACCCCGGGTCGGAGTACGACCGGCAGAAGTGCGCCGCCGAACGGCTCGTGCTCGACGCGGGCGGCTGCTCCTTGAGGCTGCCCACCGTGTTCGGCCCCTCCACCGGCTCCCCGGACCGGGGCGTGGTGACCGCGATGGCTCGGCGTGCGCTGGCCGGCGAGCCGCTGACCGTGTGGGGTGCCGGGGACATGGAACGTGACCTGGTGTTCGCCGAGGACGTCGCCGAGGCGTTCGCGGCGGCCGTGGTGCACGCCGACCAGCTGGCCGGGCGGGCGTGGCTCGTCGGTTCGGGCGCCGGGGTCGCGGTGCGCTCGTTGTTCGAGCTCGTCGCCGCCACCGTCGCGGACCACACCGGCCGCCCGGCCGTGCCGGTGCAATCGGTGCCGCCACCGCCGCACGCCACCGCGTCGGACTTCCGCAGCCTCGTCGCCGACCCGGCCGCCTTCACCCTGGCCACCGGTTGGCGGGCCCGGGTTCCGCTGGCCGAGGCGGTGTCGAGGACCGTCGCCCACCTCCTCCGGTCCTCAATGGACAGTCCTGGGCCGGGTACCCCTAACCCCGCGTAGGGGTTCCCCTAAGCTGGTTGACCGCGCGGTCCGGGGCGCTGCACGCTGATCACCGCCTTGGGACGGAGGTCGTCGATGAAAGCCCGCGCACTCTCTGTCGGTGGCGCCTGGGAGTTCGAGCCCGAGGTGTTCCCGGACGACCGCGGCCTGTTCGTCTCCCCGTTCCAGCACGAGGTGTTCGCCGAGGCGGTCGGTGTGCCGCTGTTCGCCGTGGCCCAGGCCAGTGCCAGCGTGTCCCGCCGCGGGGTTGCCCGCGGTGTGCACTACGCCCGCACGGCACCGGGTTGCGCGAAGTACGTGACCTGCTCGCGTGGACGTGTGCTGGACATCGTGGTGGACCTGCGGGTCGGCTCGCCGACGTTCGGCGCGTGGGACTCCGTCGAGCTGGTGGGCGACGACTTCCGCGCCGTCTACCTCCCGCCGGGACTCGGCCACGCGTTCATCGCCTTGGACGACCACTCCACTGTGCACTACCTGCTGTCCCGTGCCTACGAACCCGCCGACGAGCTGGCGGTGTCCCTCTTGGACCCGGACCTGGCGCTGCCCCTACCCGCCGACGTCGTGCTGTCCGAACGCGACCGCGCCGCGCCGGGCCTGGCCCTCGCGCGGGACACCGGACTGCTGCCGGCACACGCCGCCTGAGCCGAGGAGAGCACACCAGGTGACCGCGCCCACCCGCCGTCCCACCCAGGTGCGCCTGGCCGAGTCGATGCTCGCCGCCCGTGATCCCGGCGCCGTGCACGCCTGGCTCGCCCGCACCGCCGAGCGCAGCTGGATGCACGTCGAGCGCGTGCCGCTGGACGGCCTCGCGGGCTGGCTCACCGAACCGGGCACCGGCAACCTGCGCCACCACACCGGTCGGTTCTTCAGCGTCGAGGCGCTCGCCGTCGACCTGCCCGGCACGCCGGTGCCGCACTGGTCGCAGCCGATCATCAACCAGCCGGAGATCGGCATCCTCGGCATCCTGGTGCGCGAGGTCGACGGTGTGCTGCAGTGCCTGATGCAGGCCAAGCACGAACCGGGCAACCACAACGGCCTGCAGCTGTCGCCGACCGTGCAGGCCACCCGCAGCAACTACACCCGCGTGCACCAGGGCAAGCCCATCCCCTACCTGGAGCACTTCCGCGACACCTCCGGCCACCAGGTCCTGGTGGACATCCGGCAGTCCGAGCAGGGTGCCTGGTTCTACCGCAAGCGCAACCGCAACATGGTCGTCGAGGTCGACGGCGAGGTCGAGGTGCGCGAGGGGTTCCGCTGGTTCACCCTCGGTGAGATCGCCGACCTGATGACCATGCCGGACCTGGTGAACATGGACGCCCGCACGGTGCTGGCCTGCCTGCCCGGCGGTGGCGCGGCCCTGGCCCGCGCGGCGGCCGACCCGTTCAGCGAAGCCCTGGTCCGGTCCGTCGACCCGGGCACGCCCGGCGTGCACACCATCGGGGACGTGCTGAGCTGGATCACCGAGGTCCGCACGCGCACCGACCTGCGGGTCGCCCTCGGTCCGTTGGCCGGGCTGCCGGACTGGACCCGCGAGGACGGCGTCATCGCGCACCGCGGCGGCGGGTTCTTCAGCGTCGTGGGCGTGGACGTGCGGGCAGGTGGGCGTGAGGTCGGCGCCTGGTCCCAGCCGATGATCGAACCGGTCGGCACGGGGGTGATCGCGTTCCTGGTCAAGGAGATCGGCGGCGTGCTGCACGTGCTCACCCACGCGCGCACCGAGGCCGGCTACGCCGACGTGACCGAGCTGGCACCCACCGTGCAGTGCGTGCCCGAGGCGCACGACCACTTGCCGGTGCGGCCCCGGTTCCTCGACGAGGTGCTCGGCTCGACCACGATCCGCTTCGACGCCGTGCTGTCGGAGGAGGGCGGTCGGTTCCTCGGCGCCCGCAACCGGTACCTGGTCGTGGAGACCGACGCCGAAGTCGCACCGGACGACCCCGAGTACCGGTGGCTGACCCTGCACCAGTACGAAGAGCTGCTGAGGCACAGCTTCTACGTCAACATCCAGGCCCGCAGCCTGCTGCTGTGCCTGCGCAGCCTCGTCCCGCGCGGGTGAGGCCGGCCCGGGCGGGGACGGGTGCCGCCGCCCGGCCCCGGCCCGGTCAGAGCGTCGCCAGCACCTGCTTGAGCGACTCCACCACGTGCTCCTGCGTGTCCTGGGGCAGCGACGGGTACATCGGCAGCGAGAAGATCTCGTCGGCCACCCGCTCGGTCACCGGCAGGCTGCCCTCGGCGTAGCCCAGGTGCGCGAAACCGGTCATGGTGTGCACCGGCCACGGGTAGCTGATGTTCAAGTGGATGTCGTACGCCTTCAAGCGTTCCAGGATGTCGTCGCGCCGTGGGTGGCGCACCACGTGGACGTAGTGCACGTGCGTGTTGCCCGGCACGGTCGTGGGCAGCACCAGGTCGGTGTCCGCCAGCGCCTCCGCGTACCGCGCGGCCACCGCCTGCCTCGCCGCGACGTAGTCGTCCAGGCGGACGAGCTTGCGGCGCAGGATCTCCGCCTGCACCTCGTCGAGCCGGCAGTTGTGGCCGGGTGTCTCCACGACGTAGTAGGTCTTCTCCATGCCGTAGTAGCGGTGGCGGCGCAGGTTCGCGGCCACCGCGGGGTCGTTGGTGATCGTCGCGCCGCCGTCGCCGTAGGCGCCGAGCACCTTGGTGGGGTAGAAGGAGAACGCGGCGGCGTCGCCCATCGACCCGGCCACCCGGCCGTGGTGGCGCGCGCCGTGCGCCTGGGCGCAGTCCTCCAGCACCAGCAGGCCGTGCCGCCGTGCCAGCTCCCGCAACGGTTCCATGTCCACGCACTGGCCGTACAGGTGCACGGGCAGCAGGGCCTTGGTGCGTGGCGTGATCACGGAAGCCACCTGCGTGACGTCCATCAGGTAGCTGTCCGGGTCGATGTCGACGAACACCGGTGTGGCGCCGACGGCGTCGATCGCCAGCACGGTCGGCGCGGCGGTGTTGGACACCGTGACCACCTCGTCGCCGGGGCCGACGCCGAGCGCCTGGAGGGCCAGGCGGATCGCGTTCGTGCCGTTGTCCACGCCGACGCAGTGGGCGACGCCGTGGTAGGCGGCGAACTCCGCCTCGAAGGACGACACGCTCGGCCCGAGGACGAGCCTGCCGGAGGAGAACACGGTCTCGACCGCGTCGAGTATGTCCTTGCGCTCCGATTCGTATTCGCGCGAGTAGTCCCAGACGAGCGTGGCCATCGGCAGCCCTTTCGCGGTGGTCGGCTTCCCGACCAGCCTAGGTCTGGCCCCCGGCTAGGGGGTAACCCCTAACCTGCAGGTCAGGGTGGTCGGCGCGGTCCGCGGGGGTGAACGGCCACTGGTCCGTTCGCGCGAGCGTCGGACGGTGGGTGAATAGGGGGCTTAGGGGTGTCCAGGTCACTTCCGAGCGCTTTACGGTGGCCACGCTCCCGGCAGGGTCGCCGGATTCCAGCACACCAATCGGGCGAGGACGACGAATGTCGCGGCATTTCCTGTTCATGTGCCACCCGGACCACGGGCACGTCATCCCGAACCTCGCGGTGGTCACCGAACTGGCCGCGCGCGGGCACCGGGTCACCTACCTGACCGCGCCGAGCATGGCGGAGATCGTCGCCGAGGCCGGCGCCACCGTCGTGACCTACCCGTCGCGGTACCGCGACGCCGATTTCGCCCTCGTGGCGAACGATCCCGGCTACCTGATGGGCGTGCTGCTCGACGAGAGCGAGGCCATGCTCGCCACCGCGACGGCCGAACTCGACGGCGACCGACCGGACTGCCTGGTCTACGACACCTCGGTGCTCTACGCGGCCCGAGTGCTGGCCCGGCACTGGGACCTCCCCGCCACGCAGGTGATCCCGGTGTTCGCCTCCAACGAGCACTTCTCCTTCCTCAACGCCATGTACAACCCCGAGTCGGGCGCCGCCGAGCGGCCCGCGGCGGAGCGGCCGAGGGAGATGCCCGAGTGGGTCGGCGCCACGATGGGGCGCATCGGCGCGCTGTGCGCCCGTTACGGGGTGGTCGCCGCGCCGCACGAGGTGTGGTTCGAGGTGCCGCCGCTGAGCCTGGTCACCGTGCCGCGGGAGTTCCAGTACGCGGGCGAGACCTTCGACGAGCGGTTCGCGTTCGTCGGGCCGTGCGTCGGCGACCGCAGCTTCCTCGGGTCGTGGACGCCGCCCGCCGACGACCTGCCCGTGGTGCTGGTGTCGCTCGGCGCGGTGTTCAACGAGGACGAGGGCTTCTTCCGCACGTGCGTCGAGGCGTTCCGCGGTCGGCCGTGGCACGCGGTGATGACCACCGGCGGTGGGGTGGACCGCGCCTCGCTCGGCGACCTGCCGCCCAACGTCGAGGTGCACGACTTCGTGCCGCACGTGGCCGTGCTGGAGCACGCGGCCCTGTGCGTCACGCACGCCGGCATGGGCACCGTGATGGAGGCGCTGCGATCGGGCACGCCGATGGTGTGCGTGCCGGGTTCCGCGCTCGACCGGCCCACCGGGTGGCGGGTCCGGGAACTGGGCCTCGGCACCGTGCTCGACCCCGCCGACCTCACGCCCGCGACGCTGGTCGACGCGGTCACGTCCGTGCTCGGCGACCCGGAGACCGCGGCCCGGTCGGAGCTGATGCGCAAGGCCGTCGCCGAGGCGGGCGGCACGGCGCGCGCCGCCGACGAGGTCGAGAAGCACCTGGCGCGGTCGCGTTGACCCCCGTCCCGGCCGAATTCGGCGTGCTGGGCCCGATCCGGTTCCTGCGCGATGGCGTGGAGCAGCGGGTGGGCGGGCCACGTGAGCGCGCGGTGCTGGCACGGCTGGTGTTCGACACCAACCGCGTGGTCAGCGTGGACCGGCTCATCGAGGCGGTGTGGCACGGCGACCCGCCGGCCAGCGCGCGCGGGCAGGTCGCGATCTGCGTGTCCCGGCTGCGGCGAGCGCTCGGCGACGCGGGTCGCGCCATCGACACCGCGAGCCCCGGCTACGTGGCGCGGCTGGACGAGGACGCCGTGGACTGGTTGCGGTTCAACGGACTCGTCGGCCGGGCTCGGCAGCGCGCGGCGGGTGGTGACGCGGCGGGCGCCGCGGCGCTGTTCCGCGAGGCGCTGGGGTTGTGGCGCGGTGTGCCGTTCGAGGACCTGCCCGGTCTGCGCGCGGAAGCGGTGTCGCTGCAGTCCGCGCGGTTGGACGCGGTGGAGGCGTGCGCCGAGCTGGAGCTGCGGCTCGGGCTGCACCACCGGGTCGGCAAGGACCTGGCCGCCGTGGTGGCGGAGCACCCGCTGCGCGAGCGTGCCCGGGCACAGCTGATGCTGGCCCAGTACCGGTCGGGTCGGCGGGCGGACGCGCTGCGCACCTACCAGGACGCGCGGCGGGTGCTGGTCGAGCAGATCGGCTTGGAGCCCGGTCCGGAGCTGCGGGAGCTGCACGAGCAGGTCCTGCGCGACGCGCCGGCGCTGCTCGCGCCGGCCCGTGCCGAGGTGCCGGCGGTGGCACCGTCCCAGTTGCCGCGCCAAATCCTGCCGTTCGCCGGTCGGTCGGCCGAGCTGGCCGAGCTGGACGCCGCCCTCGCGGCCGGTCCGGACGTGCCCGGCGCGGTCGTGCTCTCGGGTCCTGGTGAGGTGGGCAAGACGGCGCTGGCGCTGCGCTGGGCGCACCACCGCCTGGACCGGTTCCCGGACGGGCAGCTGCACGCCGACCTGGTGGACGACTTCGACCGGCCGGTACCGCCGGCCGTGCTGCTGGACCGGTTCCTGCGGGCGCTCGGCGTCCCGGCGGCGTCCATCCCGGACGACCCGGGCGAGAAGGTCGCGCTGTACCGCAGCACCGTGTCGCACAAGCGCGTGCTGGTGGTGCTGGACGGTGCGGTGGACCACGCCCAGGTCCGGCCGCTGTTGCCCAGCGGCACGCACAACAGGGTCATCGTCACCAGCCGGCACCCGATGGATGAGCTGGTCGCCCGTCAGGGTGCGCACCGGGCGTTCCTGGAACCGCTGAGGCCGGAGGAGTCGTGGCAGCTGCTGACCATGCTGCTCGGGCACGACTGGGTGGCCGAGGAACGCGGTGAGGCGAGCAGGATCGTCGGCTCGGCGGACGGCTTCCCACTGCCGCTGCGCCGCGCGGCGGCGGGCGTCCGGACCGCACCGCACCGACTGGACCGTCGATGGCTGACCGGCGTGCCCGCTTGACCGGCGTGCCTGCCTGACCGGTGCCGCCCGCTCGACCGGCGTGCCCGCTTGACCGGTGCCGCCCGCTCGACCGGTGCGCACCCTAGCGGCTCCCGTGGTCGTGCTGCCTGCCCGCTCGCGTTCCGGTTCGACCGGTGCGCGCCGCGGCAGGCCGGTCAACCACGTGCGAGAACGGCGTCGACCGCCGCCGACAGCGCGTCCGTCGACGCGGCAGCCGTGCTGCGCCAGGCCACGTGACCGTCCGGCCGCACCAGCACCGCACCCATCGCACCCACGCCGTAGACCGAGGCCCACTCCGGTGACACCACCGCGGTCGAGCCGTCGGCCGACACCTCGACCGCGGTGATCGCCGCGCCGGTCCGGGAGCCGACCTCCTTCGCCGTCTGCGCCCAGCCGCTGCCCGCCGGGGTGAGCAGGACGAGCCCCGCACCGAACAGGTCCAAAGTGGACAATGTCTCCGCGCCCCGGGTCAGCGCCAGGTGCGGCGCGCGGTGGCCCGGTCGCGCGGTGGGGACGTACGTCCGGTAGGGGTCCTCGACCGCCGGTGCGTCCGTGCCGTCCGGCACGACGGCGGCCGAGTCGTAGTGGAAGCCGAGGACCAGGCCCTCACAGCTGCGCCGGCCCGCCTGCTGGGCGATGGCCTCCTTCATGGACAGCTTGCCCTCCATCATCTGGAACGTGATGAAGGCGTTGGCCAGGCTCTCGCCGACGGTGCGCTCGCCGATCGGGTGGCGCTCGGCGTCGTAGGTGTCGAGCAGGGCCTCGCCGGCCGTGCCGGCCAGCACCGCCGCCAGCTTCCACACCAGGTTGTGCGCGTCCTGGATGCCGCAGTTCATCCCGAACCCGCCCTGCGGCGTCGACACGTGCGCCGAGTCGCCCGCCAGGAACACCCGGCCCGAGCGGAAGCGCGTCGCGGTCACCGCCTGTTGCAGCCACGGCATCACGCCGACCAGCTCGACGTCCAGGTCCGGCACCCCGACGGCCTCGCGCACCACCTGCACGCAGAACTCGGGCGTGAAGTCGGCCTCGCTGCCGCCCTCCGCCGGGTCGTAACCGGTCTGGATGATCCAGCGCCGCTGGTTGTCCACCGCCTCCACCGCGCACGGGATCGCGCTGCGGATGAAGTACAGCGCGCACATCCGGTCGGTCAGCAACGGCACCAGGTCGGCGTCGAACATGATGCTGATCATGTGCCCGAGCGGCGGCGGACCCTCGACGCCGATGCCGAGCCGGTCGCGCACGGTGCTGCGCCCACCGTCGGCGGCGATGGCGTAGCGGGCGCGGACGGTGGCGCGGCCGGACGCCGACTCGACCACCGCGTCCACGCCGGACTCGTCCTGGTCCAGGGACGTGAGGGTGGTGGCGAACCGGACGTCGGCGCCGGGCAGGCGTTCGGCCAGGTCCCGCAGGACCACCTCGAACCTGTCCTGCGCGCAGATGTAGGTGTACGTGGGGCTGTGCGGCGCGTCCTCGGCGACGGGGGCGACCTCGCGGTGGAAGTCGGCCGCGGTCAGCGAGGAGCCGACGCCCACGGCCAGGCTGTCCTCGCGCGGCAGGCCGACGCGCTCGACCTCCTCCGCCAGCCCCCACGCCCGCACCAGCTCCATCGTGCGGGTCGACACCAGGCGCGCCTTGGGGAAGATCGACGTGCCGGTGTGCCGCTCCACCAGCAGCGACGTCAACCCGTGCCGGGAGCACTCGATCGACGCGGCGAGGCCGACCGGGCCACCACCCACGATCAGGACGTCGACCTCGAAGTCAGCCATGCGCAGGAGCGTGCGACACCGCCGCGGGGACGTCAAGGAGGCGGATATCGAAGTGATAGAGCACTGAAGTCGCAGGTCAGTAGCGTTGCGCCGAACGACGGCGTGCGCAGCGGGCAAGCCTTGGACAACGTGGGGAGGCACCATGTTCGCCGAAGGATCGGTCGCCGTGGTCACCGGCGGGTCGCGCGGGATCGGGCGGGCCGTCGTGGTCGACCTGGCGGCCCACGGCGTGCACGTCGTGGTCAACTACTCGCGCTCGGAGGAACAGGCCAAGGAGTTGGTCGCGCAGGTCGAGCAGGACGGCGGCAGCGCGACCGCGGTGCGGGCCGACGTCACCGACGAGGACGCGGTGCGCGAGCTGTTCCGCTCCGTGCGCTCCGAGCACGGCAGGCTCGACGTGCTGGTCACCAGCGCGGGCGTGACGCGGGACCGGCACCTGGTCGCGATGAGCAGCGCCACGTTCCGCGAGACGATGGACATCAACGTGCACGGCACGTTCCTGGCCTGCCGCGAGGCGATGCGCATCATGCAGCACCAGCGGCGCGGCGCGATCGTGACCCTCAGCTCGGCGAGCGGCCTGGACGGCGGCTTCCCCGGCCAGACGAACTACGTCGCGTCCAAGGGCGCGATCATCGCGTTCACCAAGGCGCTGTCCTACGAGGCCGCGCCGCACGGCGTGCGCGTCAACGTGGTGGCGCCGGGGTTCGTCGAGACCGACATGACCAAGGTCATCCCCGCGAAGCTGCGCGACGGCTACGCCTCGCGCATCCGGCTCGGCCGCATGGGCCGGCCCGAGGAGATCGCGAACCTGGTCACGTTCCTGGCCTCCGACAAGGCGTCCTACATCACCAGCGAGACGTTCGTCGCCAACGGCGGCGGGCTCGGCTGACCCCCGCGCCGGAACACCCCCGAGCCGGAGCACCACCCAGCGGACGGAAGGACAAGCGTGACCCTCGACGAACTGCGCGCCACGGCGGCCGCCCGGCACGACACGTGCGCCCAGATCAAGAAGATGATCGTCTCCCGGCTCGACCTGCCGATCGAGCCCGCGTGGATCACCGACGACCAGCCGCTGTTCGGCCGCGGACTGGAGTTGGACAGCCTCGACGTGCTGGAGCTGTACGTGGCGATCGAGGCCGAGTTCGGCGTCGCCCTCTACGACAGCGACATGTCGGTGTTCGGTTCGGTGTCGCGCCTGGCCGACCACGTGAACCCGGCCCTGGTCGAGCAGGCGCCGACCGGTTCGGCATGACGACGACCCGGGAGCCCGTGCGGGCGGGGACGTCGCTGACCAACGACCAGCTCCGGGAGATCCTGCCGCACCGCTGGCCCTTCCTGCTGATCGACCGGGTCGAGAAGGTCGAGCCGGGTGTCGGCGCGGTCGGGATCAAGAACGTCGCGGCCACGGAGATGTGGTTCCAGGGGCACTTCCCGACCGCCGCCGTGCTCCCGGGCGTGATCGTCGTCGAAGCGATGGCCCAGCTGGCCGGCGTGGTGTTCGCCCTCGCCGGCGCGGGGCCGATCGGCTACCTCGCGGGCGTGCGGTCGATGCGGTTCCGCCGCCCCATCGTGCCGGGGGACCAGCTCGTCCTCACCGCCGACCGCACGGCGGGAGGCCGGGGCTTCAGCGAGTTCAAGGTGAGCGCCAGGGTCGACGGCCAGGTCGCCGCCGAGGGCACCATCACCATCGCCGACCCGGCAGCCACCAGCCCTACCGGAAAGGTTTGACACGACAATGGAACCCCTGACGTCGCCGGTGAAGGCCGCGCACCCCGAGGGCGCCGTGTACGGCACCGTCCTGGACGCCGAGGTCGCGCTGCGGTTCAGCACGCTCGACGCCGAGTACGAGGCGATCCGGGAGCGGGCCGCCCTGCTGGACCTGTCCGGCGAGCGGATCATCGAGCTCTCCGGCAGCGGCGCCACCGACTTCGCGCAGAAGGTGCTGGCGCGCGACGTGGAGTACCTGACCGCCGAGCGCTGCATGACGAGCCTGGTGCTCACCGAGGACGGCGCTGTCGTGGACCAGGTCGTGGTGTGGGGCCGGGAGGGCGGCTTGCTGCTGGAGTCCTCCACCGGTGCGGGCACCCGGCTGCTGGAGCACCTGCGCGCGCACGCCGAGCCCGACGTGGAGATCACCGACCGCACCGCCGAACACGCGCTCTTCGGCCTGGAGGGCCCGTACGCGTGGGGCGTGGTCGGCCGGCTGATCGACGGTGAGCTGGCCGCGCTGCCGTTCGAGTCCGTCGTGGACGGCCAGTGGGACGGCGTGGACTTCCTCTTCGCCCGCACCGGCGTGACGGGCGAGTACGGCTACAAGGTGCTGGTGCCGCGCGAGTCGGCCGAGCGGCTGTGGACCAAGGCCCTGGAGCACGCCGTGCCCGCCGGTCAGGAGGCCGTGGAGCTGGCGATGCTGGAGGTGCGGCAGCCGGTCGTGCGCCACGAGGCGGGCGAGGGTGTCGACGTGCTGGAGATGGGCGCGGGCTGGCTCGTGGACGTCACCAAGGACGAGTTCATCGGACGTGACGCCGTGCTGGCCGCCTTCGAGGGCACGGCCGAGCGCCGCACGGTGGGCTTCGCCGGCGGTACCGAGGTGCCCGCGCCGGGCACACCGGTCACCGTGGGCGGGGAGAAGATCGGCGAGGTCGTGCACGCCGTTCACAGCGTCGGGCTGAAGTCCTCCCTCGGCCTGCTTCGGCTGCCGCCGGACCTGGCCGCCGCCGGCCTCACGGTCACCGTCGGCGACACCGAGGTCGTCACGCTGACCAGCCCGTACGTCACGCCCAAGAGCTGGAGCACCCCGATCATCTGATCTGGTCACCCGGGCGGTCGTCCGGGGTCGCGAGGAGGAGCAAGCATGGCGCTGCGGCCAGTGGTCATCACCGGAGTCGGGGTGATCTGCGCGGTCGGTCGGGACCCGGAGGAGTTCTGGGCACGGCTCACCGCGGGCGGGGGCGGCATCACCGCCGTGGACGACGAGCGGTTCGCCGCGTTCGAGGCCAGGTTCGCGGGCCAGGTGCCCGACGAGTGGATCGACGCGCAGTTGCCGGCCGAGGACACCGGGCTGGACCGCACGGCCCGGCTCGCCCTCGTCGCGGCCCGGCAGGCGGTCACCCAGGCGGGACTGGCCGCGGCCACGCCCGCGGACCTGCCCGGCGAGCGGTTCGGACTGGTCCTCGGCAAGTGCCAGGCCACTCCGACCGCGGCGGGCGGCTACCAGCCCATGCACGCCACCGGCGACGTCGTCGCCCGCAAGCTGGGCATGGCCGGCCCGCGCATCCTGGTCTCGACCGCGTGCGCGGCGGGCGGCAACGCGGTCGGCCTGGCCAAGGACAAGATCCTCACCGGTGAAGCGGACGTGGTGCTCGCCGGCGGTGTCGACCCCCTGCTGTTCGGCACCTATGCGGGATTCGCGGGCCTCCAGGCCCTCAGCGCCCGCCCGTGCGGCCCCTACAGCCGCTCGGACGGCCTGAACCTGGGCGAAGGCGCCGCGTTCCTGGTGGTGGAGGCGCTGGACCACGCGCTGGCCCGGGGCGCGGAGCCGCTGGCCGAGGTCGCGGGCTACGGCCTCTCCGCCGACGCCTACCACGCCACCGCGCCGGACCCGACCGGCCGCGGCGGTGCCACGGCCATGCGCCGGGCGCTGGCCGACGCCGGTCTGGACACCGACGCCGTGGACTACGTCAACGGGCACGGCACCGGCACGCCCGCCAACGACGCCATGGAGAAGAAGGTCATGCGCGCCGTGTTCGGCGAGCGGGCACCGCAGGTGCCGACCAGCAGCATCAAGAGCTTCATCGGGCACACGCTGGGCGCGGCGGGCGCGGTCGAGGCGGTGGCCAGCGTGCTGGCCCTGCGCACCGCGACCGCGCCGCCCACCATCGGGTTCACCGACGAGGCGATCGCGGAGTCCACCTTGGACTTCGTGCCGAACAACGCGCGTGCGCTGCACATGGACGTCGTGGTGTCCAACAACTATGCGTTCGGCGGCAACAACGCCTCGCTCGTGCTGCGCCGCCCAGGCGGCCCGCGCGAGTACGACGAACTGCCCGCCACCGAGGTCGTCCTCACCGGCCTCGGACCGGTCACCGGCCTGGGCACCGGCATCGCCGAGGTCGCCGAGGCGGTCGCCAACGGCCGCACCGCGGTCGGCGCGCAGCCGTCCCTGGAAGGCCGCACGTTCGCGCCGCGCTCGCTGTGGCGGCACATGAACAACCTGTCGCGCATGGCGATCGCCGCCTCCCGACTGGCCTGGGAGGACGCCGGGCTGAAGCTGCCCCGCGCCGCCCTGGACAACGTGGGCGTCATCTTCGCCACCGCGGCGGGTTCGGTGGAGAGCACCGACGGGTTCGACGAGAGCGTGCTGGCCAACCCGAACAAGCCCGCCGTGCTCAGCTTCTCCAACGTGGTGCTCAACGCCACCGGCGGCGCGGTCTGCCAGACCCTGGGCCTGCGCGGCCCGACCACCACCATCTGCAACGGCAACGCGTCGGCGTCCATCGCGCTGGACTGCGCGGTGGAAACCATCCGGGCGGGCAAGGCGGACGTGGTGATCGTGGTCGCCGCCGACGAGGCGCCGAGTCCCGGCGACGGCGCGCAGGTCAACCCCTACGACCGGAACTCGGGCCAGGCGTACGCGTCCGCGTCGGTGGCCCTGGTCGTCGAGTCCGCCGCGCACGCCGCCGCCCGGGGCGCGACCCCGTACGCGCGGGTGCTGGGCAGCGCCCACGCGGGCTCGGGAGCGGGCGACGAGCGGTCCCTGGTGGAGCGCACCATCGCCGCGCTGCCCACCGGAGGCGTGGACCTGGTGATCGGTGCGGCCATCGGCGGCGCGACCGACGAGGCGGAGGCGGGCGCGGTGCTCGACGCCGTCCCGTCCGCCCGGCTCACCGCCACCGCGGGCCTGACCGGCGACGCGGGCGCGGCCACCGGCGCGCTGAACCTGGCGCTGGCCGCGCTCGCCTTGCGTGACGGCGTCGCACCGGCCATCCCGGGGCTGACCAGTCCTCGTGCCGGCGCGGTCGAGTCCTACGTCACCAAGCCCGAGCTGCCGGCGACGCCGGCCAAGGCCCTCGTGCTCAGCGCCGCGCCCGGCTCGGTGCGCGGCGGAACCCTGCTGGGTGCGGTATGACCGGCCTGCCCTTCGACGTGCTGGAGACCGACCGGCTGCTCACCACCACCCGGTCGGTGCGCCGCCGGCTCGACCTCGACCGGCCCGTGCCGCGCGAGGTGATCGAGGAGGCGCTGGAGGTCGCCGTCCAGGCACCGACCGCGAACGACCAGCAGAACTGGCGCTGGGTCGTGATCACCGAGCAGGCGGTGAAGGACCAGCTGGCGGAGCTGTTCGACATCTCCTGGCAGTTCCACCAGAAAGAGGTGTGGACGCGGTCCGGGCGCCGGCGCAACAACCCGCAGGCGAGGAAGAACAACGCCTCGGCCGCCACGCTGGCCGAGACCATCGCCAAGGTGCCCGCGCTGGTGATCCCGTGCGTGCTCGGCCGGCCGCCGGACATCGGCGCGATCGACGCCGAGTGGCTCGGCGCGACCGGCACCCGCAACCTCGGCACCTGGCAGGAGGGCGTGCGGATCGGGGCCATGCGGGCCAGCAACTTCTACGGCTCGATCTTCCCCGCCGTCTGGTCGTTCCAGCTGGCCCTGCGCAGCCGCGGTCTCGGCAGCACGATCACGTGCATGCACCTGCCGTTCGAGCGGCAGGTCGGCGAGCTGCTCGGCATCCCCGCCGGTGTCACCCAGGTCTGCCTGGTACCGGTCGCCTACACGATCGGCACCGACTTCCGCCCCGCCAAGCGGGTTCCGGCCAAGGAGCGCACGTCCTGGGAGAGGTGGCAGGCATGACCGTCGAGCACACCGGGATCGACGTCGTCGTGGTCGGCGGCGGTATCGCGGGCGCGTCCGCCGCGGCCAACCTCGCGCTGAACGGCCTGTCCGTGGTGCTGCTGGAGAAGCAGGAGACCTACCAGGACATCGTGCGCGGCGAGTGGATCGCGCCGTGGGGCCTGCGCGAGGCGCAGACGCTGGGCGTGGAGGACGCGTTCGGCCTCGGCGGCGCGTGGGAGATCCGCGAGTGGACGCAGTGGGACGAGACGGTCGACCCGGCCGAGGCGGAGACCGTGGACATGACGCGGTTCGTGCCCGGTGTCGGCGGCCCCATGTCGTTCCCGCACCACGAGGTCTGCGCGCTGATGGCCGAGCAGGCCGAGGACAACGGCGCGACCGTGGTCATGGGCGCGCAGCGGGTCCGGGTCACCGCCGGGACCAGCCCGGAGGTCCGCTGGACCCGTGCCGGGCAGGAGCACCTGGCCAAGCCGCGCATGGTCATCGGCGCCACCGGTCGCGGCTGCACGGTCGGTCGTCAGGTCGGCGTGTCCATGGCGACCTCGGTGCACCACTGGGGCGGCGGGCTGCGGGTCACCGGCCTGGACGACTGGCCGATGGACGTGCAGGCGATGGGCACCGAGGACGAGAAGATGTTCATGGTGTTCCCGCAGGGCGACGGCAACGCCCGGCTCTACATCAACTTCCCGACCGCCAACCGGAAGCTCTACCAGGGCCCGGAGGGCGAGAGGCGGTTCATCGCGGACTTCGAGCTGTCGTCCCTGCCCGACCGGGGCAAGGCCGTGTACGGCGCCGCGAAGTCGATCGGGCCGCTCAAGCTGTGGCCGTCGGTGGCGATGTTCCCCGAGCAGTCGGTCGTCCTGGACGGCGTGGTGCTCGTCGGGGACGAGGCGGGCAACGCCGACACCGTGCTCGGCACCGGCCTGTCGTGCAGCCTGCGCGACACCCGTGCCGTGTGCGAGGTGCTGACCGGCGGCGACGACTGGTCGCCCGCGGCCTTCGAGGGGTACCTGACCGAGCGGAAGTTCCGGATGGACCGGCTGCACTTCGGCGCGGGCATCATCGCCAAGCTGCACTGCGAGTTCGGGCCCGTCGCGGCCGAGCGCCGCCGCCGGGCGCGCGAGCTGATGGCCGAGAACTTCGCCGCGTCGGTGACCGGCCTGCTCAACATGGTCCCGCCGGAGGACGTGCCGGAGTTCGGGTTCAGCGAGTTCTTCGCCGAGAGGCTGTTCAGGGAGAGGGCATGAGCGTCAAGGACACCCTGCTGACCGGGTCGGTGCACGTCAACGGCATCGACATCGCCTACGTGGACAAGGGTGAGGGCGACCCGGTCGTGCTGCTGCACGGCTTCCCCGACTCGCACTACCTGTGGCGGCACCAGATCGACCCCCTGGTGGAGGCGGGCTTCCGCGTCATCGCGCCCGACCTGCGCGGCTTCGGCGAGTCGGGCAAGCCGCAGGAGGTCGAGGCGTACGACATGCGCACGATCGTCAACGACGTCGTGGCGCTGACGCAGCACCTCGGCATCCCCAAGGCGCACATCGTCGGACACGACTGGGGTGCTGCCATCGCGTGGATGTACGCGTTCCTGATGCCGCGCCGCGTCGACCACCTCGCCGTGCTGTCGGTCGGCCACCCCGGCGTGTTCGGCACGCCGTCGATCGAGCAGCGCAAGGCCAGCTGGTACATGCTCTTCTACCAGTTCCCCGGGGTGAGCGAGCAGCTGCTGCGGCGCAACGGGTGGCGGCTGTTCAAGGAGATCATGGGCGGCGAGGGCGACCACCAGCGCTACCCGCGCGAGTTGGCCAAGCCGGGTGCGCTCACCGCGGCGCTGAACTGGTACCGCGCCAACCGCTCGCCCGAGGCGGAGCTGCGCGTGGAGAGCAACTTCCCGCCCGTGCTCGCGCCCACCCTCGGCATCTGGTCCACCGGGGACAAGGCGCTGCTCGAAGAGGGCATGACGGGCTCGGTGAAGTTCGTCAAGGGCTCGTGGCGCTACGAGCGCGTCGAGGACGCCAGCCACTGGATCCCGCTGGACCAGCCGGAGATCGTCACCAAGCTGCTGCTGGGCTTCCTGGGCACCGAGAAGGCCGCGGCGGTGCCCACCCGGCGGCGCCGGCTCTAGCCGACACCCGGCTCGTCGGCAAGGCAGCGCAGGAGACTGGAGGTTCGCAGGTGATCGGCTTCGTGTTCCCCGGTCAAGGCACGGTCCGGATCGGCATGGGCGGCTGGCTGCGCCGCGACCCGGCGGGCGCGGCGGTGATCGCGCGCGCCGACGAACTGCTGCCCGAGCCGGTGTCCGAGCTGTGCTCCCGCGGACCGCTGGACAAGCTCGTCGACACCTTGCACGCGCAGCCCGCCGTGATCGCGTGCAACCTCGCCGCGCTCGCGGTCCTGCGGGAACGCGGCGTGGAGCCGGACATCGTCGCCGGGCACAGCGTCGGCGAGATCAGCGCGCTGTGCGCGGCGGGCGTGCTGGACGTCGACACCGCGCTGCGCCTGGTCGCCACCCGCGCCCGGCTGATGGCCGACCTGCCCGACACCGGTGGCATGACCGCCGTGCTGGGGTTGACGCCGGAGCGGGTGGAGGAGCTGGCCGCCGAGGCGGCCCGGCCGGGTGAGCCGCTGGTCGTCGGCTTGGAGAACGCGCCGGACCACACCGTGGTCTCCGGCGCGACCGCCGCCGTCGACCGGCTCGTCGCGCTGTCCGCTGCGGCCGGTGCCCGCAAGGTGGTGGCGCTCAAGGTGAGCAACGCGTTCCACTCCCCGCTGATGGCGGGCGCGCTGGACGGCTGGGCCGAGGCGGTGCGCGCGACACCGATGCGCCCGCCGCGCGTGCCGGTGGTGCCGAACGTGACCGCGGAGCCGACCACGGACCTGCCGACCATCGTGGACGCGCTGATCACGCAGCTCACCGCGCGGGTGCGGTGGACCGAGACGATGCGCGTGCTCGCCACCGCCGAGACCCTGGTCGAGGTCGGCGACAGCAAGACGCTCGCCGCGCTGCTGCGCGGCGTCGGCGCGAGCTGCGTCAGCATGTCCGACCCGGCCGCCGTGCGCAGGCTGCGCCGCCCGGAGCCCGCGGCATGACCACGTGGGGGAGTGCCGCGGTCTCGTTCGGCGAGCTGACCGCACCGTGGCAGCTGGTCGAACCGATGCCGCTGGAGGCCGTGTTCACCCGCCCGGAACGGCTGCGGTCCGGCGCCGGGCGCACCCTCCAGCACTGGGCGGGCAGGCTCGCCGCCAAGTACGCCGTGCTGCGCCTGCTGGACGAGCCCGTGACCGCGGCGCACCTGGGCGCGGTGGAGGTGCTGCCCCTGCCCGCGCCCCTGTGCAGCCGCACGGCGGCCTGCCTGCACGGTCACCCGCCGGGTGTGCGCCTGATCGGCGCGCTGGACGGCAGGGAGCCGGCGGGCACCCGCATCCGGGTCTCGGTCAGCCACACCGCCGACCTCGCGTTCGCGGTGGCACTGATCTCGGCCCGGCTGCCCGAGGACCACGACCTGGAAGTGGTGACCGCATGGACCTGATCGAGACCGCCTCGCGGTGGGCCGCGGCCTGGCGCGAGCGCGACGCCGCAGCCGTCGCGGACGCGGTGGCGGAGTTCGTCGACCCGGACACCCCGGGACCGGTGGCCGGCGCGGACCTCGTCGCGCACGTCGAGGCCGTGCTGACCCGGTTCCCGGACCTGGTGCTCGACTTCGCGCCGGCCGTCGACGCGGGCGACACCGCCGTGCTCACCTGGACCCTGACCGCCACGCACCGCGCCCCCTACCTGGGGATACCGGGCACGGGTGGCGCGGCGGCCGTGAGCGGCGTGGACGTGTTGACCGTCGTGGACGGCGTGGTGCGCGTGCGCCGCCACTTCGACCGGGTCGCGCTGGCCTCCTCGCTCGGCCACACGGCACGCTTCCTCCTCGACCGCGACGAGGTGCAGGAGTACGGCATCAGCGCACGCACCACGATGGGCAGGACCGACTACCCGCGCGTGCTCACGTTCACCTACCTGGACTTCCGCGACGACGTCGAGGGTGCGGACGTCGACCTGCTCAGCACCGAGGTGGTCAAGTCGCTGCGCGCCTCGAAGGGCTTCCTCGGCGTGGGCACGTTCGAGATCGGCACCCGCAAGTACACGATCAGCGCCTTCGACCGCCCGGAGTCGGTCCGCGCCGTGCACGCCCGGCCGCACCAGCGGTCCCTGCGGAAGTTCTTCCGAGGCGGCCTGTGCACCGGGGCGTACACCAGCGTGTGGGTGCTGGAGCGGGAGAGCTTCCACCTGCGCTGCCCCGACTGCGAGGAGGTGGTCGACGCGGGCGCGGGCAAGACCTGCGCGTGCGGCACCACCCCGACCCCCGACCCCCTGTTCTGATGACGCCAGGAGCTGCCCGATGACGGTCTTCACCGCCGACCACCGGCCCGCGGCGGGCGGTCGACCGCTGGTGGTCTTCATGTCCGCCCTGTTCGCGGGCGGCTGGATCTGGGACCACCCGTTCGCCGCCCTCGCCGCCGCCGGGTGGCCGGTGCTGCGCACCGAGGAGCCCATCTGCGGGGTGGACGCGAAGATCGCGGGTTCCATCGAACGCCTCGGGGACGCCCTGATGGAGGCCGTGGACGCGGCCGGCGCAGAGGAGGTCGTGGTCTGTGCGAACTCCCTGGGAGGTCTGGTCGCCATCGACCTCGCGGGCCGCTTCCCGGACCGGGTGAGAGCCATCGCGGTCAGCGGCGCACCCGGCCTGAGCGCCGACCCCGACGTGGGCCTGAACATGGACCGGCGCGGCGACGTGCGGTTGCAGGGCGAGCAGTTCCGCGACCGCATGCTGGCCGCCCTCTTCCACGGTGAACCCCTGTTCACCGACGAGCAGGTGGAGTCGACCGCGCAGCTGCTGCGCCAGGGCTCGGCGATGGTCGCGATGGCCCGCAGCATCCGCGCCACCAGGACCTACCGGGTCGACCCGGCCATGGACAAGGTCACGTGCCCGTCGCTGTACATCTGGGGCCGCCACGACCGCATGACGCCGATCGAGCCGTGGCTCGAACTGGTGCCGAAGCACGCGAACACCGAGTTCGTCACCGTCGAGGACTGCGGGCACATCCCGATGATCGAGCGCGGCGAGGTCTACACCGCCGAGCTGCTGCGGTTCCTCGACAGGGTCACCGGGTGACCGCGCCGCTGATGCTGTTCGGGGTGGACGTGGTGGACGTCGCCAGGGTCACCCGCGCCATGTCCTACAGCGGGCCCGCCTACACCCGGCACGTCGCCTCACCCGCCGAGCGCGACCTGCACCCGGATCCCGGCCTGGCCACCGCGGCCACGGTCGCGGTGAAGGAGTGCCTGGTGAAGGCGATCGGCGGCCGGCCGCCCGGGTTCTCCTGGCACGACTTCGAGGCGTGCGGCGAGGTGCCGCTGCCCGGTGCGGAGTGGGCCGACCCACTGCTGGCCGCCGCCGTGCCCGAGGTCGAGGCGGCCACCCGGGTGTCGATGACCGAGCGTTGCGCCTACACCGTGTTCGGTGCCAGCGGTTCGGCCGCCCTGGCGCGGCTCACCGAGCGGTCCGCCGACCCGGGCGACGGCGCGGCCGTCGTGGGCATGGCCCGCTGGGGCTTCCGCGGTGACCTGATCGTCGCCCTTGCCATACTGACCACCACGTCGAGAGGAGCGCTGCGATGCCCGTGACCGAGGCCGCGGCCGAAGTTCGCATTCAACCGGGGGATTCCGTCCAGGAGGCGCTCGACACCTGCGCGCCGGGCGCGGTGCTGCGCCTGGCCGAGGGGACCTACGAGGGCAGCCTGGTGATCGGCCGCCCGGATGTCGCGCTCGTCGGCGCGGGCGCGGGCCGCACGGTGATCGTGCCCGGCGCCGTCGCGCCCAGCGCCGTGCCGGCACTGCACGACGCGCCCGCCGACGTGGTCAGCGGCATCACCGTGCACGACGTGTCCGGTGTGACCGTCGAGGGCCTGACCGTGCGCGGCTTCTCCGGCGCGGGCGTCTACGCGCACACCGCCACCGACCTGCGACTCGTCGACGTCGAGTCGGTCGGCAACGCGGTGTGGGGCCTGTACGTGCGCGAGTCGGCCAAGGTGGAGGTGCTGCGCTGCCGCGCCGAGGGCAGCCAGTACGGCGGCATCGCGCTGGCGTTCTGCCCGGCCGCCGACGCGCTGATCGCCGACAGCGAGAGCACCGCCAACGCCTTCGGCGTGTTCGTCGACAACTCCAGCCGCGCGCGGGTGCTGCGCAACCACAGCCACGGCAACGCGGCGGGCGTGCTGCTGCTGCACCAGACCTACGAGGGCGAGCTGCCCGGCGGCGTCGCCGACGTGCTCGTCGCGGACAACGACATCACCGGCAACACCCTGGCCTCCGGCGGCGACGAGCCCGGCGTCCTGGGTTTCGCCGGCCCGCCGATCTCCGGCGTCGGCATCGCCGCCATCGGCGTCCAGCGCGTCTCGGTCGTCGGCAACCGGTTGCACGGCAACGAGCCCGGCGGCCCGTCGGTGATGGGCGCCGCGCTGGTGCTGGCCTCGTCGGCGGACTGGGGCGGTTCCGACTCGGTGGACAACTGCTTCGAGTGGAACACCATCACCGGCAACAGCCCGTTCGACGTGCAGATCGGCACCGACCCGGGCAACCAGCGCTTCCGGAACAACGTGGTGGGCGCCTCCCAGCCGGAGCGGATCGACGGGTGCGGACCCTGATCGAGAGGACGACATGACGCCAGCGCTGGTGTGCGAGGGCCTGGTCAAGCGCTACGGCGACAAGACCGTGGTCGACCGGGTCGGCTTCCACATCGACGAGGGGGAGGCGTACGGGTTGCTCGGCCCCAACGGGGCCGGCAAGACCACGACCATCTCCATGCTCGTCGGGCTGCTGCGCCCGGACGAGGGCTCGGTGCGGGTCGGCGGCATCGACGTCGACGAGGACCCGGTGGCCGCCAAGCGGCTCATCGGGTACGTGCCGCAGGAGATCGCGCTGTACCCGGAGCTGACCGCCCGGGAGAACCTGCGCTACTTCGGCAGGCTCCACGGCCTGCCGCGGCGTGAGCTGGCCTCGCGCATCGGCGAGGTGCTCGACCTGGTCGGCCTGGCCGGCCGCGGCGACGACAAGGTGGACACCTACTCCGGCGGCATGAAGCGGCGCACCAACATCGCCGTGGCCCTGCTGCACCGGCCGAGCCTGCTCATCCTCGACGAGCCGACGGTCGGCGTGGACCCGCAGAGCCGCGTCGCCATCCTGGACCGGGTCGAGGCGCTGGTCGGCGAGGGCATGAGCCTGCTCTACACCTCCCACTACATGGAGGAGGTGGAGCGGGTGTGCACGCGGGTCGGGATCATCGACCGGGGCCGTGTGGTCGCCGACGGGACCAAACGCGAACTGGTCGCCGAACTGGGTGGCACGGACCGCGTGGAGCTGACGCTGGACGGCGACGTCACGGCGGCGACCGAGAAGCTGCGGGTCGTGGAGGGCGTGTCCGAGGCGGTGGTCACCGGGTCGTCGTCGATCCGGCTGCTCGTCGCCGGCGGGCGGCACCTGCTGCCCGCGCTGCTGGCCGCCGTCGGCGACGCGGGTGCGGTGACCGGTGTCGAGGTCGTCGAGCCCGACCTGGAGGCGGCGTTCCTGCACCTCACCGGCAGCACACTGCGGGACTGACGCGGACCGAGCTAGGGATGGGCGAGAACCTTGGGGAAGAGCACCCTGCGTGCCCTGCTGGTCGTGGGCGGCCACGAGTTGCGGTCGCGGCTGCGGGACGGCACCGCGCCGCTGATCGCGCTCGTCGCGCCGATCCTGCTCGCGACCCTGTTCGGGTTGGCGCTCGGCGGTGACGACGACCCGCCGCTCAAGGCGACCATCGGCGTGGTCGACCTCGACGGTGGCGAGTTCCCGGCCAGCGTGCAGCGCGAAGCGCTGAACACCGACGAGCTGAAGGGCGTGCTGACCTTCCGCCAGTACCCGGACGAGGCGGCGGCGCGCCGCGCGGTCGACGGCGGCGAGACGGGTGCGGCCCTGGTGTTCCCCGCCGGGTTCAGCGAGGGCGTCGGCGCGGGCCGCGGCGGGCAGGTGTCCGTCCTGGAGTCGCCCGAGTCGCCGCTGGCGGGTGTGGTGGCGCGCAGCATGGTCGACCGGATCTCGGCCCTGGTCGAGGCCAGGACGCTGGCCGTGCGCGCCTCGCTGGAGGCAGGCGTGCCCGCCGACCGGGTGCAGCTGTTCGTCGAGGAGAACGGCGCGGCCGGACCGGCGTTGTCGCTGGTCGGCGACCCGGTCGCGGGCGGCCGGGTGGACCTGGCCGTGCACTACGGCGCGGGCATGGCGGTGATGTTCGCGTTCTTCGTCGTCGGCACCACGGCCCGCAGCCTGCTCACCGAGCGGCAGAACGGCACGCTCGACCGGATGCGCGCCGCGCCGGTGCCGCTGTGGACGGCGCTGGTGGGCAAGAGCGCCGTCGGGTTCGGGCTGGCGCTGGTCAGCATGTGCGCCACCTGGCTGTCGTCGGTGCTGATCTTCGGCGCGAGCTGGGGCGACCCGCTCGGGGTGTTCCCGCTGCTGCTGGCGCACGTGTTCGCGGCGACCGCGATCGTGATGCTGGTGGCCAGCCGCGCGAAGACCGACGCGCAGGCCGACGGCTACACGCTCGGCGTGGCGTTCGTGTTCGCGTTCCTGGGCGGCAGCATCGTGCCCGTCTACAACCTGCCCGAGTGGCTGCGCGGCGTCTCGCTGATCACGCCCAACGGGTGGGTGTCGGCGGGCCTGTCGGAGCTGGCGGGCACCGGCGCCGGGCCGTCCGCCGTGCTCGTGCCGATCGCCGTGGTCACCGGCATCGGCGTCGTCGCCGGCGCGCTGGCGCTGCTCGGCTTCCGCAAGGGGAGGTTCGCGTGAGGCCCCGTCCCGTCACCGCGCTGGTGCTGGCGAACCTGAAGCGCCAGCTGCGCGACAAGGTCGGCATGTTCTTCATCGTCGTCATGCCGTTCGTGACGATCGTGTTCGTCGGCATGGCCCTGGGCGGCGCGGCGGACGCGAAGCTGCCGGTGGCCGTGGTCGCCGACACCTCGGACCCGGTGTCGGCGGCCGTGGTCGCCGAGCTGGAGTCCGACGAGGCGCTCGAGGTGCGGCGCGCGGAGTCCGAGGAGGAGGTCCGCGACGGCGTCCGCCAGGGTGAGCTGGCCGCGGGCCTGATCGTGGCACCGGGTGACACCAGCCTCGAACTGGTCATGACCCAGACCAGCGGCAGCGGCATGGCCGCGCGCAGCGAGATCGACGTGGCGGTCGGCAGGGTGGCGGCGGTGCTGGAGGCGACCCGCGCGGCACGGGCCGCGGGCGCGTCACCGGAGCAGGCCGAGGAGTACGTGCGCAAGGCGCGGGAGGAGTCGGTGGCGGTCACCGTCACCTCGACGGGTGGCGAGGAGTCCGCCAAGCCGACCGGCTTCGCCTACACCGCGCCCGCGAACCTGCTGCTGTTCACGTTCGTCAACTCGATGGCCGTCGCCGCCGCGCTGGTCGAGAGCCGCCGCATCGGCATGGTCCGCCGCTCCCTGGCCGCACCGGTGCGGCGGAGCCGGGTGCTGCTGGGCGAGGCGCTGAGCCGGTTCGCGGTGGCGCTCGCGCAGTCCCTGCTGATCATCGTGGTGAGCCGGTTCCTGTTCGACGTGCGGTGGGGCGACCCGCTGGGCGTGGCGGTGGTCGTCGCGCTGTTCTGCCTGATCGCCACGGGTGCCGCGATGCTGGTCGGCGCCCTGGTGCGCTCGCCGCAGCAGGCTCCCGCCATCGGTCCTCCGGTGGGCATCGTGCTGGGCATGCTGGGCGGCTGCCTGTGGCCGCGCGAGGTGGCCGGCGAAGCGCTCGGCACGATCGGCTACCTGTTCCCGCACTCGTGGGCGATGGACGCGCTGCTCACGCTCTCCCGCCCGTCAGCGGGGCTGGGTTCGGTGCTCGTCGAGGTCGCGGTGCTGGCGGGCATGGCGGTGGTGGTGCTCGGCGTCGCGCTGGTGGTGTTCCAGCGGCGGGCGCTGGCGACGGTCTAGACGTGAAACCGGCCGCCTCACCGGGCTGACACGTTGCGCGTCTCGTGGTCGACCAGGACGAAGCCGTTACGACCCGGGTTCTCCGCGTGAGCGGGCGGGCTCGGCCTTGGCCGAGCCCGCCCGTTTGACCTCTACCCGTTCCTGATCGCTTGCTGTGACGCTCGCCCGGTTCGGCGTACGTGGTCGCCTGCGGAAATCAGGGACACCGGAGCCGGAGCTGTGCCACGCGGCCGGCTAGCGCTGCAGTGTCAGCACGCCCGGCCGGTACGGCAGGATGCCGTAGTCCATGTTGTCGGTGCTGGGGTCGCGCCCCTGGTAGAGGAACTGCAGGTTGCACGGGTCGATGGTCTTGGTCTGGTCGGGGTTGGTGCGAACCAGGTCGCCGTGGCTGATGTCCCTGGTCCAGGCCGTCGCGCCGCTGTTGGCACTGCCGGCGAAGGGGCTGGTCACGGTGTCGGCCTGCGGCTGCGGTGTCCACGTGCCGTCGAGGCTGGTGGCCGTGAACGAGCGGAAGTAGCGACCGTACCCCGTGTAGTTCTGGGCCTCGACGATCATGTGGTACTGGTTCTGGCCCTGGACCTTGTAGACCTCGACCGCCTCGAACAGGTTGAGCGCCGTGTCGCTCATGATCTTCGTGAACGAACCGAAGGTGCCCGGGAAGTTGCCGATGGGCATGCCGGCGCGGTAGATGCCGCCCTCATCGTCGGCGAAGAACATGTACATGTTCGCGTCGTCGCCGATGAGGGTCACGTCGAGGGGACCGACCTGCCGGCGCTTGCCGTCGGGCTCCACGATGTCCGGGAGGGTGGTCGTGAAGAGTTCCTGCTGCGCGGACCAGCCGTTGGGGTTGGTGGGGTCGCTGGAGGTGCGGTAGCCGAAGCTGTACGGCCAAGCCCCGTTGTAGGCGAGCACCCAGATGTTCTTCGGCGCGAAGTAGAACAGCGTCGGCGCGATGCCGTCGAAGGGGATCGTGTTCTGGGTGGCGGTGGCCATGTCGGACCAGTTCGTGAAGGGGCTGAAGCTCATCAACCCCCACCTGCCGTCTTTGCCGGCGATGGTGTTGTGCGTCGTGGCGTAGACGATGTGCTGTCCGTTGTGGACGACGTTGGTGAAGTCCTTGAGCGAGGCCCACCCCGCCTTCGGGGTCGCCAGCGGGCCGGTCGACGTCCAGCGGTACGTCGACGGCAACGCGCAGGTGCCGCCACCCCCGCCGACGCGGACGAGTTGCCACTGCTGGTTGGTGCCGCCCCAGTCGCTGTACTGCACGACGCCGGCGCCGTCGGCGGTCGAGGCGTTCTGCACCTCGGCCACCTTGCCGCTGTTGCGGTTGACCAACCGGACGTAGCCGCTGTCGGAGTCCGCGAGCCGGAACTGCTGGTTGGCGCCGTTGCCGTCGGTCCACTGGTGGATGGCGGCACCGTCGGCCGTCGACCAGCTGGACACGTCGATCACCTTGCCCGAGTGCCGCGCCTTGATCCGGTAGTAGCCACCGCCGGAGTCCACGAACTGGAACTGCTGGTTGGTCCCGTCGTGCCGGGCCCACTGCGTGACGGCGGCGCCGTCGGCGCTGCTCACCCCCGCCACGTCCAAGGCCTTTCCGCTGTTGCGGTTCACCAGTACGTACCAGGCGGTGGTGTCCACCGTGGCGGCCGACGCCGGCGTCGTGACCACCGAGAGCAACCCGCCCACGAACGCCAGCGCTGCCGCAGCGGCCAACCCCGACCGCCACCGACCGCGCCACCTCGCGGTGCGCGCAAACCCAACCGACATAGCGTCTTTCCTCTCATCATTGGGGGATCGCCGACATGAGGCGGGCCGCATCGGCGCGGACGCCGACGACACCCGCGCACGGACAACTTCCCGGAAAGTGCGGTGTTAGCGTTAACAATTTCCGAGGACGGTCCGTGCCGGATACTGAGGTATACGATTGTTAGTAGCCAACGGTGGTGCGACCTGGCCGCACCACGAGGACTGTGAACGATAACATCGGCGTCGTCAAGATGTGACGGGAAGGTTTCGGGGAAGTCCTGCACCAGGGGCTGGGCCTCGCCGAGGCCCAATGCCGTCAAGCCGACCCCGGCCTTTCACCAACCGTCGGACCCGCGATCCGGGCGATTGTTCGAGGACCTGGGCGGGGCTCCTCGCCCGCCCGCCCACGGCCTCCCGGGTGGTTGCGGTGGTCAGGCGCGGGCGTAGCGCTCGGCGAGGGTGCGCAGCAGTGGCCTGAGCTCGCTGGGCGACTCGACGGTGAAGTCCATGCCCAGCATGCCGATGTAGGCGGCGATCGTGTCCAGCGAGTCGGCGCCGGTGACGAGGACCGAGGTGGTGTCGGTGACCGTCTCGACCACGCCGACGCCTGGGTGGATCCGGTCGAGGACGGCCTGGGCCGGCGCGTCGACCCGCAGGCGTGCGTGCACCTGCCAGCCGCTGAACGCGACACGGCGCATGGTGAAGCTGGTGTAGTCGTCGTCGGGGAGGGCGGTGGGGGCGAACCGGCGGTGGGTGCGCATGCGTGGCGTGATCCAGTCCGCCCGGTAGACGTCCCACTCGCCACTGGACGGGTCGCGGGCCACGAGGTACCAGCGTCGCCTCCAGGCGAGCAGGCGGTAGGGCTCGACGAGCAGCGAGGTGTCGCGGTAGTCGAAGCGGAACCACTCGACGTCGTGGATCGCGGTCGCGATGGTGCGCAGCACGGTGGGGTCGACCTCGGGGTCCGGGGCGTCGGTGTCGGTGTTCTCCGGCGCGTGGTCGACGACCGAGGCCAGCGCCTCCACCATCGGCCGCAGGCGGGGCGGCAGGACCTGTTCGAGCTTGGCCAGCGCGCGGGCGCTGGAGGTCTCGATCCCGGCGATGCCGCGGCCGGCGCGCAACCCGATCGCCACGGCCACCGCCTCCTCGTCGTCCAGCAGCAGCGGGGGGAGCTTGCCGCCCGCGCCGAGCCGGTAGCCGCCCGTCGCGCCGCGGGTGGCCTCGACGGGGTAGTCGAGCGTGCGGAGGCGCTCCACGTCGTTGCGGATGGTGCGGGTCGTGACGCCCAGCCGCTCGGCGAGTTCGGTGCCGCTCCACGACGGTCGCGACTGGAACAGCGCCAGGAGCGCGAGGAGCCGCGCCGATGTGTCCGCGGTCACTGCGACCACCTCCGCCTTATAGGAACGAATTCTTCCTATAAGCACTCTAACGTCTGTGTCATGACGAACACGGAGATCCGCCCCTTCCGCATCGAGGTCACGCAGGCCGAGCTGGACGACCTGAACGGTCGCCTCGACCGCACCCGCCTGCCGCAGCCGGCGCCGGGCGACACCTGGGAGCACGGCACCCCCAACCACTACCTGCGGGAGGCCGTGACGGCGTGGCGCGCGTTCGACTGGCGCGCCGTCGAGGAGCGCATCAACGCCCACCCGCACTTCGTCACCGAGATCGAGAACCAGCCGATCCACTTCATCCACGTCGAGTCGCCGCACGAGGGCGCGACGCCGCTGCTGCTCGCGCACACCTACCCCGGCTCGTCGGTCGACTACCTCGACATGATCGGCAGGCTCACCGACCCCGTCGCCCACGGCGGGCGCGCCGAGGACGCGTTCCACGTCGTCGTCCCGGACGCACCCGGCTTCGGCTTCTCCAACCCGGTCACCGAACCGGGCTGGACCACCGCCCGCGTGGCCCGCGCCTACGACACCCTCATGCGCAGGCTCGGTTACGAGCGCTACGGCGTCCACGGTTCCGACCACGGCGCGATGGTCGCCCGCGAGCTCGGCCTCCTCGCCCCGGAGGGTTTCCTGGGGTTGCACGTGCTGCAGCTGTTCTCCTTCCCGTCGGGCGACCCCGCGGAGTTCGAGCGGCTCGAACCGCAGGACTACGCCGGTCTGGAGCACATGCAGTGGTTCCAGAAGGTCGGCGGCTACAACACCATGAACGCCAGCAGGCCGCAGACGGTCGCGGCCGGGCTCAGCGACTCGCCGATCGGGATGCTCGCCTACAGCGAGCTGTTCAACTCCTTCGGCAACGGCACGTCCCTGGTGCCGCTGGAGACCATCCTCACCGAGGTGTCCGTCAACTGGTTCGCGAACGCCGCCGCGGGCATGTCCCGGTCCTATTTCGACAACGCGGCCGCCCCCGCCGACGAGCCCGCCCCGGTGAACGCCGCCCCGACCGGCGTGGCCGTGTTCGCCGACGACTTCCAGACCATCAAGGTGTTCGCGGAACGGGACAACTCCAACATCGTGCACTGGAGCCGTTTCGAGAAGGGCGGCCACTTCGCCGCACTGGAGGTCCCGGAGATCGTGGTGGACGACATCCGGACGTTCTTCGCCGCCCTGCGGTGACCTCTTCAGAACGGCCTCCCGACCCCCGGTCCGCGACAGGCGGATCCGGGGGTCGGGCTTTCTGCCTCGGTCAGCCCACCGGCCGCTACCCGAGCCGGGCGTGAAAAGCGTCCAGGCTGAGACGGGACCTGGAGTTGTGGTGGCGCACGAGGAGATTCCGGTGGGTCGGACGGCGAGTCGTGATGGCCGGTGGCCGGGTGGCAGCGTTTGGCGCGTTGCCGGAACGGGGATCCGCGTACTTGCGGATCGAGTGCGGGGAGGCGCCGGTGGACGAGGAGGTTCGGCGGGCGCGTGACGAGGTGGTCAACATGGTGGCGCTGCGCCCGGTGGCGACCTCGATCGACCGCGGGGCACTGCCGCGCAGACTCCTCCGGCGCGACCTGGGGCTGTCAATGGCGTCTGGTGTGCTGAGCCTCGTGGCCGCGGCGGCGGTGGTGGCTGTGGGCCCGGACGCGTGGTTCACCACCGCAGCCGGTATCGGGTTGGCCGTGGTCGGCGCGAACGCGATCGTCGAGGTCTTCCAGGAGTCGCGCCGGCGGACGGGCGAGGTCGCACGCATCCGCGAGTACGGCGCGGACGAGGTCGACACCCTGACGGATCTGCGCGCTGACGTGCCGAGCCCCCTGTGGGGCACGGTCGTCCGGGTGTTGTACGAGCTGCTCCTGCTCACCATGGTGGCGATGGTCCTGGCCTGGTCGGAAGGGGCATACGCTCGGGTGGCCGTGGTGGCCGCCCTGATCTGCTGCCTCATCGCCGCCGTGCTGAGACACCGGTACGCCCGCCGTCGGGAGCGGTGGAGGGCGGACTTCATGCGCGGGGAAGACGTCGCGCTGCCTCCCCTGCCGAACAGTTGGCGCGTTCTCGTGCCGCGCCCACCGGACGCTCAAATCTCTTCCTAGTGCGTGAGGTTCATGTGGGGCGGAGGGGAGTTCGGAGGCCCGTGACCACCATGTGGATCAGCAGGTCGTAGGTCTCGTCCAGCTTTTCGGGTAGTTGGAACGCGTTCTGCGCTTCCAGCACCGCGAAGCCGTGCATGGTCGCACGCAGGCAGCGGGTCGCGTGGATGGCTTCGGAGTCCTCCATGCCGTACGCGCGCAGGGCGGCCAGCATGATGTCGACCAGCCGCTGCCCGGCCTGCGCCACCATCGGCTCGGGTGTCTGGACGAGCGCGGAGTAGCGGTGCGGGTGTTCCACCACGTACTCGCGCCAGGTGGTCATGAGCGCGCGGATCGCCTCGTCGGCGGAGCGGCCGAGCACCGCGCCGCCGATCCGCTCGGCCAGGTCGTCCATGATCTGCACCGACATGAGCGCGCGCAGCTCGGCCAGGTTCCGGACGTGCTTGTAGAGCGACGGCGTGGCCACGCCCGCGCGGGAGGCCACGGCCGCCAAGGTCAGCGCGGCCGCGCCCTCGTCGTCGACCAGGCGCAGCGCGACGTCGACCACCGCGTCCGCGGACAGCGCCGCCCTAGCCACGGGTGCCCGCCCGGAGGAAGGCCAGGACCGCCGCGGCGACCTCGGCCGGGAACTGCACGTGCGGGTAGTGGCCCGCCCCCTCGATCACCTCGACCCGGCCCAGCCCTGGCGGCATGGCCGCCACGATGCCCTCACCCTCGGCGCGGGCATCGGTCCAGTCGGGGTCCAGCGAGCCCTCGACGACCAGCGCGGGGCAGCGGATGTCGCCGAGCCGGGCGCCCGCGTCGGTGGGCGCGGACATGCCCATGCTGCTCACCACCGCCATCCGGCCGGGCCTGCGCAGGTCCGCGTCGAGCCCGGCGACGTGCTCGGCGAAGCCCGCCGGCTTGGTGCCGGGGTAGGCGTGGTCGAGGTAGCGCTTCCACAGCCCGATGCTGCGGAACATTCCCGCGCCCATGAGCAGCGCCATTCCCTTGCGGTAGCGGGCATTGGAGAACAGACCGCCGAAGTCGATCTTCTGTGCCCGGGTGAACGGGCTGATCTGCACGATCGTGCTGACCGACTCGGGCTCCTGCGCGGCCGCGATGGTGACGGAGCCGCCGGTGAACGAGTGGCCCACGAGCACGGCCGGACCGCCGAGGTGCCGGACCAGGGCGAGCAGGTCGGCCGCCGAGTCGGTGCGGGTGTAGGAGGCCCAGCCGGTGCTGGACTCGCCGTGGCCGCGCTGGTCCACGACGGCGACGCGGTACCCGGCGTCGGCCAGTCGGACGGCCACCTCGCGGTAGGCGGTCCGGTTGTCGCCCATGCCGTGGGCCAGCACGATCAGCGGCCCCTCGCCGATCACGTCGTAGGCGAGCCGGCCGCCGTCGAGCTCCAGGAACTGCGTCATGTCCATCCCCTAACGGCTAATGGCTGTAGCTCATAAGCTAATGCCATTAGCCACCCCTGTCAACCGCCTCGGCACGGGCCGCCGAACCGCCACGTCGACTCCGGATGTGACGGGTCATCGGCGGCCGGTCGGTGGTGTCGACCGATGACGGGTTGGTCCATGAACCGGTGACCAGGCACTACCGGCACGCGCCGAGACCGTCCTACGTGCACGGACGTCCGGGAGCGAGCGCCGGTAGTGCCTGGATCACGCGGCACCGGGCCTTAGGCGTTGGGGTTGAACGGCACGTTCGCGGGCTTGGCCTTCTTCAGTTCGCCGGCGAACGTGCTGTCCTTGATCCCGAGGGAGGCCGGGCTGAAGTTCGCGTTGACCAGCTTCTCGCGGATCCCGGGCGGGAAGCCGTTCCAGCCCACCAGGGTCGGGTACTGCCACGCGCCGTAGTGGTTCTCGGGGTGCTCGCCGGACTTCGCGAACCGGAAGCTGTGGGTCAGGCCCTTGTGGTAGACGACCCGGGCGTGCGTTCCGGACCACTCGACGGCGGTGGCGGCGCGCGTCGTGTACTCGCCGTGCGCGGAGACCGAGACGTAGCGGGCCTGGTCGCGCGAGACCCACACCACGACGTGCTCGAAGTCGTGCGTGTGCCCACCGCCCGCGAAGCTCGCCTGGTCCTTCTCGAAGTACAACGCGTACACGTAGGCGCACCACCCGTGGTTGCACTTCGAGCGGACGTACGAGTTGGTGTTGTCGAGGTCCGAACGGTCACGGCAGTTGCCGTCGACCGCGCCGGACGTCTTCAGACCGCGGGCCACCCTGCCGTCCCGACCCACGGCCGGGGTCGGGTAGCAGCCGTCGCCGTCGTAGTCGAAGGCGGGCTGCCACTTCATGGCTTCTTTGCCCGCGTCGGCGGGCAGCGCGCTCGGCGGTGCGGCTTGGGCAACGGCGGGCAGGCCCGTCATGAGCGCCACGGCGCCCAGGATCGAGACGGCCGCGCGCCGTTTGCGGGAGGGGTGTCGGTTCATCGCTGTTCCTTTCGAGTGCGGGGGAACTGGCGTGTGCGGAGGTCTTCAGGCGGTGGCGCGGCGTACCAGCAGGCCCTCGGCCTGGTTCCGCCCGACGCCGTAGCCGGGCACGACGGCGTCCGGTGTCCAGTCGAGGTCGGTGACGACGTCCTTGCCGGTGCGGGCGTCGAGGACGACCCCGCTGTTGGCGCGGGCGTAGACCAGGCCGTTGTGGACGGCCGCGACGTCGGGCGCGACGCGGCCCGCGGCCTCGTCGGGCAGGGACCACAGTGGTTTGCCGGTTGTGTCCAGGGCGTGGACCCGTTGGTGGCTGAAGCACACGATTACGTCCGCGGCGGCGGCCGCGCACTCGTTGCGGTCGGGCAGGGTCGACCTGACCGCCCCGTCGGAGGCGCCGATCAACAAGGTCTGGGTGTCGAAGAAGGAAGCCGAACCGAACCGGACCACGTCGTCGTCGACCACGGCCGCCCCGAGGTCGTCCACGCGCACGTCACCGGTCCAGCGGACCTGTCCCGAGCCCGCGTCGATCCCCTGCGCGACCGTCCCACCGGATTCCGTCTCGCGGGTGCCGACGACGATTCCGCCCGCGAGTCCGATCGGCGCGAAGCCCGGTGGCGTGTCGATGAACCTGCCGGCCCGCGCGTCCACGATGGCGCCGGTGACCGTGCCGCCCCGGTGCGCGATCGAGAGCACCGCACGGGTCTCGTCGGCGCCGACGACTCGGGCGCTCGCGCCCTCCGGCGCGTCGCTTCCGGTGAACGGTTGCCGCGTCGACCACACCTGCCGACCGGTCGTCGCGTCGACCGCCCCGGCGACCAGCTCGAACCGGTCCTGCTGCGTGCCGCTGCCCTCGGTGCGGTGGATGCCCGCCCACACCAGGCGCGCCGGGCCGCTGTCGGCGAGTCGGAAGAAGCTGTTGTCCACCCGCGGGCGGGTCGCGCTCGTGAGGGGTGTCGACGCCTGCCAACGCTCCTCGCCGTCGCCGAGCGAGATGGCGTGGATGGTCAACGTCGGGCCACCCCGTCCGAGCGAGTCCTGCCCCTCGGCCATCGAGGTGAAGGCCAGGCCGTGACCGACGAGCGCGCTCGCGTCCGGTGTGATGCGCATCGGCTTGTCGGAGAACGCTTTCGGCGGGTCGAAGGTGGGTGCCGCGCTGGACACCGGTGTGCTCGGGGGTGGGGCCGACGCGCGTGACGTCGTGGTGCCGGGCCGGTCGTCGCCGCAGGCGGCCAGGAGCGCGAGCAACGACAGGAAGGCAGCGGTGCGGGCTGGCATGAGGACTCCGTGTGCCGGTGGGGAGACGGGTCAGGACGACGGCGGGGCCGGGGTCGTCCGGGAACGTCGGACCAGGCCAATGGCGTTGTACGCGGCCACTGTCACCGCGAGCAGGACGGTCGCCCAGAAGCCGAACCGCGACTCGACCATCTCCTCCGCGGTGCCGCCCTTGAACTCGTTGTTCTCCGTCGCCGCCGAGACCAACGCGTCCTGCAAGGACACCTGGCCGACGATGAGGAAGAACGCCACGGCAGCCCCGACACCGACGGCGAGCCAGTGCCCCGCCTTGGACCGGGACAGCAGCACCAGACCGGCGACGGCGACGAGCACCGCCACGATCATCAGCGGTTGCGCGGGGATGGCGCTGCGTTCGGCGATCCGGGGCGCGTCCTTGTCCTGGTTGACGCCCGTGACCGTCGGCTCACCGCCGAAGGTCGCGTCCCACCCGGTGTAGGTGATGTCCACACTCGCCATCGGCGTCTCGCAGGACACCGCCGTGAACGGGAAAGCCAGGCAGAGCAGGATCAGGACGAGCAGTGACAGGTTGACCGGCCGGCGTTTCGACGAGCTGTTCGACATGCTCCGAGTGTCGCCGGCTCACGACAACCGCGGTATGGGAAGGGTTTCCCAACCGGGACGGTCACCCGACGCGCCACACGCAGCCCAGGCTCTCGGTGAACACCGTCCCACCCGGTGCCTCCCCGGCGTGGTCGACCGTGTACCACTCCCGTGACGCCTCCCGCACCAGGTAGCGGTAGATCATCACCTGCCCGGAGCCGCACTGGCCGCTCACCGGCTTGAGCGTCAAGCCCACCTCTCGCAGCAGGGACCATTTTGGCTTCTGGGTATCGTCATCCAGCGTGAAGTAGTGGTTCGGAGCCGCTCCACCACAAGCGGCATCGCTCTCGGTGCACATGAAGTCCCGCACCACATGGGCCGTCCCGCCTTCTATCCCGCCGACGCGGTACGCGTGCCCGAGGTACTCGCCCTGCGTGTAGCCCGCCTCGACCGTGCCGGCGAAGCGGATCAGGTAGACCTTCCGGCTCCTGTCGTTGCTGTGGAACCGGTGCAGGGGCGCGGACTCGTAGAGCGAGTAGTGCACGACCACCACCGAGCCGACGGGGTGCAGCGTGCCCGCTGCCGGTTCGTGCGCGGCCACCACGGCCTGGTGGTGCACGCCGTCCGGTCGCGCGTCGCAGACCCAGCCCTTGGCCCGCACGGCGTCGCACGCGGCTTGCCAGGTCATGCCGACCATGGGGTCCACGGTCGGCGACGGTGCGGCTTGGCGGAACACGGTCAGCACCACGGGCT
Organism: Actinosynnema sp. NPDC050801; assembly: GCF_040673975.1. Taxonomy (NCBI): domain Bacteria; kingdom Bacillati; phylum Actinomycetota; class Actinomycetes; order Pseudonocardiales; family Pseudonocardiaceae; genus Actinosynnema; species Actinosynnema sp. NPDC050801. Next base: position 29,226 of record NZ_JBFAQZ010000017.1, on the reverse strand, counting down.
GCCCGATCCGGACCGGCTGGCCCGGCACGGGCGTCGAGGACTCGACCGTCCCCGCGGGACCGCCGCCTTCGCTGCCCTGCACGACCTGGCACGGCACCTGGTTGGCGGTCTCGGCGATGATCGCGTTGCAGGCGGCGTCACCGGCGTGCGTCCCGCCGCGCAGGTCGGGCATCGGCACGAAGTCCCAGTACCGGACCGAAACCTCGGTGCCGAGGGCGACGTGCCCGCCCGCCGCGGGCGACTGCTCGGCGACCACGCCCAGGGACGGCCAGTTCGGGCCTGCCGCCGTCATCGGCTGCTCGGCGCACGCGTCGGTCCCGGGACGGGCCACGGTGGTGTTGACCGAGTCGCACGCCGCGGCCAACCGCCGGCCGATGACGTCGGGCACGCGGGCGTTCTCGCCGTAGACGTTGACGACGACGGTGGAGCCCTCGGGCACTCGCGTGCCGCCACGCGGTTGCGTGTCGCGCACCGTCCCGGTCGCGCCGCCGGGGCCGACCTCCACCGCCTGGCACACGAGGCCGACGGCGTCCACGGCGTCGCACGCCTGCTGCCGCGCGGTGCCGGGAGGGATCGGGGGAACCGTCACCTGGGGCGCCGTCGGGGGAGCCGTGGTCGTCGTCCGTGATGCCGTGGGCGGTGCCGGCGGTGGGGGCGTCATCGAGGTGCTCGGCGTGGTCGACGTGCTCGGCGGTTGCGAGGACGACCGGGGGTCGGGGTTCTCGGTGTCGGTGTCGACCCCGGGCGCCTGGCCCTTGTCGATCACCGACTGCCGCCCGTCCGGGTCCATCGCCACCGTGCGGCGGTCCGCGCGGTCGTTGGCGACCACCCTTCGGTCCTGCACCTCCACGGTGAACTTCGGCGACGTGCCCGGCACCGCGACCGACGCGGCGGCCGTGCCGGTGCCCAGGTCGAACGAGCGCAGCTCGTGCTGTTCGTAGTCGGGGACGTAGGCCCTGCCGTCCAGCACGACGGGTGCGCCCAGGTTGTGCTCGACGCCCTTGGGCACGTCGAACTCGTGCCGTTGGCCGGTGCGGGGGTCGACGGACACCAGCCTGCCGCGGCGGTCCAGGACGAGCAGGTACCGACCGGCGCCCTTGGGCGAGGGCACGACGACCGTGCTGCCGTGCGGCACGGGCTCGCGGCTCACGGACTTCAGCGGCGACGCGGCGACGTCCAGCGCCTCGCCCGCCTCGGTGATGCCGATCGGGCGGCCGTCGGCCAGGGTCAGGTGCCTGATCGGCGCGGGAGCCCGCACGACGTCCTTGACCGCGCCGCGGACCACGTGCGCCACGGTGCCGTCGTCGGTCAGCACCCACAGCCCGGCCTCGCCGTCGCCGACCGCGATGGGCGTGGCGCCGGGCACCGCCACGGGAGCCTGCGGTGTGCCGTCCGTTTTGATCAGCTCGACCACGTCGTCGGCGGGCCGCACCAGGTAGGCGGCCGATGCCGCGGCGACGACGACCGGTACGTCGTCGGGGCGCCGGTCCGGGGCGGCCGCCGTGCCGACCGAGGTGTGCTGGGTGCTCATGTCCTCGTTGAGCACGGTCACCTGCCCGGTGGTGCGGTTGACCGAGGCGACGCGGCCGTCGGCGAGGCGCACCAGCTCCAACTCCTGGTCGCCCGTCGTCAGCCCCCGCGCCTCGCCCTCGACCCGTTCGCTCTCGGTGTTGACCACGACCACGCCGTCACCATGGTGCATGTTCACCTGAGCATCGCTCAGTTCCGTTTCCGTCATGCTGTAACCGGCGCCGACAGAGGCGGCGAACACCACGGCGGGCACAGCGCCGATCAGCACCAGCATTCGCGACCTGCTTTTGCGGCGTGAAGTCGGTTCGTCCACTTGAGTTCTCCAGTACGACGATCGGCGCAACGCGGTCACGAAAATGGTGTCGTGTGCTCGGGCAGCGTACAAAAGTGCTCGCGAGGGGGAAGTGGGGAGTGCTTCCCAATGGGATTGGGGTGCGGGTGAGCGGACAGTTGTCGGTGCGCGTCGGCGATCGGACCTACACCGTGGTGGCGGGTGAGGCGTTCACGTTCGGCAGGTCACGCGAGTGCACGGTCTGCCTGGGCGGTGACGACGCCGCGGTCTCACGTCGGGCCGGGGTCGTCACCTCGGACAACGGCATCTGGTTCGTGGTCAACACCAGTACCCGCAACGGGTTCGACCTGGTGGACGACCAAGGGCTGCGCAACCCGGTCGGACCGGGCAAGCGCCACGTGCTCCAGGGATCGGTGCGCGTCCACGTGCCGGGCAGCGGTCCTCGGCCGCACGTGGTGGAGATCGACGCCGACGAATTCGACCCCGCAGAATTGCGGGAATCGCCGACGGGTGAACCGACCGTCAACGGTGACGACGTCGTGCTCACGCACGAGGAGAGGCTGGCCTTGATCGCGTTGTTCGCGGGCTACCTGCGCAAAGGGGAGTTCCACGATCCCTATCCCCGCACTTACGACGCCGCGGCGAAGAGGTTGGACTGGCCCCGCACGACGCTGTTGCGCAAGGTCGAGTACCTGCGCACCAGGTTGACCAAAGCGGGGGTGCCGAACCTGAACGGTCCTCACGCATTGATCAAACTCGCCGAGTTCGTGCTGTGGAACAAGCTCATCACCGAGAAGGACCTGCACCTCATCGGGCTGTGAGCGGTTGGGGAGTGCTCCCGATCCCGAGAACCGGACGACGTCCCTAACGTCCCGGCCGAGCGGGTGTCGAGGCGGGGAGTCGCGGGCGGTGGAACTGGAGTTGGTGTGCGTCGGGCGTGACGGGGTCCGGCGGGCGGTGGTCGTCGACGTCGAACCGGACGAGCCGGTCGCGCACCTCGCCCGGTCGCTCGGCTGCCGGGAGGCCCTCTACCTGGGGGCGGTCGCGCTGCCGGGGTGGTTGCCGGTGCACCGGACCGACGTCGTCCACGGTTGCGTGCTCGGGATCGACGCGCCGCCGCCGGTGCCCGTCGGGTCGGCGGTCGGGGGCGGCTCCCGCGAGGTGGCGGTCGTCGGCGGCCTGCACGGCGGACCGCGCACGACCCTCTACCCGGTCGGGGTCATGACCGTCGGCCGCGCCGCCGAAGCCGACCTCGTCCTGGTCGACGCCGAGGTGAGCAGGCGGCACGCCCGGCTGGTGATCTCGGCGGTGGACGACCGCGTGCGGGTGGAGGACGTCGGCTCCCACAACGGCGTCCGGTGGCGGGGACAGGTGATCGCGGAGCCGGTCGACCTGGCGTCGGGTGACGTGGTGGAGCTGGGGGAGACGGTGATCGGCGTGCGCGAGGTGGTCACCGCGGACGCGGAGCTGACCAGGGAACCCGGCACGCGCGTGTTCCACCGCCCGACCGGACGGGCGGCGCCGACCGCGGACTCCCCGGAGCGTTCGGCGCGCTCGCGAGACCCTGACCCGAGTTGGCTGATCGGCGCCGCGTGCGCGCCGTCGTCGCGGCTGTGGGAACGGCGTGCCGGGGACCCGGACTTCCTGCGCCTGCGGCTCGGGCTGCACGACCGGCCCGCCGAGCCGCGGATGCCGTTCGCCGATCCGCCCCCGGTGTTGCGCGCGGTGCCGGTCGGGGTGGACCTGGCCGACGTCGGTGTCCTCGGTCTGGCCGGTCCGCGCGGCGCGCTGCTGGCGTCGGCGCGGGCGACCCTCGCGCGAGCCGCCGTGCTGTGCCCACCGGACGAACTGGCGATCGTGCTCGTCACCGGGCCGGAGAACGCCGCGGCGTGGGACTGGTTGACCTGGTTGCCGCACACCCGGCCGCGGTCCGCGGTGTTCGACTGCGCGCGGCTGGTCGCCACGGACGACACCCAGGCGCGGGCCCGGCTGGGTGAACTGCGGGAGCTGCCGGCGACCCGGCACGGCCGACCGCCGTCGTGGACGCTGGTCGTCCTGGACGGCGTGCGCCGCCTGTCCGGGCTGTCCGGCCTGACCGAGGTGTTGACCGGTGGACCGGCCGGCGGGGTCGTGACGCTCTGCCTGGAGGAGGACCCCGACGCGCTGCCGCCGTCGTGCGGCGCGGTGCTGGCGGCGTCCGGCGACACCGGCGGCCGCGCCGTCCTGCGGTGCCGCGACCAGCCGGCGGTGACGGACGTGCTGGTGGACGGCGTGCCGGTCGAGCACGCCACCCGCCTGGCCCTGGCGCTCGCGTCGATCCGCCTGCCGGGAGACGCACCCGTGCACCGGACCGCACCGGGGCCGCGGGTGCGACCACGCCTGATCACCGAGCTCGGTCGCTCGACCGGCACGACGTGGGTGGAGGTCGACTCGACCGTCCCGGTGGGGACCGCCGTGGTGGCGTCGGAACGCCCCGGGGCGGATATGACGGGCGTTCACCTGTCGAGGCCGGCTGGGGGAGGCACCGACCGATGACTATGTTGGCCCGCGTTCCGGTGACGGCTTGCGTGGAGCCGGACCCGGTGAGCGGCGGAGGTGCGAGCGTGGTCCCCATCGATCGATTACCCGGCTACCGGGTGACGAGCACACCGGTGCGCTCCGGTCCGTTCGCCGTGGCGCCCGCGGTGCGGGAGTCCGACGGCGCGGACGTGGCGGTGCGCGTGGTCGTCGAGCCGCTCGACCGCGCCACGCTGCGCCGCTTCCGCACCGAGGTGTCCGCCACCGCCACCGTGCTCGAAGAGCTGCGCAACCCGTGGATCGTGCCGCTCGTGGACCACGGCCAGACCGCCGACGCACGCCCGTTCCTGGTCACCGAGGGCATCGGCACGTCGTTCGCCGACGAGCTGGCCCAGCGCGGACCGCTGCCCACCGACGAGGTGCTGCGGGTGGTCCTGACCACGGCGCCGGCGCTGGTGTCGCTGCACGAGGCCGGCGTGCTGCACCGGGGCCTCGGCCCGGCGGCGCTGATCCGCCAACCCGGTGGACGCGTGCTGCTGGACGTGCCGGTCGTGCCGGTGCTCGCCGAGATCGCCGCCGCCTCTACCTCCGGCTCCGGGCACGAACCGCTCGAAGTGCTCAACGGCGGTGACTGGACGCCCGAGGCGGAGGTGTACGCGTTCGCCTCGACCGTGTGGACGCTGTTGACCGGCAGGCCACCGGTCACCGGGTCGTGGGCCGAACGACTGCTGCACCTGCTCGACGACACCGCCCCACCGCCCGTCGCGCCACCGCGGCTGTCCCCGCACCTGGTCGGCGTGCTGCGGGAAGCGCTGGAGCGAAGACCGGAGTACCGGCCGCGCTCGCCGGCGTCCCTGGCCGTGCGGCTGCGCGACGGGATGTCCGAATCCCTGGGCGACCCCGCCGCGCGCCGGACGACAGCACCGCAGCGGACCACGGGCACGCAGCGGACCATGGGCACCGACTACGAGCTGCTGTCGCAACTGGGTTCGGGCAGCACGGGCACGGTCTGGCGGGCACTGCGCCGCAGCGACGGCCGCGAGGTGGCGGTCAAGGAGCTCACCGCGGAGGCCGACGCCGACGGCACGGCTCTCACCCGCATGGTCCGCGAGCACGCCACGTTGCGCGGCCTGACCCACCCCCACCTGGTGAAGGTCCTCGACCTGGTGGTCGACCGCGGCCGGGCGGCGCTGGTCATGGAGTTCGTCGACGGCGCCGACCTGCGCGAGATGCTCCGGGCCGGGCAGGTCGAGCGCGGCGAGGGCGTCCGGTTCCTGGCCGAGGTCGCGTCCGGGCTGGCGCACCTGCACGAGCGCCGCATCATCCACCGCGACGTCAAGCCCGCCAACATCCTCGTCCGGACCGCCGGCGACCGCCGCAGGGCGCTGCTCACCGACTTCGGCCTGGCCAAGCAGCTGGGAGCGCCGGACCTCACCAGGGTGGGACTGCTGCTGGGCACCCCGTCCTACCTGGCGCCCGAACTGATCGCCTCGGGGGTGCCGACACCCGAGGCGGACGTGTACGCGCTGGGCGTGACGGCGTACGAGGTGCTGGCCGGGCGCCGGCCGTTCCCCGGCGCGACCACCGACGAGGTGCTCCACCAGCACCGGACCCGGCTGCCCGACCGGCCCGCCGGGCTGCCGGACCCGGCGTGGCGCTTCCTGCTGGCGTGCCTGGAGAAGGATCCCCGCGCACGTCCCGGCGCGGCCGAGGCGGCGGACGTCCTGCACGACCTGGTCCGTGACCTCACCCTCAGCCCGGCGCAGCCCGCCGAGGCGACCAGCGGCGCCGGGGTGACCAGCGGCGCCGAGGCGACCGACGGCGCCGAGGAGGTGACGCGCACGAGCTACCACCGCGTCGGGAACGACGAGGCGCCGGACGCGGCCCTCACCCGGACCAGCGCCCGCCGCCCGGAACCGGCCCCGCCCGCGGCGGACACCCGGCCGCGTCGTCGGTATCCGCGGGTGGTCGCGACGGTCGCCGCGGCCGCGGTGGCGGTGGTCGCATCGGGATACGGCATCGGGGTCTTCGTCGCGAACATCTTCGGCTCCGACGAGATCACCCCGTCGCGCCCCCCGTCGAGCACCGTCCACCGGGTGCGGGTCGACGCGGTGGTCGAGGCGGACGGCGGGGTGAGCCTGTCGTGGCCCGCCGAGGCCACGGCCCTGCCCGGCCTCGACCGCTTCGTCGTCATGCAGGGCACCAGCCTGCGCGCCGAAGTGGACCCCGGCACCACCACCTACCGCGACCCCCGACCGCGCGAATCCGGTTGCTACTACGTGATCGCGCTGGGCACCACGGCTCCGCCGCCCGACCCGGCTCCCCAACCCGCCTGCCCGACACGCTGACACCACCACGAGGGACCACGACCTTGACCACTCACACCACCGCCGCCGATCCCCGTGACCGGGCGCTGCGGTTCCAGGCGACGCACGACACCCTCCTCGCCGAGGTCGAGCGGGCGATCAAGGGCAAGACGACGGCGATCCGGCTCGCGCTGGCGTGCGTGTTCGGCGGCGGCCACCTGTTGATCGAGGACGTGCCGGGCACCGGCAAGACGTCGCTGGCCAAGGCGTTGGCCACCGGGGTCTCCGGGAGCTGGCACCGCATCCAGTTCACCCCGGACCTGCTGCCCGGCGACATCACCGGTGTGTCCATCTGGGACGAACGGGAACGCGACTTCCGCTTCCGCGGCGGGCCCGTGTTCGCCAACGTCGTCCTGGCGGACGAGATCAACCGCGCCGGGCCCAAGACCCAGTCGGCGCTGCTGGAGGTCATGGAGGAGGCGCAGGTGACCGTGGATGGCGTGGCGCACCCGGTGCCGGACCCGTTCCTCGTGGTCGCGACGCAGAACCCGATCGACCTCGACGGCACCTACAAGCTCCCGGAAGCGCAGCTGGACCGCTTCCTCATGCGCATCTCGCTCGGCCACCCGGACCTGGAGGACGAGACGGCGATCCTGATCAACCGGGCCTCCGCCGCGCCGCCGGAATCGCGCCCGGTGACCACCTTGGAGGAGGTGGCGTGGATGCGCCGGACCGTCACCGGCATCCACACCGCGCCCGAGATCGCCCGCTACGTCGCACTGCTGGCCAGGGCAACCCGCGAGCACCCGCACCTGCGGCTGGGGTTGAGCACGCGGGGCAGCCTCGCTCTGCTCCGGGCCGCACAGGCGTACGCGCTGGGCCACGGCCGCCACTTCGTCGTGCCCGACGACGTGCGGGCCGTCGCCGGTCCGGTCGTGGCCCACCGGCTGGTGCTCACCGCGCAGGCCCAGGTCCGCGGCGCGACACCCGCCGCCGTCCTGGGCGAGGTGCTGGGCTCGGTGCCCGCGCCCACGCAGGCGGTGCCGGCGTGAGCAGCCGGGGCCCGCTCACCGCGGTGGGCTGGGCGGTGGTGTCGGGCGTGGTCGTGCTGGCGGCGGCCGGGACCCTCCTCGGCTACCCGGTGCTGGTGTCCCTGGCCGGCACGGGGTGCGCGCTGGTGGTCACCGGTGGGGCGATGGTCGTCGTGCGACCGCGGGTGCGGATGACCCGGGAGATGTCGTCGGAACGGGTGTCGGCCGGCCAACCCGCGATGGCCCGGCTGATCGTGCGCAACCCGGGCCGGCTGCCCGCGCCCGAGCTGCTGGTCGTGGACCGGGTGGGCGGCCAGGCGGTGGAGGTGGCGGTTCCCGCCACGGTGCCCGGCGGCCTGCGCCCGGTGCCGTACTCGCTGCCCACCGGGCGCCGGGGCCGGTTGCCGGTCGGCCCGTTGCTGGTCGGGCGCCGTGATCCGCTCGGCCTGTTCCGGCGCGTGCAGCCGCAGGGCGGTGTCGACGTGCTGTGGGTGCACCCGCGGGTGCACCGCGCCCAGCAGATCCCCGTCGGCACCGTGCCGGACTACGAGGGACGTGCGGAGGCGTCGAGAGCCGGCACGACGAGCTTTTCCTCCCTGCGCGACTACGTGCCGGGCGACGACCCGCGACGCATCCACTGGCGCTCCACCGCGCGCGTCGGCAAGCTCGTGGTGCGCGACTCCGTGGACACCATGGAACCCACCGCGGCCGTCGTCCTGGACACCCGCGAAGCGGTGCTCGACGCCGCGGCGTTCGAGCACGCGGTCGAGGTCGCCGCCTCGATCGCGCAGTCCTCTGTGGACGACGGACGGCCGGTCACCCTGCACGTGGTCGGGGAAGGCGGCGGTTCGCCCGACGCGGTGTCGTTGCTGGACCGGTTGGCCGCGGCCGAGCGGATCGCGGACGCCGACCCGGTGCGGCTGCTGGACGAGGTGGACCGGGCACGGGCCGGGGGAGCGCTGGTCGTCGTCACGGGAGCGGGGGAGGATGCCGTGACCACCCTGCTGGCGGACCGGCGCAGGCGGTTCGCGCCGGTCGTGGTGATCCAGGTGGTGGGTGAGCGCCAGGCGGACGTCCTACCGCACCACCGGCGTGGGATGACGGTCCTCGGCGCACGCACCGCAGCGGAGGGCGTTGCCGCGTGGAACCACCTCGCGCTGGGCGGGGTGGCCGGCTGATGCGCTCCGTGCGTGTGGTGTCGGCCGCGGCTCTCGGCGCGCTGGCCGCGTGGTCGTTCCGACCGGCGTTCGACTCCGGTGCGGGGCTTGCCGTCACCTGGGCCGTCGTGGTGCCCGCCGTGGTCGTGGTGGTGTGGGAGCTGCTCACCGCGTCGTTGCTCAAGCGGACGGCCGGGGGCGTGGGCACGGCCCTGGCACTGCTGTGGGTGGTCGTTGCCGCCGCCGCGGTCACCCGTCCCGGGTCCGCCGCGCTGGAAGGGCCGTTCCGCCTGCTGACCTCGGCGTTGCCCACCGACGCGGCCCCACCCCAGCTGGCCGCCGTGTCGGTGCTGTCGGGCCTGACGGCGCTGGCTGCGGTCCAGGTGGTGACCAGGAACGCCCTGCTGCCGCTGGTGCCCGCGCTGCTGAGCCTCGGGTTGGGGCTGTCGCTCAGCGCCTCGGTCGGTCCGCTGCCCGCCTGGTACGTGCCGGTCTTCGTGGTGGTGGCGGTCGTGCCCGTGCTGTTCCACGGCGGTTCCGCCTCCCGCGTTCGCCTCGTGATGGGTGTGGTGGCGGTCGTGCCCGCGGTCGCGGCGGCTCTGCTCCTCGGGCCGGCCGACCCCGCGGTGTCGCGGCCACCGGCGAGCGCACAGGCGCTCGTGGACGCGCCGGTGCGACCCAAGCCGCACACCAACCCGATGGCCCAGTACCTGGCGCTGCGGGACCAGAAGCTGGTGCTGCGGATCGACGGCACGGCCTCCGCACGTGTCGAGCGGTTGGGCATGGTCACGTTGACCGAGTTCGACGGCCGGGGTTGGTCACCGGGATCGACCTACCGCCGTGCGGCCCACCAGCTGCCCGCGCCGCCCCAGGGCACGGCGCCACGCCGCCAGGTCAGCGTCGACCTGAGGGTGCTCACCCCCGACAGCATCGGCTGGCTGCCCAAGCCGGGATGGCCGCGGCGGGTCAGCGTCACCGACCTCGGCTTCGCCGGCGACACCGGGGATCTGGTGGTGCCCGCGGACGGGGACACACCTGCGGGGTACCGGATCGAGTCGGAAGAACCGTTGGTACCACCGGAGTTGCTGAGCACCGACCAACCCGCGCCGCGCGCCGACCGCCCGGACTTCGTGCTGCCACCGGACGTGCTGGCCTTCGTCGACACCGCCACCGCCGGGCGTCACACCGAGCTGGACCGGTTCCTCGGCCTCTACCACAACCTGGGCGCCGAGCCGTTCCACCATGACTCCTCCGAGGAGGCGCCGAGCGGCAACGGCGTCTACCAGATCTCCGCGTTGCTCAAGAACCACCGGGGGACCAGCGAGCAGTACGCCTCCGCGTTCGCCGTGCTGTGCCGGCAACTCGGGTGGGACGCCCGCGTCGTGCTGGGCTTCAAACCCCGTTGGGACGGCGACACCCTCGTCGTGGAGGGGCGGGACGTCCACGCCTGGACCGAGGTCCGGTTCGACCGGTTGGGCTGGCTGCCGATCGATCCCAGCCCGACCCGGGAGGCACCCCGTGCCGGCGGGGATCCGGCCGGTCAGCCGGACCGGTCCGACACCGGCACGGTCCAGCTGCCGCCGGCTCACGACCCCGCACCCCCGTCGGAATCGGACGCGACCGCGTTCCCCGTCGCCGCACCCCCACCGCCGTCCGAGTCGGTCGCCATGCCGATCGTGGTCGGTGCGATGCTCCTGCTGTTGCTCCTGGTGCCGTTGCTCAACATCGTGCGCCTGCGCAAACGCGGTCGGGGTTCGACCCGGCGGCGGGTTCTGCAGGCGTGGGGAGAGGCCGTGGTGGCGTTGCGCGCCGCGGGCGCTGCGGTGAACGAGCACCAGACGACCGGACAGGTCGTCGAAGCCGCACCAGTTGGTTGCGTCCCGGTGCTCCACCCGTTCGCGGACCTGGTGGACCGCGCCGCCTACGGGCCGGACGAGGTCACCGAGGAGATGGCACTGACCGCCGCGGGGCTTCGTGACCAACTCCGGGAACGCCTGCGTGCCGCGTCACCGTGGGGACGACGGACCGCCCGCCTGTTCGACCCCCGGCCGTTGGTGGCGCGCCGCCGTCCGGCCGAGTACGGGCAGCGCTCGCCGTGAACGCGGGGCGGTGCCACCGTCGGCAGGGACTGCGCCCTGGCTCAGCTGACGTGATCAGGGCTCGGTGGAGGTGACCAGCGGACCCCTGTGGCCAGTCGCTCCAACAGGCGGTCGGATCGGCGGATGCGTGTGATCACGGCTCGGTGCCGGCCGCTGCGGAGGGACTTGAGGTGCAGGTGAGGCACCCTGCCGCTGCGGCAAGCAGGACCGGTCGGGTGAATCCGTCGGCCGAACGAGGGACTACTGGGTCAAATGACGCAGAACTCGCCCGCCCCAGTCGGTAGAACTCTGGGCCATCGGCACGACACCACCGGTCTTCCCCTGGCGGAGGAGGGTTGGCATGGCGGGCATGAAGCGGCACGCGCTACATCGCACGATGGTCCTGGTCGACGTCGAGCGCTTCGGCGCCTCCACCCGAACCTTGCACCACCAGCTCGACACCCGTGAGGGCCTGTACGCGGTCGTCGCCGAGGCGTTGGTGGCGGCCGGGGTGCCATGGGACGCCTGCCATCACGAGGACCGCGGCGACGGCCTGTTCCTGCTGGTGCCTCCGCAATACCCCAAGGCGCCGCTGGTAGAGGTGCTTCCCGAGGCGCTGGCCCGCGCGGTGCGCGGGTACAACAACACCAGCCACGACGCCGCCAAGGTGCGATTGCGGCTGGCCGTGCATGCCGGCGAAGTCGCTTTCGACCAACAGGGTGCCACCTCCACCGCCCTGACCAGCGCCTTCCGGCTGCTCGACACCGCCTCGCTCAAGGAAGCCCTGGCGGGCTCGCCCGGAGTGCTGGCCATGGTCGTGTCCCGACTGATCTTCGATGACGTCGTGCGGCACTGCGCCACGCTCGACCCGGCCACCTTCCGGCCGATCCAGGCAGTCGCGAAGGAGTTCCGGGACCTGGCCTGGATCGCCCTGCCCGACCACCCCTACCCGCCCGACGTCACCGTCCTGGCCGCACAATCGCCCTCCCACGTTCCACCCGGGGCCACGTCGGATGACCACGCGGTGGACCCGGGACTGCGCTACCTGGAGGAGCTGGCCGCCAAGGACGAGCCGCCGGCGGTGGAGGTCGAGGATGAACGGACCCCGTTCGACTACCTCGACCCGCGCCGCCGGGTCGTGGGGTTCCTGCACCGCCCGGAACTGGACCGGCTCGAGGAGTGGTGCCGGTCGGCCACCACCCGGCGGATGCGCCTGGTCTGCGGCCCCGGCGGTGCCGGCAAGACCCGTCTGTCCGTCGAACTCGTCCACCGCGTCCGCCGGATGCCGGGGTGGACCGCGATCCGGGTCCGCCGCACCGACGTCGACCTCAACCGGCTCGTCCCCGCCCTTGAGGGGCGGAAGGTCCTGCTGTGCCTCGAGGACGGCGAGGAGTGGGCCTACGACCTGTCCGAGCTGCTCAAGACCAAGCAGCAGACGCACCTGCGCGTCCTGTTGCTGGCCCGGACCTACGGTGCCTGGTGGGGCAGGCTCCTGTCCACCGAGGGACAGGTCGTGAACCCCGAGGAGACGAACCTCTCCCCGCTCGCCGAGGAGTTCGACCGCCTCGCCATCCTCCGGCGGGCCTACCAGGACTTCCGCGCCGAGATCGCGCCGAACGCCCCGGAAGAGGCGCCGCCCGTGCTGGTCAACGCCGCACCCGACGCGACCAACGCCTTGGAGCTGCTCGGCGCGGCGCTCGCGGTGGTGCTGCACCTCCGCGAGCACGACGGCAGGCCACCGGAGGGCGAGATCCGGTTGAAGGACTCGCTGGTCCACCTGCTGGGACACCAGCGGAGGTGGTGGGAGAGCTGGGTCCGCACCACCCACGGGGACAACGCCCCGGCCGACGGGCGCGACTTCAGCAGCCGCGTGCTGCTCCTGCCCGCCCTCTACCTGGCGGCCGACCGCGAGCAGGCCAAGCTGGCGCTGGAGCAGGTGTTCGCGGGCTGCGGGCTCGACCCCGACCTGCCCGGCAGCGTGGCAGACGCACTGGCCAGGGTGTGGCCGCCGCCCCAGCGCGCCGGTATCCAGCAGTATTGGGACGCGTTGCGGCCGGACCGCCTCGGGGAAACCCTGGTGCTGGAAGTGCTGCACGAGGCCAGGGACGAGGAAAGCGCGGCGGGCCTGATCAGCAGGGTCTTCCGCGCGGGTGCGGACGAAGCGCAGGCAGAGCACGCGCTGACCGTGCTGATCCGCGCCGAACAAGCGACCACCGACGAGCAGCTGCGGCGACGCGTGCGCGCGTGCGTCAGAAGCCTGCTGGAGGACGCTCCGGAAGCGTTCCTGCCCGCCGGCGTGTCCGTGGCCGCCGGGCTCACCGAACCGGGGTCGCTGGTCGACCTGATCCAGGCCGCTGCGGCGCACGCGGACGAACTGGCGCTGCGCCGCGCCGCCGTGGCCGTCCCGCAGAGCAACAACGCGCTGGCGCACTTGGAGGCGCACCTGTGGCGGCGCCGTGCGGAGCTGCTGCTGCGGGAGCACTCCCGGAGCCTCACCGTGTCGCAGCGGGTCGCGCTCGCCGAACAGCACCGCTGGCAGGCGCACGCGCACATGCGCGCCGAGGAGAACACCTCGGCGCTCGACGCGGTCAGGCAATCGGTCGAGTACTACAGCGCGGTCGTGGTGACGGCGGGCCGCGGTGAGCTCGCCGAGGATTACGCCGGCGTGCTGGAACTCGCCGCCGACGCGGCGACGCGGGCGGGCATGCACGAGGATGCGTTGCGGTACAGCCGGCACTCGACCGACCTGTACCGGGACCTCGACGAGGACGGCGCCATCCAGCGGACCCTGCGTGCCCAGGGCAGCCTGCTCCAGGAGATGGGCAGGCAGCAGGAGGCGACCGAGGTGCTGGAGGAAGCGACGCGGCACGGCCTGGCCTACAAGAGCCAGATCGACAAGTGGTTCAGCGAACTGCTCCCGCCCACCGGGAACCAGGCACCCCGCACCTACGAAGGTCCCCGCCCGGCACCCGACAACCCGGCGATGCGGGTCGTGTTGCCGGTCGGGCACTTCGCCGGACCCCTGTACACCTCGCCCGACGCCGCGGCACCCGAGTCGTTCGAGGTCCGCTTCCGGCACGGGATCTTCTCCCTCAGCGCGGCCGAGTACGCGGTGTGGGCGGTGTCCCACGGCGATCCGAGCCTGCTCGGCGACCCGGCCGACCAGGTGCCGAACACCCGGGAAGTCGTCGAGTACGCGGCGCGGATGGCGGGTGTGACCGAACCGGAACCGGTCTTCGACAGCCTGGTCGAGGACGGTCTGCTCGTGCACACGGAGTTGACCGGGGAGCCGGCGCGGGAGTTCGCCCGCCGCCACCGCGTCGTGCCGCTCGTGCTGGGCCTGGGCAACTCGCCGCAGAACCCGGTGCTGTTCCAGATCGGCATGCCCGACGCCCCGCGCGCGACGGTGGCGTACGACATCTACCACCTGTGGTTGTTCACCCACCGGGCACCGAATCTCTGGGATGCGTTGGTGAACATGGGCAAGGAGGCGGAGCAGTCGAACGCGGAGAGTGACGGTGTCGAGCTGGTCAGCGACCCCGACGTGCTGCTGGAGACCGCGCTGGGCGCCTTGCGGGTCCTGGTGTCGACCAGTTGCGCGTACGTCGACCGCTGCGATTGAGCCAGTGGGGTCCGGCCGCGCGCTACGGTGACTTGATCGAGGACGAAGCCCGGCGCGCTCATCAGACCACCTTCGTTCCTCAGGTGTCCCAGCCGATGCGACGCAACCGAGGTTACAGTTCACGTGAGGGTGTTGCGGTGCGTGGGGCGGAGGTCCTGATGGGTGGAGCGTCCCGACCGCACGTGCCCGGCGACTGGGTGTTGCTGTCCTACCGGATCCCGCGTGAGCCCTCGACCCCGCGGATCACCATTTGGCGCAAGCTCAAGCGCGTGGGGGTCGCGCAGATGTCCGACGGGCTGGTCGCCCTGCCGTCCGACGCCCGCACCCGGGAATACCTGGACTGGATCGCCGACGAGATCCTCGAAGCCGGCGGCAGCGCGGCCATCTGGATCGCCCGACCGGGCACGGTGGCCACCGAACGCGACCTCGCCGCCGCGATGGCGGACGCACGGGCGGCCGAGTACGCCAAGGTCGCCGCCGAAGCCGACGCCGCGGCCGACCGGGACGAGACCGCGCGGCTCGCGCTCGCCCGTCGGCTGCGGGCCGAACTCCGCCGCATCCACCGCCGCGACTACTTTCCGCCGCCCGAACGCGATCACGCCACCGCCGCCGTCGACGCACTCGTCCGCCCCGTACAGCACCCGGAGGAACAGCCGTCGTGAAGTGGGCCACCCGCGCCACCATCCACATCGACCGCGCCGCCTGCGCCTGGCTCATCCGCCGGCACGTCGACCCGGACGCCGAGTTCGTCTTCGTCACCGACCCCGCCGAGGTGCCGGCCGACGCCACCCCGTTCGACATGCGCGGCGTCGTGCTGTCCCACCACCACGGTGACTGCAGCTTCGAGACCATCCTGCGCCACTACGACCTCGACGACCCCGTCCTCTGGCGGATCGCCCGGATCATCCACGAAGCCGACCTCGACGACGAGCGCTACGACGCGCCCGAGGCGCCCGGCCTCGACGTCGTCCTGCGGGGTCTGTCCATGGTCTGCACCGACGAGCGGATCCTCCACCACACCGGCCCGGTCTTCGACGGCCTCTACGAGTTCTACCGCCGCTCGACCCTGCTCGGCCGCGAACCCGCCTGACGCATCAGGCGACGGGCAGCCCGACCAGCGCGGCGACCGCTCCGAGACCGGCGCAGACGGCGAGGACCCGGAGCATCGGCCAGCGCAGGGCGAAGACCAGGACCAGCGCGATGGCGGTGATCGCGGCGGCCACGGGGCGGAAGCTCGTCAACTCCGGCAGGTTCAGGCGCACCGGGCCGGCGTGCAGGGTCGTGGTGGTGGTGAACAGGGTGTGCAGGGCGAAGTAGAGCGCGAGGTTGGCGATGACGCCGACCACGGCGGCGGTGATGCCGGACAGCGCGGCGCCCAGGCCGCGGTTGTGCCGCAGCCGTTCGACGTAGGGCGCGCCGAGCAGGATGAACAGGAAGCAGGGCACGAAGGTGACCCAGGTGGTCAGCAGCGCACCGATCACGCCAGCCACCCAGGGGTTGAGGGTGCCGGGGTTGGCGTAGGCGCCGAGGAACGCGACGAACTGCACCACCATGATCAGCGGGCCCGGTGTCGACTCGGCCAGGGCGAGCCCGCGCACCATGTCCCCGGCGGACAGCCAGCCGTAGACCTCGACCGCGCGTTGGGCGACGAACGCGAGCACGGCGTAGGCGCCGCCGAAGGTGACCAGGGCGGTGCCGGAGAAGAACACGCCCTGGGTGGTGAGCGTGCTCCCCGTGCCGGTCAGCACGGCCACGACGACGACCGGGGCCGTCCAGAGCAGCAGGCCGACACCCAGCACGGCCGCGCCCCGGCGCAGCGAGGGCTGTTCGTGGTGCAGGGTCTCGTCGGAGATCAGCGGCGCCGGCCCGTCGGCGGCACCGTTCTTCGCCGCGGTGGTGAAGGCCGCGGGGGCGAGGCGGCTCAGGCCCCAGCCGAGGACCGCCGCGACGGCGATGACGACCGGGAACGGCACCGCGAACAACGCCAGGGCCAGGAACGCCCCGGCGGCGAGCGCGACCAGCGAGGGGTGGTGCAAGGCCCGCTTGCCCACCCGCACAACGGCCTGGACGACGATCGCGACCACCGCCGGGGCCAGTCCGGCGAACACGGCGGTGACCGCGGTGGTGGCGCCGAAGGCGACGTAGATCGCGGACAGCGCCAGCAGGGCGAGCATGCCCGGCAGCACGAAGAGGGTGCCCGCGATCAGTCCACCGCGCCGACCGTTGAGCAGCCACCCCACGTAGATCGCGAGCTGCTGCGCTTCGGGGCCCGGCAGCAGCATGCAGTAGTTCAACGCGTGCAGGAACCGCTGCTGCCCGATCCACCGCTTCTCGTCCACCAGGGTGCGCTGCATGACCGCGATCTGCCCCGCCGGACCGCCGAAGGTCTGCAAGGAGATCAGGAACCACGCCTTGGTGGCCGTGCGCAGCGGGATCACGTCACGGGTAACGGAGTCGGTCATCGGCGCCCCCAGATCAGTCGGCTCAGTGTAACCACGGTTGCACGAAGTCCGGTGTGGTGGTCCACCCTGCGGACGTCGGAACCGGCTGCCGCGGGCGCGTGATCAGGTCGGGTAGAGCTCGCTCTCCTGCACGCCCTTCTTCAGCAGCATGGCCCGGATCTGCCCGACGGAGCGCAGACCCACCATCTCCGACCGGGAGAACTTCAGCCCGTAGGCCGTCTCGATGTGGACGATCAGCTCGATGTGGCGCAGGCTGTTCCACGAACCGATGGTCGTCGGGTCCGACTCGTCCGTCAGCTGGTCGGCGGGCACGCTCAGCACCCGCGCGACGATCTCGTGCAGTGACATGGGGTTACTCCGAACGTCGGGTGTCATCGGTGAGCTCGGTGCGCATGAGCTCCGGCCAGTGCGCTTCGTCGAAGCCGTGTTGCGCGAAGACCGCGAGGATCCACCGCTCGATCCCGAGTCCGACGCACGCGGTCTCGGCGAGCTCGCCGGTGCCGGTCGTGATGCCGAACTGCTCGGCGAAGAACGTGCCGTGCACGTTGACCGACCCGGCGGCGACCGTGCGGACGCGTCCGTCGGCGTGGCGGCCGATGGCCAGGCGGATCTCGTACTTCGACTCCATCGACTGCTGCCAGAACCTCCGCGCGCCGGCCACGGTGGCGAAGAACGGGTCCGTCGCCAGCTGGACGGTCATGTCCAGGTCGAAGGCCTCGGCGAGATCCACGATCAGCTCGACGGAGCGGTCCCGCCACTGCCGCGTCCGGTCCCCGTCGGCGAGGAACAGCAGTTCCCGGACGGTGAACTCCGAGAGGCGGTCCAGGCCGGACACGTTGGTCGCCTCGTGGCGGAAGACGCGTCCCTGCCAGCTCAGCGCTACACCGTCCGGTGGCAGCGCGCTGTCCTCGAACGTCTTGTACGCGGGCAGGCACGCGGCGGGGTTGAGGCCCATCCGGGGGAGGTCCAGCGCGTCCAGGGCGGGCCGGCCCGGTGCTCCGGGTTGCGCGTTGGCCTGCCGGAACTCCTCGATCACGTCGATGTCCTCGGTCAGGTGCGTCACCCAGTTCACGTTCTGCGGATGCGCGTCGAGGTAACCGCAACGGGCCAGCAGGTCGTTGCCGATGAGCGCGGAGAAGCTGCGCTCCTCGGCGCCGTAGGCCTGCCGGTACCGGGCCGTCGCGGCGGCGTCGACGAGCTGTCCCAACCGGAGGGCGGGACCGGCGAGGCCGACGTGGCCCTCACCGAGGTCGAACAGCCAGCGCCGCCGCTGCAACTCCTCGTAGACGTTCTCCTGGAACGGTCCGGTGGACCGCCGGGACGTCGTGTGGGAGATCTTGGTCAGTTCGCCGCGATAGCCGCTCAACATCGCCGCGAGGTAGCGCTCGACCTTGTCGACGACCGCGTCGAGATCGGCACCGTCGGCGATGCCGACGACGACGGACTTCCGGTCCGGGCTCACCTCGGCGGAGGTGACGTCCTTGGCGACGTAGGCGAACTCCTTCACCAGTTCGTCGGCGAGTTCCTCGTCGACCGGTTCCGCCAGCGCGAAGGTCTGTTGCATGATCGCGATCCCATCAGAATTGGTAGTACAGGAACGGCGAGTTCTCGCTGACCATGGCGAGGGCGACGACGAGGACCACCCCGACGCCCAGCGCCCAGGCCACGCTGGGCCGCCAGGTGGTCCGCCGCGGTGCGTCGGCCGTCGGTGCTTCCCGCTCCATGCTCTGCAGCGCCACGTCGTGACCGGCGAACACCTCGTGTGAACTCCGTGGCACGAGGGCGACCGCGAGCAACACCGGCAACCACAGCAGCACCGGGGCGACGTGCACCGCGCCGATCACGACGGTGCCGTAGAACTCGCCCGGCGTCGCGCCGCCGCTGCTGGTCAAGCCGGTCATCGCGCCGAGGACCCGGCCGGCCGACCCGATGCTCCCGGCGCGGAAGAAGACCAGCGACACCACGAACACCAGGATGGTCAGCGCCCAAGCCACGACGCGGGGGATCTCCGGCAGGTGGTACGCCGTGCGGACCTCTCGCCAGATGTGGTTGACGGCGAGGGCGACGCCCTGGATCAGGCCGAAGACCACGAACGTCCAGCCGGGCCCGTGCCACAGGCCCGCGACGGTGAACGTGATGATCACCGGTACGACCACGACCCGCAGGAGCCGCCGTGGTCCCGAATGTCCCTTGACGATGCTGTGGCGCATCCCCGAAGTGGCCAGGGGGGTGTAGACGTAGTTGGTGAAGAACCGGGTCATGGTGATGTGCCAGCGTCGCCAGAAGTCGATGATGCTCGTCGCGGTCAACGGCGAGTTGAAGTTCAGCGGCAGCCGGAGGCCGACCATGAAGCCGAGCGCGAGGGCCATGTCCGTGTAGCCGGAGAAGTCGAAGTACAGCTGCAAGGTGTAGGCGATGGCGCCGAGCCAGGCGTTGAGGACGCCGAGGCTCCCGCCGGATTCCGCGGTGCGGAACATCGCGTCCGCGAACGGTGCGACGTTGTCCGCGAGGACCAACTTCTTGAACAGCCCGAACGAGAAGAGGGTCAGGCCGATCGCGATCTGCTGGAACCCGATCCGCTTCCCCGGCGACTCGTCCATCTGGCTGAACATCTCACGTTGCTGCACGAGCGGTCCGGCGGTGACGTACGGGAAGAACGTGGCGAACAGGAGGTACTTCGGGAACGTCAGACCGCCCACCTGGCCGTTGTGCGCATCGATCAGGCAGCCGATCTGGATGAACGTGTAGAACGAAATCCCGACCGGGAACAGCTGCTTCACGAAGTCGAGGTCGGTGCCGGCCAGCGCGTTGACGTTCTCGATGAAGAAGTCGACGTACTTGAAGTACGCCAGGATGCCCAGGTTGGCCAGGATCGCGAGCCCGAGCACCAGGACGCGGAAGCGGTGGTCCGGTTCCAGGCGGCCGAGCAACCGCAACGCGCCGAAGTTGAGCAGGACCGAGATCCCGAGCACCGGCAGGTAGCGGATGTCCAGGAACGCGTAGAACGCGAGCGAGGCCACCGCCAGCCAGATCAGCGACGGCGTCGGGCTCGGCAACTTCTTCGCCAACAGGAAATAGGCGGCGAGCACGACGGGCACGAAGACGAAGATGAACAAAGGAGAGTGGAAAACCATCAACCGGCCTTTCCCCGTGACCTATCCGGCCGCATGCGCTTCGACTACTGCTCGGCCGGCCAGGGCACCGATGTCAGGATCCGGCCGAGGCAGGCGGGTTTGGCGTGGTGCCAGTCGATGAACTCGCCGGCGTCGCACCCGACGCGTCCGGGGTCGAAACTGCCGACCGTGGTGGTGCCGTACGTGCTCTCCCAGCGCTCGGCCAACTGCTCGACCTGGCCGAGCGCTTCGCCGAACGGCCGTCCTCGCATCGCGTCGTAGAACGCCGGGTGGAACGGCGTCTGCGCGAACACCACCCGGACCTCCTTGGACTGGAGGTGGGCCAGCAACTTCTCCAGGGCGGTGACCGCGGCCGGATCGATCGCCGGGCGGACTTCCTTGTTGGCCTTGGCCTTCTTGCGGGCGTCCTCCACGGCGAACTCCGGCGTGAAACGCCGCGTGTTCCGCTGCGACCACTGCAGTGAGCCGTCGGACCCGATGACGTCCAACGTGGCCTTCTCCGTGTCCGTCGTCGGTCCGACGGTCTCGGTCTGCGCGGCCTTGAGCTTGACCCGGTCGACGAGCACCCGGACGGAAAGGGGGGCGGTCCACTTGTCGACCGGCAGCGTGTCGAGGACGTCGTGCGACTCGATGCCGAGCCGGTCGGCCATCTGCCGGTATTCGGGGGTCCATTCCCGCCAGTCGGTCGGCACGCGCACGTCGATCGGCTCGAAGGTGATGTACCGGAGGCTGAGGATCAGCGTGTCCGGCAGCCGATCGTGCTCTTCGAGCAGTTGGGCCAAGGCGAGGAAGTCTTCGACGTAGTCGCTGTGGACGTGTGCGTTGAAGAGCTTCTGGGTCGGCAGCAGGTCGGCCGACGCCTCCTGCCAGCGGCTGCCGCCGAACACCACCACGTCGGGCGTCTCGGTGAGCAGTGCGATCTGCTGGCGCCGCAGGGAACGCCAGTTGATGTTCGGATCGTAGAGGGCGAAGTTCTGCCCCTCGTTCAGGCTCTTCGCCATCTCCCGCACGTAGTCCTCGTCGTAGGCGAGCGGGTCCAGGCGGACGTTCGTCAACGCCACCGCCGCGTAGAACAGGACCACCATGCCGGTGATGATCGCGAGATAACGCCGACTTCGCCCGGTCGGCGGTGCAGCGGGCTCGCTGCGTAAATCGGCCTCGCCCGCCGAGTCGGAAATCGCCACGTCTGCCACGCCCCCCAGGCTGAAATACAAGCCGGCCAGGAGCACGCTGGGTGCCGTGGCCGTACCTGCGGTGTTCCCCCTGAATTCCAGTGGGACCACGCTAACCCGCGCAACCATGGTTGCAAGGGTCCGAACAGGTGAACGCGGTAGGGCCTGGTGGTGGTCCGCCCATTGCCGATACGATCGGGTAAAGATCACCAGAAATGAGATCAAATGTCGCGGACGGTAATGTTCGTTTGCCCGCACGGTGCCGGGAAGAGCCGTATGGCGGCAGCCTGGTTCAACCGGGTAGCCCCTTCGGGTTGGTCCGCGACCTCTGCCGGGTTGGAGCCGCAGGAAACGGTGAGCGCACATGCCGTGCGCCTGCTGGCCGGCACGCCGGTGGCGGACCTCCTGGACGAGACGTCGCCGAGGCCGGTGTCCGCGGTGTCCGATCCGGCGGTGGTGGTGACGATCGACTGCTCCCTCGACTCCGCGCCGGGCGCCGTGTCCTGGCGGCTGGACAACGCCGAGTTCGAGGAACCGATGTGCTCCGAGATCCGG
This sequence comes from Actinosynnema sp. NPDC050801, assembly GCF_040673975.1. Classification (NCBI taxonomy): domain Bacteria; kingdom Bacillati; phylum Actinomycetota; class Actinomycetes; order Pseudonocardiales; family Pseudonocardiaceae; genus Actinosynnema; species Actinosynnema sp. NPDC050801. Next base: position 7,370 of record NZ_JBFAQZ010000017.1, on the reverse strand, counting down.
CAGCGAGCCGAGGAACTGGCCACCACGTTGGCCACCGGTGGGTCGACCCCCGACCGGTGACGTCGGTCGGAACGGCGGGCTGCGCGCGGCTTCCGTCGGCTGCCGATGACTGACCGGCGCGGCTATGCGGGCCAGCGGTGGTGGAGGTCGTCGATCCGGTAGGGGTGCACGTGCCGCCAGCGGCCGTCGACGAGGTCGGCGTTGTCGAGGTGGTCGTGGTCGTGGTCCAGGTCGTGCTCGTGCTCGACCGCCTCGGGGTCGCGGGCCGGCCAGAAGTGGACGGCGAGCACGGTAGCGGTGATCGTGAGCGCGGTGAGGACGGCGAGGGCCGCGGGCATCCCGGCGGCGGTGGCCAGCCACCCGGCGAGCGGGTAGCAGAGCAGCCAGCAGGCGTGGGAGAGGGAGAAGTCGGCGGCGAACACGGCGGGTAGGTCGGCGGCGTGGGCCGAGCGGCGCAGGAGCCGACCGCCCGGGGTGAGCACGAGGGAGCTGCCCGCGCCGATCAGCGCCCACAGCGCGAGCAGGAGGGGCCAGCGCGAGCCGTCGAGCAGGGCGGTGGTGGGGATGGCGAGCAGCAGCACGGCGGCGAGGCCGGTGCAGGCGCGCAGCATCACGGTCCGGTCGGCGAACCGGTCGAGGATCGACGGCAGGGCGAAGGCGGCGATGAGGGAGCCGAGCCCGTTGGCGGCCAGGGCGACGGCGACCGCGGTGTCGTCGCGCCCGAGCAGGTCGCGGACGTAGGTGACGGTGTTGACCAGGACCATCGACCCCGCGGCGGCCACCGCGAGGTGGACGGCGAGCAGACCGCGCAGCCGGGGCGTGGCCAGGTAGATGCGGATGCCCCTGGTGGTGGCGGCGATCGTCCGGTCGCCCGCGCGCGGATCGCGGTTCGCCGGGAGCGCGGCGGAGAGGACCAGCAGGGCGGATCCGGCGAAACCGGCGGTCGTGCCGATGAACAGGTCGTCGTAGCCGACGAGGACGAGCACGACGGCGGCGAGCAGCGGGCTGAGCAGGCTCTCCAGGTCGTAGGCCAGGCGGGACAGGCTCAGGGCTCGGGTGTAGTCGCGCTCGTCGGTCAGGATCTCCGGGATGGTGGCCTGGAAGGCGGGGGTGAACGCGGCGGACGCGGCTTGCAGCAGGAAGATCAGCAGGTAGACCTGCCAGATCGCGTCCACCCACGGCAGTGCCAAGGCGATCGCCGCGCGGACCAGGTCGAGTGCGACGAGCAGGGTCTTGCGCGGCAACCGTGCGGCGAACGCGCTCGCGATCGGGGCGACGCCGACGTAGGTGACCATCTTGATCGCGAGCGCGGTGCCGAGGACGGCTCCGGCGTCGGGTCCGGCGAGGTCGTGGGCGAGCAGGCCGAGGGCGACGGTGGCCAGTCCGGTGCCGACCAGGGCCACCACCTGCGCGGTGAACAACCTGCGATAGGTGCGGTCGGACAGCACGGCGAGCATGGCGCGGCCTCCGTTCACTGGCGTCCGGTGCGGTTCGGTGACACCATACGTGCTCATGTATGCACGCGACGACGTTGCAACAACGCATGACTGGCAACAGCTACCTCCTGGCGGGCACGTCGACGCGGCGGTGGACGGCTTCCGGATGCTGGCCGACCCGACCCGGTTTCGGATGATGTGGCTGCTCAGCGGCTCGGAGTACGACGTGACGACCCTCGCCGAGGCGGTCGGGACCGCGCGGCCGGCGGTGTCGCAGCACCTGGCGAAGTTGAAGCTGGCGGGGCTGGTGTCGGTGCGCCGTGACGGTCGCCGTGCGGTCTACCGCGTGCGCGGCGGTCACGTCCGGCGGCTGTTGGGTGAGGCGGTCGAGGCGGCCGACCACCACGTGACCGGTCGACCGGACCACGACTGAGCCGGAGGCTCGCATGGACAAGCGTGTGCAGGCCGTGTTGATCGTGCTCGCGGTGGCTCTGGTGCTGGTGGCGGGCTACGTCCTGGCGGCGAACTTCTAGGCCGCCGGCCGGCTGCGCGGGGCGGATGCGCACCCTGGGACGGCCACGGCGGACGCGTTGCGCCCCGCCGCCACCAGGCCGGTGACACCGGCTGCGCGGTCGCTCTACCCTGCGACCATGACCACCTCCGGGTTCGCGGCGCGCGGTGCCCGGAGCGTGGCGTTCGCGGTGACGTCGACCGCCTTGGCGTGCGCCGCGCACGTCGTGGGCTCCGGCGGGCTGCCCGACATCGGCACGACGATCCTGCTCACCGCCCTGCTCGCGTTCGCCGGTCGGGCGTTGGCGGGCCGGTGGTGGGGGACCGCCGGTGTGGTGGCGCTGCTGGGGCTGTCGCAGGTGGTGCTGCACGTGATGCTCACCTGGCTGTCCGGTCTGAGCCACCACGGGTTCGAGCCGACCGCGGCGATGCTCGTCGGTCACGCGTGCGCGGCGGTGCTGACCGGGCTCGTGCCGGCACGGGCCGAAGCCGCCGTGTTCGCGATCGCGCGAGCGCTGGCCTCCTGGTGGCCGGAGCCGCTCACTCCACTCGGCGCCCGCCGTCCACTGTGGGTGGTCACCGCACCGCGCGACCCCGCCGTCGTGCCCGACGTGCTCCGGAGAGCCCACGCGCGGCGCGGACCGCCGTTCGACTCCTGACAGAGAACCCCTCATCTCGCCTGCCGGCCGAGTCCTTCACCCTGTCCAGGAGAACTTCGCCATGTCCACACGTCGCACGTCGGCCGTGCTCGCCGTCCTCGTCGCCGCACTGGCCGGGTCGCCCGGCACCGCCTCCGCCCACGGCATCGGCTCCGCCGCCGGTCTTAACGCCTGGCAGTTCATCCCCCTCGGCATCGAGCACATGCTGCTCGGCTGGGACCACCTGCTCTTCATCGCCGGCATCGTGCTGCTGGCCGGTGAACTGCGCCGCGCCGCCGCGTTGATCTCCGTGTTCGTGCTCGGCCACAGCACCACCCTGATCGTCGCCACCCTGGCCGGTTGGCAGGTCGACGCGGTCGCGGTCGACGTCGTCATCGCGCTGAGCGTGCTGTTCGTCGGCGTGGTCGGCCTCATCGGCCGACCCAAGGACTGGCGCTGGTTCACCCTCGCGATCCTCGCCTTCGGCCTCGTGCACGGCCTGGGCCTGTCCACCCGCCTGCAAGACCCGGCGCGCCGCGCGTGGCCAACGTCGTGCTGATCGTCGCCGGACTCGCCACGGCCGTCGTGCTGCCGTTCCTCCCCGCCCCGCAGGAGGTCGACGACTCGGCGTTGGGTCAGTGCCAGGTCGGCCCGAACCAGGAGACCTACCAGCTCAGCGAGGAAGGGCATCCCGGCAAGGACTTCTACGAGCCCGCCGAGACCTACCCGGAGGGCGCCTTCGCGCACGTCATCGGCGACGGCTACCTGCTGGTGCACTACCCGGCCACCCTGCCCGCCGACCGGCTCGACCTGCGCGGAGTTCGACCTCGACGCGCTCAAGGCGTTCACCGAGGGCTGGTTCGACGACCCGCGCTCCAAGCCCGCAGACCAGTGACGGACCGCCGCACGGGGCCGCACAGCTACCGTCGATCGCCCGGCGGTGTGGGCGACGCGGGCGGCAGCAGGAAGGCGAGGGTGCTCTCGGCCAGTCGCGACTCGACCGCGTCCGGGTCCGCGGCCGTGGTCCGGCGGAACTTCTGCGAGGCGAGCAGGGACAACAGCCACCACGCCGCCGCCTCGGTGTCGAGGTCGGCGCGCAGCTCGCCGCGCTCACGGCCTCGTTCGAGCAGCGCGGTCAACGCCGTGGCGAAGCGTCGGGTGGCGACGCGGGCGGCGGCTTCGACCTCGGGGGTGTCGGTGATCGAGGACGCGTCGGCGAAGATCGCCCCGACGGCGCCGGCGCTGTGCACCGCGCGCAGGTGGGCGGGGTCGAGCATGAGCCTCAGCAGCCCAACAGCCGGTTGTCCGCTCTCGGTCATCCGCTCGATCATGCGGCAGATGTGGTCGGCGGCGCGGTCGACCACCGCCGCGAACAGGGCCGACTTCGTGCCGAAGTTCTGGAACACCACCGGTTCGCTCACGCCGACCCGCTGCGCCACGGCGGAGGTCTTGCCACGCAGGTAGCCGACCTCGGCGAACACCTCGGTCGCCGCGACGAGGATCGACTCACGGCGGTCCTCGCCGCGCATGCGCGTCCGCCGCGTGCGCTGTTCGGTCACGGGCCGATCGTAGTCACCCCTCTTGCGCGCCTAACTTAGTCGTGACTAAGCTCCGGGCACGTTCTTAGTCGTCACTAAGTAAGGGGTCGTCATGCACAAGCTGCGCTTCCACGGTGGAGCGGGTGGTGACGCGCCGGGCGCGATCCGGCACGCGCACGCCTACGAGCTGTTCTCCACCGTGGTCTTCCTGGGCAGTCGGCGCCGGACCTTCACCCGCCTCACCGCACTCGCCGGTGTCACCGCGGGCGACCGGGTGGTCGACATCGGCTGCGGTCCCGGCTACCTGACCGCGGTCGCCGACCGAGCCGCCGCGCCCGGCGGCAGCGCGGTCGGGGTCGACGTGTCACCACCGATGGTCGAGGAGGCTCGCCGGTTACGGGCGAGCGGCTCGTGCACGTTCGAAGTCGGGCGAGCGGAGGCGCTGGACTTCGCGGACGCCTCGTTCGACGTGATCGTCTCCAGCCTGGCCGTGCACCACATCCCGGAAGAGCACCGCGCCACCGCGTACGCCGAGATGCACCGCGTCCTCAAGCCCGGCGGACGCGCCCTGATCGCCGACTTCCGACCACCTCGCGCGAGCCTCGGGCGCCGACTCGTCGGTGTCGTGACCGGTGCGACGATGCGGGACAACCCGGTGGAGCGGATCGCACCGATGCTCGCCGCCGCCGGCTTCGTCGACCCGTCGGTCCACCGGGTAGGGCCGTTCTTCCACTGCGTCCGCGTCGACAAGGCCACCTCGTGAACCGCCACGTCGCCCGGGTGGGCGCGGTGGTCGCCATCGTCGTCGGTCTCGCCGTCCACATCGGATTCGGCTACCGCCTCGGGCTGGGCGTGGCCGCGCTCGGCCTGCTCGGCCACGTCCTGCTCGGAGTGGTGGCACACCGGGTCCAGCGCGCCGGCCGAGGACGTCGACAGACCTGAGCGGTGCAGGTGCCACCCCGGTTCCGGACGGATCAGCAGCCGGAGTCGATGGAGGCAGCTGTCCTCAGACCGCCTCGGTGATCGTCTTCCTGATGGCGAGGGCGGCCGCGGACCGGGCCCACTCGCTGAAGTCGAACGGCTGCACGTCGAGGTCGATCAGGGCGGGATCGTCCTCGTAGGTGTCCCTGATGCCCTGGTGCACGTTCGGCGCGGTCAGCTCGTAGAGGGGCAGGCCCTCGCCGGTGATCAGGATCTTCTGCGGGTCCATGAAGTTGGCCGCGGTGCCGATGAGCACGCCGAGCGCGTAGCCGGAGCGCTCGAACACGTTCCTGGCCTGCTCGTCCCCGGAGCGGACCCGTTCGACTGCCTCGTCGTAGGTCGGAGAGCCGTCGAGCTGCCGGAGGATCACGTGCGTCATGAGGTAGCTGGACGCGCAACCCCGGTGGCCGTAGCCGCAGTGCGGCCCCGCGGGGTCGACGAGGATATGGCTGAGCCGGCGCGGCAGACCGTGGAAGCCCTCGACCAGCTTGCCGTCGACGATCAGACCGGTGCCCACCCCCGCGCCGATGGTGATGACCACCATGGACGTCGTCCCGACGCCGACGCCGAACCAGTGCTCGGCGGCGGTGAGCGCCTGCACGTCGTTGTCCACGGCGGTGGGCACGCCCGTCGCCTCGGCCAGCCGCGCGCCCAGCGGTACGTCGACCCAGTCCAGGAAACCCGCCTCGGCGACCCGGCCCGCGCGCACGACACCGCCGAGGATGACGCCCAGTCGGGTGAGTCCGGGGAACCCCGACGAGACCTCGGTGATCGCGGCGATCACCTCGTCGGGGTCGCGGCTGGGCAGCGGCTGCTCAACCGAGTCCACCGCCGTCGCGGTCAGGTCGGTCACCACGGCGAACAGCCGGTCGCCGGTGAGCTTGACCCCGAGGAACCGGTGCGACGCGCCGTGCACGTGCAGCATCTCCGAGGGCCTGCCGGTGGCGGAGCGCAGCTCCGTCGCACCCTCGACCAGCAGACCCCGGGCGACCAGGGCCTTGGTCACGCGGGACAGCGTGGGCCGGGACAGGTGCAGCCGGTCGGCGAGTTCGCTGCGCGGCTTGGCGCCGTGGACGAGCAGCTCCAGCAGCACGTCGCGTTCCGCTTCGGACAGGCGCGGCCAGGACGGTGCGGCGCGGATGCGGCTCCCCGGTGACACCACCCGAAGATACCTCGCAGTGCGGATGCCGCCGTTCGGCCCGGTCCGAGGGGCAGGTGGGAGGCCCGGCGGGGCCGCTTGATCCCGCGGACCCCGGAAGTGCGGGTGCCGGCGGGGTCCGCGGGCGCTCAGGCGTTCGCGTTGCCGATGCTGCCCGGCACCGCGAGCAGGGCGTTGTACCAGGCGGTGGCCATCTTGTAGTAGCCGCGGGCGTTGGGGTGCACGCCGTCCGCGAGGTCGGCGGTGGTCAACGCGTGGTACTGGTCGACCAGGTACACCTTCTTGCCCGCAGCGGCCTTGCCCCGCACCATCGGCGGGATCGTCGCGTTGAACGCGCGCACGGTCGAGTCCATCCCGGCGATCGGGGTGATCATGGCCACGAACACGCGCGTGTCGGGCGCCAGGGTCGTGATGCGGTCGACCAGGGCGGACAGCCGGCTGGGCGCGCCGCGCGGGTCGCGCCACATGTCGTTGGTGCCGATGTGCAGCAGGACCGTCTCAGGGTTGTGGGCGCGCAGCCAGGTGGCGATGTTGCCGTGGACCTGGGAGATGGTCCAGCCGGGGTGGCCCTCGTGGTTGCGGTCGGCCAGGCTGCTCGGTCCGTCGGTCCTCGAACCGACGAAGTCGATGCCGTGGCCACCGGCAACGGCCTTCTGCCACAGGCCGACGCGGTAGCCGCCAGGCGCCTTGTCCCCGTAGGTGATCGAATCGCCCAGGGGCATCACCCGGACCGGTGCCGCGACGACCACGTCGGCAGCGGCGACCGCGGGCACGGACGGGGCGAGCAACGCCGCCAGTGCGACAGCGCCGACCAGCACACGACTCACTACTGCCATGGAACTTCCTCCACTGCTGGTGGTAGCGCCGGTGCCCCGGCGTGGTCGGAGATCGTCGCCGACCTGGCGGATGGATCACGGGAGCAGGGGCGCGGTGGCCTTGCCCGTGACGCCGGGCGCGGGGTGATGTCGCACCCCGCGCCCGGCGTCACCCGGCGAGGGGGCCGGTGTGCCGTGTCATCGGCGGGTCCACTTCTGGTTGGTCTGGTTGTTGCAGGTCCAGGAGTTGACCTGGGTGCCGTTGGTGGTGCCCTGGCCGTTGGCGTCGAGGC